>NZ_JADIJR010000019.1 GCF_017355365.1 Microbacterium sp. SD291 | reverse complement strand
CGAGCCTCACCCCCACCGGATGTCCGAAGAGCCCACAAACTGCTCGAATGCTTCCATCAGAGCGATGCTACGGGTCGAGCGGCTTGGGACTCCGTCGCAAGACGCTCGCGTATGGCCGCAACTCACCACCATCGCAGGTGAATGTCTATCCGGTCGCGGTCCGCGGCGCGGAAAAACGCGACCATATCGACGGAATGAACCCTTTCCTCGGTATGTCGCGCTTCTTGCAACGGTGGCGGATCACGGCGCCGAAAGCTCGATTTCGGCGGGCTGACGTGTTGGGCCTCACCATCCCGAGGTGGCAATAGGATTCCCGTATGGCGAAGACCAAGAAATACGGATTTGGTAATTTCCTGCTAGATGCGATCCTCACTCTGCTTACTGGCGGGATTTGGCTTATCTGGATCTTCGTGCGCGAGATGCGACGCAAGTAACGAGATGGTCTCGCACCGCTCAGGAGCGAGTGGGAGATTGTCGCGACAGTCACGATCGAGACGCGGCGAGTCAGGATCGGAACTTCCGAGCGCGGGACGAAACGTTCGCGATCACCCGCGCGCGATTCCCCGCAGAACGAGGTCTGCCAGAGCATCCGCCCGCTCCCGATCCAGCGGCACCCCCAGCAGCGCCCCGTAGCTCCCGAGTGCGATCAGCTGATCCGCGACGACCGCAGCATCCACATCGGCCCTCACTTCCCCGGCCTCCACACCACGGGCCAGCCTCTCCGCCGTCCACTCCCGGATCGGCGCTGCCAGGCGCTCGTTCAGCCGCGCCCCCAGTTCCGGATCCGTCGCCGTCACCGCGATGAGCGCACGGGCCAGCGCGACGGTCTCGCCGTCCTTCCCGTGCGCCGCGAACAGGGCGCGCAGATCCGCCGCCAGGTCGTCCGTCATCGGCAGCTCCACCGCCGGAAGAGATCCTTCCAGCAGCGCCTCCCCGAGGATCGCCGCCTTCGACGGCCACCACCGGTAGATCGTCTGCTTCGAGACGCCCGCGGCATCCGCGAGACCTTCGATCGTCACCGCCTCGTACCCGCCGGCCGAGAGCGCGGCGCGCATCGCCTCCAGCACCGACTGGCGCGCGGCTTCACTTCGAGGTCTCGGCACGCTCACAGGCTATCGAGGAGTACGATCACAGATAACTAGACGCACCGTTGCGTAATGGATCGGGGCCCTTCGACAGGCTCAGGGACCCAAAGAGCACGCTCACGGGCCCTTCGACAAGCTCAGGGACCCAGGCAAGTTCAAGGAACGACAGAGAAGGAGCACCAGCATGGCCCTCACCGCACACTCCACCATCGGCGAATGGCTGAACGATGAGGTCGGCGGTCCGCTCATCCGCGGCCTCTTCGAGAAGACCGGCGCCGACCCCGAGCTGCTCACTCCCGTGCTTGGCCTGCCGCTGCAGCAGCTCGTCGCGATGAGCCAGGGCGCCATGCCGCAGTCGGTCGTCGACGACCTCGTCCGCGCAGCCAACGGCGGCGAGAT
This sequence comes from Microbacterium sp. SD291, assembly GCF_017355365.1. Taxonomy (GTDB): domain Bacteria; phylum Actinomycetota; class Actinomycetes; order Actinomycetales; family Microbacteriaceae; genus Microbacterium. The sequence goes on along the minus strand of NZ_JADIJR010000019.1, from coordinate 63,389 downwards.
CCCCGAGGCCGACGAGTCCACCGGCTGGGCCGAGCAGCCCACCACCGGGCGCTTCGCCGGCAAGACCGTGATCGTCACCGGCGCCGCATCCGGAATCGGCAGGGCCACGGCATCCCGCATCGCCCGCGAAGGCAGACGCGTGATCGCCGCCGACATCTCGGCCGAGAAGCTCGACGCACTGAAGGCGGAGTTCCCCGACGTCGTCACCGTCGCCGCCGACCTCACCCAGCAGAGCGCGATCGACGCCGTCGTCGCCGCAGCGGGCGACCGCATCGACGGCCTCGCGAACGTCGCCGGCATCAACGACGACTTCTCCCCCGCGGGCGAGACGACGGATGCCGTCTGGGACCGCGTCATCGCGATCAACCTCACCGCCCCGTTCAAGCTCATGCGCGCCGTTCTGCCCGTGATGGAGGCGGCCGGCCGCGGTGCGATCCTCAACGTCTCGAGCGAGGCCGGCCTGCGCGGCAACTCCTCGGGCAACGCCTACACGGCGAGCAAGCACGGCATCATCGGCGTCACGAAGTCCGCGGCGTTCATGTACGGGCCGAAGGGCATCCGGGTGAACTCCGTCGCCCCGGGCGGTGTCGCCACCGGCATCCCGATGCCCCCGAACATGTCGGAGCGCGGGTCCGCGCGCCTTGCGCCGTTCCAGCAGGCGATCCCGACCGTCGCGACCGCCGAGCACCTGGCCGCGTCGATCACGTTCCTGCTCAGCGACGACGCCGTGAACATCAACGGGGCGATCCTCGCGTCGGATGGTGGCTGGTCGGTGCAGTAAGCCCGGAACCGGGAACGCCCTCAGACCGGGTCAGAAATGGATGCGAAAGAGCCGATTCGGGTGCATTTCTGGCCCCTCAGTCGACGTGGGCACCCGCGCGGTCCGACCCCGTCAGCGACGCCGCAGCGCCTCTCCCATGGAGGTAACCGCCTCTTCCAGGATCGGCCGGGGCGTGGCGAACACCACTCGCACGAAGTCCTCGTATCCCTGTCCGAGCAGCTGGCCCTCGGTGAGCACGACTCCGGCCTGCTCGCGGAAGAACTCCGCCGGCGGCCCGTCGATGCCCAGCGCCTTCGTGTCGATCCACCCGATGTACGTCGCCTCGGGCGCCCGGTACACGGCCCCGGGCAGATGGTCCGAGACCAGCGACGCGAGCGCAGACCGCGACCCGTCCAGGTAGCCGAGCACTCCGTCGAGCCACGGCTTGCCGTCGCGGTACGCGGCCGTCGACGCCACCACGCCGACCGTCGCGGCGCCGTGCTGCACCGAGAACCCGAACCGGCAGTAGAGCTTCTGGTCGGCGTCGTTCGAGGTGATCAGCTGCGCGGTCTTGAGCCCGGGGATGTTCCACGCCTTCGACGCGCTCGTGCCGGTCACGGTGTGCGCGGCGGTCGCCTCCGACACCGACGCGTACGGCACGAACGGCCGCCCGTCGAAGCGCAGCGGCGCGTGGATCTCGTCGGCGAACACCCGGCCGCCGTGCCGCTCGACGATCTCGGCGATCGCCTCGAGCTCGGCGCGGTCGGCGACCGTGCCGGTGGGGTTGTGCGGGTTGCACAGCACGAGCGTGCGGGCGCCTGCGGCGAAGGCCTCGTCGATGCGCTGCAGGTCGTGCTGCCACCGGCCGTCGACCTCGACGCCGGGGACCTCGATCACCGGATGCCCGATGGTCGGAAGATATGTCAGGAACGGCATGTATGCCGGCGTCGGCACGATCACCGGCGAGCCGGCGGGCGCGTACTCCTCGACCGCCACCCGCAGCACGGCCATCACATCGGAGACCGGATGCACGCGCTCGGGGTCGACCGCCCAGCCGTACTCGTGACGCATCCAGTCGGACGTCGCGACACCGAGCTGCGCCGCGAGCGGAGGCGACAGGTAGCCGAGGTTCTCCTCATCGATCGCGCGGTGCATCGCCGCGGCGATCTCGGGCGCAACGCCGAAGTCCATCTCGGCGACCCAGGCGCCGATGCGGCCGGGGTGCAGGCTCCACTTGCGGCTCTCGGGCCGGTCGAGGTGGAAGCGGGTCCGGGTGTCGAACGGATGCTGTGCGATGCGCGCGTCGGTCATGGGCGTCTCTCAGCTCACTCGCCGACATCGAACGACGGCGCTCATGCGGGCAGAGTCAGCGCGAGGCGAGCGACGAGTCGGCAGAACGCCGGCGGTCGCGGTCTGGAACTCGGGCACGCGTGGACTCCTTCACAACAGCGGGAACCACCAATCTAAAGACGCCTCCACGCCGGCGCACGTCGCATTTCCGTCCATGACGACGGCACCCGCCGGCGCGCGGCCTAGGGGAGCTCAGAACCGACTGCGAACCTCATCCACAAAACCAGGTACACCCGCTTTCGCCAGTGCTGTGAGGACGTCATCGAGGCTTCGCTTCGGATTGCGCGTCGCCGCAGCCTGCGCCTCGAGCACTTCAATGACGACGGCGCTGCGCATGTCCAGCTGGCTCATGAGAAAGTCATCCGGAGAGATCACCTCGAGGTCCAGGCGAAGCATCGCGTCGATGGGGAAGTCCCGCAGATTCGCCGTCACGACGGCGTCGGCCCTGGCCCGTAAGGCCGCCGCGACCACGTGCCTGTCGTCCGGATCCGGCAGCTGCAGACCCGCCTCGATCTCCGCGAAATCACCGATGCACGCACCTGGAAACGTGTCATTCATGTACGCGACTCTGCGCTGCAGCGCGCTCGAGTCGATGTCCGGGTGGATCGCGCCGATGGCATCCGTCGCTTCGGCGAGTATTCGTTCGGACCAGATAGGACGATAGAGCCGCTCCTCAGCCAACCGCAGCAGCGTGTCGCACAAGGCGACCGGCACCATGACGCAGGCGTCGAGCACCGCTGCGAAGATGGCCATGCGTGATCACGCTTTCCGCGATCGCTTCTTCGCAGCCTTCAGCGCCTCGATGTAGTCGGCCCGCTCGGTGTCGTACAAGCCGTTCGCGGATGCTTCCGCGGTGAGCGCGTCCAGGCGATCGATGGCACTGCTGTGCGTGCGGTCACGATACGCGAGCACATCCGCCAGCTGGACTCGACGGTGCCGACCGGGCTGCTCGTACGGAATCTCGTTCTGTTCCAGCAGCCGAATGAACGTCGGCCGGCTTATGCCCAGCATCTCAGCCGCCTCCTGCGTGCTCACACGCATCGCATAGGGAACCACGCTGACGGCGTTCCCCGCTCGCATGGCCGATGTCACCCGAACGAGGATCTCGTAGACCTCATCAGGAAGCTCGATCGACTCGTTATCCGGGCCCACCAGCTTAGGTTTGACGTTCTCCACAGCCTCACGCTCGATGAACCGGGCAAGGCCGGCGATGCCCTGCGAGTCGGTCGGGCTCACGGGATCAACGGATCGACGGGAACGGATTGCCGCGCTCATGACTCCTCCAAGGTGGACTTTCATCATGCGCCCAATTCGAACAAAACGCAAGAATCGAACAAAACGAGGGTTCCCGTTTCCCGATGTCCGTACCCAGGTGGATGATGCTCCCAACTGGAGGAGCAGCATGGGGACCACACGAACGCCGATCGGAACCGACGACATCCCGGCGGATGCTGCGCGAGACGCGCTGAGACCCTGGTCACTCGACGGCTGGAACCTGCGAAAGGCGCCGTTGGTCGCACTCGACACCTCAGGCACGGCCGACGTGCACGCCCTCGCGGCCGTGATCCGAGACGACCCGCTCACCGGCTCGAGCAAGTCGCTCGGTGTGATCGGCAACCACAACCGCCCGATCCAGAATGAGGAGCATGCAGAGCTCCTCATGAGGATCATCGGCGCCCGACGCCTCGACCTCGTCGACGCCGGCTACATCGGCGACGGCCACGAGGTGTTCCTCGTGTGCGAGCTGCCCGCAGAGTGCTCGATCGATCGTGGACGCTTAGGCGCTCCGCGGCTAGACGGCCCGTTCGAGCTCGTCAGCATCAATCACCATGACGGTTCCGGCGCGCTCTGGTTCTACGTGCTTCCCGCCGGAACGTGGCACTCGACCCTCAGCCCGATGCTTGCGCCGCTCGCTCAGCGCCAGCCCGGCACCCGCTGGATCGCACGCCATGCGCTCGCCAGCGCCCGCGTGCGCCACAACGCATCACTCCGGGGGATCGCGGGGAAGCTGCGTCGAGACCTCGGACTGTTCCGCCGCGGCGAGGGCCCGCTCGCCACGTTGTGAATACAGACGGCAGGAGCCCGTCACCGGCCCGGGCTCGCCTCGACTCGTTCTCCAGTCTCAATCTCGCGCGGCGCCTTCGCGACCAGCATCCGCACCGTCGTCCCGACCACCGCGATCGCGAACCCGACGACCACCGGCATCCACACCTCCGCCAGCACCAGCGGGAACAGCTGGACCGACACCGCCGCCATCTCCGCCACGTCTCCCTGCAGCACGCGCATCCCCAGCCCCGCCTGGATCGCCGTGAACAGCGCCGGCGTGACCCACAGGGCCAGCAGCGCCACGACCCAGACGACGAGCCGCCAGACCGGACGCACGCCGCACCAGATCAGCGCCGCACCGACGACGACCGCCGGCAGCCACCGCTCGAGCGAATACACGAACGGCGGCACGAACGCGTCGCCGGTGAATGCCGCGAACCACCGCCCGACCCAGTTCCCGAACGGCACCGCGGCGAGCGCGACGCCGAGCGAAACGACACCCACCGAGCGGCGCGACGTCATCCAGAACCCCACCTGCGCCATCAGCACCGCGGCGATCGTGCCGCCCAGCATCCCTGCGAGATAGAGGATCGCCCGCGGGTCGACTCCGCTGCCGAATCCCAGCCCGGCGGCGAGGACGCCGAACGAGAGCACGACCGCGATCATGTGCACCGCCGCGACACCCAGCGCCGCCTGCCACGCGACGAGCGGCCGCCGCTGCCCCGCGACGTGCACGGCGAGCCCGGCGAACACCCCACCGAGCAGGACGAGCGAGAACAGCAGCGCCACGAAGTACTGGCTGATCGGCAGCGGCGAGAACGGCATATCGCGGGGCATGGTCTGCGTCGCCCAGAGGTTCTGCAGCGGCAGCCGCCCGCCGCCGACCAGCCACGGCAGCAGGCCGGCGATCCCGCCGAGAGCGCCGATCGCGAAGGACAGGAGGCTCGGGCGGGGCGTCGTGGGCCCGGTCGCGGACGTGTCGGTCATGGGGACACGCTGTCACACGATGCCGGATGCCGTCGGAGGACTCGGCATCCGCCCGGCACAACCCCTTGCACCCACCCCGCCCGCAGGGTTGCATGGGAGCCACCACCAACGAAGGAGGATCGCCATGTCGGTCGCACGTGTCACCACCATCACGTCCCGCTCATCGCAGAGCTTCGAGGACGCCGTTCGCCACGGCATCGAGAGGTCGAACGAGACGCTGCGCAATGTCAGCGGAGCCTGGGTCAAGGAGCACCAGGTCCTCGTCGCCGACGGCGCCATCAGCGAATGGCAGGTGACTCTCGAGGTCACGTTCGTCCTCGACGACTGAGCACGGGGATCGCAGACGGATGCCGCCGGAGCCTCGGCCCGGCGGCATCCGCTTCACTCACCTCTGGCGCTTCGCCTGGCCCAGGTCGAGGCCGCTGTTCTCGGCCACGTCCTCCCATGCGAGGTACTTGAAGTTCGTGCTGGACTCGTCCGTGCCCTCCGGCGTGTTGTCGCCGTCCTGCACGACGAGCAGCCCGCCGTCGAAGCCGGGCAGGCTGACGTTCACGACATCCGCGCCGTCGCTGTGCTGGGTGCTGTCGACGCTGCCGTCGGTGATGCTGAACGAGCCGACGTAGTCGTTGCGCGTGCCGAGCTCGTAGACGGCGAAGGTGTCGTCGCCCTGGCTCGACGCGAGCAGGTAGCCCTTGTTCGCTTTGGTGCGGTAGATCGTGAGGCCCTCGATGTCGGTGCGCAGCACGTCACCGCCGAAGCCGGGGTTCTCGCCGTAGACGCACTCGTCGGTCTGGGCGTCGTACGTGCCTGGAAGGCCGTACTCGACCGCGGTGTCGACGAGCACGGGTTCACCCTCGAGAGCGGCGTCGATCTTCCAGATGCCGACGAGCTCCTGTCCGAGGTACGCGGTGCCGCTCTTCTCGTCGACGACCATTCCCTCGACCTGCGCGTACTGCCCAGGGTCGTCGCACGTCGTCCAGGTCGACCCGTCGGGCATCGCGAACTCGGCGGGGAGCGCGAGCGTGCGCACGATCTCCCAGCCGACCGTGCCGTCGTCGTTGCCCGTGAGCTCGAGCAGCGCGACCTCGGTCTCGGAGTTGCGGCTCACGAGTGCGTAGGCGCCGGTGGCGTCCTGCCAGGTGGCGAGGCCGTAGGCCGTGTGCTCCTCGTTGACCTGGTCCTGCGAGGAGCTGAAGATCCAGCCGGAATCCGGAGCCGTCACCTCGGTCAGCGCGCCGTCGTCGATCACGAAGATGCCGAGGTCGTCCATGCCGCGGTCGGAGGCCACCGCGAGGTCGACCCGCTCGCCGTCGAGCTCGAAGTCCTCGATGAGGTCGACGTTGTTGTAGCGGCCGGACGCGTCATCCTCTCCCGGTGCGGGCTTCGGCTCGACGTGCTGGACCTCCTGCCCCTGTAGGTCGTAGACGTAGAGGCCGGCCTCCTTCGCCGTGGTGATCACGAGGCTGTTCTCGGGGGCGTCCTGGTCGACCCAGATCGCGGGGTCGTCGGCGTCGGCGTCGTCCTCGTCCCACAGGGCGGGAGTCTCGAGGACGGCGGTGATGGGCTCGGGCTCGGGCTTCGGCGGGCGGGCGTGCGCGGCGGACGCGCCGACGAGCACGACGGCCGTGCCGATCGCGGTGGCGGTGAGCAGGCGGGGGATCACGAGGGCTCCTCAGGTCGATGGATGCTGACGCTCGATCGTTCTCCCGTCCGATGAACTCGCCATGAACCCCGGGTGACATGAGCGCGACGGCATCCGGAGCCCTGCCCGGCCCCGGATGCCGCCGCCCGCTCAGCTCAGCCGCACGGGTTGACCGTCGTCACCGCCCCGTTGCTCACCGCGGCGATCGTGCCGGCGAAGGCGTAGTCCTGTCCGCCGTTGTTGTCCCAGGTGCCGGCGCCGTTGTTGAACGCGGCGGTGACGGATGCTCCGTTCGAGTCGACCGTCTTCGACACCCAGCCCGTGCATGCCGCCGCCATGGCCTGGCCGGGAACCGCCGTCCAGGCGCCGGCGCCGATGCGGTAGTGCACGTTGTAGGCCGACCAGCCCTTCGAGGTGGAGTAGTACACGGTCAGGTCGTCGGTCGGCGGCGCCGCGCACGGGTTCGCGGTCGTGACGACCCCGTTCTTCACCGAGGCTGTCGCCCCGGTGAGGCTGTAGTCGCTGCCGCCGTTGTTGTCCCACGTGCCGGCGCCGTTGTTGAACGCGGCGGTGACGGATGCTCCGTTCGAGTCGATCGTCTTCGACACCCATCCCGCGCACGCGGCCGCCATGGCCTGACCGGGCGCGGTGGTCCAGGCACCGGCGCCTACCTTGTAGTGCACGTTGTACGCCGACCAGTTCTTCGTGGTCGAGTAGTAGACGGTCAGGTCATCGCCCACCGGAGTGCCGCCCCCGCCCGTGGTCGCCTTGGCTCCGGCGTGCAGCGCGATCGCATCGTTCGCGCCGACGGTGGCGCTGAACTGCCCGCCCGAGACGGTGACGGTCGGGCCCGACCAGGTCGTGCCGGTGCGGACCGCATCGATCACGTTGTAGTAGGTGCCGTCTGGCAGGGTCGTGGTGAACGTGCGGGTGAGTGAAGCGCCGCGGTTGATCGCCACATACCCGGCATCCCCGCGGCCGAACGCGATCGCGCTGCCGCCGTTGGTCCACTTGTCGGTGACCGGCTTGCCGTAGGTGGTGTTGCGGAACCCGACCATGTTCATGATGTCGTTCTGCGCGTGCTTGAAGGTCCAGTTGCCCTGGCCCTTCACCGGATCGATGACGTTGCCGCCGGCATCCGTGATCGGTCCTGCGTTGTTGTCGCTGAACGAATAGCCCGAGTGGATCGACGGCGAGCCGTAGTTCCAGGCGAGGGTGAAGATCTGGGCGAGATCGTACGTCGCGCCGTCAGCGTACGAGAGCGTCTCGTGGTTGCGCTCGGTGTCGTGGTTGTCGACGAAGACCGCCGCGTTCGCCTGCGGGAGGAAGCCGCTCCAGGACGAGCCGATGCCGTTGCCCTCGATGAGCCAGTTGAGGGTGCCGCCGCCGAACGCCTCCTTGAGCTTGCGGGCGAACGCGAACTCGTGGATGTCACCCACGGACGTGTACTCCTCGGGCTGGATCGGCTCGTTCGCGCGGATGACCTCCTGCACGACGTAGAGCGAGTCGCGGTTGTTCACCTTGCTCCAGATCGCCTGCATGTCGGCGGCGGCGATGTGCTTGACCGCGTCGATGCGGAATCCGGCGACGCCCATTCCGACCAGCTTGTTGAGGTAGCCGGCGATCGTGTTCTGCACGTAGGCGGAGCCGGTGTTCAGGTCGGAGAGGTTGACGAGGTTGCACTCCTGCACCTCCCACCGGTTCTGGTAGTTCGCGATGTCGCGGCGGCAGGAGTGGAAGTCCCAGCTCGAGTAGGTGCCGGGGTAGTTGTAGTGCTGGAACTGCGTGCCCGCCCAGCCGGTGCCGCCGGCGGACTGGCCGGACATGTGATTGATGACGGCGTCCACGATGACGCCGACGCCCGCCTGCTCGCAGGTGTCGATCATGGCCTGGAACTCGGCCTCGGTGCCGAGACGGGAGTCGAGCTTGTAGGAGACCGGCTGGTAATGGGTCCACCAGGCCGACCCGAGCACGTGCTCCTGCGGCGGGGAGGTCTGCACGTAGCCGTAGCCGGCGGGGCCGAGGGTGTCGGTGCACTCACGGGCGATCGCGTTCCAGGTGTACGCGAACATCACCGCGGTGGCGTCCTTCGGGCCCGGGGCCGCGGCCTCGGCGGGTGCGGGCGGGGCGGTGACCGCGAAGGCCGGGATCGCGAGCACAGCCGCCAGCAGCAGGAGGGCGAACCGCCCCTTCGAGCGTGATCGCTCGCGGGATCGGGTGCGGTGCAGAACGTTCGGGAACATCGAGATTCTCCTTCCGTCGGGATCGCCCGCCCGGCATCCTCGCCGTGCGATCGAGAGCACGTCAGCGTGCATCTCGATGACGGTAGCGCCGACGCACGTGTTAATGCAAGCGTTTACAGAATGGGATGCTCTTGCGGTATTCCTGCTTAGTCTCACAGCCGCAAGCGTTTCCAGAATGTGGGAGTAGCCCGTCTCGAGCCGCGCGGGCATCCCAGATCGACGCCGGCATGACGGAGGAGCCGAAAGGAGACATCCGGCGAACGCGAACTCCGCATCCACCCCCCCTTCTCCCCGGCCTCGCGCAGGCGTACCCTCGGCTCAGAAGGAGTCAGGATGCGGATGCTGTGGCCGCAGCTTCCGGCGGATGTCACCTACGTCGCGACCGATCTGAATCAGCCGATGCTCGACTTCGCGGCATCCGCTCTGCGCGATCCGCGGGTGCGATGGCAGGTGGCGGACGCCACCGACCTCCCCTTCGACGACGCGAGCTTCGACGTCGTGCTCTGCCAGTTCGGGGCGATGTTCTTCCCCGACCGGGTGCGTGCGTTCAGCGAGGCGCGGCGCGTGCTCGCGCCCGGCGGCACGTTCCTGTTCAACGTCTGGGACGCGATCGACAGGAACGACTTCGCCGCCGTGATCACGGATGCCCTCGGCGCCATGTTCCCCGAGAACGCGCCGCGGTTCCTCCCCCGCACGCCGCACGGGTACCACGACGTCGCGCTCATCCGGCAGGACCTGACGGATGCCGGCTTCGGCAGCATCACGATCGAGACGGTGACCGCGCAGAGCGTTGCACCGTCGGCCCTGGCCGCCGCGACCGCGTACTGCCGGGGCACCGTGCTCCGGACCGAGATCGAGACGCGGGATGCCGGAGCACTGGACGAGGCGACTCACCGCGCGGCTGCGGCGATCGCCGCAGCGGCACGGGGACGGCGAGGTCCGCGGCCGGATCCAGGCGCACGTGGTGACCGCGGCCGCCTGAGGTCGCGGGGCGCTCGGGCGCAACAGGACACTGAAGAATCGACCCGCGGCATCCGCCGGTAGACTGGAACCGCCCCGCTCGGCCCCTTCCTTAGGAGTGCGCGTGACCAACGCCCCCGAAGCCACCGCCCACACGCACGTCCCCGACTCCGTCGAGAACGCGACTGCGACTCCGGAGAAGGAGCAGCCCTACGCGGCGCTCGGCCTCAAGGACGACGAGTACGCCCGCATCAAGGAGATCCTGGGCCGCCGCCCGACCTCCGGCGAGCTGGCCATGTACTCCGTCATGTGGAGCGAGCACTGCTCGTACAAGTCGTCGAAGAACTACCTGCGCCGCTTCGGCCAGAAGGTCTCCGACGAGATGAAGGAGCGCCTGATGGTGGGCATGGGCCAGAACGCGGGCGTCATCGACGTCGGCGAGGGCTGGGCCGTCACCTTCAAGGCCGAGTCGCACAACCACCCCTCCTTCATCGAGCCGTTCCAGGGCGCGGCCACCGGCGTCGGCGGCATCGTCCGCGACATCATCTCGATGGGCGCCCGCCCGGTCGCGGTCATGGACGCCCTCCGCTTCGGCGCGATCGACCACCCCGACACCGCCCGCGTCGTGCACGGCGTGACCAGCGGCATCAGCTTCTACGGCAACTGCCTGGGCCTTCCGAACATCGGCGGCGAGACGGTCTTCGACTCCGTCTACCAGGCCAACCCGCTGGTGAACGCGCTCGCGGTCGGCGTGCTCCGTCACGAGGACCTCAAGCTCGCCAACGCCACCGGCGTCGGCAACAAGGTCGTGCTCTTCGGCGCCCGCACCGGCGGCGACGGCATCGGCGGCGCCAGCATCTTGGCCTCCGACTCGTTCGACAGCACCGGCCCGACCAAGCGCCCCGCGGTGCAGGTCGGCGACCCGTTCGCCGAGAAGGTGCTCATCGAGTGCTGCCTCGAGCTGTACAAGGGCGAGCTCGTCGAGGCCATCCAGGACCTCGGCGCCGCCGGCATCTCCTGCGCGACCAGCGAGCTCGCGGCCAACGGCAACAGCGGCATGAAGGTCTCCCTCGACAACGTGCTGCTGCGCGACCCGTCGCTCACGGCCGAGGAGATCCTCATGTCGGAGTCGCAGGAGCGCATGATGGCGATCGTCGCGCCCGAGAAGCTCGACGCATTCCTCGAGGTCGTCAAGAAGTGGGACGTCGAGACTTCCGTGCTCGGCGAGGTCACCGGAGACGGCCGCCTCATCATCGACTGGCAGGGCGAGCGCATCGTCGACGTCGACCCCTCGACCGTCGCGGTCGACGGCCCGGTCTACGACCGCCCGGTGGCGTACCCGACGTGGATCGACGCGTTGCAGGCGGATGCCGCGGAGAACCTGCCGCGCTCTAACGACCCGGGCGAGCTGCGCACCCAGTTCCTCGACCTGGTGGCGAGCCCGAACCTCGCCGACACCCGCTGGATCACCAACCAGTACGACTACTTCGTGCTCGGCAACACCGCTCTCGCGTTCCCCGACGACGCCGGCATGATCCGCGTCGACGAGGAATCGGGTCTCGGCTTCGCGATCGCGACCGACGCCAACGGCCGCTACTGCCAGCTCGACCCGTACGCGGGCGCGCAGCTGGCCCTCGCCGAGGCGTACCGCAACGTCGCCGTCACCGGCGCGACGCCGACCGCGATCACCGACTGCCTGAACTTCGGATCGCCGGAGAACCCCGAGGTCATGTGGCAGTTCGGGCAGACGGTCGACGGCCTCGCCGACGGATGCTTCGAGCTCGGCACCCCGGTGACCGGCGGCAACGTGTCGTTCTACAACCAGACCGGCGACGTGCCGATCCACCCGACCCCGCTGGTCGGCGTGCTCGGCATCATCGACGACGTCTCCCGCCGCATCCCCTCGGGGTGGCAGGACGAGGGCCAGAACATCTACCTGCTCGGCACCACCTCGACCGAGCTCTCGGGTTCGGCGTGGGCCGACGTCGTGCACCAGCACCTGGGCGGGCGTCCGCCCAAGGTCGACCTGGCCGGTGAGAAGCGTCTCGCGGGTCTGCTTTCGGCGGCTCGCGACGAGTGGCTGATCTCCTCGGCGCACGACCTCTCCACCGGCGGTCTCGGGCAGGCCCTCGCCGAGGGCGTCATGCGCTTCGGCGTCGGTGCCCGCGTCTGGCTGAACGAGATCATCGAGCGCGACGAGGTGGATGCGGCATCCGCCCTGTTCTCCGAGTCGGCCGGCCGCGTCATCGTGACGGTTCCGCGTGAGGACGACGTGAAGTTCCGCGGGCTGTGCGAGGGCCGGGGCTACCCGGTGATGCGCATCGGCGTGACAGACAGCGAGCCGCAGCTCGAGGTGCAGGACGTGTTCACGGTGTCGGTCGCCGAGCTGCGCGAGCGCTCGCAGGCGACGCTGCCGGCCGCGTTCGGCCCGACGGTCGCGGAGCCGGTTGCCTGATGACCGAGCCCAGTGAGGACTACGGCGATCTCGACGCACGTCGGAACCGCCGCATCCGCGTCGTCGCCTGGACGGTCATCATCGCGCTGATCCTCGGCGGTGGCGGCGCGACGGTGCTCACGCTGCTCCTCGGCTGAGATTCCGCACACCTCACCGCGTTTCGTCTCGGTCGCACGCTCCCTCGCTCAACGACCCGCGAGGTACCGGTCGTTGAGCGAGCGCAGCGAGACGAAACGCCCGTCTCTGAACCTGACTGGGGTCCCGCGCGATCTCGCGTCCAGCATCCGTTCACCACGCCGTCATCCGCCGGCCGCCGGAGAGTCACGGGCATTCCAACGCGCGCCGCTTGACTCGCGATATGAGAAGACTCCCCCGCGCTCTCGCGGCCGCCACCGTCGTCGCGACGGCAGCCACGCTGCTGCTCGCCGCACCGGCGCAGGCCGCCGGCAACCAGACCACCCCGACCTCGAAGATGCACGCGTTCGAGCCGACGCTCGTCGCCTGGGCCGAGCTCTCGGCCGACTTCCTCGCCGAAGGCCCGGCATCCGGCGCCCAGGCCAGCCCGAACAACGGCCGGCAGGGTCCGTGGGACGGCCAGGTCATCCCCGGCTTCTCCGCGATGATCGAGAACGGCGACGGCACGTTCTGGGCGCAGCCCGACAACGGCTTCGGCGCGAAGGGCAACTCCGCCGACTTCCTGCTGCGCAGCTACCTGGTACGTCCCGACTGGCAGACCGCCCAGGGCGGGTCAGGCGACATCGCGATCGAGCGCTTCATCTCGTACAACGACCGCAACGGCATCCTCGACTTCCCGATCGTGAACGACGGCACCGACGAGCGCTTGCTCACCGGCGCCGACTTCGACATCGAGTCGGTCGTCCGCGCGAAGGACGGCTCGTTCTGGGTCGGCGAGGAGTTCGGCCCCTTCCTGCTGCATTTCGACGCCGAGGGCACGCTGCTTGAGAAGCCGTTCTCCCTCGACGGTGCGAAGTCTCCGCAGAACCCGTACCTGCAGCCGGGCGAGACCCCGCGGGTGCGGGCGAGCCGCGGCTTCGAGGCGCTGGCGGCATCCGTGAACGGTCGCTACCTCTACCCGATCGTCGAGGGCTCCTATGCCGACGACTCCGATCTCCGCCGCCGCGAGATCCTCGAGTTCGACACCAGGACGGGCGCCTACACGGGCCGCACCTGGAACTATCAGACCGACCAGGAGCCGAACGTCATCGGCGACGCCTTCACCGTCAAGAACGACGTGCTGCTCCTCGTCGAGCGCGACGACTTCGAGGGCGAGCAGGCGGTCACGAAGCGCGTCTACGAGATCGACCTGAAGAAGACGGATGCCGAGGGCTACGTCGAGAAGACGCTCGTGCTCGACGCCCTGCGCATCGCCAACCCCGACGGCCTCAGCGCCGGAAACGGCTATGGCAGCGGAGCCGTGTGGTCGCTGCCCGTGCAGTCGTTCGAGACCATCGTGCAGCTGAAGGACGGCCGCCTTCTCATCGGCAACGACAACAACTACCCCGGCAACGACGCGCGCGTCACCGGAACCCCCGATGACACCGAGTTCGCCGTCATCGACCTGCAGCGCACCAAGGTCGAGCCCGAGCAGGTCACCGTGATCGGCCACCGCGGCGCGAGCGGCTACCGCCCCGAGCACACCCTCGCCGCCTACGAGCAGGCGATCGTGCAGTGCGCCGACTACATCGAGCCCGACGTGGTCTCCACGAAGGACGGCGTGCTCGTCGCCCGCCACGAGAACGAGATCAGCGGAACTACCGACGTCTCGGCGCGCCCCGAGTTCGCCGACCGCAAGGCCACGAAGACCATCGACGGCGTCAAGGTCACCGGCTGGTTCACGGAGGACTTCACCTTCGCCGAGCTGCGGACGCTGCGCGCCAAGGAGCGCCTGCCGCAGACGCGCCCCGCGAACACCGCGTTCGACGGGCTGTACGTCATCCCGACCCTCGACGAGGTCATCGACCTGGCCCGCCACTCGGTCAGCTGCGACGGCCGCCAGATCGGCGTCTACCCCGAGACCAAGCATCCGTCGTACTTCGACTCGATCGGCCTCTCGCTCGAGGAGCCGCTGGTCACAGCCCTCCAGGCGAACGGCGTCGACTCGGCGGATGCTCCGGTGATCGTGCAGAGCTTCGAGGTCTCGAACCTCGTCGAGCTGAGCGGCCTCACCGAGGTGCACCTGGCGCAGCTGATCAGCTCATCGGGCCGCCCGTACGACTTCACGCTGGCGGGCGACACCCGCACGTACGCCGACCTCGTGAAGCCCGCCGGTCTCGCCGAGATCGCCGGCTACGCCGACGGCATCGGCGCCGAGAAGTCGGTGCTGATCCCGCGCACGGCCGACGGCCGGCTCGCCTCGCCGTCGCCGGTGATCGCGGATGCTCACGCCGCCGGTCTCGACGTGCACGGCTGGACGTTCCGCCTCGAGAACCAGTACCTGCCCGTCGAGTTCCGCTCCTCGGCCGACCCGATCGCGCCGGGCGACCTCGCCGGCGAGATCGAGGTGTTCCTGAACGCCGGCATGGACGGCATCTTCAGCGACCAGCCCGACATCGCGGCGACGGTCGGCTAGTCCCGCATCCGCTGCTCACTCGAGTGCCCGGCATCCTTTCCGGATGCCGGGCACTTCTGTCTCTACGCCCCCGCGAATCCCCGCTCGATACCCGCTCCCGTCGCAAAGCGGCCCGCCAAATCGACGAAATGGTGAGCTTTTTCGCGACGGGAGCGAAGAGGGGACGGCGTGACGGGGTGTGGCTGTCGGGATCCGGGGCGTACCCTCGGCGGGGAACGGAGGAGGCACCATGACCATCCAGCCCATCGACGTCGGTCTCGACGAGAACATCGAGGGATACCTGATCGGCTCCCCGGTGAGCATCATCCGCGAGTTCGCCTCGACGCCGGGGACCGGGCCGCGCCTGCACCGGCATCCGTACGTCGAGACTTTCGTGATCCACCGCGGCCGCGCGCTGTTCACCGTCGGCGACGAGCAGGTCGTGGGGGCCGGCGGGCAGATCCTCGTCGTGCCCGCCCTCGTGCAGCACCGGTTCGAAGTGCTCGACGGCGGCACCTATGAGGCCACGCACGTGCACGCGAACGACCGCTTCATCACGGAGTGGCTCGCCTGACGCCCACTCTGTCGGCTCGGAATGCCGATTGCCGGCCGAACCAGCCGTTCTGAGCCGACGGATGTGATTCTGAGTCGACGAAGCGCACGGAGAGTCTCGGCGCGTGAGGCCTCACGCCACCATCCCGCGCCAGATCACGTCGATCGCCGCGCTCAGCCGCTCGGCGACGCCGGGGTCGGAAAGCCGCTCCCCACGCACCACGATCTGGTAGTACGCCGCTCCCGCGATCGCGTCGAAGCAGGCATCCGCATCGAGATCGGCGCGCAGCTCGCCCCGCTCGATCCCGCGGCGCAGCGCGTTGATCAACGGCACCCGGCGGCGCGAGACGTGCGAGGTCCAGTACGCCTTCTGCAGGGCGCGGTCAGCCATGACGAGACGGATGCGCTGACGGAACCGCTCCTCCGAGAACCCCGGCGCCGACGGGGCGACGCCGTCATCGCCGAGTCCCATCCCCTCGAGCAGCGCCTCGCGCAGGTCCTGGTCGTCGGGGTACTCCGGTGGCACCATGCGCCCGACGTCGAGGGCCGCCGCGATCAGGGTCGTCAGCGACGGCCAGCGCCGGTACAGCGCCGCCCGGCTGACCCCGCTGCGGTCGACGACCCGGCCGACCGTGACGTCCTCGCCGGCGTCGATGATCGAGAGCGTCGCCTGGAGGATCTGCCCGTCGATCTCCTCGTCGCGCGGACGACCGGGGCGACGGCGAACCGCAGCCCCGGCATCCGAACCAGCGCCGACGGTCACCTCGGCCTCCGCCACCATCGCCGTCACGCGGCGACCGCCCGCGAACGCAGCCGGGCGATGGTGTCGCCGGACAGGCCGGCCGCGCGCAGCGGCGACAGCGGATCGCCGTGCCGCTCACGGAGCGTGTCCAGCAGCATCCGCATCGAGACGTCCATCTCGCCCTCCAGCAGCGAGGAGCTCTTCTCGTGCACCGACGCGTCGAAGCCGAGTGCCTTCCACATCGCGCCCATCACCGGCGCCGTGCGCTGCATGATCGACACCATGTTGTCGCCGGTACGCGCGTAGTCGGCGACGATGTCCTCGTCGGCAGCGCCCAGGGCGAGCAGCAGCATCGCGGCGAGCACGCCGGTGCGGTCGCGCCCGGCCGCGCAGTGGAACGCGGCGGCGCCCGGCGTATACGCGATCACGTTGAGCGCGGTGACCAGCTGGGGCGCGGCGACCTCGACCATCCGCAGGTACATCCGCCCCATCCCCTCGTGGCTGAGCGCGGGGCCGTCGTCCTCCATCGAACGACCCACGTCGGCGATGAGCGGCAGGTGGTGGTAACTGACCGGATGCTCGCCGAGCGGGCCGCGCCCGGTCACCGCGACCTCCAGCGGCGAGCGCAGGTCGATGATCGCGGTGAGCCCCTCGGCGACGAGCTGCTCGGCGATCTCCGCCGGCACGTAGGCGAGGTCATCGGTGCGGATGGCGAGCCCATCGCGCAGCACACCTCCGTCGATCGCGATGCCGCCGAGGTCGCGCAGGTTCACCGGCGCGCTGAGCACGAGGTCCGTGTCGATGATCGTCATGTGATTCTCCTTCGGATGAGGGCGCTGCCCTGGTCGATCGCCGTGACGAGCACGATGATGCAGATGATGATGGCGCTGAGGTGCCCGTAGTCGTACATGCGCATGGCCGTGGTGAGCTCGAGGCCGATGCCGCCCGCGCCGACGAGACCGAGGATGGTCGCACCGCGGACGTTCCCCTCGAACAGCAGCAGCGTGTACGACGTGAGCAGGGGCGCGGCCTGCGGCAGGATGCCGTACTGGATGACCTGCCGCTTCGAGGCGCCGACCGCCTCCATCGCGACGACCGGGCCCCGCTCGACCTGCTCCATGGCCTCCGCGAAGATCTTGCCGATCGAGCCGATCGAGCCGAGGGTCATCGCGAGGATGCCGGCGAACGGGCCGAGCCCGACGGCCGAGACGAACATCAGCGCGAAGACGAGATCCGGCACCGAGCGGATGACGTTCATCACCCAGCGCGTAGGGTAGTACAGCCACCGCGGCGCGATGTTCGACGACGCCCCGAACGCGACGAGCAGCGAGAGCACGGCGCCGAGCACCGTGCCGACGACCGCCATCTGGAACGTCTCCAGCAGGAGGGCTGCGATCGTCCCGATCTTCGAGAAGTCGGGCGGGAAGAGGCGGGAGAGGAACTCGCCCATGTTCACGGTGCCCTCGCCGAGCTTGACGAAGTCGAAACCCGCCCCGTTGAACGACCAGATCAGCAGCAGCGCGGCGACGGGGAGGCCGAGCAGGAAGCGGGTGCGCGGCACGCGGAACGCGCTCTCGAGACGGCTGCGGTCGGCGACGCTCAGCGCCGGCCGTGCGGACGTGCGGGGTTCACTCGTGAGCGTCATCGCCGTGCTCCTCATCGTCGTACAGGTTCTGCAGCGCGGCGGCATCCAGCTGGGAGGTGGCGCCGGCCACGACGACCTCGCCGTGCCGGAGCCCGACGATGCGGTCGCTGTGCGCGAGAGCCAAGGGCAGTACGTGCAGGCTGACCAGCACCGGGATGCCGTCTTCGGTGGCGATCTCGCGCAGCAGCTCCAGCACGGAGTCGGCGAGCTTCGGGTCGAGCGACGCGACCGGCTCGTCGGCGAGGATCACCTTGGGCTGTTGCATCAGGGCGCGCGCTATCGCGACGCGCTGCTGCTGTCCGCCGGAGAGCGAGCGTGCGGGGGATGTCGCCTTGTGCGCGATGCCGACGCGGTCGAGGAGCTCGAGTGCGCGGCGGCGGTGCTCCCGGGAGAATCCGCCGACGAGGTTGATCGGGCCGGCGCTGTGCAGGGCGCCGGTGAGCACGTTGGTCATCACGCTCAGCCGCGGGATCAGGTTGAACTGCTGGAACACCTGCCCGACGTCGGAGCGCAGCGTGCGCAGTTGGCCGCGGTGCAGGTTGATGACGTCGTGCCCGGCGACCCGCACCGAGCCCGACGAGATCGGCGCGAACCCGGTGAGGCTGCGCATCAGCGTCGACTTGCCGGATCCCGAGGCGCCCAGCAGCGCCACCATCTCGCCCGGGAACAGGTCGAGGTCGACGCCGTCGAGCACCTTCGCGTCGTCGTAGGCGACCTCGAGACCGCGGGCGGTCACCAAGGGGAGAGCCTGCCGCAGCTCGGCGGTCGAGGTGCGCGGTTCGGGGGTGGCGGCGGCGGTGGCGGCGGATGCCGTGGGAAAACCGGGATCATCCGCGCCTGGGGCGGCGTGTCCCGAGGCGCCACGCCGAGTGGGCGCGGTTCGGTCTCCGTTTTCCACGAGGACAGCGGCCGGGCCCGCGGGGGCGGATGCCGCGGCATCCGCCCCGTGGGTCTTGAGCGTCGTCACTTGAGGTCCTGGAGTTCGACGCCCGCGACCTCGGCGATCTCTGCGAAGGAGGCGTACAGCTCGGCATCCGGCGCGACGATCTGCTCGAGACCCGCGAACGAGCCCATGGCGCCGAGGCGCTCGGCGTTCTCGGGCGCGAAGACCTCGGCGATGCCCTTCACGATCAGCTTGCGGGTCTCGTCGTCGAGGGACTGGCGGCCGAGCACGGTGCCCTGCACCGCCATCGCCGGGCTCTCGCCGATCGCGCGCCACTCGCCGTCGGCGAACGGGAACATCGGCTCGCCGAGCTCGGTGAGCATGATCGCCGTGCACGCGGCATCCACCTGACCCTGCTCGAGTGCGGCGAAGCTGCCCTCGTGACCACCCGCGAAGATCGCCTCGTAGTCCTGATCCCGCTCGAGGCCCGCCTCGTGCAGCATGTACACCGGCATGAAGTAGCCGGAGCTCGACGCCTGGTCGGCGAACGCGACGGTCTTGCCCTTGAAGTCCTCGAGGGTCTGGATGGGCGAGTCGTCCAGCACGACGCAGGTCGAGACGGGCTTGTCGTCGCCGCTGAACGCGACGAGCGGGTCGACCTCACCGGTGTTCACGGCGAGAGCCGACGGGAAGCCGCTCATGATGCCGATGTCGACGTGGTCCGCGCGGATGGCCTCGACGACGCTGAGGTAGTCGGGCACGTCGGTGACCTCGACCTTGCGGCCGGTGGCCTCTTCGAGGAGTTCCGCGAACACCTCGATCGGGTTCTCGGCTGTGGGGTCCTCGCCGACGGGAAGGGTGGCGATCGTGATGGGAGCGTTGGGGTCGGCCGGGGCGGCCTCCGCGCTGGGGCTCTGGCAGCCGGTGAGGGCGAGAGCCGTGACGCTGAGGAGGCCGACGGCGGGCAGGGTGAGGCGACGCATGATGACCTTTCGGGAGGTGATGTCCCCGATATTTCGAGAACACCGGTATTCCAACTCGCGAAGGTGTCGGGCAATTACGAGACCGTCGTACTCCGAATGGAACGCTGCGTGAACGGATGGTGTCAGGG
This sequence comes from Microbacterium sp. SD291, assembly GCF_017355365.1. Classification (GTDB taxonomy): domain Bacteria; phylum Actinomycetota; class Actinomycetes; order Actinomycetales; family Microbacteriaceae; genus Microbacterium. The sequence goes on along the minus strand of NZ_JADIJR010000019.1, from coordinate 43,444 downwards.
GCCGTCGGACCTCCTGCACAGCATCCGTCCTCCTCCGGGTTGTCCCCATCTGTCGGATCGGCGGATCCCGATGGGGGTGGCCCCGCGAATGATGCGAGTGAACCCATCGAGGAGGAGACCATGACCGAAGCGAAACTCGACCTGATCGCCAAGCTGCTCGCCAAGGCGGAGAGCACGACGCCCGAGGAGGCGGAAGCGCTCACAGAGCACGCCGAGCGGCTGATGGTGAAGTACGGCATAGAGCAGGCGCGCCTGGACGCGCGACGTGAGCGGCTCGGGCAGCAGCAGGAGGAGATCGTCCAGGAGCGGATGCTGTTCACCGGGGCGTATGCGCGCGACGTCCGCGAGCTCGGGGCAGGAGTCGCGCTGGCGCTCGGCACCATCCGGCCGATGTATTCGGAGCAGCCGGGAGTCGGAGCGCTCCTGTACTTCGTCGGCTTCGCCTCCGATGTCCGCCAGGCGAAGATCCTCACCGCGAGCCTGCAGGTGCAGGCGATGGTCGCGATGCGAGCCTGGTGGGCGACGGAGCGCGGCCTGTACGGCTTGTCTCTTGAGAACGACAGGCGCCGCGCGCGCAGCGGCTTCGTCCGCGGGTTCGGAGTCGGCGCCGCAACTCGCATCCGCGAGAGCCGGCGCGTCCTCGTGGAGGAGGCCGGCCCCGGAACGGATGTCGTACTGGCATCGCGACGCGATCGAGTGGATGCCGCCGCCGAAGCCCTCTCCCGCGGGAAGTCGCGGCGGCGCCAGGGCGCGGACGCCAGGTCGTTCGCGGTCGGTCACCGGTCGGGTCGTGAGGCGAACACCGGGGAGCGGGCGGTCAGTCCGGGGAGGGGTGTCACGCGCTGACACCGCCTCGGTGTCGGTGTCTGTCACGGTGCTGGCGTCGGTGCTGCTGTCGGGGAGCGCGCGTACAGTGTCGGCATGACCGCCGACTCCCGCTCGATCCTCGCGCAGCTGCACGCCGAGGCGTCGGCGCGGGTCGCGGCGACTGCGGCCGCGCTCGACGAGCTCGCGCACGACCGCGAGGGCTCGAACGACGACGACGAGCACGACCCCGAGGGAGTCACCCTGTCGTCGGAGTGGTCGCGCCTTGCGGGCATCGCCGAGGCCGCGGCATCCGAACTCCGTCAGGTCGACGAAGCGATCGCGAGGCTGGATGCCGGCGCCTACGGCATCTGCGCGGCGTGCGGCCTGCCGATCCCCGCAGCCCGACTCGAGGTGCGTCCGTTCGCGATGCACTGCGTCGCGTGCGCGGAGAAGCTCGGGCGCTGAGTCACCCCGTGGAATCATGAAGCGCTTCGTCTCAGTCGCTGGCGCTCCCTCGCTCTACGACCGGGAGAGGATCAGCCCCGGTCGTAGAGCGCCTCGAAACCGGGCACGCGGATCAGTCGTCGATGTCGGCGTGGACGAGGGAGAGGTCGGCGGCGAGTTCGATGTCGGCATCCCGCCCGTCGCTGAGACGGATGCTCACCTCGTAGGCGACCCCGTCGTCGTCGCTGCTCGCGACCGAGTCGACCGCCCCCTCGGACTCGGATGCCGCGAGTGCGGCGTCGATGATCGCATCCAGCTCTTTGAGGTCCAGCGCCGGATCGGACGATCGATCGTCGTCCTGCGCGGCTTCCGGGGTCGCGGTGCCGTCGGCTGCGACGAACACGTCGATCTCCTCGCCGTCGGCGAGAAGCACCTCGACCTCGTAGCCGCCGTGCTCGACATCGATCTTGCTCGCACCTGTGCCGTCCGCGGCGGCGATCGCCGCCTCCGCGGCCTCGCGCAGCGCCGCAGCATCCGTCGCTGGCGCACCGGCAGCCGTGCCGCCGCCGTTCACGCCGTCTCCGCGGTCGTCACGATCGTCGTCGCGGTCGCCTCCGCGAGAATCGTCGTCACGGTCGTCACCGCGGTCATCACGGTCGTCCCGGTCACCGTGCCCGTCGGCTCCCGGTCCGCTCCCCTCGGAGATCGAAGGCCGGTCGTCGTCATCATCCGCGACGGCCGCACCGACCGCATACGCACCGCCGCCGACGGCGACGAGCGCGACGGCGGCCGCCGCGCCGATCAGGATGTTCCGGCGTCGCCGCCCCATGGCCGGCTGCTCCGGCGCGGCCGCGGGATCGGCCTCCGCCACCGTGTCGAACCGCTGTGTCTCGGCTGCGGGATCGGGCTGTGGGGTGTTCTGCTCGCTGTTCATATCTCCACTCTGCCCAGTGGGTGTTGAACGCCGACTGAAGCTTCCTGAAGCCCTCTTCAGGAACCCGCGGGCAGGGCGAGCGTGAACCTCGCGCCGCCCTCGCGGCCCGCGGACACCGTCACGTCTCCGCCGTGAGCCCGCGCGATCTCCCGCACGATCGCGAGCCCCAGGCCGCTGCCGCCCTCGTCGCGCGCACGTGCTTCGTCGAGCCGGGCGAAGCGCTCGAAGATCTGCTCGCGCCGCTCCTCCGGCACGCCGTCGCCGTCGTCCTCCACCTCGATGCGCACCCACGCACGTTCCGTGACCACCCGCAGCGTCACCGTGGTCGACGCATGACGCACGGCGTTGTCGACGAGGTTCCGCAGCGCACGCGCGAGCAGCACCTCGCTTCCGATCACGCGCCCGGCGCCGATGCCGTGCCCGTCGACGACGACGCCCATCCCGCGCAGCCGCCTGCCCTCGGCGAGCGCGAGATCGTCCATGTCGACGGGACCCCGCACCTGCCCGTGACCGCCGTGCTCGTCGAGCCTCGCGAGCAGCAGCAGCCCTTCCACGAGGTCCTGCATGCGTCTGCCCTCGTCGAGCACGACCCCGCCGAGGTCCTGCACCGACGTCGACGCCGGGTGCGTGACCGCGACCTCGGCGTGCTGCCTGATCGTCGCCAGCGGCGAGCGCAGCTCGTGCGAGGCGTCGCTCACGAACCGGCGCTGCGTCTTCTGCGCCTCCTCGATCCGCTCGAGCATCCTGTTCATGGTCGCCGCGAGCGCGCCGAGCTCGTCGTCGCGCCCCGCGTCGACCCTGCGATCGAGCGCGGTGCCGTCGATGCCGTCGACCTGCCGGCGCATCCGCTCCACCGGCGCGAGTGCGCGGGTCGCGACGACCCAGACGACGATCCCGATCACGATCAGCAGCAGCGGCACGGCCACCGCGAGGACCAGGGATGCCGTCGCAGTCGCGTCATCCACGTTCTCGATCGAGCGGGCCACCGTGAGCATGCCGACATCGGTCTCCTCGGATGCCGCAAGATACGGTTCGTCGTCGATCATCAGCCGCACGACCGAGTCCTCCGGCACGACCGGGAGAGTCGCGGCATCCTCGTCGTTGAAGCGCGGCCCTTCGCCGTCGCGGCGCCCGCCGCCCTGCAGCCGCACGAGGACCTCACCGTCGAGGTCGCCGACGTCCACCGGCCGGTCCTCGAGCTGCTCGCCGATCGTCTCGAGGTCCTGCTCCACGGCCGCCGCGACGCCCTGGGTCAGCAGCTGCCCGAGGATCACCACCGTGCCGACGGCGCCCGCACCCAGTGCGATGCCGACGACGAGCAGCGCGCCTAGCGTCACCCGCGCCCTGACCGAGCGGAAGAGGTGCATCTCAGCCGCCGTTCCCCGCGAGCCGGTAGCCGGCGCCGCGCACGGTCTCGATCGCCTCACGCGCGAACGGCCGGTCGACCTTCGCCCGCAGGTGCCCGATGTACACCTCGACGATGTTCACGTCGCCGTCGAAATCGTCGCCCCAGACGTTCGAGATCACCTCGCGCTTGGTCACGACCTCGCCGCGTCGGCGCATCAGGAAGTCGAGAACGGCGAGCTCCCTCGCAGTCAGCGAGATCTCGGCGTCACCCCGGAAGACCCGCCTGGCGGCGGGATCGAGCCTCAGGTCGCCGGCTTCGAGCACGGCAGGGCGCTCGCGCCCGCCCCGGCGCACCAGCGCCCTGAGCCGCGCCACCAGCACCGGATACGAGAAGGGCTTCGTCATCCAGTCGTCGCCGCCGGTGTCGAGCCCCTCGACCTCATCCCACTCGCCGTCCTTCGCGGTGAGGAACAGGACGGGCGTCCAGTCGCCCTCGGCGCGCAGCGCCTGGCACACGCGATACCCGCTCATGCCGGGCATCATCACGTCCAGCACGATCGCGTCGTAGTCGTTGTCGCGGGCGAGCTCGAGGCCGGTCCGGCCGTCGTGTCCGACGTCGACGACCATGCCCTCGGCCTCGAGCCCGCGGCGGATGCCGTCGGCGAGGCGGACTTCGTCGTCGACGAGGAGTATTCGCATCCTCCCAGACTGCCGCGCCGGGCCTGAAGCGCGGCTGAAGACCCGCCAGCGGATCCCGGTTGCTCCCGGCCGCCGACGGCGAACTCCGGTCAGCGAGGTCCGGTCAGCGCGGCCGCGCTGACCAGCGCAGCCGCGGTCAGCGAGCCGCAGTCAGCGCAACTCGCCGGCGGCCGGCCAGCGCCCGTTCGCCTGATGGAACTCGACGTGCGCGAGTAGCTCCGGCACGTCGTGCCTCGTCAGATCGACGGTGAGTCTCGTTCCTGAGGACGCCTTCACGAACAGCATCCGCCGCCCGCCCCGGCCGATCATCCGATAGCCGGCGATGTCGTCGTACCGGATCACCCTGACTGCGCCGAAGAAGGTCCTGAACACGATTTCGTCCTTACCCGGCGCGAGGTACCAGTTGCCGTAGACGAGCAGGACGAGCAGCCCGAGGGCGACCAGGATGACCGAGGCGATGCGGAACGGAACGGGGTCGCGCATGCTGCCGCTCCCGAACGCGAGCAGCGACATGAGCAATCCCACGCCGAGCAGCGCCCAGGCGATGATCACCACGAGCTTCGGCATCCGGAGGCGGTCAGGGCGGCCGGGGCCGCCGGTCGCCCGGTTCGGCCGCATGAACGCCCGCCGCACCAGGACCACCACCAGGATCAGCGCGGCCGCGAAGAGGACGAACTTCAGCGCGGCACCGGGGATCACCCCCCGACGTTAGCAGGGCGCGTTGGCCGCCGGTTCCGGTCGCACTTCGGCACGATCCGCCACGCGAGCACTGTGTCGAAGTGCGACCGGAGCGAAAGCCGACCGGCGTCAGTCCGCCTTGCGGCCGCCCGCCTCGAGCACGTCGCCGGCCGGCCGTTCCTGATGCCCGCCGAACTGCAGGCGCATCGCCGAGAGCACCTGATTGGCGAACTGGTCCTCGTCGCGCGACGCGAATCGCTCGAACAGCGCTGCCGCGAGCACCGGCACCGGCACACCGACGTCGACAGCGGCCTTGACGGTCCAGCGGCCTTCGCCGGAGTCGGAGACGCGGCCGGCGAGGCCGTCGAGCCGGGGGTTCTCGTGCAATGCGGCCGCCGTGAGGTCGAGCAGCCAGGACGACACCACCGACCCGCGCCGCCACAGCTCGGTGACCTTCGCGGTGTCGATCGGGAACTGGTAGAACTCCGGCTCCTCGAGCGGCGCGATCTCGGCCGAGTGCTCAGCCTCGCGCACCCCGGCATCCGCGTTCTCGAGCAGGTTCAGGCCTTCGGCGAGCGCCGCCATGATGCCGTACTCGATGCCGTTGTGCACCATCTTGACGAAGTGACCCGCGCCGGAGGGGCCGCAGTGCAGGAAGCCCTGCTCCTCGGGCGCGAGCTCGCCCGCGCGGCCCGGGGTGCGCTCGATCTCGCCGGCACCGGGCGCGATGGTGCGCAGCAGCGGCTCGATGTGGTTCACCGCGTCATCCGCGCCGCCGACCATGAGGCAGTAGCCGCGCTCGAGTCCGAAGACGCCGCCGCTGGTTCCGATGTCGACGAACTGGATGCCGCGTTCGCGCAGCGCCGCCGCCCTTCGGACGTCGTCGCGGTAGTTCGAGTTGCCGCCGTCGATCAGGATGTCGCCCGGTTCGAGCACCTCGGCCACGGCGTCGACGACGCTGCCGGTGATGGATGCCGGAACCATGAGCCAGATCACGCGCGGGGTCTGCAGTTTGGCCGCGAGCTCCGCATAGCTGGCGGCGCCGGTCGCCCCCTCGGTCACGAGCCCGGCGACGGCATCCGCATTCACGTCGTACACCACGCAGTCGTGCCCCGCCCTCATCAGACGGCGCACGATGTTGCCGCCCATCCTGCCGAGTCCCACCATCGCCAGCTGCATGTCTGCTCCTCGCCTCGACGAACGGCTCCGCGCGAGCCGGACGAGGCTCATCCTGGCATGCTGCGGGCGATGCCTCAACGGGGCCGCCTGCGGTCGGTCAGTCGGCCGGGTCGAGGTGCGACAGCGCGGCGAAGCCGCCCGAGACCGCTTTCAGGCGGGCGACCATGTCGATCGAGCGGTCGAGCAGCCACTGCTGCTGCAGCCCATCGGCCGCCGCGACGACGATGTCGGCAACCAGCTCGGCGTCGACGTTCGGGCCGAACTCGCCGCGCTCCTGCGCCGTCCGCACCGACTGCGCCAGAAGGCGGCGCGCCCACTCGTACCGCTCGAGGAAGAACTCGTGCGCGGGGTGCCTGCCGATGCTCGCCTCCGCCGAGAACTCGACGTAGAGCTGGACGAGTCCCGGCACATTCGTGTTGTGCTCGATCACGTCGAGGAAGCCCTGGAAGTCCGACCCCGGCTGCCAGTAGTCCGCCGTGTCACGCTCGTCGCGCGCACGGAGCACGGCCATGTACAGGTCCTCGCGTGAGCCGAAGTAATGCATGAGCCCCGCCTGGCTCAGCCCGACCCGCTGCGCGATCTCACGGTTCGACGAGTTGCGGCATCCCAGCTCGGCGACGACCTCGAGGGCGACCTCGAGGATCTCCTCGCGCTTCGCCACTCCCTTGGCATACGCGCCACGGCCCATCAAGCCCTCCACAGAACTCTCGTCATCCGTGCGCAGCTCCGCGGCACGACATGGCTGTGTGGAGTCTACGTGATCGACGATCCGCGGGCGCGGAGGAGAGCGGATGCCGCGCATCCACCGGGTTCCGATCCGGTCTGTCGGCGTCGAGGTCATGCGCCTCTCACCGCGTTTCGTCTCGCTTCGCTCGCTCAACGACCAGTGGAGGACCCGCGGGGGCGGACGTGGGCGGCTCGATGCGGCGACGCGTTTCGTCTCGCTTCGCTCGCTCAACGACCACTGGAGCAAGCGCGGTCGACCCGCGGGGGCGGACGCGGGCGGCTCGATGCGGCACCGCGCCGCGTCTCGTCCGGCTTCGCTCGCTCAACGGCCGGACGGGCGGCAGCCGCGTCAGCGGCGCGAGGGGCGACCGGTGCGGGCAGGCCTGGACTGCGCCGCCTCCGTGCCGTCGAAGAGCTCGGGATGCTGTGCCCGCACCGCCTCGAGGTCGGCGAACACGAACCTGAGGTGCCCACGCAGCGCCTCGGCCGCGGCATCCGCGTCTCCTGCGGCGAGCGCGTCGACCACCCGCTCGTGGTCGTCGACGTAGTCCTGCACGCCGCGCGTCGCGCTCATGCCGACATAGCGCGCCCGGTCGAGGTGGCCCTTCGCCGCGCTCACCGCGGCCCAGGCGTTCGAGTGGCCGGCAAGGCCCAGCAGCGCACGATGGAACTCCTCGTCGAGCGGGTAGAACTCGTCGCGGTCGGATGCCGCGCGCTGGCGCGCGACGAGGTCGCGCAGCATCCGCTCCTCCTCGTCCGAGGGCGCGGAGCATGCCGCGAGCGAAGCCAGCTCGATGGCCTCCCGGATGAACTGCGCCTCGCGCACCCGGTCGGGATCGATGCGCGTGACGTAGGTGCCGCTCTGCGGGCGGACCTCCACGAGCCCCTCCTGCGCGATGAGCAGCAGCGCCTCGCGAACCGGCTGCCGGCTGAGCCCCAGCGCCGCAGCGAGCTCGTTCTCCGACAGCAGCGCGCCAGGGGCGAAGCGTCCGGCGATGATGTCGTCGCGGATGCGACCGTAGGCGAGCACGCGCGCCGACGGGCGGGCGGCGGGCTCGGCGTCAGGCATACCGTCACGATAGCTTGACGAATCTTGTATGGCAGTGGTTGCATAGCAATCAGCACACAAGTGCCATACAAGTTGCGTGCGCAGTGCTGCCGCGCCGAACCCGAGGAGCGACGATGTCCATCGACAAGGCCGAGGTGATCGTCACCAGCCCCGACCGCAACTTCGTGACGCTGAAGATCACGACCGCCGACGGCGTCACCGGCCTCGGCGACGCGACCCTCAACGGCCGCGAGCTCGCCGTCGTCGCCTACCTCGCCGAGCACGTGGTGCCGCTGCTCATCGGCGCCGACGAGGACCGCATCGAAGACACCTGGCAGTTCCTCTACCGCAGCGCCTACTGGCGACGCGGCCCGGTCACGATGGCCGCGGTGGCCGCGGTCGACATGGCGCTGTGGGACATCAAGGGCAAGAAGGCCGGCATGCCCGCCTACCAGCTGCTCGGCGGCGCGTCCCGCACCGGCCTCCTCGCCTACGGCCATGCCTCGGGCAAGGAGCTGCCCGAGCTGTTCGACTCGGTGCGCGCGCACCTCGAGCAGGGCTACAGGGCCATCCGGATCCAGACCGGCGTGCCGGGCCTCAAGGCGATCTACGGCATCGCCTCCCAGGCAGCGGATGCCGGTGGCGGCGAGGCCCGCTACGACCACGAGCCCGCCCGCCGCGGTGCGACCCCGGTGCAGGAGGACTGGGACACCCGCGCGTACCTCAACCACCTCCCCGGGGTGTTCGAGGCGGTCCGGAACGAGTTCGGACCGGACATCCCGCTGCTGCACGACGGCCACCACCGTATGACGCCGATCCAGGCCGCGCGCCTGGGCAAGGATCTCGAGCCCTACGACCTCTTCTGGCTCGAGGACTGCACCCCGGCCGAGAACCAGGAGGCGCTGCGGCTGGTGCGCCAGCACACCACCACGCCGCTCGCGATCGGCGAGATCTTCAACACCGTGTGGGACTTCAAGGACATCATCCGCGATCAGCTCATCGACTACGTGCGCGGTGCCGTCACGCACATGGGCGGCATCAGCCCGCTGAAGAAGACGCTCGACTACGCGGCGATGTACCAGATCAAGTCGGGCATGCACGGGCCGACCGACATCTCGCCCGTCGGCATGGCCGCGGCGATGCACCTGGGACTCGCGATCCACAACTTCGGCATCCAGGAATACATGCAGCACGGCACCCGCACGAACCAGGTGTTCCGGCAGAGCTTCACCTGGAAGGACGGGCTCCTGCATCCCGGCGACGAACCGGGCCTCGGCATCGAGCTCGACGTCGACGAGGCGGGGAAGTACCCGTACGAGCAGGCCTACCTCCCCTACAACCGCCTCGCCGACGGGACGGTGCACGACTGGTAGTCACGGACGCCGCCGCGCGAAGTAGGCTGGCTCCATCATGGAGTGGTGGAACTACTGGTGGGTCCTTTTCCCACTGATGGGCATGGCCGGCGGCGCGGCCAAGGCGTGGGAGCGCGGTGCCCGCCGCCGTCACGAGCGCCGCCTGGAGACCCTCCGGATGAAGGCCGAGCTCAAGACCGCCGAGATCGAGGCGCGCGCGCTCACGCAGGGCAGGCGCCGAGGTCCCGCGATCATCGACACCACGGCATCCGTCGCGCCGAACGACCTGCTCACCCGCCTGTTCGCCGAGCACGACGAGATCACGGCCCGGTGGCTCGACTACGAGCTCGACGTCGCCAAGCTGATCGCCTTCCCCGCCATGAGCGACGGGCGGCAGCCACTCACCGCCGCGTTTCTGCGGGCGAAGAGGACGGCGGATGCTCTGCGCCCCGCCTCCGCGGAGGCCAAGGTGTCCGAGCGCCAGGTGTCGGAGTACCTCGACGCTGTCGGCGCCTACGCCGTGGCGTTCGAGATCGCCGAGAAGGATGCGCGACGCCTGCGCGACTCGAGCTTCACCGACGCCGAGCGCAAGCGCCTCGACCGGGCGCAGCAGCTGCTCAAGGTCGCGATCGACGACTCGGCCACCCAGGCCGAGCGCAACGTCGCGTACAAGCGCGTGCGCGAGGAGCTCGACGGGCTCATCCTGCTCTCTGACGACGCCGTGCAGGTCCTCGAGAAGCAGGTCGCACGGGAGATCTCGGCACCCGAGCCGGCCCGCCGGCCCGAAGAGTCCTAGGGGTTCGTCGGTTTCGAGACCGTCAGGCCTCTCGCCGCGGCGTCACCCACATCGTGATGTCGGCGTGCACGACCACCGTGCCGTGCGGGTCGGTGACGTCGACCGAGACCACGACGTCCCGTGCCTCACCGACGCTCAGCGTGTCGAGCCCCTCGATCGTGCCGACCGCGGTGAGCGTGCCCTTGGCCTTCTGCAGGTACCCGACGTTCATCCCCTTGGGGATCCACCGGTGCGACTCCGGAAGCGAGTAGTCGATCGTGGTGCCGGCGACGAGTTCGGCGAGGTTGCAGCACGCGATCGCGTGGACCGTGCCGATGTGATTGTGCACACCCCACCGGTCGCGCATGCGGGCCTCTCCACGGCCCGGCTCGAGCGAGACGATCGCGGGCCGGATGGTCCGGAAGTAAGGCGCCTTCAGGCTCACGATCGTGCTGAAGATCCGCTTTCCGAGCGGACGCGCGTGCAGCGCCGAGTATGCCTTCTTGATGGGCGAGGTCGTCATCGTTCTCCTTGTCGGGGCCTCCCGGCATCCTGGCAGGTGACCGCCGACGAGCAGGAGTAAGCTGTCGATTCGGGCCAAAGGCCCCCTGGAGTCCGAAAGGCGGTGATGGCGATGTCCGACGATAGTCACAGCGCCGCCCTCGCTGCGTCGCGACTCCCTGCGCTCGCGCGCTGAGCATCCGCTCCGCGATCGCACGTCCTTCTCCGCAGCCGACGGTGGCGTCCTCCGCACCCCGACGATTCTGCGCACCCGGCTGACCCTGCCGCGTGCCCTGCGAGAACGGAGCCGCATCATGGCCCTCATCGACAACGGCGTGTACGTCCACGGGCGTCGCGTGGAGACCCTCCGGGGCCTCGACGACACGTCGCGCACGCTCGGCGCACTCGGCGGCATCGCCTGGATCGGCCTGTACCGGCCGAGCCCGCAGGAGGTGCACTCCGTCGCCCGCGAGTTCGACCTGCATCCGCTCGCCGTGGAGGACGCGCTCTCCGGGCACCAGCGCTCGAAGGTGGAGCGCTACGGCGACACGCTCTTCGCGGTGCTGCGCCCCGCCCGCTACCGCGACGAGCAGGAGTCCATCGAGTTCGGCGAGCTGCACCTGTTCGTCGGACCCGACTTCGTCGTGACGATCCGGCACGCCGAGTCGCCGAACCTCGCCGCCGTCCGCCGGCGCATGGAGGCGAACCCCGACCTGCTCGCGATGGGCCCCGAGGCCGTGCTCTACGCGATCCTCGACGAGGTGGTCGACGAGTACGAGCCGATCGTCGCCGGCCTCGAGAACGACATCGACGAGATCGAGGACCAGCTGTTCGGCGACAGCGACGACGACGCGCTCTCCCGCCGCATCTACCAGCTGTCGCGCGAGGTGATCGACTTCCAGCGGGCGGTGCACCCGCTCAGCGGGATGCTGGAGTGGCTGCGCCGAGGGTCGGACAAGTACCGCATCGACGAGGAGCTGCAGCGGTCGCTGCGCGACGTGCTCGATCACGTCATCCGGGTCAACGAGCGGGTGGACTCGTTCCGGGCGATCCTGGAGAACGCGCTCACCGTGCAGTCGGCACTGGTCGCGCGCCGTCAGTCGGAGGCAGGGCTCGCGCAGAACGACGAGATCAAGAAGATCTCCTCCTGGGCGGCCATCATCTTCGCGCCGACCCTGGTCGGCACCGTGTACGGCATGAACTTCGACGTGATGCCCGAACTGAGCTGGGCCTACGGCTATCCGCTCGCGATCGGCGCGATGGCGGCCTTCGCGATCGGCCTGTACGGGGTGTTCAAGTACAAGCGGTGGCTGTAGCGCGGCCCATCCGGCCGTAGGCTCGCCCGATGGGGCACAGTGAGCGGATCCGAGTGGGCATCGTCGGCGCGGGCGGCATCGCGCCGCCGCACGTGAAGGCCTGGCTGACGCTCGGGGCCGAGGTGCTGCTGCTCCGGCGCGGCGGGGCGGCCGAGCTCGCCGCGGCCCACGGGCTCGAGGTGATCGACGACCTCGACGGCCTCCTCGACCGCGTGGATCTCGTCGACATCCTCAGTCCGACGGCCACGCACGCCGGCATCGCGCGCGCCGCGATCACCCGGGGGCGGCACGTCGTGTGCGAGAAGCCCCTGGCGATGACGGCTGCCGAGGCCGCCGGCATCGCCGAGGCCGCCGCGGCAGCCGGCGTCCGCCTCTTCCCCGCCCACGTCGTGCGGTACTTCGGCGACTACGCGCGCATGAAGGATCAGGCGGACGCCGGCACCGTCGGCGACCTCGTCGAGCTGAAGTTCCAGCGGACGGTGGCGGCCCCGGCCGCGGGATGGTTCTACGAAGCGGATGCCGGCGGCGGCCTGATCCGCGACCTGATGATCCACGACCTGGATCAGGCGAGGTGGCTGGCCGGCCCCGTCGTGGAGGTGTCCGCCAGGCAGGATGCGGGCGCCACCCCGCCACTGACCGCCGAGGTCGTGCTCACTCATGCGAGCGGGGCAGTCAGCCGGGTCAGCGCCGGATGGCTGGCGCCTGGCACCCCGTTCCGCTCCGCCGCCGAGATCACCGGCACCCGCGCCATTCTCCGCGCAGACACCTCGGCACCGGTGTCCGCACCGGCCGACCCCTATCTGGCGCAGCTGGTCGACTTCGCCGAAGCACTCGCCTCGGGCGGCCCGGCGCGGGTGCTCCCCGAGGACGGGGTGGCGGCCGTCGCCCTGGTCGACGCGGCCCTCGCTTCACTCGCCGCAGGCGCGCCGGCCAGGGTCGGCGCCGGCTAGCGGCTCACGTCGTAGACGACCTTCACGACGCCGTTGGCGTACGCGGCCGACTCGCGCAGCGTGAGCTGCTGATCGCGCTGCCCCTCCGGGAAGATCGTCTTGCCCGAGCCCAGCATCACCGGGAAGATCAGCAGGTTGTACCGGTCGATGAGATCGGCCTCGCCGAGACGACGGGCGAGCTCCGCGCTGCCGTGGATGAAGATCCCGCCGCCGTCACCGCCGCGCAGCGCCGCGACCTCGTCGGTCGAGCGGAGGATGCGCGTCTCGCCCCAGCCGTCGAGCAGATCCTCTTCGGCGAGCGTGGTCGACACGACGTACTTGGGCAGGTCCTGGTAGGCGGCGTGATCCTCCGACCCGCGCCAGACCGGGGCGAACGCCTCGTAGCTGCGGCGCCCGAACAGCAGCGCCGTGGTGTCGGAGAGCTCCTCGCCCTTCAGGGAGTATGAGTCGGCGTCGAACGGGGTGCGGAACACCCATCCGCCGCTCGGGTGGCCCTCCTCGGGCCCTCCGGGAGAGTCGACGATGCCGTCGGCGGTGATGAATCCGGTGTAGACCAGTTCGCGAGTCATTTCGATGCTCCTGTCCGAGGTCGTGATTCGACCCTCTCATCATGACGTCGAACGGGAGCCGGCGGAATCGACATCGGCCCACAACTCCTCAGATCTGCCATCCGGATCGGCGGAACGCGCCCTGAACCGGGGAACAGGGCGCGTTCCTGAGGAGTTGTGGACCGCGTCGGCTACGAGAGGGTCGCGAGGATCTCCCGCATCTCGGCGATCTCGGCGCCCTGAGCGGCGACGATGTCCTCGGCGAGAGCGACGGCATCCGCGCTCTCACCCTCGGCGATCTGCGTCTCGGCCATCTCGATCGCGCCCTCATGATGCACGATCATCTGCTCGAGGAACAGCCTCGAGGCCTCGGCGCCGGATGCCGCGTCGAGCGCAGCCATGTCGTCTTCCGTCATCATCCCCTCGCCGTGCTCCATCGGCGCTCCCGATTCGGCGGAGACTCCCCAGTCCGAGAGCCAGCCCTGCATCTTCTCGATCTCGGGCGCCTGCGCGGCCTTGATCCGCTCGGCGAGATCGACGACCCGCGGGTCGACACCGTCTTTGCCGAGCACCCGGTCGGACATCTCGACGGCCTGCTCGTGGTGGACGATCATCATCGAGGCGAACATCGCGTCGGCGTCGTTCGCCCCGGCCGAGTCGGGGGCGTCGGATGCCGAGTGATCCATGCCGGGCATGGTCGAGTGATCGCCTGACTCTGCCGGCGCGCAGCCTGCGAGCGCGAGGGAGCCGGCGAGGAGGAGAACGGCCGCAGCCGTGATTCGATTCTTCATCTCTGTCTGCTTTCAGTCGTCGGACGCAGCCGCGGTCGCGGCGCGCGGGTGTGGTGAACCCGCGATTCAGGTGCGACTGATGCAGAGGACGTGAAGTGAGGGTGCGCGCGGCGCCGGGAGGGCTGCCGCAGCGATCCGGGCGGCGTCGGCCCGCGGCGACGGCATCCGCATCCGCCATCTCCCAGGCACCAGCAGAAGGAGGATGCCGCCGAGCAGGGCGAGAACGCACGCCATTCCTGCCGCGTCGGGCGCGGCCGCGACGGATTCGTCCGCCGCTGCGGCCAACGGTTCGGCGATCGTCATCGTCACGGCGGCCGCATCGTGATGCTCGACGCCGTGACCTGGGACGCCGTGACCCGAGAGGTGCCCGCTCAGGGCGTGCATGCCCAGCAGACCGAGGATCAGCGGTGCAGTGAGCACGACGAGCAGCACGAGCCTGCGTACCGCTCGCTGATCCGTTCGCCGACCCGCCATGCCCACAGGGTACCCCACTGGGGTATGAGCGAACTTCCCGGAGGAATCTTGCTATTCGGTGTTGCTAAGTACCGGTACTCAGTGTTACTTTGTAGTGGTAGTCAGCATCACTGAGTACCGACCACAGCAACCACAACGAGAGGAGGACCTGATGGGCAAGCAGATGACCGAGATGCTCAAGGGCACTCTGGAGGGCGTCGTTCTCGCTCTCCTCGCCGAGCAGCCGGCGTACGGATACGACATCACCGCGCGACTGCGCGACCACGGGTTCACCGACATCGCCGAGGGCACCGTGTACGCACTGCTGGTGCGCATCGAGCAGAAGAGCCTCGTCGATGTCGAGAAGGTCCCGAGCGAGAAGGGACCGCCCCGCAAGGTGTATGCGCTCAACGCGCAGGGCACCGCAGAACTCGAGGAGTTCTGGAAGACCTGGCGATTCATCGCAGGTCGCATCGAACAGCTGAGCAAGACCGAGAACAAGGAGAACTGACAATGGCCGCGAAGTGGATCGAAGCGCTCACCGGATCGCTCAAGCAGAAGAAGCAGTACAAGCAGGCGAAGGCGCGCATCGACGCCCTCCCTGAGCCCTACCGCTCGGTCGCGAACGCCCAGCACCGCTACTCCATGTACTACGGCGGCGTCACCGACGGCGACACGCTCGTGCAGATGTTCCTCGACCTCGCCGACCTGTGGGAGCGCGCCGCGATCGACGGCACCCCGGTCAGCGACATCGTCGGCGACGACGCGGTCGAGTTCGCCGAGACGTACGCCCAGGCGTATGGCGGCACGCAGTGGATCGACAAGGAGCGGGCGCGCCTGATCAAGGCCGTCGACGACGCGAAGAAGAAGGAGAGCCGATCATGACCACCCCCGCCATCAAGGTGCAGGGCCTGCAGAAGTCCTACAAGGACCTGCACGTGCTGCGCGGCGTCGACTTCGAGGTGCAGAAGGGGTCGATCTTCGCCCTCCTCGGCTCGAACGGCGCCGGCAAGACCACCGTGGTCCGCATCCTCTCCACACTGCTGAAGGCGGATGCCGGCATCGCCACCGTGCAGGGCGCCGACGTGGCGTCCGAGCCGCTCGCGGTGCGCCGGTCCATCAGCCTCACCGGGCAGTTCGCCGCCGTCGACGAGGTGCTGACCGGCCGCGAGAACATCGTGCTGGTGGCGAAGCTCCGCCACCTCCCCGACGCCGGGAAGATCGCCGACGACCTGCTGGCGAAGTTCCGGCTGACGGATGCCGGCAGCCGCAAGGCCGGCACCTACTCCGGCGGCATGCGTCGCCGGCTCGACATCGCGATGAGCCTGGTCGGGCGTCCAGAGGTCATCTACCTCGACGAGCCGACCACGGGCT
The DNA here is from genome assembly GCF_017355365.1 of Microbacterium sp. SD291. Taxonomy (GTDB): domain Bacteria; phylum Actinomycetota; class Actinomycetes; order Actinomycetales; family Microbacteriaceae; genus Microbacterium. Next base: position 27,522 of record NZ_JADIJR010000019.1, on the reverse strand, counting down.
TGGATCCCGAGGCGCGCATCGAGGTCTGGGACGTTGTGAAGGAGCTCGCGAACACCGGCACCACCGTGCTGCTCACCACGCAGTACCTCGATGAGGCCGAGCAGCTCGCCGACCGCATCGCGATCCTGCACGAGGGCCGCATCATCGCCAACGGCACTCTCGCCGACCTCAAGCGGCTGCTGCCGGCGGCGAAGGTCGAGTACGTGGAGAAGCAGCCCACCCTCGAGGAGATCTTCCTCACCCTCATCGGCCCGAGTGCTTCGACGGGCTCAGACCCTTCGACAAGCTCAGACCCTTCGACAAGCTCAGACCCTTCGACAAGCTCAGGGACCCAGCGAAAGGACGTCGCAGCATGAGCACGCACTTCGTCGCCGATACGGCGACCCTCACGGGCCGCTCCATGCGGCACATCTTCCGCAGCGCGGACACCATCATCACCACCGCGGTCACCCCGATCGCCCTGATGCTGCTGTTCGTGTACGTCTTCGGCGGGGCTCTCCAGCAGAGCACAGGCACGGACAACTACGTGAACTACCTGCTCCCCGGCATCCTGCTGATCGCGATCGCGTCGGGTATCGCCTACACGGCGTTCCGACTCTTCACGGACATGCAGTCCGGCATCTTCGAGCGGTTCCACTCGATGCCGATCGCCCGATCGAGTGTCCTGTGGGCGCACGTGCTGACGTCGCTCGTCGCGAACGTCATCACGCTGGCGATCATCTTCGCCGTCGGGTTCCTGATGGGATTCCGCACCGGAGCGAGCGTCGCGGCGTGGTTCGGTGTCATCGGCATCCTGCTGCTGTTCACCCTGGCCCTCACCTGGCTCGCGATCATCGCCGGCCTCAGCGCGAAGACCGTGGACGGCGCGAGCGCGTTCTCGTACCCGCTCATCTTCCTGCCGTTCATCAGCTCGGCCTTCGTGCCGACCGACACGATGCCGGGGCCGGTGCGCTGGTTCGCCGAGAACCAGCCGGTCACCTCGATCGTCGACACGATCCAGGCGCTGTTCGCCGAGCAGCCGGTCGGAAACGACATCTGGGTCGCGCTCGCCTGGTGCGTCGGCATCCTCATCGTCGCCTACGTGCTGGCGATGGTCTCGTACCGCAAGAAGATCAGTTGATCGAGTCAAGCGAGCCGGAACGCTCCGACCGGGGTTCATCCCCGGCCGGGGCGTTTCGCCGCGCTCGGCGGCCGGTGCGGGAGAAGAACAACCCTTCGGGGGCGAGCCTCGCGCCTGCTCACCTGAGCCCGACGGGCCCCATGATCACCCGCTTGCGCGTGCGCACCCAGCGGACGCCGTGGTCGCGCCGCTCGGCCCGCGTGGCGAAGCGGTAGCGATAGGTCACCGCGCGCACCCAGCGCGGACGCTCGCCGTCGAACGGGTCGACGCGCAGCAGCGCGAGGGTCGGAGCATCCGCCTCGAGCAGCCGGATCAGGAACGCCGTGAACCAGTCGTCCAGCGACCGGCCGAGCGGCAGGAACCACATCAGCCAGTCCAGCCGCAGATGGTACGGCGCGAACTGCCGCGGGATGCGCCGCACGTCGCCCGGCTTGCCCTTGAACTCGTACTCCCGCCAGTTCGAGCCCTCCTCGTCGGCCGCACCCTCGACCACGATCTCGACGCGCTCCTTCGTCACCGTGCCGAACGCGCCGTACGCGTTCGCCAGCTGCCACCGGTTGAAGCTCGCGTTCATCAGCTGCCTGCGTGCGAACAGGTTGCGCAGGGCCGGCGGGCTCACGATGACGTACAGGATGCCGACGGCGCACGTGATCGCGAACCAGTACAGCGGGATGCCGTCGATCACCCAGGGCCACCCTTCGACAGGCTCAGGGGCCCAGGCTGTGCCGGCCTGAGCGCCGACCCCGGGGAGCCCGATCGCGGAGAACCCGATCACGATCGTCGCCCAGTTCAGCCAGGCGAAGTTGCCGGTGAGCACGAGCCACGCCTGCGTCGCGATCACGACGCAGGCAGCCACCGCGCCGATGATCTGCGGCACGGGACCTGGCACCCACCCTTCGACAGGCTCAGGGACCCCGCTCAAAAGGGGCGCGAACAGGAAGATCGGCACGACCAGCTGCGCGAAGTGATTGCCGAGCACCTCGCCCTTGTGGAACCACCGCGGCAGCAGATGCGCCTGACGGCTGAGCGGCCCCGGCATCGGCTGCGTCTCGTGGTGGTACGTGAGCGCGGTGAGGTCGCGCCATTCACGTCCGCCGCGGATCTTGATCATCCCGGCACCGAACTCGAGCCGGAACAGCAGCCACCAGAACAGCACGATCACGACCGTGGACGGCGGCTGGTCGTTCGAGCCGAGGAACGCGGCGAGGAAGCCGCACTCGATCAGCAGCATCTCCCACCCGAACGAGTAGAACGTCTGCCCGATGCTGACGACCGACAGGTAGCCGCCCCAGAGCGCGAGGAAGCAGAGCATCGGCACCCAGGGAGGGGCGAGCTGCGGGATGCCGGCGACGAGAGCGGCCGCGATCGCGATGCCCGCCCCGCACAGCACGACCAGACGACGGTCGGTGTAGCGGAAGCGGCGGAACAGCGTCGGATTGAGCATCCGCTTCCTGCTGTCGCGGGCGGCGACCCAGTCGAGCAGCGCGGGCGCGGGAAGGAGACCCCGCTCGCCGAGCAGCGGTCGGAACTGGTTCAGCGTCGAGACGAACGCGACGAGGTAGAGCGCCGCGATGCCCCTCTGCAGGGCCTCGCGGGCGAACCCGAAGTCGACTGCGGCGAACCCGTCCACGGCCACAGGCTACGCCGGTGGGCTTCGACGCCGCATGGGGCTTGCGCCCCCAGCCCGCGAGACTTCACGAATGTCTCGTTCCCCCGGGGAAAACGTGACATTCGTGAAGTCTCGCGGGCCGTTGCGGAGCGCTGCTCGGGTCAGGCCTGCGGGAGGGCGGCGACCACGTCGATCTCCACCAGGATGCTCGCCAGCTGCGAGCCCACGGTCGTGCGCACGGGATACGGCGCGGTGAAGAACTCCTCGTAGGCCCTGTTGAACTCCTCGAAGTCGGCGAGGTCCTGCAGGTGCACGGTCGACTTCACGACGTCATCCATCGTGAGCCCGTGAACCGCGAGCACCTTCTGGATGTTGCGGAGCACCTGACGGGTCTGCTCCGCGACGTCATCCGAGATCGCGTTGCCGTTCGCGGCATCCTGCGGTCCGAAACCGGCCGTGTACAGGAATCCGTTCGCGACGACCCCGTGGCTGTACGGGCCTGCGGGTGAGGGTGCGCCCTCCGCGTGGAAACCGGTCTTCGGCATGCTCTCTTTCCCTTCTGCTGACGACAGCGACGAACAGTCAGTCGATCTCGACCCACTCCATCATGGCCAAAGACGATCGGCGAGGCGCGGTGATCTCAGCTGACGACCCAGTCGAACTGGTCGCCGTGCTCCTCGAGCCAGGCGTCCACGGCATCCGCTTCCTTGCCCTCGCCGTACTCGTTGACGACCAGGTCCTCGAGCGCGCCGTACTGCTCGTCGTCCAGCTTGATCTGCTCGATCAGCGCCGCGGCCTCGGGGTACTCCTCCGCGAAGCCCTTGGTGCCCAGGAAGTGCAGGCCCTCGGCCTCGCCCATCGCGCCCTTCGGGTCTTCGAGATCCTTCAGCGGGAACGCGTCGTTGGCCCAGAACGGACGCCACAGCGTCACGACGATGTCCTCCTGCTTCTCGGTCGCCGCCTTCAGCTCGGTGAGCATGGCCGCGGTCGACGAGGTGACCAGCTCGTACTCGCCCTCGAGCCCGTACTCGGGCATCATCTTCTGCGTCTGCGAGGTCAGGCCCGCACCGGGCTCGATGCCGATGATCTTGCCGTCGAAGGTCGCTCCGGCACCTGCGAGGTCATCGATCGAGTCGAGCTCGCTGTACTCGGGCACGGCGATCGTGAGCTTGGCGTTGTCGTAGTACGCGCCGAGATCCTCGATGTCCTCGCCGTAGGTCTCCATGTACTCGGCGTGCGTGAGCTCGGGCCAGGCCGACGGGTAGATGTCGACGTCGCCCTGGGCGAGACCGGTGTACAGCGGGCCCGCCTCGGTGAGCGTCTTCATCTCGACGTCGTAGCCGAGCTTCTCGAGCTGGTCCTCGAGCAGGTAGGCGGTGCTCAGGCCGTCGGTCCACGACGGCAGGAACCCGAGCGTGATGGTGCCCTTGTCTCCGGCACCGCTGGCGCCGCTGCCGCCGCCGGTTCCGCCGGTTCCGCCCATTCCGTCGCCGCTGCAGCCGGCGAGAGTGAGGGATGCCGCGGCTCCGATGGCCACGATGGTCGCGATGTTCTTCTTCATGTTCGTATCTCCTGAGTTCCGTATGTGTGTGTTCTGCGTTGCGTACTGGGCGTTCAGGCGCGGTTCAGGCGCGGATCAGCTCGCGGTCGGCCGGTGCGGCCGGCTCGGCCGTCGCTTCGGCATCCGCGGCGAGAGACGCCCTGCGCTGTTCGGAGCGCCGGCGTGACAGCATCCCGATGAGCGACGACCGGTTCTGGCCCGGCGCGCCGAGGGCAGCAGTGACGCGATCGAGGAAGACCGCGATCAGCACGACGCCGAGCCCCGCCTCGACGCCCTTGGCGATGTTCACGGTCGAGATCGCCTCGACCACCATCTTGCCGAGGCCGTCCGCGCCCGCCATCCCGGCGATGACCGCCATCGACAGCGCGAGCATGATGACCTGGTTGACGCCGGCCATGATGGTCGGCATCGCGAGCGGAAGCTGGATGCCGCGCAGGATCTGCCCCGGCTTCGCGCCGAACGCGTGTCCTGCCTCGACGGTCTCGGAGTCGACTCCGCGGATGCCGAGTTCGGTCAGTCGCACGCCGGGCGGCAGCGAGAAGATCACCGTGGCGACGAGGCCGGGGACCACGCCGATGCTGAAGAACACGATCGCGGGGATCAGGTACACGAAGGCCGGCATGGTCTGCATGAAGTCGAGCACCGGCTTCAGGACCGCCCGCACCGTGGTGTTGCCCGCCGACCAGATCCCGAGCGGGATCGCGATGAGCAGGGCGATGACCGCGGCGACGAGCACCAGCGCGAGCGTCTGCATCGCGGGGACCCAGAGGCCCATCGCGACGATCAGGCCGAGTGAGACGACTGTCCCAGCGGCGAGCTGCCACGACCGCACGAGCCAGGCGATCGCGGCGGCGATCACGATCACGACCGCGAAGTGCGGCGTCAGCAGCAGCCGGGTGAGTCCCTCGACCAGCACGCTGACGATGAGGGAGATGACGTCGAGCAGTCCCTCCAGGTTGTCCTTGACCCAGGCGACGCCACCCTCGACCCAGGTGCCGAGCGGGATGCGGAAGCCATCCATCAGCGCACCTCCTCGGGGGTCGCCTCTGCGACCGGGGTGCCTGCGACCGCCACCGGATCTGCGGTCCAGCCGTCGTCGAGCACCGCGTCGATCTCGGCCTGCGGCATCGGCAGGAGCGGCAGCGTGAGCTCGCCGGTCGCACCGGGGCCGGGGCCGAGCGCTGCGAGCAGCGTGACCCGGGGGATCACGCCGACCAGGCGCCCCGCGGCATCCGTCACCGCGAGCGGCACCGGCGACTCGACCGACGGGATGAACAGGTTCATCAGCACCTCGTCCTCGTTCACGGCCTGCGGCACGGGCTTCAGGATCGACGCGAGCGTCGTCTCGCCCTTGCGCACCAGCTTCACGGCATCCCGGTCGGTGACGATGCCGACCAGCTGCCGGTCGCGGCCGACGACATAGGTGGCCGACATGTACGCGTCGCGCATCTGGCGCAGCGCCGTGCGGGGACCGGCGGTGTCGGCGACCACCGGGCGGGGGCGCTCCATCACGTTCGCGGCGGTGAGCACGCGGGCGCGGTCGACGTCCTGCACGAACTGCTCCACGTAGTCGTTCGCGGGGTCGGTGAGGATGTCCTCCGGGGTGCCGATCTGCACGATGCGGCCGTCGCGCATCACCGCGATGCGGTCGCCGAGGAACATCGCCTCGTTGAGGTCGTGCGTGATGAACACGATCGTCTTCTGCAGCTTCTGCTGCAGCTCGAGCAGCTGCTCCTGCATCTCGCGGCGGATCAGCGGGTCGAGGGCGCTGAACGCCTCGTCCATCAGCAGGATGTCGGTGTCGGCGGCGAGCGCACGGGCGATGCCGACGCGCTGCTGCATGCCGCCGGAGAGCTCGGACGGGAGCTTGTCGCCCTGCCCGTCGAGCCCGACGAGAGACAGGATCTCCTCGGCCTTCGCCAGGCGCTCGGCCTTCGGCGTGCCCTTGAGCTCGAGCGGGTAGGCGACGTTCGCGGCGACCGTGCGGTGCGGCAGCAGCGCGAAGTGCTGGAACACCATCGAGATGCGGTCGCGGCGGATCTCCCGCAGACGCGACGCGGGGATGCCGGTGATCTGGTCGCCCGCGATGATCACGGAGCCGTCGGTCGCCTCGTGGAGGCCGTTGAGCATGCGGATGATGGTGGACTTGCCGGAGCCGGACAGCCCCATGATGACGAAGATCTCGCCCCGGTTGACGGTGAACCCCGCGTCGATGACGGCGGCGGTTCCGGCTTCGGTCACGTCGGTGCGGCTCTCGCCTGCCTTCAGCCGGCGGACGGCCTGGTTCGGATTCCTCCCGAACACCTTGTACAGATGGCGCGCTTCAAGTGCGATTTCGGACACGTTTCCCCCGCGGCTCGCCTTTGTGGGCGAGCCCGCTTCGGTTACGCCCGGGTGATGTTCACGAGGCCGTTTCGAGAGCGTGCTGTGGCGGCGCGGGCGGCGGATTTCGGATCCGCCGCAAGAACATCGACCGTACGTGCACGCCTCTTCGCAGCTCAGCTCATCGAAAGAAGGACGTGTCCGCGGACTGGTCTTGGGCCGTCAGGCCCATCAACCAACGTAACGAAATGGCCGATCAGGGGCAAATCCGTTATCCCGAAGGGCGTTCGGTTTCGGCGCCTGACCGGGGGATTGGCGGGTTTCAGCCACGGCGGATGCTGCGCGTCACCGTGAACTTCGGGGTGCGGTGGACCTGCTCGGTGGCGCCGACGATCCTGGTCAGCTCGGCCCGGTATCCGAGCGACGAGTTGTACACGGTCCAGAGCTCTGCGCCCGGGCGGAGCAGCCGCGCCGCCGCCTCGAACAGCCGGGTCGCGGCTCCGGTGTGCACGCTGCTGCCGAGGTGGAACGGCGGGTTCAGCAGCACGACATCGGCGCTCGCATCCGGCAGCTCGGAACCCGCGTCGTCGTGCATCACGGTGACCTGCCCCGCCACCCCGTTCGCGGCGACCGTCTCCCGGGCGGATGCCGCGGCGGCGGCCGAGCGGTCGGTCGCGATCACGCGGGCATCGGGGTGGGCGAGCGCGTAGGAGACGGCGAGAGCGCCGGTGCCGCAGCCGAGGTCGATGACCGTGCCGTTCACAACTCCGGAAGAACGGCCCGGCTCGGCCCCGTTCCGGGCAGATCCGGCGGAATCGGCGACGGATCTCCGGAGTTGTGGCGCGCGGTCGGCGAGCACCTCGAGCAGCACGCGGGTGCCGATGTCGAGGCGTGCGCCGGCGAACGCCCCGCCGTGCGCGACGAGCGTGAGCCCGCCGTGCCGCGCCGTCACCGGATACGGCGGGTCTGCGGGCATCGGAAGCGGCTCGGTCGCGACGATGAGCCGCGACTTCCGCTCCGCCCGCTGCGCCTGCACCCTGGCGAAGCTGCGGCCGAGCACCTCGTTCTGCGCGAGGGTCATGTGCTTCACGCGGCCGCCGGCGACGAGCACGGCATCCGGCGCCGCCCAGCGTGCCACGGCATCCGCGATCTCCTCGAGCTCGGCGAGCGCCTTCGGCAGCTGCAGCAGCACGAGCCGTGCACCGGACAGTAGAGCAGGGTCGAGCTCGTGCGACGAGAAGCCGGCCAGGCCGAGGTCTTGCGCATTGAGCGCCAGCGCGCGGCGCCCCGTCGCGAGGTCCTGATGAACGCGGATGCCGACGAGCCCGGCATCCGTCAGCGCGAGCGTGATCGCGCCGTACTCGTCTCCGATGACCGCGGTCTCCGCGCCGGCGATGCCGTGCTCCGCGGCGAGCGCGAGACCCCGCTCGACGAGCAGCAGATCCGTGGCGTCGTGGGCCTGGAGGTCGGCGGCCTCGACATCGGGGCGGCGGCGGAGACGCGCATAGGGGAACTCGGGCACCACCCCAACTTACGCGCCCGCCGGACTCAGCCGATGTCCCGCGCGATGCGCGCCGCCGTGCGCTGGAGCAGCGGGATCCGGTGGGCGAGCTCGTCGACGCCGTGGACCATCCGGATCGCCGTGAGGGAGAGCGCCCCGAGCACGCCGACGGGGCTGCGGATCGGCACCGCGACGCAGTTCACGAAGTCCTCGAACTCGGCGTCGTCCGCCGCCCACCCGCGGGCCGAGATGGCGTCGAGTTCGACATCCAGCGAGCCCCTCGTGGTGATCGTCCGGGTGGTGTGCGCCTTCCAGTCGGCGCCCGCGAGCACCGCGTCCCGCCGATGCTCGTCGAGCTCGGCGAGGATCGCCTTCCCGACGCCAGTGCAGTTCGGGAGCACGCGCGACCCGATGCGCGAGTACATCCGCATGCCACCCTGGTCTTCGACCTTGTCGACGTAGACGATGGTGTCGTCGATCAGGGCGGCCACGTGCAGGGTGTTGCCGACGACCTCGTGCAGCTCGCGGACGTGCGCGGATGCCGCCTGCCTCAGGTCGAGGTTCTCCAGGGCGATCTGCGCGAGCGAGACGAGATGGAAGGCGAGCACGTAGCTGCCGTCGGCCCGCCGGCGCGCGTACCCGACGTCCTCGAGCGTCTGCATCTCGCGGAACATGGTCGAGCGGTGCAGCCCGAACTCGACGGCGAGGTCGGCCACGCTCTTCGGCCGCGCCGCGATCGAATCGAGGATGAGGGCCGCTCTGCGCACGCTCTGAGACATCGCGGCGGCCTAGAAGAACGTCCGGACGAGCTCGACGACCCGATCGTCGTCCCGTGAGGCGACGACCGGCAGGAAGTGCCACTTGTCGAAGGCCGTGCACGGGTGCGAGAGCCCGAGACGCACGACGTCGCCCATGTGCACCTCGGCCTCTGCCGGCCGGAGGAACGCGTGCTGGTCGTTCATCGCCGACACCGTGGCGCCGGGAAGCGGGGCGAGCGTCCCGCCGAGGTCGGCCGCGACGCCCTGCGGCTCGGGCAGTCCCTCGTCGAAGGGGAAGTCGCGCTTGCCGCCGTCGAGCAGCACCAGGCCGGGCTCGGGGTGCGAGACGACGCGGGCGTGGCCGTGCATGGCCGCGCGCAGGACGGTGTGGTCCCCCTCGAAGTTCACGTCGAGCGGGGAGATGCCGCGGTAGAAGCCGTCGTCGTGCACGATGTACGCCCCGGAGCGCAGCGTCCACCTGGTGCGCTCGTCCCGGAGCACGGCGTCGGCGTACACCTCGGCGACGAGGTCGAAGTACGCGCTGCCGCCGGCGGTCACGAACACGTCGCCCTCGTCGTCGTAGAGCTCGGCGAGGGCTTCGTGCACCACGAGCTGCTGCTCGAGATAGCCCCTCACCGCGGCGAGCGCGGCGGGCGAGCGGTCATGACCGAGGGCGCCCTCGTAGCCGGCGACACCGGCGAGGCGCAGGACGTCGGATGCCGCGATCAGCCGGGCGATCTCGATCGCCTCCTCCGCGGTACGCGCGCCGGTGCGGCCGCCGGGGGCGCCGAGTTCGACGCACACGTCGACGCGGCGGGGCACGCCGGTGTCGCGGAGGGCAGTCTGCATCCGCTCGACGGTGTCGGCGGAGTCGGCCCAGCAGACGAACCCGAACTCCGGGTCGGCGAGCTCGGCGGCGAGCCAGCGCAGCGAGCGGGCGTCGACCACTGCGTTCGCGAGCATGACCTCGGCGAGACCGAAGGTGCGGGCCGTGCGGACCTGCCCCATGGTCGCGAGCGTGATGCCGGGGCATCCGGCGTCCAGCTGCCGCTGCCACAGAGCAGGCGCCATGGTCGTCTTGCCGTGGGGCATCAGGCTGAGCCCGCGCGAGCTCGTCCACTCCGCCATCACGGCCAGGTTCTCGCGCATCGCGGCGTCGTCGAGGACGATCAGCGGCGTCCAGAACTCGGAGAGCCGAGGGCCGGTGGCGAGGAACTCGTCGACAGTGAGGCCGATCGCGCGCTCGGGGATGCCCTTGTCGCGGGCGGTGAGGCGCTCGGCGCCGAGTGCGTCCAGCATCAGTGACTGTGCCATGTCTCCTCCAGATCCTCGTCTGCGTCGAACGTACCCCGCGATCCACGCGTGTGCATATACTGCAACACGCGTTGCGGATGCTGTCTGCGCTCGTCATCATGCCAGCATGGACACCGCCACCGCACCCGCCGTGATCGCCATCGGCGAGACGATGGTGCTGATCGCCCCGCACGACGCGACACCGCTCGCCGACGCGGAGGACGTGCGGCTGAGCATCGGCGGCGCCGAGTCCAACGTCGCGGCCCACGTCGCCGCCCTCGGCCTGCGCACAGCCTGGGTCAGCGCGCTCGGCGATGACGTCCTCGGGCACCGCGTGGATCGCGCGATCCACGCGCTCGGCGTCGACACCCGGTGGGTGCGCTTCGACGCGGATGCCCCGACCGGCGTGTACTTCAAGGACCCGGGCCACGGCGTGTACTACTACCGCGCCGGATCCGCGGCATCGCGGATGACGGCGGCGAGCATCTCCGGCGTGCCCCTCGAGCGTGCGTCGATCGTGCACATCTCCGGCATCACCCCCGCCCTCTCCCCCGAGTGCGCTGCGATGATCGACGCGATCATCGACCGGGTCGCCGCGAGCCCGGCCACGCTCAGCTTCGACGTGAACCACCGCAAGGCGCTGTGGCCGTCATCCGACGCCGCGTCCGCCGCGCTGCTCGACCTCGCACGCCGCTCGGACATCGTCTTCGTGGGTCTCGACGAGGCGGAGACGCTGTGGGGCACGCAGACCCCGGACGCCGTCCGCGCACTGATCCCCGCGCCCGCCCGCCTCGTCGTCAAGGACGGCGACGTCGGTGCCACCGAGTTCTCAGCGGACGGCGCCGTGTTCGAGCCGGCGATCCCGACCGAGGTGGTCGAGGCGGTCGGCACCGGAGACGCGTTCGCGGCGGGCTATCTCGCCGGTCTCCTCGCCGGAGAACCCTCGGCGGAGCGACTCCGCGGCGGGCACGGGAGAGCGCACCTCGTGCTGCAGTCCACCGAAGACGTGGTCCGCGCGAACACCACCGCGGGATCACCGCGGCTGACGACAGGAAAGGGATGACGATGGACAACTCCGGTTTCGAGGAGCTCTTCGGCGGATCACGGCTGATGGCGATCCTGCGCGGCATGGGTGCCGAGCGCAGCCTCGCAGTGTCGATCACCGCGTGGGATCTCGGCATCGAGGTCGTGGAGCTTCCCATCCAGACCGACGAGGACCTCGAGGCGCTGCGCGTGGTCGCGGCCGCCGGTCGTGAGCGCGGCAGGATCGTCGGCGCCGGCACGGTGCTCTCCGCCCAGCACGTCGCCCAGGCGGCGGATGCGGGCGCCGTGTTCACCGTGAGCCCTGGACTGGACCTCGAGGTCGTCCGCGCCTCGCACGACGCGGGGCTGCTCAGCATCCCCGGCGTCGCGACCCCGAGCGAGGTGCAACTGGCCATGAAGGCCGGGCTGACCTGGCTGAAGGCGTTCCCCGCGTCGGTGCTCGGCCCGCAGTGGCTGGGTGCCATGCACGGCCCGTTCCCGCAGGCGCGCTTCGTCACCACCGGCGGCATGAACGCCCAGAACGCCGGGGACTATCTCCGCGCGGGCGCCAGCGTCGTCGCCGTCGGCTCCGCACTGGAGGACCCGGCGCAGCTCCCCCTTCTGGCCGAGCTCCTCGGACCTGCCGACCGGGCGTGACCGACATCGCGCGCTGACGCTCCGCTCCGGCATCCAGAGCCGCCCTCCGATCCGTCGGAGGGCGGCTCTTCTGCACACCCTTGACGCGGCCGTGGTTCTGTGGTTACTTAGTCAAGTAATTAACCAAGTGACCGCAACGGAGGACCTGTGATCGACGACGGCAGACCGCTCTTCCTCCAGATCGCCGAGCAGATCGAGGACTCCATCCTCGACGGCTCACTCGCCGAGGAGACGCAGGCCCCTTCGACGAACGAGCTCGCCGGCTTCTACCGGATCAACCCCGCCACCGCAGCGAAGGGAGTCGCCATGCTCACCGACAAGGGAGTGCTGTACAAGCGCCGCGGCATCGGCATGTTCGTCGCGACCGGCGCCAAGGACCTGCTTCTCGGCGAGCGCCGCTCGGCGTTCGCCGACCGCTTCATCGAACCGCTCCTCGCCGAGGCCCGCACGCTGGGACTCACCCCCGCCGACCTCGCAGCGCTGCTCGCCGAGCGCGCCGCGCAGACAGAACGCACAGAAGGGAACCCCGCATGACCGCTGTCATCGAGGTGCACAACCTCACCAAGCGCTACAAGGACAAGCGCGCCCTCGACGACGTGTCGCTGAGCATCGAGGGCGGCGCGATCTACGGCCTGCTCGGGCGCAACGGCGCAGGCAAGACGACTCTCATGTCGATCCTCACCGCGCAGAACTTCGAGACCTCAGGGTCGGTGCGGGTGTTCGGCGAGCATCCATACGAGAACGCGCAGGTGCTGAGCCGGATCTGCTTCGTCCGCGAGAGCCAGAAGTACCCCGACGACGCGCACCCCGTGCATGCGTTCAAGGCGGCGAGCCTGTTCTTCCCGAACTGGGATCAGCGCCTCGCAGACGAGCTCGTCGAGGAGTTCCAGTTGCCGACGAAGCAGAAGATCAAGAAGCTCTCCCGCGGTCAGCTCTCCGCCGTGGGCGTGATCATCGGCCTGGCATCGCGCGCCGAGATCACCTTCTTCGACGAGCCGTACCTCGGCCTCGACGCGGTCGCCAGGCAGATCTTCTACGACCGGCTCGTGCAGGACTACGCCGAGCATCCGCGCACGGTGATCCTGTCGTCGCACCTGATCGACGAGGTCTCCAACCTCATCGAGAAGGTCATCGTGATCGACAACGGCCGGATCATCCTGGACGACGACACGGATGCCGTGCGCGACCGCGCCGTCACCGTCGTCGGCGAGGCCGCCAGGGTCGAGGAGTGGGTGGGCGGACGCGAGGTCCTGCACCGCGAGACGCTCGGACGCGTGGCCTCTGTCACCGTGCTCGGCGTGCTGTCGCCGGCGGAGCGGGCGGAGGTGGCGGCATCCGGCCTCGAACTCGCGCCGGTCTCGCTGCAGCAGCTCATCGTCCGGCTCACGCAGAACACGGGCGCGAAGCCCGCACTGAAAGAGGAGGTCGTCTGATGCGACGCATACTCAACGTCATCCGCCTGCAGCTGATCAACCGCGGCACCTTCATCTGGATCCCGCTGATCATCCTCGCCGCGGCGACCGTGATGTCGATCCTCATCTACATCCTGATCCCGGTCGACGAGCCGAAGTACGGCGGAGGCGCACAGGCGCCGCTGTGGTACTTCTTCGCCATCGGCATCTCGGCGATGACGCTCACGTTCCCGTTCTCGCAGGCGATGAGCATCACCAGACGCGAGTTCTTCCTCGGGACCATGCTCACGGCTGTGCTCGGGAGCACCTTCATGGGGCTGCTCTTCCTGATCGGCGGGGGCGTCGAGCTCGCCACCGCGGGCTATGGGGTCAACGGCTGGATGTTCCATCAGCCGTGGGCGTGGGAGGCCGGCCCGTTCGGCGCCTTCGTCGTGTTCTTCACACTCGCCCTGTTCTTCTTCGTGATCGGATTCACCGGCGCCACGATCTTCAAGATCTGGGGCGGCGTTGTCCTGACGGTCGTGGGTGTGATGCTCGGGCTGGTGCTGATCGGCCTCGTCTACCTCGTGACCCGGCTCGAGATGTGGGGCCAGGTGAATGCCGGGATCGGCGGCCTCGGCGCACTCGGGCTCGCGCTGTGGGGGCTCGTCGTGGTCGCGGTGCTGATGGCGCTGTCGTTCCTCGCCTTCCGGAGGGCGAAGCCGTAGTGGGCGAACCGCGGCATCCGCGAGACTTGACCCTGACACAGTGGAAGGCGGGATAACGGAGACATGTTGTCCATCGGAGCCTTCGCGCAGATCGGCCAGGTGACCCATCGGATGCTGCGGCATTGGGACACCGCCGGCCTGCTCGTGCCCGCCCACGTGGACGAGTCCAGCGGCTACCGCTCGTACGATCCGTCGCAGCTGGAGAGGCTGCACCGGATCGTCGCGCTGCGGCAGCTCGGCTTCGGCCTCGACGACATCGCGCTGATCCTCGAGCAGGGGATCGACGCCGGCCGGATCGCCGCGCTGCTGCGCGCGCGCCGGGCCGAGGTCGAAGAGGATCACCGGATCGCCACCGCTCGTCTCATCGACGTGGAACGGCGGCTCCACCTCATAGAGAGCCAGAACCGCATGTCGACCATCGAGATCATCGAGAAGCCCCTCCCCGCCGTGCGGCTCGCCGCGTGCACGGCATCCGTCCCGCCTGCCGAAGTCGGCACGTCGGTCGGGCCCCTGTTCGAGCAGATCGAATCCGCGCTGGGCGACGAGTGCGGCGCCCTCGCGACGCCGATCGCGCAGTACCGTCAGCTCGACGACGAGATGGAGATCACCGCCGGATACGCGTACGGCGGGGAGCGCGCGTCCGGATTCGAGCTCGTCGACCTCCCGGCCGTCGACGTGGCGATCTGCGGCGTGCACCTCGGTGCGATGGACGGCATCAGGGAGAGCTGGGATGCCGTGCACGCCGAGATCCTCGCCCGCGGCTACGTGCCGGACGGCCCCTGCCGCGAGCTGTACGTGCGGGCCGTCTCCGACGACCAGTCCGACTGGGTCACGGAGCTGCAGCAGCCCGTCACCCGAGCCTGACGCCCTGGCTCAGCCGGCGAAGACCACGTCGTAGCCTGCGCCGCGCAGCGCCTCGACGACCGCGGCATCCGCCCCCGCATCCGTGAGCACCGTCGGGAACAGCTCGGCACCGCCCACCGCCGCGAAGGCGCGCACGCCGAGCTTGCTCGAGTCGGTCACGACCACGGCACGGCGGGCCCGTTCGGCCATGATCCGGTTGACGGCCGCCTCGCGCTCGTCCTGCGTGGTCGCGCCGGATTCGGCATCCATCCCGTTGACGCCGATGAACGCGATGTCCAGGCTCACTCCGCGCAGCAGCTGCTCGACGAACGGGCCGACCAGCTCGTAACTGCGCGAGTGGATCACGCCGCCGGTGACCACGACCTTGATGTCGGGGCGGGTGGCGAGCTGCGCGGCGATGTTCACGGCGTTCGTGACGACCGTGATGCCGCCGCCCGAGGCGAGGTCGTCCCTCGCGGCGAGTGCTGCGGCCAGGGCCGTGGTGGTGGTGCCGCCGGAGAGCCCGACGACCATCCGCGGTGTCACGAGGGCCGCAGCCGCCTGGGCGATGCTCTCCTTCTCGTGCGTGCGGAGGTGGCTCTTGTAGCGGATGGGCAGCTCGTAGGCGACGGCCTGCGCGACCGCGCCGCCGTGCGTGCGCGTGAGGAGCCGCTGCTCGGCAAGCGAGTCGAGGTCGCGCCGGGTGGTCGCGGCGGACGCGCCGAACCGCTCGACGAGGTCGTCCACCGTCACCTCTCCGCTCGCGGCGAGCAGGTCGAGTATCGCGTTCAGGCGGGCGGCGCGCTTCATGTGTCCATCCTGCCCGCCCGCGCCACGTCCCTGTCCCTCCGCGCGATGTGCCTGCCCGTCCGCACCGCGTCGCAGATTCCCCCTCGTGTCGCAGGAAACGGCGAGATCCCTGCGACATCGCCGCGATTCTGCGACCTGCTACAGGCGAGCACGCCCGCGCGGCCACGGACCACGCCCGCGCGACCACACACCATCCTGTGACGGGCCACGAGTGGCGATCGCGACCGAACTGGGTCGCGGCGGCGCCGACCGGACCTGGCTGACGGACATCGGCGCCGAGTTCGCGCCGACCGATTCGCCCGAGAAGGTGCTGCGCACCCTGCTCGACGTGCACGTCCGGGGACTCGAGACCACGAAGGACGGGATCGACCTCGACGCCGTCGGACAGGCCGCGCGCGCGATCGCCACGAGCAGTCACGTGGACATCTACGGCCTCGGCGGCAGTGCGGGGATCGCCGACGAGTTCCAGCGCCGGCTGCACCGCATCGGCATCAGCTCGCACGCGTGGTCCGACGTGCACGACGGCCTCGCGAGCGCCGTCCTGCAGGATGAGGCATCCGTGGCGATCGGGGTCTCCAGCACCGGGCAGACCGATGAGACCGTGCAGATGCTCTCGCAGGCCGGCGCCGTCGGCGCGCTCACCGTGGCGATCACGCACGACGGCGAGAGCTGGATCGCGGATGTCGCCGACCTCTCGATCACCACCGCGGCACCGGTCGGCTACCTGCGCCCCGACGACATGTCGGTGAAGCATGCGCAGCTGTTCGTGATCGACCTGCTCTACCTGCTCATCGCGCAGCAGATGTTCGATCGGGCGGCGACGCGCCTCGCCGCCACCGCGATGGCGGTATCAGCGCACCGCCGGCCCCGCACGCCGCATCCCTCCGACGCACAGGAGGTCAGCGCATGAGCGCGACACCCTCTGATCTCTTCCGCGAGACGCACGACCGTCTTGCCCGCCTCACCGCGGACGCCGAGTCCGGCTCGCTCGACACCGCGATCGGGATGCTGGTTGCAGCCCTCGACGCGGGCGGCGTGATCCACGCCTTCGGCACGGGGCACTCCGAGGCCTTCGCGATGGAGATCTCCGGCCGCGCCGGCGGGCTCATCCCGACCAACCGCTTCGCGCTCCGCGACCTCGTGCTGCACGGCGACCGCGACGTCGAGGTGCTCAGCGGCTCGCTGGAGCGCGAACCGTGGATGGTCGACGAGCTCATGGCGACGGTCACCGTGAGCACGGACGACATCTTCATGATCGCCTCGAACTCGGGCGTGAACGGCTCGATCGTGGGCACGGCGCTCTGGGCGAAGGAACGCGGGCACCGCGGCGTACATCGCCCAGCTGCTCACGCTCGGCGTGGCGCGCACGATCGCCGATCGGGGAGAGACGCCCCCCATGTACATCTCTGCCAACATTCCGGGCGGCGACGAGCACAACTCCGTCCTGGAGGACCACTACCGCGGCCGCATCAGGCGGGGAGGCTGAGCGCGTCGCACCGGATCCCTGATCACCCAGGCCGGCTCCGCGAGGAGTCGGCCCGACAACCCGAAACACCACTACGAAAGGTACGAAGATGGAACTCAACGACACGTCCATCAGCCGCCGCAACCTGCTGCGCGGCGCGGCCGCGACGGCGCTGCTGCTGCCGTTCGGCATGTCCCTCGCGTCCTGCGCTGCACCTGGCGGCGGTGGAGGCAGCGCCGGCCCGAAGGGCGAGGTCACGGCGGACAACCCGTTCGGCGTCGCCGCCAACACGAAGGTCGACGCGGTCATCTTCAACGGCGGCTACGGCGTCGACTACGTCGAGAACTCCGCCAAGCTCATGGAGAAGAGCAAGGGCCTGGAGGGCGTGACCGTCAAGGTCTCACCCTCGACGAAGATCGCCACCGAACTGCAGCCGCGCTTCGTCGGAGGCAACCCGCCGGACCTGATCGACAACTCCGGGGCGAACTCGATCGGCTGGAACACGATCATCGACCAGCTCGAGGACCTCACCGAGGTGCTCGACGCCGAGAACCTCGAGGGCGAGAAGATCCGCGACACGCTCTTCGGCGGCGTCGAGGCCCCCGGCACGTTCGACGGCAAGTTCGTCGCGCTGAACTACGTCATGACCGTATACGGCATCTGGTACTCCTCGAGCCTGTTCGAGCAGAACGGCTGGGACCTCCCGACGAGCTGGCAGGACCTCAAGGCCCTCGGCGAGTCCGCGAAGGAGCAGGGCAAGTTCCTGTTCCTCTGGGGCAAGGAGGCCGCGACCTACTACCAGACGATGGTGGTCGACTCCGCGGTCATCCAGGGCGGCGACGACGTGCGCCTGCCGCTCGAGAACCTCGAAGAGGGATGCTGGTCGCACCCGGTCATCCAGGACATCCTGACGATCTTCCACGACCTGATCGCCTCGGGCTACGTCAAGCCGGGCGGCTCGGGCACGCAGTTCACGGAGGCTCAGGCCCAGTGGAGCAGCAAGCAGGAAGCACTGCTCTACCCGTCGGGCTCGTGGATCGAGAACGAGATGAAGTCGCAGACTGCCGACGGCTTCGCGATGATGGGCATCGCCGAGCTTCCGCTCGACGGCAGCCAGACGACGCCCGCAGGCACCATGCGCGCGGAGGCCGGCGAGCCGTTCGTCGTCCCGTCCAAGGCGAAGAACCCGGCCGGCGGCAAGGAGCTGCTGCGCACCATGCTCTCGAAGGAGTCGGCCACGGCGTTCGCGAAGGCGAAGCTCGCTCCGACGATCGTCAAGGACACGGTTCCGGCGGACGGCTTCGGATCGACCGCTCTGCAGTCGCAGGGCACGCTCCTCGCGACGGCCGGCGACAACGTCTTCACGATCAAGTCGTTCAACCTGTACGGCATGAACAGCGACCAGCTGCCGATCTGGAACTCGTTCCTCGACGGCAAGATGGACGTGGCGACGATCACGAAGCAGCTCCAGGACCTGACCGACAAGGTCCGCAACGACGACTCCGTCAACAAGATCGAGATCAAGTGACAACTGTTCCAGGTCTTGACTCGGCGACGAACACCGCCGGTGTCATCACTACCCCGACGGGGCGGCGCAGGCCGCCCCGTCTCGGGCAGCGCCCGCTGACCTTCGACTACGTCTCGTTCCTGCTGGTGTTCCTCGTCCTGCCGGTGGCGATCTTCATGATCTTCGTGATCTCGCCGTTCGTGCAGGCGGTGTACTACTCGATGACGAACTGGACCGGCTTCACACCGGAGATGGACTTCGTCGGGCTCAAGAACTTCGGCCGGCTGTTCTCCGATTCGACGTTCCTCCAGGCCATCGGCAACAACATCACGCTCGCGATCCTCGTGCCTCTGATCACGCTGTCGATCGCGCTCGTGTTCGCGAGCATGATCACCGTGGGCGGCCCGAGCAGCGGGCAGGTGCGGGGTCTGTCCGGATCGAGCTTCTACCGGGTCGTGTCGTTCTTCCCGTACGTGATCCCGGCGATCGTGATCGGCATCCTCTGGGCGCTGATCTACTCCCCCGAGGGCCTGCTGAACGGCCTCCTCGATGCTCTCGGCCTCGACGTGGCCGGCTTCGCGTGGCTCGGCGACGAGCGCACCGCGATGGGCGCCTCGATCTTCGTGATCGTGTGGGGCATGGTCGGCTTCTACATGGTGCTCTTCATCGCCGCGATCAAGGGCATCCCGGCGGAGACCTACGAGGCCGCGCGCATCGACGGCGCCGGCCGGTTCCGCACCACTATCTCGATCACGCTCCCGCTGATCCGCGACAACGTGCAGACCGCCTACATCTACATCGGCATCCTCGCGCTCGACGCGTTCGTCTACATGGCGGCGCTGAACGCCACGGGCGGCCCCGGCAACACCACTCTGGTGATGTCGCAGTACCTGTACCGCACCGCTTTCGAGAAGAGCCAGTTCGGGCTGGCCAGCGCCATGGGCGTCGTGCTCGCCGTGATCACTCTGCTGTTCGCCGCGGTGGTGTTCCTCGTGAACAGGTTCACCGGCGGCAAGGACGACGGAGGACACTCATGAGCGACAAGACGCAGACGCTGATCTCCATCGATCCGAAGCGCGCCCGCACCGACACCCGGCAGATCCGCAAGATCCGGTCGACGGGCGGTGACAAGGTCGTCGCCACCATCTCGCACGTGGTGCTGGCGATCTGGTCGATCGTCGTGATCCTGCCGCTGCTGTGGACGCTGTTCAGCTCGTTCAAGTCCACCGCCGAGATCTTCAGCTCGCCGTTCACCCTGCCGTCGTCGTGGGACTTCACGAACTACATCAACGCCTGGACGAAGCACAACTTCGGTCAGATGTTCCTGAACACGATCATCGTGGTGGGCGTCTCGCTGTTCCTGGTGATGCTGCTCGGCGCCATGTGCGCCTACGTGCTCGCGCGCTTCTCGGTGCCGGGCAGCCGGGTGATCTACTACCTGATGCTCGCCGGGCTCACCTTCCCGGTGTTCCTCGCGATCGTGCCGCTGTTCTTCATCCTGCAGGGGATCGGCCTGCTCGGCACCCTGCCGGGGCTGATCGTCACGTACGTGGCGTTCGCCCTGCCGTTCACGGTGTTCTTCCTGTACTCGTTCTTCAAGTCGCTGCCGTACGAGATCCAGGAAGCCGCCTACGTCGACGGCGCGAGCGAATGGCGCACCTTCTTCCAGGTGATGCTGCCGATGGCCCGGCCGGGCCTGGCCGCGGTCGGCATCCTGAACTTCCTCGGCCTGTGGAACCAGTTCCTGCTGCCCGTCGCGTTGAACCCGAACGCCGAGCAGTACGTGCTGTCGCAGGGAATGGCCGCGTTCGCCTCGGCGGCCGGGTACGAGGTCGATCAGGGCGCGCTGTTCGCCGCCGTGATCATCACGATCGTGCCGGTGCTGCTGGTGTACATCTTCTTCCAGCGCCAGTTGCAGGGATCGGTGTCGCAGGGCACCTCGAAGTAGTCGCCAGCACCCGCGGAAGAACGAAGGGCACGGATGCCGCGGCATCCGTGCCCTTCGTCGTCGTCGCGTCGATCTCGTGATAGACATCTCATGATCGAGGGGGATCCATGGCAGCATCTGCACGTCCATTCCGCATCGGCGCCGTGATCGGCGTCGTCGTGCTCGCACTGTGCGGATGCACTGCGTCGCCGCCAGCGAGCGAAGAGTCTCCGAGTCCGACGTCGACGCCCGAGGTCACGACTGAGATCGTGCTCACGCAGGATGGACCGCCCCTCGACGGAACCGGCTCCGGCTTCCCGACGGGCGTCGCGCTCGCCGTCCCGGAGGGGGACTTCCGCTCGCTCAGCCTGGATTTCGAATGCACCGGCAGCTCCGAGTACCTTCTCGAACTCGGCAACGAGACGTCTCAGGGACGCACGACACGACGCGGCACCTGTGCGGGAACGACGACGTTCCTGTTCTCCTTCTACGCGAGGTCAGACGACCGGCTGGGCGTGCTCGTCGGCGAGGGCATCACCTGGAAGGCCACCCCCAGTTACTCCACCGCCGCGTTCACCCCCGACCCTGCGATCGACGAGGACTGCAAGGCGTTCGGCCCCGTCTACAGCGCGATCCTCAACGCGGACGCCGGCTTCTCCGACTACGCGGACATCGACGAGGCCGAGTGGAACAAGCGCGTCGACGCCGCATCCGACGAGCTCGAAGCCCTCGCCGCCGCCTCGGAGTCTCCGCTCGCTGAGTCGTTCGAGGAGCTCGTGCCCGCACTCCGCAGCCCCGATCGCATCGCCGGGGATCTCCTCAGGAGCACCGACCCGACGAACCGCAGGATCTCCGATGTCTGCGCGGCGAACGAGACACTCCCCATGATCGAAGCCGAGTACGGAGGCTGAGACCGGGTTCTGGTGACTCAGCGCCCCTCGGCCGCCTCGGTGTGGTGACGGATGACCTCGGCCACGACGAAGTTGAACCACTTCTCGGCGAACTCGGGGTCGAGATGCGCCTGCTCGGCAAGGGCCCGCAGGCGTGCGACCTGCTGCTCCTCACGGCCGGGATCGGATGCCGGCATCTCATGCTCCGCCTTGAGCTGGCCGACCTGCTGCGTGGCCCGGAAGCGCTCCGCGAGCAGGAAGATGAGCGCGGCGTCGATGTTGTCGATGCTGCCGCGCAGACGGAGGAGTTCGGCCTTCGGGTCCGCAGCGTCTGTCATGCCCCTACTCTACGGAAGCCTCTCCGTTCGGGCCCCCGCATGACGCCGCGTGCGTCCCCCTGCCGAGACCCCCTCCTGTCGCCGACACGCCCCTCTGCTCGCGTCGGCAGGGTGGGGTCTCGGCGACAGGGTGGGGTCTCGGCCGAGTGTGAGTGAACCGGCTCAGAGGAGCCCGTTCTCCTCCAGCCACGCCTTGGCGATGTCGGCCGCGGACTCCTCGTCGACCGTGCTCTGCACGTTCATGGCGACAAGCGCCTCGGCGGTGAGCTTGGCGCTGACCTCGTTGATGACGTCGGCGATGTCGCCCGCGATGTCGCTCGAGGCGATCGGCACGACGTTCGAGGCGAGGATGATGTTCTCCGGGTCCTCGAGCGCCACGATCTCCTCGGTCTGGAACGCCGGGTCGGCCGAGTAGATGTCGGCGACCTGGATCTCACCGGCGAGCAGCGAGTCGAGGGTCGTCGGGCCGGTGGCCGAGAACGCCAGGTCGACGCCGTAGACCTCCTTGGCCGCTGCCGGTCCGTACGGGCGCTGCTCGAACTCCGGCGCCGCGCCGATCGTGACCGGCGCCGGGGCCTTCGAGAGATCGGCGATCGTGGTCAGCCCGTGCTCCTCGGCATAGCTCTTCAGCACCGTGTAGGTGTCCTGGTCGGATGCCTCGGAGTAGTCGAGCGCGGTGAGGCCCTCAGGCAGCGCCTCCTGCAGAGCCGCGTACACGTCGTCGGGGCTCGTGGCCGTGGCATCCGCATCGAGGTATTCGAGCAGGTTGCCGGTGTACTCCGGGAAGAGGTCGATCGCGCCTGACTCGACGTCCGGCATGTAGGCGTCGCGCTGGCCGATGCTGAACTGCTTCTCGACCGTGAAGCCGGCGTTCTCCAGCGCCTGGGCGTAGATCTCGGCGATGATCTCGTTCGAGTAATAGGCCTGGGAGCCGATCACGATGGTGTCGCCTGCGCCGTCGCCCGCCTCCTCCGACGGGGCGTCGAGCGGGTTGCTGCTCGCGCAGCCGCCGAGGACGAGGGATGCGGCGAGGGCGATGCCTCCCGCGAGGGCGAGTCGCGACTTTCGTGCTGTGAACATGTGACTTCCTCTTCTCTGGGATTCTGAGGTTCGTTTGGTCTGGGGTCGTGGGTTCTGGTCTGTGGGTTCTGGTCTTGTGGGGCCGCTGGGGCTCGGAATCGCGCGTCAGGCGGTCGCAGGTGCGGCGTCCAGCGCCGCGGTGCGGGCGCGGCGGCCCTGGCGTGCGGGGGTGCGTACGCCGGCGGGGACGGCCGCGTGCTGCGCCAGTGCGAGGAGCAGATCGACGATCAGCGCGAGGACGGCGACGAGGATGGCGCCGCCGAGCACCTGGTCGAACTTGCGCAGCGGGATGCCCTGGATGATCGGCCAGCCGAGACCGCCGAGATTCACGTACGCCGCGATCGTCACTGTCGCGATGACCTGCAGCAGCGCCGCCCGCAGGCCGCCGACGAGGAGCGGGAGGCCGAGCGGCACCTCGACCTTCCAGAAGACCTGCCACTCCGTCATCCCCATCGCCCTCGCGGCGTCCAGCGTCCGCCGGTCGATCGCCTCGAGTCCGGTGTAGGCCCCCGCGAGCAGCGACGGGATCGCGAGCAGAACGAACGTGACCACCGCTGCCTCAGGGATGCGGAGCACCCCGAGCAGCAGTACGAGCAGCACCATCAGCCCGAACGACGGGATCGCGCGGGCGGCGCCAGACACCGCGACGGCGATCTCGCGCCCGCGGCCGGTGTGGCCGATCAGCCAGCCGGCCGGCAGTGCGATCGCCGCGGCGATCAGCACGGAGATCACGGTGTAGACAAGGTGCTGCCCGAAGAGCACGGGCAGCGCGTACGTGCCCTGCCACCGCTCGGGGGACAGCAGCCAGGCGAGCGCCTCGGCGAAGAGGTTCATGCGGCAGCCCTCACCAGCGCGGTGCGCTTCGCCGCCGTGACGGTGGTCGCCCTCGTCCAGGGCATCAGTGCCCGGCCGGCGAGCAGGAGGAGCAGATCGACGAGGAGTGCGATCACGACCACGGATACGACACCGGCGAACACCTCGGCGATGATGCGGCGCTGCAGTCCATCGGTGAACAGATAGCCGAGATTGCGGACACCGATCAGGATGCCGACCGTGGCGAGCGAGATCGTGCTCACAGCCGTGACCCGGAGCCCCGCGAGGACCACTGGTCCCGCGAGCGGGAACTCGACGGCGAAGAAGCGCCTGAGCGCACCGAACCCGGTGGCGGTCGCCGCCTGCCGCACGCCGTCGTCGACGGAGTCGAGCCCGTCGGCGACCGCGCGCACGAGGATCGCGACCGCGTAGATGGTGAGGGCGATCACGAGGTTCGGCTCGCTGATGGCCGAGTAGCCGAGCACCGCCGGCAGCAGGATCAGCAGCGCAAGAGAGGGGATCGTGTACAGCAGGCCGGTGAGCGCGATGATCGGGCCTCGTACCAGGCGGTACCGCCAGGCCAGCCAGCCGAGCGGCAGCGACAGCAGGAACCCGAGCACGATCGGCACCACGCTCTGCCGCAGATGCGCGGCGGTCAGCTCGAGGATGAGCCCGAGATTGTCGACGACCCAGCTCACGTCAGGCCTCGCCTCGGTCCGGCCCCTTCGACGCTCCCCGCCGACTCGGAGATCTCCGCGCCATCCGCGGCATCCCCGGCATCCCCCACGATCGCGCCCTGCGTGCGGCCGGACGCGTCGACCACGACTATCCCGCGCGGAGTCTGCTTGAGATGCAGGGCCCGTCGGCCGCGATCTGCGCCGATGAACGCCGAGACGAAGTCATCCGCCGGGTTCTCGATGATCTCGCTCGGGCTTCCCACCTGCACGATGCGGGCACCCTTGTCGAGGATCACGACCTGGTCGCCCAGCAGGAACGCCTCGTCGATGTCGTGGGTGACGAAGACCACGGTCTTGTCGAGCTCGCGCTGCAGCCGGATGGTCTCCTGCTGCAGGTCGGCCCTGACGATGGGGTCGACCGCGCCGAACGGCTCGTCCATCAGCAGGATGTTCGGGTCGGCGGCGAGGCCGCGGGCGACACCCACGCGCTGCTGCTGGCCGCCGGAGAGCTGACTGGGGTAGCGGTCGGCGAGCCCGCGGTCGAGCCCGACGGTGTCGAGCAGCTCGCGGGCGCGCTCGTGCGCGGCCGGGCGCTTCACGCCGTTCAGGCGCAGCACAGTGGCGACGTTGTCGATCACCGTGAAGTGCGGCATCAGGCCGGAGTTCTGCATCACGTAGCCGATGCGGCGGCGAAGGACCACCGGGTCGCCGGCCATCACACTCTCGCCGTCGATCTCGACGTCGCCGGACGTGGGCTCGACCATGCGATTGATCATCCGCAGCAGCGTGGTCTTGCCGCATCCGGATGATCCGACGAAGACGGTCGTCTTGCGCGACGGCAGCACCAGGCTGAAGTCGTCGACGGCGAGCGCGCCGCCGGGAAAGCGCTTGGTGACATTGCGGAACTCGATCATGGGCTGGTCTCCAGTCGGTCGATCGATGAGTGTGACGGCGCGGTCAGGGACCGACTTCGACCCCCGGCGCGAACGCGACGTAGCCGGAGAAGTCCTTGCCGACGCGGTCGAAGGCCGAGCGGTACGGGTCGGGGTACGACCACGCCTGATCCACGTGCAGATCGCCCCCGGCCTGCACGGAGTAGTACTGGCACACGCCCTTCCACGGGCACGTGTACGGCGTGGGGCTGTCGACGAGTGTGCCGGGGGTCACGGATGCCGGCGGGAAGTACCAGTTCCCCTCGATGCGGATGAGATCGCTCTCGTCGGCCTCGGCGATGACGGTTCCTGCGAGTACAGCCTTCATGGTCCTGCCTCCTCGGATGTGGTTTCGAGCGTATAAGACGTCGGCGACATCGGGGCCGGGACCGGCGCGCCGAGTCGCGATGCGCCCGGCATCCGTCTCCTGTTCGGAGCGGCCGGGCGAACGGATGGGATGCGGATGCTGCGCGTCATGGTCCCCTCGCCTCACGCCGATTCGCGGCCGTACGCCTCCAGCAGTCTCAGCCAGACCTCGCTGACAGTCGGGTACGCCGGGACCGCGTGCCAGAGCCGCGCGATCGGGACCTCGCCGACGACGGCGACCGTCGCCGTCTGCACGAGTTCGGCGACCTCGGGGCCGACGAAGGTCGCGCCCAGCAGCACGTCGCGATCAGCGTCGATCACGAGTCGCGCCTGCCCCTCGAAGCCGTCTTCGTACAGGCTCGCCCCGGCGACCCGGCCGAGGTCGTAGTCGACGACGGCGACCGTGTGCCCCGCCTCGCGCGCCGCGCTCTCGGTGAGCCCGACCGACGCCACCTCGGGGAACGAGAAGGTCACCTGCGGAACGGCGGCGTGGTCGGCGGTGGCGGCATGCCGGCCCCAGGGCTCGTCGTGCACGTCGCGGCCGCGCGCACGATCCGCGATCACGTCGCCGGCGGCGCGGGCCTGATACTTGCCCTGATGGGTGAGCAGCGCGCGCCCGTTCACGTCGCCGACCGCGTACAGCCAGTCGGACCCGGGCACCCGCAGCGTGTCGTCGGTCTCGATCCAGCTGCCGGGTTCGAGACCTGCGACCTCGAGCCCGATGTCGTGGCTGCGCGGGGAGCGGCCGGTCGCGACCAGCACCTCGGATGCCACGACCTCGGAGGCGTCCGAGAGGGTGATCGTCACGCTGCCGTCGCGCCGGACGGCCGTCGTCCCGATACCGGTGCGGACATCGACCCCGAGTTCCTTCAGCCCCGCGGCCACCCGCTCGCCCGCGAAGGGCTCCATGTTGCCGAGCAGGCCGCTGCGGGCGATGAGCGTGACCGTCGACCCGAGCGCGGCGTAGGCGGTGGCCATCTCGACCGCGACGACGCCGCCGCCGATCACCGCGAGCGAGTCGGGCAGCTCCTGGGCGCTGGTGGCCTCGCGGCTCGTCCAGGGCGACGCCGCGCGGAGTCCGTCGATGGGCGGGATGACGGCATCCGATCCGGTGCTGATCGCGACCGCGTGGCGGGCGCGGAGCACGCGGGTGGCGCCGTCGGCATCCGTCACCGTCACCTCGCGTTCGCCGGTGAGCCGGCCGTGGCCGCGGGCCAGGTCGATGCCGGCGGACTCGAGCCAGCGGACCTGACCGTCGTCGGACCAGTTGCTCGTGAACGAGTCGCGGCGCGCGAACACGGCAGCGACGTCGAGCGTGCCGGTGACGGCCTGCGCGGATCCTGCGACATGCTGCGCCGCCCGCAGCGCCTGCGCCGAGCGGAGCAGCGCCTTCGAGGGCATGCACGCCCAGTACGAGCACTCGCCGCCGACGAGCTCGCTCTCCACGATGATCGCGGTGAGCCCGCCCTGCACGGCGCGGTCGGCGACGTTCTCCCCCACCGGCCCTCCGCCCAGGACGATCAGATCGTATTCGCCGGTTCCGGCCTCATCCGCAGTCGTGTTCATGCCGCCCTCTCCGTCGCCACCAGTCCTGCCGGTCCTGCCATCCCTGCCAGTCTCGCCAGTCTTGCCGAAGACCGGCCTCTGCTGAAGGCCGGCTCCTGCTGAAGGCAACGTCGGGTCACGGGTCGGTTGTTCCGGTCTCTCTGTTCATGACTCCTCAGGTTCGCCCTCGCTCGGGGTCGGAACCGGTCCTTCGGGGCGGGTTCCGGTGGATTTCTCCGGAGTCATGACGGCGGGCGGCCGGAGACCCGCGGGTCGGTCACGACCGGTTGCTCCGGTCGGACTGTTCACAACTCCGGAGATCCGGCTGATTCCGGGTCGGAAACGGCCCTCTCGGGCTGGTCCCGG
>NZ_JADIJR010000018.1 GCF_017355365.1 Microbacterium sp. SD291 | reverse complement strand
GGCGCGATCGGTCCTCCACTTCACATGGACTTTTCCAACGATGTGAGACGTTGTAAGACGGAGTAACGCGGTGACACGCACCGCTATGCTGAAACCACTCGCGCGCCCGGCGCTCAAGCACCCTCTTCCGTAACGTAGCGGACCGCGATATTGCAGCCCGGGCGCCTTCGATGATTGTTGAAGAAGGGCATCACCGTGTCGGAACTGCAGTGGGATGAGATCGATCGGCGCGCGGTGGACACTGCGCGCCTTCTGGCTGCGGATGCCGTGGAGAAGGTCGGCAACGGCCACCCCGGCACCGCGATGAGCCTGGCACCCGCCGCCTACCTCCTCTACCAGCGCGTGCTGCGCCACGACCCGGCCGACACCGACTGGCTCGGCCGCGACCGCTTCATCCTCTCCGCGGGCCACTCCTCGCTCACGCAGTACGTCGAGCTGTACCTCGGCGGCTTCGGGCTGGAGCTCGATGACCTCAAGGCGCTTCGCACCTGGGGCTCGCTCACGCCGGGTCACCCCGAGTACGGTCACACCAAGGGCGTCGAGATCACCACCGGACCGCTCGGCCAGGGTCTCGCGTCCGCCGTGGGATTCGCCTACGCCGCCCGCTACGAGCGCGGCCTGTTCGACCCGGAGGCGGCAGCAGGCACCAGCCCGTTCGACCACTTCGTCTACGTGATCGCCGGCGACGGCGATCTGCAGGAGGGCGTGACCAGCGAGGCATCCTCGCTCGCGGGCCACCAGCAGCTCGGCAACCTGATCGCGATCTACGACTCGAACCAGATCTCGATCGAGGACGACACCAACGTCGCGTTCACCGAGAACGTCGCCGCGCGCTACGAGTCTTACGGCTGGCAGGTCCAGACCGTCGACTGGAAGAAGACCGGCGAGTACGTCGAGGACGTCGCGGAGCTCCACGCGGCGATCGAGGCCGCCAAGGGCGAGACCGACAAGCCGTCGCTGATCATCCTCAAGACCATCATCGGCTGGCCGTCGCCCGGAAAGCAGAACTCCGGCAAGATCCACGGCTCCGCACTCGGCGCCGACGAGCTCGCAGCCACGAAGAAGGTCCTCGGCTTCGACCCGGAGCAGCACTTCGCGGTTGCCGACGACGTCATCGCCCACACCCGCGGTCTCGCCGAGCGCGCCGCCGAGGACCGCGCCGCCTGGCAGCAGTCGTTCGACGCCTGGGCCGCGGCGAACCCCGAGCGCAAGGCTCTGCTCGACCGCCTCGAGGCACGCGAGCTGCCCGCCGGCATCGAGTCCGCCCTGCCCGTCTTCGCCAGCGGCAAGGACGTCTCGACCCGCGCCGCATCCGGCCAGGTGATCAACGCCCTCGCCGCCGAGCTCCCCGAGCTGTGGGGCGGCTCCGCCGACCTCGCCGAGTCGAACCTGACCACGATCAAGGACGCCAAGTCCTTCATCCCCGCCGAGTGGTCCACCCACGAGTGGTCGGGTGGCGAGTACGGCCGCGTGCTGCACTTCGGCATCCGCGAGCACGCGATGGGCGCGATCATCAACGGCATCGTGCTGCACGGCCCGACCCGCGCGTTCGGCGGCACGTTCCTCATCTTCAGCGACTACATGCGCCCGCCTGTGCGCCTGGCCGCCCTGATGAACGTCCCCAGCATCTTCGTCTGGACGCACGACTCCGTCGCGCTCGGCGAGGACGGCCCGACCCACCAGCCGGTCGAGCAGATCGCGACCCTCCGTGCGATCCCGAACTTCACCCTGGTCCGCCCCGCCGACGCCAACGAGACGGCCGCCGCGTGGCTGGAGATCCTCCGCCGCCATGAGGGCCCGGCCGGCATCGCACTCACGCGTCAGAACATCCCGGTGTTCGAGCGCGGCGAAGGCGACGCCGCTGGTGACACCTTCGCGTCCGCCGCGAACGTCGCCAAGGGCGCCTACGTCCTGGCCGACGCCCCGAACGGCTCGCCGGACGTCATCATCGTCGCCACCGGCTCCGAGGTGCAGCTCGCGGTCGACGCCCGCACGGCGCTCGCCGAGGAGGGCATCAACGTCCGCGTCGTGTCCGCCCCGTCGCTGGAGTGGTTCGACGAGCAGGATGAGACGTACCGTGAGAGCGTGCTGCCGGCATCCGTCACCGCCCGCGTCTCCGTCGAAGCCGGATCCGTCCTCAGCTGGCGCGGCATCGTGGGTGACCGCGGACGCTCGGTCGGCATCGACCACTTCGGCGCCTCAGCCGACTACAAGACCCTGTTCGAGAAGTTCGGCATCACCACCGAGGCCGTCATCGCGGCCGCCCGCGAGACCATCAAGGAGAACTCATGAGCACCCCCACCGCAGACCTCGCCGCCGCCGGTGTCAGCATCTGGCTGGACGACCTGTCCCGCACACGCATCTCCTCCGGCAACCTCGCCGACCTGATCGCGACCCGCGACGTCGTCGGCGTCACCACCAACCCGACGATCTTCGCGAACGCGATCACCAACCCGGATGACACGTCGTACGACGCGCAGGTCACCGAGCTCGCCGCATCCGGCGCCACCGCAGAGGAGGCCGTGTTCGCGGCCACCACGCAGGACGTCGGCGCGGCACTCGACGTCTTCCGCCCGGTCTGGGAGGCTTCCGGCCACGTCGACGGCCGCGTCTCGATCGAGGTCTCCCCCGACCTCGCGCACGACACCGCAGGCACCGTGGCGCAGGCCAAGCAGCTGTGGGCGAAGATCGACCGCCCCAACCTTCTCGTCAAGATCCCCGCGACCAAGGCCGGCCTGCCCGCCATCGCCGAGGCGATCGGCGCGGGAATCAGCGTCAACGTCACGCTGATCTTCAGCCTGGAGCGCTACGCCGAGGTCATCGAGGCGTACCTCACCGGACTCGAGACGGCGAAGGCGGCCGGCATCGATCTGTCGAGCATTCACTCGGTGGCCTCCTTCTTCGTGTCCCGCGTCGACACCGAGACCGATAAGCGCCTCTCGACGGTCGGGACGGATGCCGCGGAGGCTCTGAAGAGCAAGGCGGGTCTCGCGAACGCCCGGCTCGCGTACGAGCTGTTCGAGCAGACCTTCGCCGGTGAGCGCGCCCAGGCGCTGCTCGCCGCCGGCGCCAACCCGCAGCGTCCCCTCTGGGCCTCGACCGGCGTGAAGGACCCGGCGCTGCCGGACACCCTGTACGTGACCGAGCTCGTCGCCGCCGGCGTCGTCAACACGATGCCGGAGAAGACGCTCGAGGCGACCTTCGATCACGGCGTCGTCGCCGGCGACACGATCACCGGCGGCTACGAGGAGGCCCGCGCGGTCTTCGCCGGCCTCGCGGACGCCGGCATCGACTTCGCCGACGTCACCCAGGTGCTCGAAGACGAGGGTGTCGCGAAGTTCATCGACTCGTGGCACGACCTGCTCACCCAGGTGGCCGGGGCGCTGGACACCCAGCGATGACATTCTCCATCCACACCTCGGGCGCCCCCCGCGCGGCGATCGATGAGACCGTGCCGGCACTCGTGCACGATCTCGTCGCCTCGCGCATCACCGGCGGCGACGCGTCGCTGTGGGGCCCCGAGGCCGAGCCCGAGGCGTCGATCCGCCTCGGGTGGGTGGAGGCCGTCACCGTCTCCCGGCCGCTCGTCGCGGAGATCGCCGCCCTGCGCGCTGAGCTGAAGGCCCAGGGCGTCAACCGCGTCGTGCTGGCAGGCATGGGCGGTTCATCCCTCGCGCCAGAGGTCATCGCGCAGACCGCCGGCGTGGCGTTGACCATCCTCGACTCGACGGCGCCGGGGCAGGTCCTCGCCGCTCTCGACGACGGGCTCGAGAACGCGGTGCTCGTCGTCTCCTCGAAGTCGGGATCCACCGTGGAGACCGACTCGCAGCGTCGCACCTTCGAGACGGCCTTCCGCGACCTCGGCATCGACCCTGCCGAGCGCATCGTCGTCGTCACCGACCCCGGTTCCCCGCTCGACGCCTCCGCGCGTGAGGCCGGCTACCGCGTCTTCAACGCCGACCCGAACGTGGGCGGCCGGTATTCGGCTCTCACCGCTTTCGGCCTCGTGCCGTCGGGCCTCGCGGGCGTCGACATCGGCGAGCTGCTGGACGAGGCCGAATCCTCGCTGCTGCAGGTCGCCGTCGACTCCGCCGAGAACCCCGCGCTGCGACTCGCTGCGGCGATCGCCTCGACGAAGCCCCGTCGCGACAAGCTCGGCCTGATCACCGACGGCACGCACATCAACGGCCTGCCCGACTGGATCGAGCAGCTCATCGCGGAATCCACCGGAAAGGCGGGCACCGGGATCCTCCCCGTCGTCCTGCTCCCGGTGTCGCCCGAGCTCGACAGCACGCCGGCGGACCTGCAGATCGTGCGTCTGGTCGACGACGCGAACGAGTTCCACCTGAGCGAGCGCCACGAGGGCGAGATCCTCGTCAGCGGCACGCTCGGCGCGCAGTTCGTCGTCTGGGAGTACGCCACCGCGATCGCCGGGTACCTGCTCGGCATCAACCCGTTCGACCAGCCCGACGTCGAGTCGGCCAAGATCGCCGCGCGCGGCCTGCTCGACGCGCGCCCGGAGCCCACCGCTCCGGCGTTCGTGGAAAGCGGCGTCGAGGTTCGCGTCTCCGATCCCGCCCTCGCCGTGTCCGGAACCGTCGAGGGCGTCCTCGACGCGCTCTGGGCGCAGCTCTCGGAGGACGGCTACGTCTCGATCCAGGCGTACGTGAACCGTCTCGACGTGCCCCAGCTGCAGGGCCTTCGCGAACTGGTAGCCGCCGACTCCGGCCGCCCGACCACGTTCGGCTGGGGTCCGCGGTTCCTGCACTCCACCGGTCAGTACCACAAGGGCGGACCTGCCCAGGGCGTGTTCCTGCAGATCCTGGAGCGCACCGACGTCGATCTCGAGATCCCAGACCGCCCGTTCACGTTCGGGCAGCTCATCGAGGCACAGGCAGCCGGCGACGCCGGCGTCCTCGCCGAGCATGGACGCCCCGTCGTCTCGCTCACCATCACCGACTCGTCCGCCGACGTGCTCACCCTGTTCGAAGCCGCCCAGAAGTAACAGCCTGGAGAATCCCCCACCGATGTCTGTTCCCATCTCGCGCGGGCACAACCCGCTGCGTGACCCCGATGATCGCCGCCTCAACCGGATCGCAGGGCCCAGCGCCCTCGTGATCTTCGGGGTCACCGGCGATCTGTCACGCAAGAAGCTCATGCCCGCCGTCTACGACCTGGCCAACCGCGGCCTCCTCCCTCCCGGCTTCGCGCTGGTCGGCTTCGCCCGCCGCGACTGGGAGGATCAGGACTTCGCCCAGGTCGTCTACGACGCCGTGAAGCAGCACGCCCGCACCCCGTTCCGCGAGGAGACCTGGACCCAGCTGCTGCAGGGCATCCGGTTCGTGTCCGGCGAGTTCGACAACCCCGAATCGTTCCGCAAGCTCCGCGAGACCGTGGAGAAGCTGGACACCGAGCGCGGCACGATGGGCAACCACGCGTTCTACCTGTCGATCCCCCCGAAGGACTTCCCGCAGGTCGCCAAGCAGCTCAAGGAATCCGGGCTCGTCGGCGAGGACAGCGACGACGACGAGTGCTGGCGTCGCGTCGTGATCGAGAAGCCGTTCGGGCACGATCTGGAGTCGGCGCGCGAGCTGAACGCCGCCCTCGAAGTCGCGTTCTCACCGGACTCGATCTTCCGGATCGACCACTATCTCGGCAAGGAGACGGTGCAGAACATCCTGGCGCTGCGCTTCGCGAACGAGCTGTACGAGCCGATCTGGAACCGCAACTACGTCGACCACGTGCAGATCACGATGGCCGAGGACATCGGCGTCGGCGGTCGTGCCGGGTACTACGACGGTGTCGGCGCCGCGCGGGACGTCATCCAGAACCACCTTCTGCAGCTCCTCGCCCTCACCGCGATGGAGGAGCCGATCAGCCTTTCGGCCGAGCATCTCCGCTCCGAGAAGGAGAAGGTCCTCGCCGCCGTGCACGTTCCGGACGACCTGTCGCTCGCGACGGCACGCGGACAGTACGCCGGAGGCTGGCAGGGCGGAGAGCAGGTCACCGGATTCCTGGACGAGGAGGGGATGAACCCCGAGTCGGCCACCGAGACCTACGCCGCGATCAAGCTCGAGATCGACACGCGCCGCTGGGCGGGCGTGCCGTTCTACCTGCGCACCGGCAAGCGACTGGGCCGGCGCGTGACCGAGGTCGCCGTCGTCTTCAAGCGCGCACCGGAGCACCTGTTCGGCCGCTCCAACGCATCCGAGCTCGGGCAGAACGCGCTCGTGATCCGCGTGCAGCCCGACGAGGGCGTGACCATCCGCTTCGGCTCGAAGGTGCCTGGCAACGGCACCAACGTCCGCGACGTCACGATGGACTTCGGCTACGGCCACGCATTCACGGAGGCGAGCCCCGAGGCGTACGAGCGCCTGATCCTGGACGTCCTGCTGGGCGACCCGCCGCTGTTCCCGCGGCACGAGGAGGTCGAGCTCTCCTGGAAGATCCTCGACCCGGTGGAGAAGTTCTGGGCCGCCGAGCCCGGCCCTGTTGAGCAGTACGCGCCCGGCTCGTGGGGTCCGGCATCCGCCGACGACCTCCTGGCCCGCGACGGACGAGTCTGGAGACGCCCGTGATCATCGACCTTCCCGACACGACCGTCAGCCAGGTCGCGAAGCAGCTCGTCAAGGTGCGCGAAGAGGGCGGCGCGGTCGCTCTCGGACGCGTGCTCACCCTGGTCATCTCGGCGCGCAACGGCGTGGCCGAGGCGGCGATCGACGCGGCCAACGACGCATCCCGCGAGCACCCGATGCGCGTCATCGTGCTCACCACCGGAGACGGCGAGGCGCGCCTCGACGCGCAGATCCGCGTCGGCGGGGATGCCGGCGCCAGCGAGGTCGTGGTGCTCCGCGCCTTCGGCGACGCCGCGAGCAACGAGGAGAGCCTGATCACCGGTCTCCTGCTGCCGGACGCACCCGTCGTCGCATGGTGGCCGGAAGGGGCCCCGGCCTCCCCCGCCGCCTCTCCGCTCGGGCGCATCGCGCAGCGGCGGATCACGGATGCCGCCACCGCGGCCGACGTGCGCGGTCGTCTCGCGCTGCTGGGCGAGACGCATGCGCCCGGCGACACCGATCTCGCGTGGACCCGTCTCACGCACTGGCGCGAACAGCTCGCCGCTGTCCTCGACCAGCCGCCGTACCAGGAGGTCACCGCAGTCGAGGTGCGCGGAGCCTCGGCTTCGCCGTCGACCGCCCTGCTGGCCGCATGGCTGCAGATGGCTCTCGACGTGCCGGTGCGCTGGTCGTACGAGGACCCGGAGCACTGGCAGGAGGGCATCAAGTCGGTGCGACTGACGCGCGCGGCCGGAGACATCCTGCTGGAGCGTCCGGCGCCCGGGATCGCCGTGCTGACGCAGCCGGATCAGCCCGATCACGACCTGCACCTGCCTCGCCGCACGCTGCGGGAGTGCCTCGCCGAGGAGCTGCGACGGCTCGACCCCGATGTGCTGTACGGTCGAGTCATCACCGAGGGCTGGGAGAAGCTGGGTCCGCCCGAGACAGGAGCATGATGTCGATGCAGACAGCGTCCGCAGAGAAGCGGGTCGTGGTCGCAGCCACTCCCGCGGCAGTGGCTGCCAGGGTGGCCGACAGGTTCCTCACACGTCTGCGTGCACGAACTCGCAGCGGCCGCATCGCCCACGTCGCCCTTACAGGCGGCTCGATGGGCGGTGCGGTGCTGCGTGCCGCCGCCGAGGATCCGAGAGCCGCGCAGATCGACTGGTCGCTGGTGCACTTCTGGTGGGGCGACGAGCGCTTCGTGCCGCGCGATCATTCCGACCGCAACGCCCTGCAGTCGCGTGAGGCGCTGCTCGACCGCATCCCGGTGCCCGCCGAGAACGTGCACGAGGTCGCCGGCTCGGACAGCGGGCTGACTCTCGACGAGGCGGCATCCGCCTATGCGGCGGAGCTCGCCCGATTCGGCACGGAGGAGAATCCCTGGCCGTCGTTCGCCGTGTGCTTCCTCGGTGTCGGCCCTGATGGCCACATCGCCTCGCTCTTCCCGGATCGTCCGGAGGTCACGGTGACGGATGCCGCGGCACTTCCGGTTCGCGACTCGCCCAAGCCGCCTCCGGAGCGGGTGACGCTGACCCGTCCGGTGCTGAACTCCTCGAAGCGCGTGTGGCTGGTGCTGACCGGCGCAGACAAGGCCTCGGCTCTGGGCCTCGCCCTGGCAGGCGCGAGCTACACGAGCGTGCCGGCTGCCGGCGCGAAGGGCCGCAAGCGGACGATCTTCTTCGTCGACGAGGCTGCGGCGTCCGAGGTCTCCCCCGACCTCATCGATCCCGCCTACTGAGGCTGGATCCCCCGGCCGGCGGACGGATCGTCCGGGTGGTGGGGAGACGATCCCGAGCTGCCCCGGCTGATGCCGAGGCCCTGGCTCTCGCTGAGAACCTGCGGGTGATACCTGGCGAGTCCGACGACGCCCCAGACGGCGATGGCGCCGGCGACGCCGAAGATCACGAGCACCCAGCCGGGCGCTGCGGCGGCCTCGCCGAGCACGACCATGCCGATCAGCACCGCGATGAGCGGATCGACCACGGTGAGACCCGCGATCACCAGGTCGGGCGGGCCGGAGCTGTAGGCGGTCTGCACGAAGTAGGCGCCGACCACGGATGCGGCGACGAGCGCGATCACGCAGACGAGCGTGATCCATTCGAAGTTCGCGGCCTCGATGCGCTTGATCACGGCCTTCGCGAGCGTGGCGACGAAACCGTAGAGGATGCCGGCGCCGACGACGTAGAACAGCGCACGCATCCGGTGCCGGAGGATGAGCCAGCAGGCCCCGAGGACGATGATCACCACGAGCAGTACGGCGAGGATCGTGAACAGCTCGAGGTCGGCTATCTCCTTCTCCGTCGCGAAGATCGCGGCGAACGAGACGAACAGGAAGATGCCGCCCACGCAGCACACGATCGCCGTGATCGACTGCCTGGTCGGCGTGTGCCCGGAGATCCGCGCGTTCAGCAGTGTGGTGATCACGAGCGCGATCGCCCCGAGGGGCTGGACCACGATCAGCGGCGCGAGCGAGAGCGCAGCCAGCTGGCAGATGATCGCAAGGCCGAGCATCAGGGTGCCGATCAGCCAGGACGGGCGCGTGAGCAGGCGCTTGACCTGATCCATGCTGAGTCCGGTCGCGCCGTCGGCACCGCTGAGACGCTCCACCTTCTCGACGCCGCGGTGCTGATACTGCGCCCCGAGCGACATGAAGACCGCACCCGCGAGTGCCAGCGGGATGCCGAGGAGAAGTTTGGGGTTCTGGAACACGCCGACGAGCTGTTCGCCGACATCCGCCCCACTCATCCATACGGAGATGCTCACACTACGACCCTACCCGCCGACTTGCGCCCATTAGGGTTATGGCGTGGCCGTACTTCCGATTCGAATAATGGGCGATCCCGTCCTGCACTCCCCCGCTTCCGCCGTCGATGAGATCACCGACGAGATCCGCGCTCTCGTGGCGGACATGTTCGAGACCATGGACACCGCCCCCGGTGTCGGGCTCGCGGCACCGCAGGTGGGCGTGTCTCTGCGCATCTACACGTATTCCTACGTCGATGATGACGACGAGCCCTGGCGCGGTGTGATCATCAACCCCGAGCTGTGGATGACGCCGCTCGAGCCGGGCGGCCCCGACCCGGACCTCGAATCCGAGGGCTGCCTGTCTTTCCCGGGCGAGCGGTTCCCGCTCCGCCGCTCCGAGCGCGTCCGGGTGACCGGGATCGATCTCGAGGGCCGGCCGGTCTCGATCGCGGTCGACGGCTGGCGTGCGCGGATCATGCAGCACGAGTTCGACCACCTCGACGGCATCCTCTACGTGGACCGCCTGACGGACGGCGACTGGAAGACCGTGCAGAAGATCGCGCGCAAGCGCGGGTGGGGGCGCGGCGGCGCCAGCTGGATGCCGGGAGTCGACGACCTCGAAGGCTGATCGCTCCCAGCGCGGTCACAGCATCCTCGGAGTTGCATCACAGACTCCGCCCCGGATAGCGTGCTCTGGGCGGGCTCTTCCATGCCCGCGCACCAAGAGGCTCTGGAGGGGTAATCATGATGGAACTGCGCACGCGACGCGCTCTGGCGCTCGCCGGCTCAGCACTGGCTCTGTCGGTCGCACTGACCGGCTGCAGCGCACTCAGCGGCATCCTCGGCGGCGGCTCGGGAGACGCCGACCGCGATGAGGAGACCGGGCAGGTCACCGAGAGCTCGAACATCGACATCTTCTCGCTGAAGGTCGGCGACTGCAAGATGGCCAGCGCGACCGGCATGATCGAGGACGCGGATGTCGTTCCCTGCGACCAGCCGCACGATGAAGAGGTCTACTACGAGTTCAAGATGGAGGACGGCGAGTTCTCAGACGAGGCGATCAACACGGCGACCGAGGAGTGCATCGGCGACGCGTTCACCACGTTCGTCGGGCTCGGCTTCAACGAGTCCGTCCTCGAGGTCTACCCGATCACGCCGACCGAGCAGACCTGGAACGAGATGAACGACCGGGTGATCCAGTGCGTGATCTCCGACCCGGCCGGGCAGGTCGAGGTCTCCCTCAAGGGTGCCGCGCGCTGACGATCCTGTCGTGAAGGGGGTCCCGCTTGTCCCGGCGGGGCCCTTTCGCGTTCCTGCGGCGGGTTCCGGGCCCGTTCAGCCCCGGAGCAGCGTGCGGAGGTAGCCGAAGCCGACGATCGGGTGCAGGACGGCTCCGACCCCGCAGATGACCTGCCCGACGGCGCCGACGACGTCGAATCCCGGCAGGATACCCAGGCCGATCAGCACGAGACCGGTCATGAAGACTGCAGTGCGCGCCTTCCCCAGGCCGGTCGCCGCGGGCATCTGCGCAGGTCGCTTCACGACCCACACGATGCCGAGGCAGAGGTCGACGCCGACGACGACGACGGCGACCCACAGCGGCAGGTGACCGGCGATGACGATCCCGGACGCGATGACGGCGACGCCGACGCGATCGGCGAACGGGTCGAGCAGCGCCCCGGTCCTGCTCGTCTGCCCGAGGCGGCGGGCCAGGAAGCCGTCGACCCAGTCGCTCGCCCCGAAGAGCACCAGCAGCACGAGCGTCAGCACGGGAGCGGCATGCTGCACCAGCAGCACCGTGATCGGGACCACCAGGAGCAGGCGCAGCACGGTGATCGCGTTCGGGAGAGTCGCCCAGTCGCGCACGGGCTTCGGCTCGACAGGATCTACAGTCATTCGTCGGCCTCGTTCCCTCCGTCGTCCGCGGCATCGCCAGAGTACCGCCGAGGTGCGGCAGATCTGCGGGAACGTGCCGGGAACGCTGATCCTGGCCGCGCGAGCGCGGGTGAACGGCTGGCGATCGCAGCCGGTCAGGCCTCGTTGCGTCCGAGACGGAGCAGCCGCCACCAGTGCGTGTCGGTGACGATCGATCCGACTTTGGTGCCGATGCAGAGGCTGACGAAGACGGCCGGAGCCGAGGGGACGCTGCCGACGTCGAACGACGCGAGGGCGACCAGGCCGACGGTCCCCGGCACCAGGAGCAGGAACGCCGGCTGGAAGGTGATCGTGGCAGGGATGGCGAGCGTCGACCGCTCGATCAGCCGGGCGAGCGCGAAGAGGACCGCGGCCGTCGCACCGGTCGCGATCACGTTGCCCCAGAACGGCGCGAGTGCGAAGAGCAGCGCGTAGGCGATGCCCATCGCGGCGATGCTGACGGCCGTGAGCCGGTACCCGGCTCCGAACGCCAGACTGATGCCCACGGCGACGGCTGCGACGCCGAACCAGCTGAACGCGGCCGGCGGAAGCGAGGCCCATGCGGGCGCCGTGCTGATCACACCGGTGACGTCGGTGAGCAGGATCGCCGAGTCCTGGTCGATCTCGAGCCCGATCAGGGCGCTGCCCGCTGCGATGCCCGCGGCCATGAAGGCCAGCTGCACGACGCCGTAGACGAGGCGGGAAGCACCCGCGACGACATCGGCCGCAGTGAGCTCCAGCAGCGCATTGGTGATCATGGCCCCTGGCACCAGGATCGCGATCGGCGCGCAGACGGCGAACAGCGGCACGGTCGAATAGCCCAGGACCGCGGCCGATTCACTCACCAGGACGGTCGAGAGCAGCGCGATCAGGAACGGGATGATCGCCGCGGCCGGACGGATCCTGCGAAGGCCCTCTGCCACTCCGCCCACCAGGGCGGCGACGAGGGCCGCCACGAGGATGGACCACCACGGGCAGCGGAACAGGACAGCCAGGCCCCCGGCGAGAAGCGCGTTGCCGACGACCCACCGCAGCATCGGCATCCGCATCACCGCACCGCGGATGCGCTCCTGCTCGGAGCCGAGGGCCGTCTCGAGGGTGATCCGCCCGGCGCGCAGTCGATGCATGAGCCTGCTCACCATGGCCGACTGACGGGTCGACAGCGACGACGCGAGCGTCATCCGCAGGATCGGGGCCTGCGTGCCTCGGATCGGCGAGACGAACACGGCCTCAGGCAGCACGGCGAACGCCATCTCATGCTCCGGTGCGACGCGGTCGCGGACCTCCTCGAGCGCCTCGCGGGTGTCCGTCGCCGAGAATCCGGCCTCGAGCAGGAGCGCCCCGAGTTGCGCGAACTGCGAGGATTGCGTCATCCGCCCAGGCCTTCGTCGACTGTGATGAAAAGGGAGAACCCCCGGCCTTCATGCGAAGGCCGGGGGTATTGGCTCCCCGGCTTGGACTCGAACCAAGAACCTGCCGGTTAACAGCCGGCTGCTCTGCCAATTGAGCTACCGAGGAATGTGCTCCGCTGCGCGGGCAACTCGTCAATCCTAGCAAACTCCGAAGGATGCTCGTGACACGGGGCGCCCGTCGGGCGTGTCGATGCCGACGAGTCTCACGGCTGCGAATCGGCCTCGGCGTTCGGTGCCCACAGCAGGTCCTTGCCGACGCCTCTGGCGACCACATGCCCGCCGCGAAGCATCAGCGTCTCGGCGTTCAGCTCCCGGATGAACGCCGCGTCGTTGGTCACGAGCAGCGCTCCCATCCCCTGCTCGCTGCGGCGGCGGGTGATCGCATCGAACACGACCGGCCGCACCTCGAGGTCGAGGTTCGCGAGGATCTCGTCGGCGATCAGCACGCGCGGCTCCAGGACGAACGCCCGTGCGATCGCGACCCGCTGCCGCATGCCTGCGCTCAGCTCGTAGGGGAACCTCACGGCGGTGCCGAGTGGCAG
The DNA here is from genome assembly GCF_017355365.1 of Microbacterium sp. SD291. Taxonomy (GTDB): domain Bacteria; phylum Actinomycetota; class Actinomycetes; order Actinomycetales; family Microbacteriaceae; genus Microbacterium. Next base: position 52,231 of record NZ_JADIJR010000018.1, on the reverse strand, counting down.
GTGGAGCTCGTCCAGCAGCGTCGCGACGCGGATCGACAGCGCCTTGGAGTTGACGCGCCTCTCCCTCGTCAGGATCGGCTCCGCGATGATCTCGCTGACGGTGAGGCGAGGCGGCAGGTCAGCGCCGGCGCCCTGGGGGACGAAACCCGTGCGGTAGGTGAGCACGCGCTGCTTGCGGCCGGGACGCCGCACGTCGACGCCGCACACCTGCGCGCTGCCGCCGACGATCTTCACGGACGAGTCGACGGCGCCGGCGAGAGCCGCGACGAGCGTGGACTTCCCCGACCCGGTCGGACCCGCCACGCAGATCAGGTCACCAGGGGCGAGCGAGAACGTCACGCCGTCGACGGCCTTCGTCGGAGCGCCGTGACCGAGGCGGTCGATCACCAGATCTGAGCAGTCGATCACGTTGGTGGATTCGAGCCGGCGGGACATGGTCCCATCCTCCCCCGCAAGCGCCGCTCGCGGTGGTTACGACTCGGCGAACCGCTGCCGCTCGACGCTGATATCCCTCAGGCGGATGCCGAGCGCCCGCCCACCGTCCGAATCGGCCGGCACACGCTGCAGCGCTCCCAGCAGCTCCTGCTTCTCGTCTTCGAGCGCCCGCAGGATCAGACGGCGTGAGAGGCCATTGGCCGAGGCGACTGCACCTTCCTCGTCGCGTGCGGGGAACGGCGTCATCAGCAGCTCGCCCGCGAGCGACCGGTACGGCTCGCGCACCGAGTTCACGGCATCCGTCACCCAGCCGGGTCGCGCGCGGTCGCTGGCCGCGATGATCGCCTGGCGGATCGCCTCCAGGCTGGGCGTGCGGAACGGCGCCTCGAAGGCACGTCCGAGCAGGGCCTGATCCACCTGATGCCCGTACTGCAGCGCACCCATCACGGCATCTCGCTCCAGTGCCACGTCCGCCGTGCGCGGCAGGCTGGCGAGCGTCACCGGCGCGAGGCCGGGAGCACCGCCGTCACTGCCCATCGAGCTCGCGTCCTGTCGCGTGGGCTCCTGCCGGACTGCAGGCTGGCCACCGCCGCGGGCGGCTCGCTCGACTTCGCCGTGCACCTCCATCGGGTCCATCCCGAGGCGGCGAGCCAGCACCCGCTCGTAGCCGGGGCGCAGCAGCCGGTCCCTGATCTCCGCGACGATCGGCGCGGCGGCGCGCAGCGCGCCGACCCGGCCCTCCACTGTGGAGAGGTCGAAACCGCCGAGCTTGCGATCGATCGCGAACTCGAACATCGGCACCTTGGCCTCCATGAGTCCTCGCACCGCCGCGTCGCCGCGCTGGAGGCGGAGGTCACAGGGGTCGAGCCCGTCGGGCGCCACCGCCACGAAGGTCTGCGCGTTGAACCGGTCGTCCTCGGTGAACGCCCGCAGCGCGGCCTTCTGTCCCGCCTCGTCGCCGTCGAAGGTGAACACGACTTCGCCGGAGGCGTTGTCGTCGCCCATCACCCGGCGGAGCACCTTGATGTGGTCGGTGCCGAACGCCGTGCCGCAGGTGGCGATCGCGGTGGTGAGACCGGCGAGGTGACAGGCCATGACGTCGGTGTACCCCTCGACCACGACGACCCGCCGCGGATCGCCGCGCGAGATGTCGCGCTTGGCGAGGTCGAGGCCGTACAGCACCTGCGCCTTCTTGTAGATCGGCGTCTCCGGGGTGTTCAGGTACTTCGGCCCGTTGTCGTCGTCGAAGAGCCTGCGGGCGCCGAATCCGATGGTCTGCCCCGAGACGTCGCGGATCGGCCAGACGAGCCGGCCGCGGAAGCGGTCGTACACACCGCGCTGCCCGGTGGAGACGAGGCCGGCGGTGCTGAGTTCCTCGCGCGTGAAGCCCTGCGCGGTGAGCGCCTTCAGCATCCCGTCCCAGCCCCGAGGGGCGAACCCGACCCCGAAATGCGCTGCCGCCCCCGCGTCGAAGCCCCGTTCGCCGAGGAACCGGCGGCCGGCCTCGGCATCCGGCGAGAGCAGCTGCGCGCGGAAGAACTCGGCTGCCGCGGTGTTGGCGGCGTACAAGCGGCTGCGTCCGCTCGTCTCGGGGGCCGCTCCGCCGTCCTCGTAGTGCAGCGAGTAGCCGATACGGCCGGCGAGGCGTTCGACGGCCTCCGTGAAGCTGACGTGATCCATCTCCCTGAGGAACGAGTACACGTCGCCGGACTCGCCGCAGCCGAAGCAGTGGTAATACCCGACCTGGGGCCGGACGTGGAAGCTCGGGCTCTTCTCGTCGTGGAACGGGCACAGGCCCTTGAGCGACCCGACTCCTGCTGATTTCAGCGCCACCCGCTCCCCGACGATGTCGGCGATGTTCGTGCGCGCCTTGACCTCGTCGACGTCGGCCTGGCGGATGCGCGGCATCAGACGGCCCCGTCGGCTGCCGGACGAGCGCCGGCGTTCACCGGCACCGGCCGCCGCTCGCCACGCGAGCGCGAACCGGGGTGTGCGTGCCGCGGCGTCCAGATCCCGACCTCGGCCGGGTCGATCTCGCCGACCAGGCGGTTGTGCCAGTCGATCGCGCTCTGATCCGTCAGGCTAGCGATCTGATCTACCACGACCCGGGCGCGCTCGGCATCCGTCGTGGAGGCGACGAAGTCGGCCGCGAACGCCGGCTCCAGCACATCCGCTCCGGCCGACCACAGCGCGTCGGTCGACCAGAGGGCATCGGCGAGGCGCGTGAGCACGCGCCGCTGCTCCTTGTAGACGCCCTTGCGCGCATCGATCGTGACGATCGCCTGACCCATGATGCCCTTGAGCACGGCGATCTCGGCCTCGACCACGCGGGGCACGACCACGTGCGCGTTGTACCGGACCAGTGCTGGGCCCGCGTAGGCATCGCGGGTCGCCGCGACGGATGCGCGGGCGAAGCGGCCGATGAAGTCGCTGGTGAGGTTCTTCAGCCTGGCGAGATCCTGGCGGGAACGGTCGAACGAGCGCAGCCACATGGGCAGGCTTGCGAGCCGGTAGAGACCGTCCGCGAGCTCGTCGCGAGTGAAGTCGTAGCCGACCCACTGCTGGATGCGATCGATCAGCGCCTCGTGCTCGAGGGGGTCGGACAGCTGTGCGACGTCGAGGTAGCCATTGACGATCGCATCCTCGAAGTCGTGCACGGAGTACCCGATGTCGTCGGAGAGGTCCATGATCTCCGCCTCGATGCAGCGAAGCCGCCCGGGGGCGCCCTCCCGCATCCAGCGGAACACGGCCTCGTCCTCCGGGTAGACCCCGAACTTCAGGCGCCCGCCCGGGTCGGGTACGGGACTGTCGACCGTCCACGGGTACTTGCAGGTCGCGTCGAGGCTCGCCCTGGTCAGGTTGAGTCCGACCGAGTGGTCGCCGTCATCCAGCACCTTCGCCTCGAGCCGGGTCAGGATGCGCAGCGACTGCGCGTTGCCTTCGAAGCCGCCGATGTGCGCGGCCCACTCGTTCAGCGCCCGCTCGCCGTTGTGCCCGAACGGCGGATGCCCGAGGTCGTGGCTGAGGCACGCCGTGTCGACGACATCGGCCGAGACGCCGAGGGCAGTGGCGAGCTCGCGGCCCACTTGCGCCACCTCGAGCGAATGCGTCAGGCGATTGCGCGCGAAGTCCGCCGTGCTCGCCGGACTCAGCACCTGCGTCTTCGCTGCCAGCCGGCGCAGAGCCGCGGAATGCAGCACGCGCGCCCTGTCTCGCGCGAAATCGTCACGCTCGGAGCGATGGGTCTCGGAGAAGAAGCGCTCGGCGTCGCGCGGGTCGTAGCCGTCCGGTCTGGCCTGCCCTGAGCCGGCCGAAGGGTCAACCGCCACTGTTCTCGATCTCCGCTCCTCGCATCATCTCCGACGCTGATGCCGCGAGCTCCCGCGACTCCAGCCACTTGTCCGGCAGTGCGGGGCGCTTGGGCCGGCCGGCGCGGCCGCGCTGGCCCTCGGCATCCGCACCGGGGTAGGGAGCCGAGTGGTCGAGCTGGCCGAGCAGGTCATCGATCTCGGCCAGGCTGGATGCCGTGGCGAGGCCCGTGCGGATGTCTCCGCCGACCGGGTAGCCCTTGAAGTACCAGGCGACGTGCTTGCGGACGTCGCGGCATCCGCGATCCTCGTCCTCGAAGAACTCCGTCAGCAGCTCGGCGTGCCGGCGGAACGCGTTGGCGACGAAGCCGAGCGTCGCGTCCACCACTCGCTGGGTCCCTGAGCTGGTCGAAGGGTCCGCGCCGAAGGCCGCGGCGAGCTCGCCGAACAGCCACGGCCGGCCGAGGCAGCCCCGGCCGACGACCACGCCGTCGCAGTCCGTCTGCGCCATCATGCGCACCGCGTCATCCGCAGACCAGATGTCGCCGTTGCCCAGGACCGGGATGCTGGTGACCGCCTGCTTGAGCTCGCCGATCGCGTTCCAGTCGGCGTTGCCGGAGTAGAACTCGCTCGCGGTGCGCGCGTGCAGCGCGACGGCGGCGGCGCCGGCGTCCTCCGCGGCGCGCCCGGCGTCGAGGAAGGTGAGGTGATCGGGGTCGATGCCCTTGCGCATCTTCACCGTGAGCGGCACATCTCCGGCGGCCTTCACCGCACGGGTTACGATCTCGGCGAACAGCGAGCTCTTCCAGGGGAGCGCCGCTCCCCCGCCCTTGCGGGTGACCTTGGGCACCGGGCACCCGAAGTTCAGGTCGATGTGGTCGGCGTGGTCCTCGGCGACGATGATGCGCACGGCCTCGGAGATGGTGTGCGGGTCGACGCCGTACAGCTGGATCGAGCGGGGCGTCTCAGACTCGTGATGCCGGATCAGGCGCATCGTGGTCTCGTTGCGCTCGACCAGGGCGCGAGAGGTGATCATCTCGCTGACGTAGAGCCCGGCACCGTACTCGCGGCAGAGCCGGCGGAACGCGGTGTTGGTGATCCCCGCCATGGGTGCGAGGACGACCGGAACGTCGAGGTCGATCGGTCCGATGCTGAGGGTGCGGGCGGAGGTGGTGGCGAGAGTCATGACTCATCCATTCTCCCAGACCCGGGCCCTGCACCGGCCCACCGACCTAGGCTTGTGGATATGACCGATTCCGCAGTCCGTTCCATCCCCTTCACCGACGCCGCAGGCCAGGAGAAGACCCTGGACGATCTCGGGGCCGAAGTCGTGCTCGTCGTGAACGTCGCGTCCAAGTGCGGTCTCACCCCGCAGTACGAGCAGCTCGAGGAGCTGCAGCGTCTGTACGCGGACCGCGGGTTCAGCGTGGTCGGCTTCCCCTGCAACCAGTTCTTCGGCCAGGAGCCGGGCTCGGTGGATCAGATCCTCGAATTCTGCTCGACGACCTACGGCATCAGCTTCCCGATCAGCGACAAGGTGAAGGTGAACGGCAAGAACGCCGCCGACCTCTACAAGGCGCTGAAGGAGGCTCCGGATGCCGACGGCAAGGCCGGCCGCGTGGCATGGAATTTCGAGAAGTTCCTGGTGCTCCCGGACGGCGACGTGCTCCGCTTCCGGCCGAACGTCACGCCCGACAACCCCGCGATCGTCGAGGCCATCGAGGCGGCGCTGCCCCGCTAGACCGCCGCGGCCTCCGGCTCGCTCTCTCCGCGCTTCGCCCAGAGGTCGCGCAGCACGTTCTCGAATGCCGCGGGCGGCTGCGCGCCGCTGATGCCGTACTGGCCGTCGATCACGAAGAAGGGCACGCCCTGGATGCCGTAGGCGCGGGCCTGTGCCTGGTCCTGGCGGACGGCGGGAAGATAGAGCTCGGCCTCGAGGGCCTCGCGCGTCTCGGCGGCGTCCAGTCCCACCTCGACGGCGAGGTCCACGAGATCGTCGACGCGCCCGACGTGCCTGCCCTCGGTGAAGTAGGCGGACATCAGCCGCTCCTCCATCGCGTGCTGCTGACCCTTCGCCTTCGCGAAGTGCAGCAGCTCGTGCGCCTTCACGGTGTTGGTGTGCTGGAGCAGGTCGAAGCGGTACTCGAGTCCGGCATCCGACGCCACTCCGGTGACGTGGGAGAGCATCTGCTCGACCTGAGCACGCGGCATGCCCTTGTGACCGGCGAGGAAGTCGACCTCGTCACCGTCGAAGTCGACAGGGGTGTCGGGTGAGAGCTCGAACGAGTGGAAGGTGATGCTCACCTCAGGGGCGTCGTCGTCCGCCGACACCGCATCGAGCCCCTTCTCGAGGTTGCGCTTGCCGATGTAGCACCACGGGCAGGCGATGTCGGACCAGATGTCGATCGAGATGGGTTCAGTCACACTCTCATCCAACCGCATGCACCTCGGTGCTATTCCGCCTCCCCTCCGCGGGTAGGATTCTCGGATGCTGTCCGCCGACGATCCACTCCCGTTCCGGCCGGAGAGAGTCCTCATCGCCGGGGTGACGGGGTCCGGCAAGACCACGCTGGCGCGGCGTCTCGCGGAGCTCTGGGATATCCGGCACGTCGAGATCGACGGCCTATTCCACGGGCCGGAGTGGACGCCGCGTCCGACCTTCCTCGATGACGTCCGCGCGTTCGCCGCCGAGGAGCGCTGGGTCACGGAGTGGCAGTACACGAGCAAGGGGACGGACGAGATCCTCACCCCTCGTGCGCAGCTGGCGCTCTGGCTCGACTACCCTTGGCCCGTCGTGCGCACGCGACTGGTGCGCCGCACGATCGGCCGCAGCATCCTGCGCACCGAGATGTACAACGGCAACGTCGAGAAGCCGCTCTGGAGACTCCTGGCCACACGGGACCCTGACGAGAACATCCTCGCCTGGCAGTCGAAGACCCGGTCCTTCTGGGCGGAGCGGATGCCGGCGAAGCGTGAGCAGTTCCCGCACCTGATCATCGTGCGCCTGCACCACCCCCGTGAGACCGAGCAGTGGCTCCGAGTTCAGGCTGAGGCGTCCGGTGTGTCCACCGCCCCGCCGAAACGGCGATCCCGCGACAGGTAGATGCCGATCGCCCGCCACAGCTCCTCACGGGAGAAGTCGGGCCAGAGCGTGTCGAGGAAGACCATCTCGGCGTACGCCGCCTGCCAGAGCAGGAAGTTCGAGGTGCGCTGCTCGCCCGAGCTCCGGAGGAAGAGGTCGACGTCGGGCATGTCCGGCACATACAGGTTCCGGCGGATCATCTTCTCGGTGATCGCCTTCGGCTTGACGCGTCCTGCGGCGACGTCCTCGGCGATCGAGCGCATCGCGTCGACGAGCTCGACCCGGCCACCGTAGTTCACGCACATGGTGAGGGTGAGCACGTCGTTGTTCTGCGTCAGCTGCTCGGCGTACTGGAGCTCCTTGATGACGCTCCCCCACAGCCGAGGCCTGCGGCCGGCCCAGCGCACCCGCACGCCCCACTCGTTGAGCTGATCACGCCGTCGATGCAGCACGTCGCGGTTGTAGCCCATCAGGAAGCGCACCTCCTCGGGCGAGCGCGCCCAGTTCTCGGTCGAGAACGCGTACACGGAGAGGTGCTTCACGCCGGCCTGGATGGCGCCGGCAACCACGTCGAGCAGCACCTCCTCCCCCGCCTTGTGACCCTCGATGCGGTTCAGGCCCCGTCTGTTCGCCCAGCGACCGTTGCCGTCCATCACGATCGCGACATGTTCCGGCACCGCGGGGAACGCCGGGGGGTGCACGCCCGTCCAGTCGAGCGGGCGGTACGCGACGGCATCCTTGTGGGTATAGGGCTTGGGGCTCACCGTGCTCCTTCTCGAGGGGTGTCGGCCACGAGATGCGCGAGCGAGCGGATGCCGCGCTCCAGGTGCCACTGGGCGTATGCGGCCACGAGACCGGATGCCGCCGCGTTGTCCGCGTGCGGCGCCGCATCGATCGCGTCCCACTCGCCGGCCATCAGCGATCGCAGCAGCGACAGCGTCTTCTCGGCGACCCGCGGGCTGCCGGCCGGCGCGCAGTTCGTGCACACCGCGCCTCCGAGCTGGCCGACGAAGTGCGCATGCGGACCCGGCGCGGCGCATCGAGCGCAGTCGCCGAGCGACGGGGCCCAGCCGGACAGCGCCATCACCCGCAGGAGATACGAGTCGAGGATGCTGCGCGGGGAATGCTCGCCGCGGGACAGCGCCCTCAGTCCGCCGACGAGCAGCAGGTACTGCTCCGGCGTCGCCTCCGAGTCGCTGAGCCGATCGGCGGTCTCGACCATCGCATTGGCCGACGTGAACCGGTCGTAGTGCGCCGCGATGTCCGAGCCGTAGGACCCGAGCGACTCCGCCTGCTGGACGATGTCGAGCGAGCGCCCCTGATACAGCTGCACGTCGGCCACCATGAACGGCTCGAGCCGCGCCCCGAACTTCGACGAGGTGCGCCGCACGCCCTTGGCGACCGCTCTGACCTTGCCGTGCCTCCGCGAGAGCATCGTGACGATGCGATCCGCCTCACCCAGCTTGTGGGTGCGCAGGATCACCACTTCGTCTCGGTAGGTCGGCATCGTTCGATTATCCTCCGTGCGGGACAATGGACGGGTGACCGAACCGCTCTTCACCATTCCGCTGTGGGCGGACCTTCTCGGCGTCGGGCTCGGCGGAGTGCAGGGTGCGATGTTCGCCTCGGGATTCCAGGGGCAGCGGCGCCTCGACTGGCTGGGCGTCGCCATCATCGGCATCATGATCGGGATGGGCGGCGGCCTCATCCGCGACATCCTGCTCGGCCTTCCGCCCGCGTCGCTGAAGAGCGACTGGTACCTGGTGACGGCTGCGGGTGCGTCGCTGTTCGGGATGCTGCTGGCCGGGCTGTTCAACCGGCTCAACAAGGTCATCGTCGTTCTCGACGCCGTCGTGATCGGCATGTTCGGCGCGTTCGGCACCAGCAAGGCGATCGCGTTCGGCATCCCGCCGGTGCCGGCCGTCTTCATCGGCGCGTGCGCGGCAGTGGGCGGAGGCGTGCTCCGCGACATGCTGATGGGCCTGCCGACGGCCATCATGCACGTCGGCTCCCTCTATGCGGTGGCTGCCGGCGCCGGCTGCGCCTTCATCGTCGTCGCGAACAGCCTCGGCATGCCGATCACGATCGCCGCGGTCATCGGCATCATCCTCACCGCCATCATCCGCGTGCTCGCGGTCAGCTTCGACGTGTCGCTGCCGGAGCAGCGTCGGCTGTACCGGCGGAAGGTCGCCGCCGAGACCTCGGCGATCGACATCATCCGGACCGAACCCGGTCGCTGAGCACGCCGGCTCAGCGACCGGGTCGGGCGTCAGACGGCGGCGAGCTCCTGCTGGCGGGTGCGGATCGAGCGGTTCACACCCGAGACGATGGCCTTCAGCGACGCCGTGGAGATGTCGCCGTCGATGCCGACGCCCCACAGGCGCTGATCGCCGACCTGCAGCTCTACATAGGCGGCCGCCTGGGCGTCGCCGCCGGCGCTGAGAGCGTGCTCGACGTAGTCGTAGACGGTGATGTCGAAGCCCTGCGCGCGCAGCACCTCGACGAACGCCGCGACCGGGCCGTTGCCGGACTCGGCGACCGCGAGCTGCTGCTCGTCGTCGCGGAGCACCACGTCGAGCACGACCTCGCCGGACATGTCGCTGCGGGTCTGCGTGGCGAGCAGCTCGAAGCGGCCCCACTTCGCGGCGGTGTCGTTCGCGGGCAGGTACTCGTCGGAGAAGATCGACCAGATCTGCTCGCTCGTGACCTCGCCGCCGTCGGCATCCGTCTTGGCCTGGACCACCCCGGAGAACTCGATCTGGAGCTTGCGCGGCAGGTCGATCGCGTGGTCGGCCTTCAGCAGGTAGGCGACGCCGCCCTTGCCGGACTGGGAGTTCACGCGGATGACCGCCTCGTACGAGCGACCCAGGTCCTTCGGATCGATGGGCAGGTACGGAACCGCCCACTCGATCTCGTCGACCGTGACGCCCTCCGCGGTCGCGCGGGCCTCCATCGCCTCGAAGCCCTTCTTGATCGCGTCCTGGTGCGATCCGCTGAACGCGGTGAAGACCAGGTCTCCGGCCCACGGGCTGCGCTCGGGGACGGGCAGCTGGTTGCAGTACTCGACCGTCCGCTTGACCTGGTCGATGTCGCTGAAGTCGATCTGCGGGTCGATGCCCTGCGTGAACAGGTTGACGCCGAGGGCGACGATGTCGACGTTGCCGGTGCGCTCGCCGTTGCCGAACAGGCAGCCCTCGATGCGGTCGGCGCCTGCCATGTAGCCGAGCTCGGCGGCGGCGATGGCCGTGCCGCGGTCGTTGTGCGGGTGCAGCGACAGGATGACGTTCTCGCGGTGAGCGAGACGGCGGCTCATCCACTCGATCGAGTCGGCGTACACGTTCGGCGTCGCCATCTCGACGGTGGCCGGCAGGTTGATGATGACCTTGCGATCGGGGGTCGGCTCGAAGATCTCGATGACCTGGTTGCATACGTCGACGGCGAACTCGAGCTCGGTGCCGGTGTAGCTCTCCGGGGAGTACTCGTAGTACACCTGCGTGTCCGGGATGGTCTTCTCGAACCTGCGGCACAGACGCGCGCCCTCGAGCGCGATATCGATGATGCCCTGCTTGTCGGTGCGGAACACGACCTCGCGCTGCAGCACGCTGGTGGAGTTGTAGAGGTGCACGATCGCCTGCTTCGCGCCGGCGATCGACTCGTAGGTCCGCTCGATGAGGTGCTCGCGCGCCTGGGTCAGGACCTGGATCGTGACGTCGTCCGGGATCAGGTTCTCTTCGATGAGCTGGCGCACGAAGTCGAAGTCGGTCTGGCTCGCCGACGGGAACCCGACTTCGATCTCCTTGTAGCCCATGCTCACGAGCAGCTCGAACATGACGCGTTTGCGCTCGGGGGACATCGGGTCGATGAGCGCCTGGTTGCCGTCGCGGAGGTCGACGGCGCACCAGCGGGGCGCCTCGGTGATGCGCTTCGTGGGCCAGGTGCGATCCGGCAGGTCGACGCGGATCTGCTCGTGGAAGGGCCGGTACTTATGGACGGGCATCGCAGACGGACGCTGATTGTTCTTCATGATGGGCTTCTTCTCTTCGTCAGGAGTGTGTACGGGCCAACACAAGCGCCGCGACGAGGAAGGCCCTAGCTATCAGGACTCGTCGCGGCAGCTAAGAAGAAGCAGACCGCCGAAAGGCATGCGGCCATGGTAGCAGGGATGCCGGCGGGTTCCACGCGCGTCGAGACGATCCGCGGATCGCGGACACTGTCAGTCATGAGCACATCGCGCACCCGCCTGCTTCTCGCCGCCGCCTCCGTCCTCGCACTCGCCGCCCTGAGCGGATGCGCGTCGGGCCCCGGCTCCGTCGCCCCGACCAGCACGAGCGTCCCCGCGGACCAGCGGCTGGAATCCGCGCAGCCGGCCCCGCCGGAGGGGCGTCTGATCGGGGTGGGGACCGTGCTCGACGTGGCGGGCGATGCGCAGCTGTGCCTCGGCGCCATCGCCGAGTCCTATCCGCCGCAGTGCTCGGGCATCCCGCTCGACGGCTGGAGCTGGGAGGGGCTGGACGGCAGCGAGACGAGCGGGGAGACCACCTGGGGCTCGTATGCCGTGTACGGCACCTACGACGGCGAGCGGTACACGGTGACCGACCAGCCGGTCATGCTCGCGCTCTACGATCCGATCCGCCCGGAGGACCCGGCCGACGGGGTCGACGGCACCACGCCGGAGGACGAGCTCACCCGCGTGCAGGACGACATCGCTGCGCGGCTGGGACCGGCCGCACTGACGCTGTGGTCCGAGCGCGGGTACGTCTGGCTCCACGTGGTGTGGGACGACGGAACGATCCAGGATGCCGTGGATGCCGAGTACGGCGAGGGCGTGGTCCTCGTCACCTCGGCCCTGCGCGAGGTCGACTGACCGCCGGATCGGCGCGAGCGCCTCAGAAGACGCAGCGGAGGTTGGTCGCGGTTCCGTACACGTTCGTCCAGCCTCCGGCCCATGCCGTGGCGAGGACCGTGGTGCCGTTGCGTGCCTGCGTGTAGCCGGACGAGCGGGCGTTCGCGAGCGACCGCGTCCGGAACGACGAGGGGATCGCGTGGATTCCGCAGGTGCTGAAGGTGAGCACCGAACCAGTGAGCGACTGGCCCGAGTACGCGCAGATCCGTCCCGTTGCGCAGGGACCGACGGCCGCCATGCTCGCGACTCCGATCGAGGACTCCGGCACGATCAGTTCCATGCCCAGTTCCGGCCACACCGCGTGCGTGGCGTCGAGGAGCACCCCGCCGGGCACTTCCGCCATCATCTCGACGATCTGCGGGTCGGCATCCGCCCACCCGCCCGTCTCGGCCGAGGCCGGCGCAGCCGTCGCCCCGGCGAACAGCAGCCCGACGACGACGGAGACCAGCACCCGCATGCGCGTCATTCGACCAGCCCTTCGTCCACGTCCCACATGCGGTACGAGATGATGGAGCCGGCGGAGATGACTCCCTCGTCGACGAGGCTGGTGCGTTCGATGCCGACGATGCGTCCGGTGTCCTCGGAGATGAGCAGCACATCGGCGGCGGCGTCATCAGGGGACAGCACGCGCAGGCCCGAGACCGCGCGGCCCAGACGATCGGTGCCGGCGCCGAGAGGCTGTGCGCCCTTCGCCTCCGACAGGATCGCCAGCAGCTGCTGCTCCTGGGCGTTCGTCAGCGTCCACTGCTCGAGGATCGCCGTCGCACTGGAGACCACGTCGTACGCGGTCGGCTCCTCCGGGAGTCCGAACGCCGTGAGCGCAGCGAGGATCTCGTCCCGAGAGTCACCGGGGAGGTCCACCACGGGGGTGCCGAACTCCCCCGCCTTGATCAGCAGGTCGGTCGTGACGACGCCGGTGCTGGTGACCTCTGCGCCGGCGTTCGCGGCGGCATCCGCCGGGTCGTACGCCTCTCCCGCGACGATGGTCAACCGTCCGGAGAGATCGGGTTCCCAGCTCACGGTCGTGAGCTCGGGCACCACGACGGAGTCCGCGGTGTCTCCGTCGAAGTGGAACGCCCATGTCGCGGAGCGCACCGACCGGATGGGCTCCGCCGGTCCGGCCGCCACGGAGAGGTCCGTATGCGCGGCCTCGAGGATGTCCGCGACGCTGCCGGCGTCCGCGAAGTCCAGCGGACGCGGTGTGCCGGCGACGGCACCGCCGTGCGGCACCAGCACTGCGACGGCCAGGGCGGCCGCCGCGGCGGCTCCTGCAAGACCGGTCGCCCATCGGACGGCGATCGGCGATCGGCGGCGCGGCCCGGATGCCTTCCGGATGATCCGGTCGCGGGTCATCAGCGCGGCGGCATCCGGCTTCGAATCGCGCGGAGTGCGCGCAGGATCCGCCTCTGTGAGCATTCGCTCGAGCACGGCGCTCTCAGCCATCTCCGTCACTCGCCCCCTCCAGGCCCAGCTCCGCACGCAGCCGTCGCTGCGCGCGATGCAGTGTGATTCGCACTCTCGAACGGGACCGGCGAATCAGATCCGCGATCTCCCCCACGGCCAGCCCGTCCCAGTACGTGAGCATGATGATACGCCGCTCGGCCGGTGTGAGGACACCCAAAGCTCTCAGGACTCTCGCCCGCTCCGCCCGGTCGGGCGGCTCCGATTCGCCTGACATCCCCTGGTGCACGGCATCGAGCGCCGTCAGACGGGTGGTCGAGCGGCCGTTGCGCGAATTCAGCGCGCGCTCGGCCACGCGCAGCAGCCAGGTGCGATCCATCGGCTTCTTCGGGTTCAGACGGTGCCAGACGACGAGGAACACCTCCGAGACGAGTTCGGTGACCTCGGCGTCGTCGTCGACGACGCATTCGATGTGACGCCGGACCGATGCCCAGTTCTCATCGAAGACGCGGGAGAAGACCTCGTTGCGCAGCGAGTTCGGGTCTTCGCTGCCGGCGTTCATGCCGCTGCGGTCGGCGGCCTCGCCACCGTCGTCGTGTCGGTCGGCATGTCAGAACCCGAGCCGGCCGAGCTGCTTGGGGTCGCGCTGCCACTCCTTGACCACCTTCACGTGCAGCCCGAGGAACACCCGCGTGCCGAGCAGCTCCTCCACCCCGGCTCGTGCGCGCGCTCCGACGTCGCGCAGGCGCTTTCCCTTGTGGCCGATGATGATCGCCTTCTGGCTGTCCCGCTCGACGACGATGGAGGCGTGCACGTCGGTGAGGTCGCTGTTCTCGCGCGGCGCGATGTCGTCGACGACCACCGCGATCGAGTGCGGCAGCTCGTCCCGCACGCCGTCGAGAGCCGCTTCGCGGATGATCTCCGCGATGCGGTCCTCCTCGGACTCGTCCGTGGTGATGCCCTCCGGATAGAGAGCGGGGCCCTTCGGCATGAGCTGGAGGATCTCGTCCGAGAGGACGTCGAGCTGATCGTTGGTGAGTGCGGAGAGCGGGATCACGGCAGCCCAGTCCTCGCGCAGCGCGTCCACCTCCAGCAGCCGCGCCGTGATGTCGTCGCGGCCGGCCGCATCGGTCTTCGTCACGATCGCGAGCTTCTTCGCCCGCGGATAGCCGTCGAGGGACGCCGCGATCCGGCGATCGCCCGGTCCGACCTTCTCCGTCGCCGGCACGCAGAAGCCGATCACGTCGACGTCGCCGAGGACCTGATCGACCAGATCGTTCAGCCGCTCGCCGAGAAGAGTGCGCGGCTTGTGGATGCCGGGGGTGTCGACGATCACGAGCTGCCCCTCTGGGCGGTTGACGATTCCCCTGATCGCGCGGCGCGTGGTCTGCGGCTTGTCGCTGATGATCGCGATCTTCTCACCGACCAGCGCGTTGGTGAGCGTGGACTTGCCCACGTTCGGCCGACCCACGAAGGTCACGAATCCGCTTCGCGTCTGCTCAGTCATCGTTTCGTTCTCCCTCAGGCTCTGCCGTCTCCGTGTCGTGCGCCGCCCGCTCGACGAACACGGTGGCGATCCCGCGACCTCGGCCACGGGACGCACCGCCGGTGAGCACGAGCCCCTCGACCATGGCCGCAGCACCGGGCTGGGGCACCTGGCCGAGAGCCTTCCCGAGCAGTCCGCCGATGGAGTCGACGTCCTCATCCTCGAGCTCGAGCCCGAACAGATCGCCGACGTCCTCCAGCGAGAGTCGGGAGCTCACGCGGTAACGTCCGTCGCCGAGATCAACGACCTCAGCCGACACCTGATCGTACTCGTCCGCGATCTCCCCGACGAGTTCCTCGATCAGGTCCTCGAGTGTCACGAGGCCGGAGATGCCGCCGTGCTCGTCGATCACGAGGCAGACGTGCACGGCATCGCGCTTCATCTGCTGGAGCAGGGTCTCCGCGCGCATGGATTCAGGGACGAAGGTCGCCGGACGCGAGATCGGGCCGATCGACGCGGTGCGCCAGGCGCTCTCGTCGCGGAACGCGAACTGCACGAGGTCCTTCAGATACAGCACGCCGACGACGTCGTCCGCCTCGTCGTCGACGACCGGCATCCGGGAGACGCCGCGGTTGAGGAAGAGCGCCATGGCCTCGCTCGTGGTGGCGGTGGCGTCGACCGTCACCATCTCGGTCCGCGGCACCATCACCGCGCGGACGAACTGGTCGGTGAAGTCGAAGACGGAGTGGATGAGATCGCGGTCGTCCTCCTCGATGAGATCGTTCGAGGCGGCCTCGTCGACCATGCTGAGCAGCTGCTCCTCTGAGGTGAACGAACTCCGCCCCGCACCGGGGGTGACGCGGTTTCCGAGCAGCACGAGCCCCTGGGCGAGCGGGCCGAGAATGATGCGGACGCTCCGCACCACCGGGGCGTTCGCGCGCAGGATCCCGTCGGCGTGCTGCCTGCCGAACGTCCGCGGGCTCGCGCCGACGAGGACGAAGGTGATGCCGGTCATCAGCACCGCCGCGGCCAGCATCGCCCACCAGATGCTGTCGAACAGGTTGGAGAAAGCGACCGTGACGAGAACCGCCGCCGTCGTCTCCGCGAGCACGCGGATGAAGGCGACGGCGTTGACGTGCGCGTCCGGGTCTGCGGCGATGCGCGCCAGCTGGCGCGCATGGCGCCCCTCGGATCCCATCTCCTCGAGGTCGGAGCGGGAGTTCACCCCGAAAGCGGCGTCGATCGCGGCCATCAGGCCGCCGAACGCGACGAGCAGTACTGCTCCGACGAGGAGGAAGGCCGTCGTCATCGCCGGCGTTCGGAGGCGGCGAAGCCCGCGATGAGCTCCTTCTGCAGCCCGAACATCTCGCGCTCCTCCTCCGGCTCGGCGTGGTCGAAGCCGAGAAGGTGCAGCAGGCCGTGCGTCGTCAGCAGGATGAGCTCGTCCATCAGGCTGTGCCCGGCGGCCTGAGCCTGGGTCTCGGCGACCTGCGGGCACAGCACGATGTCGCCGAGCAGCCCCGGCGCGGTCGGGCGGTCCTCGGTGCCAGGTCGCAGCTCGTCCATCGGGAAGCTCAGCACATCGGTCGGCCCGGGCTCGTCCATCCACTGCACATGCAGCGCCTCCATGGCGCCCTCGTCGACGAGCACGATCGCGACCTCGGCATCAGGGCTGACGTGCAGCTGCGCGAGGTTGAGGTCGGTGAGTCGCTGCAGCACGGTCTCGTCGACATCGATGGCCGACTCGTTGTTGATCTCGATCATGCCAGTGCTCGTTTCATCATGAGAGGCCTCGTTTCGGCATCCGGTCGCGGGGTCCTGGTCGCGCGGCCCCTCGGCGCTCAGCCCGGTTGGCGAACTCAGCCGCCTGCTCGCGCT
Organism: Microbacterium sp. SD291; assembly: GCF_017355365.1. Classification (GTDB taxonomy): domain Bacteria; phylum Actinomycetota; class Actinomycetes; order Actinomycetales; family Microbacteriaceae; genus Microbacterium. Next base: position 35,738 of record NZ_JADIJR010000018.1, on the reverse strand, counting down.
CGAACCGCTGCGACGTGCGGCGCTCGTCGTACTCGCTGTACGCGTCGACGATCCGGCCGACCAGCGAGTGCCGCACGACGTCGTCGCTGGTCAGACGGGAGAAGTGGATGTCGTCGATGTCGTCGAGCACGCGCGTCACCAGCCGAAGGCCGGATGCGCCCTGCGGCAGGTCGACCTGCGTGATGTCGCCGGTGACGACCATCTTGGTGCCGAAGCCGAGACGCGTGAGGAACATCTTCATCTGCTCAGGCGTCGTGTTCTGCGCCTCGTCGAGGACGACGAAGGAGTCGTTCAGCGTGCGGCCGCGCATGTACGCCAGCGGGGCGACCTCGATGGTCCCCGTCGCCATCAGGCGCGGCACGATCTCGGGGTCCATCATCTCGTTGAGCGCGTCGTACAGCGGGCGCAGGTACGGGTCGATCTTGTCGTTCAGCGTGCCGGGAAGGAACCCCAGCCGCTCGCCCGCCTCGACTGCGGGGCGGGTGAGGATGATCCGGGAGACCTCCTTGCGCTGCAGCGCCTGCACGGCCTTGGCCATGGCGAGGTAGGTCTTGCCGGTGCCGGCGGGGCCGATGCCGAACACGATCGTGTTCTCCTCGATCGCGTCGACGTACTCCTTCTGCCCGAGCGTCTTCGGCCGGATGACCTTGCCGCGGGTGGAGAGGATCGCCTCGCCGAGCACCTCGCTCGGTCGCGGACCGCCCTCCTGGCGGAGGATGCGCGCGGAGCTCGCCACGTCGCTCGGGGCGAGGTCGTAGCCACCCTTGGTCATCGTCAGCAGCTCCTCCACCAGATCCTTCGCCTTCGCCACGGCGCCCTTCGAGCCGCTCAGGGTGATCTCGTTCCCCCGCACGAGCACCTGCACGTCGCGGTGCTCCTTCTCGAGCATCCGCAGCAGGCGGTCCTGCGGGCCGAGCAGCTGCACCATGGCGACGCCGTCCGCATAGATCTTCTCGACGGTCTCCGGCGGCTGCGGCGTGAGGCTGCGCTCTTCGGGGATGCTGTCCTCAGGCACCGAGGCTCTTCTCGCTCAGTCCGCCGCCCAGCACATGCGCGTGGACGTGGAAGACGGTCTGCCCGGCGTTGGCGCCGGTGTTGAAGACGAGACGGAAGTCGCCGTCGTCGGTGTGCTCGGCGGCGAGCCGACCTGCGAAGGCGATGAGCTCCGCGAGCAGACCGGGGTCGCCTGCGGCGAGCTCGGCCACGTCGCGGTACTCCTCGGTCTTCGGGATCACGAGCAGGTGCACCGGCGCCTTCGGCGCGATGTCACGGATCGCGAAGAGGCGCTCGGTCTCGCCGAGGATCTCGCCGGGGATGTCCCCGTTCAGGATGCGCGTGAAGATCGAGGGTTCCGTCATGTCTCCAGCTTAGTTGGGTCGCCCAGCCGCTCGGCGGGCGGTCCGGATCGCAGAGATCACCAGCGTCCGAGCGCGACGTTCAGCACCGCGATCGCCGCAGGCCCTGCCGTGGAGGTCCGCAGCACGGTGTCCCCGAGCAGCACCCGTTCGGCGCCCGCCTTCGACAGCCGCTTCAGCTCGTCGTCGGCGATGCCGCCTTCGGGGCCGACGACCAGGACGATGTCGCGCTCGTCCGGGTTGAGGTCCGACAGTCTGATCGTCGCGGTGGGGTCGAGAAGCAGCAGCCGCTGCGACGCGGCGCGCTCGGCGAGCTGCGCGGTCGACACGGGGGCCGTCACCTCCGGCACCCAGGCACGATGTGCCTGCTTGGCGGCTTCGCGCACGATCGCCGCCCACCGTTCGCGCCCCTTGACCGCCTTCGGTCCCTCCCAGCGCGAGATGCTGCGGCTCGCCTGCCAGGGCACGATCTCGTCGACGCCGAGCTCGCAGGCGGCCTGCACCGCGAGTTCGTCCCTGTCGCCCTTCGCGAGCGCCTGCACCAGCACGAGGCGCGACGGAACCGGGTCGGCGACGCGCCGCTCCGTGATCCGCACGTCGACGCGGACGGCCGAGACGTCCTCGACGAGTCCTGCCAGCCACACGCCGGCGCCGTCGCCGATGGTCACCGCCTCGCCGACGCGCAGACGCCGAACGACCGCGGCGTGCTTCGCCTCGGCGCCGGTCAGCGAGACGACGTCTCCGACGGCGGCCTCGGACGAGGATTCGACCACGAAGTGCAGTGCCATGGGCTCAGTGCGTGCGGAAGCGGTCGCGGAGCTTGGAGAACAGCCCCTGCTGGAACTGCGCGAGCTGGGGCCCAGGCGCCTTGGTCTTCTTCGCGAAGTCCTCGATGAGCTTGCGCTGCGCCGAGTCCAGCTTCGTCGGTGTCAGCACCTGCACGCCGACGCGGAGATCGCCGCGCTGGGTGCCGCGCAGCGGCGTGATGCCGCGGCCCCGGATGGTGAGCACGTCGCCGGACTGCACGCCGGCGCGGATCTCGAGGTCCACCTCGCCGTCGAGTCCGTCGATGGAGGTCTCGGTGCCGAGGATCGCGTCCGTCATCGACACCTCGAGCGTCGCCAGCAGATCGTCGCCGTCACGGCTGAAGGCGGGATGCGGGTTCACCGACACCTCGACGTACAGGTCGCCGTTCGGCCCGCCGGCCTTGCCGACCTCACCGGAGCCGGGCAGCTGCAGGCGCAGCCCCGTCTCCACGCCCGCCGGGATGTCGAGCGAGACGGTGCGGCGCGAGCGCACGCGGCCCTGGCCGGCGCAGGTGCCGCAGGGGTACGGGATCGTGGTGCCGTAGCCCTCGCAGGTGCCGCACGGCTGGGAGGTGATCACGTTGCCGAGGAGGCTGCGCACCTGACGCTGCACGTGCCCGGTGCCGCCGCAGATGTCGCAGGTGACGGGCGAGGTGCCCTCCTGGCAGCACGAGCCCTGGCAGGTCTCGCAGAGCACCGCGGTGTCGACCTCGATGTCGCGGTGGGCGCCGAACACGACGTCGCCGAGCTCGAGCGTCACGCGCACCAGGGCGTCCTGTCCGCGTTCGCGCCGGGAACGAGGGCGTCCGCCGCGCCCGCCGCCCTGCGCCGTCCCGAAGAAGGTCTCGAAGATGTCGCCGAAGCCGCCGAAGCCGCCGAAGTTGCCTGCTGCTCCGTCGCCGCCGCCCATGTCGTAGCGACGGCGGGACTCGTCGTCGCTGAGCACGTCGTAGGCGTGGGTGACCAGCTTGAACCGCTCGGCGGCGTCATCGCCAGGGTTCACGTCCGGGTGCAGCTGGCGCGCCAGACGCCGGTATGCCTTCTTGATCTCGTCGATGGAAGCGTCCCGGGAGACCCCGAGAACCTCATAGTGGTCCGCCACAATGGCCCTTCTGCGTCGTGTTTCCAGGGCGTCCGCGTCAGCGGCTCGCCTCGTCCTCGTCGAGCATCCGCGACAGATAGCGGGCCACGGCCCGCGCCGCCGCGAGATTGCTCGGGTAGTCCATCCGGGTCGGGCCCATCACGCCCACCCGTGCGGTGCCGCTGGGTGCGGCGTAGTTGCTGGCGACGATGGACGCCTCGCCGAGCCCGAAAGGCGCGTTCTCGGTGCCGATGCTGGCGGCGAGGCCATGCGCATCGGTCTCCATCTCGCTCATCAGCCGCAGCAGCGTCACCTGCTCCTCGATGGCCTCGAGGAGCGGATGGATGCTGCCGCGGAAATCCTGCTCGCGGCGCGCGAGGGTCGCGGCTCCCGCCATCACGAGCCGCTCCTGCCTGAACTCGCCGAGCTCGTCGACGATGATCGCGGCGAGAGTCCGCAGAGCCGCATCCCGCGCCTGCTCCTCGGCGGCGAGAAGGCTCTCCAGCCGTTCGGCCGCATCACTCACCGCACGACCCGTGATGAGCGCGGACAGGCGAGCGCGCAGCAGCGCCATGTCGGACTCGTCGACCTCGACCGGCAGCGGCGCCAAGCGCTGGGAGACGCCGCCGGCGTCTGTGACGAGCACGATCAGCAGCCGGTTCGGCGCGAGCGCCACGAGTTCGAGGTGCGTCAGGTGGGCGCGAGCGAACGACGGGTACTGCGCCAGGGCGACCTGACCGGTGAGCCTCGTGAGCACGCGCACCGTCCGCGCCATCAGGTCGTCGAGGTCGGCGGGGTCCGCGAGGAACGACTCGATGGCGGTGCGCTGGGCGGAAGAGAGCGGCCGCAGCTGCGCGAGGTGGTTGACGAAGACCCGATAGCCCTTGTCTGTGGGCACCCGGCCGGAGGAGGTATGCGGCGCGGTGATGAGCTCCTCGTCCTCGAGGAGGGCCATGTCGTTGCGGATCGTCGCCGCCGACACGCCGAACGAGTAGCGGTCGACGATCGAGCGGCTGCCGACGGGCTCGTGGGTCTCGACGTAGTCCTGCACGATCGCGCGGAGCACCTGAAGTCCTCGTTCGCTGACCATCGCAGCTCCTCCCGTCTGGCACTCACTGGTTTCGAGTGCCAATTCTACCCGTCGCCCCGGGCGAGGGCCTGCAGGTCAGTCGGTGAGCTCGCGGACGACGGCATCCGCCAGCAGCCGCCCGCGCAGCGTGAGCCGGACCCGGCCGCGTAGCGCGGCCGCGGCGTCGACGAGTCCGTCCGCGATGAGACCCGCCACGCGACTGCGCTTCGACTGCGGGAGATCGTCGACCGGAATGCCCTCGCTGATGCGGCTGAGCAGCAGGATCCGCTCGAGCATCCGCGACTCGGCGTCGGGGCGCTCCGTGCCCGCGGCGGGCGACTCCGCTGCGGCGAGTCGCTGCGCGTAGGCCGCCGGATGCTTCACATTCCACCAGCGCAGACCCGCGACGTGGCTGTGCGCGCCCGGGCCGAAGCCCCACCAGTCGCTGCCGCGCCAGTAGGCGAGATTGTGCCGGGAGCGATTGTCCCGCTGGGTCCCTGAGCCGGTCGAAGGGCGCGCCCAGTTGCTGACCTCGTACCACTCGAACCCGGCGGCGGCGAGCCGCGCGTCGGCGAGCTCGTACATGTCGGCCTGGACGTCGTCGTCGGGGGTCGGCACCTCACCCCGCCGGATCTGCCTGGCGAGCTTGGTGCCGTCCTCGATGATCAGCGCGTAGGCCGAGATGTGGTCGGAGTCGAGCGCGAGGGCCGCGTCGAGCGAGGCCTCCCAGTCGCCGAGCGTCTCCCCCGGCGCTCCGTAGATCAGGTCGACGCTCACGGCGAGTCCTGCGTCCTTCGCCGCCGCGACCGCCGTCGTCACGTTCTCCGGACGATGGGTGCGATCGAGCGCGGCGAGCACGTGCGGCACGGCGGACTGCATGCCGATCGAGAGCCGATTCACGCCGGCGTCGGCGAGGGTGCGGACGACCTCCGGCGTCACCGTGTCGGGGTTGGCCTCGACAGTGACCTCGGCGCCGTCCGCGAGTCCGAATGCGGATGCCGCGGCGTCCAGCATCCTGGCGAGGTCTCCGGCCGGCAGCAGCGTCGGCGTCCCGCCGCCGAAGAAGACGGTGTCCATGGGGCGGATCGCACCCGCATCGGCGAGCACCCGGCGCGCCATGTCGATCTCGGCGATCAGGGTGGACGCGTAGTCCTCCTGCTTCGCTCCGCGGAGCTCACCGGACGTGTAGGTGTTGAAGTCGCAGTAGCCGCAGCGCACGCGGCAGAACGGCACGTGCAGATAGGCGGAGAACGGCACGGCGACGTCGATCGGGAGATCCGCCGGCAGCCGGCCGTCTGCGGGGGCCGGATCGCCGAGCGGGAGCGGGCCGGCCATCAGAGCGGACCCGCGATCGAAGCACGCGGCATCAGACCGGCGTCGCGTACAGCGGCGAGATCGCTCGCAGGTAGCGGGCGAAGAGCTCGCGGCGACGCCTCTTCACGAGCGCGGGGATCGTCCGGTAGAGCAGCGCGTTCGGGGCGTCGAACGCGCGGACCGTGAACCAGACCTCGTCGTTGTCCTCGCGCCAATCCAGGTCGAACGACTCCTCCCCGCTGACCACGGAGCCGCCGACCGTGCCGAGCACGAAGCCCACGCGGCGCTTGTCCTCGGTGACCGAGATCACGCGCATCTCGGCATCCGCGCGCATGCCGCCGACGCGTCCCTTGAGGTGCAGGGTCATCCCCGGCCCCGCGAACGGGGTGCCTTCCGCGTCGAAGCGCTGCTCGACGTCGCGCCTGCTCGGCGAGACCGCGTTGCCCTCGGCATCGAAGCTCACGCCGGCGTAGGCGGGGCCGGATGCCGGCCGCACATCCTCGACGCTCAGACCGGCGGCGCGCTGCGCCGTCCATGACAGCAGTGCCTCACCGGCGCTCTGGAACCTCTCGGCGCCGCTGCCGATGCGCCAGGATTCCTCCGCCGGGATGCTGCGCTCCGGGGGGTACTGCATCAGATCCGGGGCGTGGGTCGCACCCACGGCCGCATAGTCCACCGTGTCGTCTCGGAAAGTCCCGCGCCGCATGACACCCAGACTACTTGGCGTTCCCTGAGCGAACACTCCCCCGCGCCGTGCGAGGTCACATCACCGCCCTGCGCTACTTCTTGTCCTTGCCGTCGACGTCGCCGGAGAGCGCGGCGATGAACGCCTCCTGGGGCACCTCGACGCGACCGACCATCTTCATGCGCTTCTTGCCCTCCTTCTGCTTCTCGAGGAGCTTGCGCTTGCGGGTGATGTCACCGCCGTAGCATTTCGCGAGCACGTCCTTGCGGATCGCGCGGATGGTCTCACGGGCGATGATTCGCGCACCGATCGCGGCCTGGATCGGCACCTCGAACTGCTGGCGAGGGATGAGCTTGCGCAGCCGCTCCGCCATCATGGTGCCGTAGGCGTACGCCTTCTCGCGGTGCACGATCGAGCTGAACGCGTCGACCTTCTCGCCCTGGAGCAGGATGTCGACCTTCACGAGGTCGGCCTCCTGCTGACCGGACGGCTCGTAGTCGAGCGACGCGTACCCCTGGGTCTTCGACTTCAGCTGGTCGAAGAAGTCGAAGACGATCTCGCCGAGCGGCATGTTGTAGCGCAGCTCGACGCGCTCCTCTGAGAAGTACTCCATGCCCAGCAGCGTGCCGCGGCGGGACTGGCAGAGCTCCATCACTGTGCCGACGTAGTCCTTGGGCAGTAGGATCGCCGTCTTCACCATGGGCTCGGACACCGAGCCGATCCGGCCGTCCGGGTACTCGCTGGGGTTCGTGACCGTCACGGTCTCACCGGTGTCCGAGGTCAGCACCTCGTAGATCACGCTCGGTGCGGTGGTGATGAGGTCGAGGCCGAACTCGCGCTCGAGGCGCTCGGTGATGATCTCGAGGTGCAGGAGTCCGAGGAAGCCGCAGCGGAACCCGAAGCCGAGCGCGACCGACGTCTCCGGCTCGTACTGCAGCGAGGCGTCGGAGAGCTTGAGCTTATCGAGAGCCTCGCGGAGTTCGGCATAGTCGCTGCCGTCGATCGGGTAGATGCCCGAGAAGACCATCGGCTTCGGGTCGGTGTAGCCGGGCAGGGCCTGGGTGGAGGGCTTGCGCGCCGTGGTGATGGTGTCGCCGACCTTCGACAGGCGGACGTCCTTCACACCGGTGATCAGGTAGCCGACCTCGCCGACGCCGAGTCCCTTGGAGGGCACCGGCTCCGGGCTCGAGACTCCGACTTCGAGCGCCTCGTGGGTCGCTCCGGTCGACATCATCTGGATCCGCTCGCGCGGCGAGAGGCTGCCGTCGACCATGCGGACGTAGGTGACCACGCCGCGGTAGGCGTCGTAGACGGAGTCGAAGATCATGGCGCGGGCGGGCGCATCGGCATCCCCGACAGGCGCCGGGATCTCCCTGACCAGGCGGTCGAGCAGCTCCTCGACGCCGACGCCCGTCTTCCCCGAGACGCGCAGCACGTCCTCCGGCCTGCCTCCGATGAGGGACGCCAGCTCCTTGGCGTACTTGTCCGGGTCCGCTGCCGGCAGGTCGATCTTGTTCAGCACCGGGATGATGTGGAGGTCGTTCTCGAGCGCCAGGTAGAGGTTCGCGAGGGTCTGCGCCTCGATGCCCTGCGCGGCGTCGACCAGGAGGATCGCGCCCTCGCAGGCGGCCAGCGACCGGGAGACCTCGTAGGTGAAGTCGACGTGACCGGGAGTGTCGATCATGTTGAGCGCGAAGGTCTCGCCCTCGATCTGCCACGGCATCCGCACCGCCTGGCTCTTGATCGTGATGCCGCGCTCGCGCTCGATGTCCATGCGGTCGAGGTACTGCGCCCGCATGTCGCGGTCGGAGACCACCCCGGTGATCTGGAGCATGCGGTCGGCGAGCGTCGACTTGCCGTGGTCGATGTGGGCGATGATGCAGAAATTGCGGATCTGCGCAGCCGGTGTCGAGGCAGGCTGAAGCGGGGTGAGAGCGCGTGGTGACATGTCCACACGATTCTACGGTCAGGGGGCGCCAATCCTCGATTCCGCGGAACCGGTGATAGTCTCGCGAAGTTGCCCGGGAGCGATCAGTGACACTGAATCCCGAGAGCGATACGACTCAGTCACAGACCAAGTGGGAGCGTCGCGTCGCGCAAGACGGTGGATGGTGATTGAATATCCACCCGACCCAGCGTTGCGTCGGCAGATCCCGCGCGCGTCTGTAGAAGAGAAAGAATCACACCCTTGATCAAGTATCTGTTGCGCCGCCTGCTCGGGTGGTTGCTGATGATCGTCGTGGCGACGAACATCACCTACTTCCTCGCGTGGCTGTATCTCGACCCGGAGAACAACTACGTCGGCCGCCGCCCTCCTCTCTCGCAGGAGCAGATCGACAACCTGCTCCGTCCCCGCAACCTGAGCGAGTCGGTCCCTCTCATCGAACGATGGTGGACCTGGTTCTCCGGCATCCTGTTCCGCTGGGACTGGGGCATGGGTCCGACCGGCGAGTCCGTGAACGAGCAGGTCGCCTACCGGGTCTGGGTCAGCGCTGAGCTGGTCCTGGGTGCGACGATCCTCACGACCGTCCTCGGCATCGGGCTCGGCGTGTACACCGCCTCCCGCCAGTACAAGCTCGCCGACCGGATCGGCCAGGGCACCAGCATCATCACGATGAACATCCCGACCGTCGTCGCCGGATTCGCGCTCGTGCTGCTCGCCATCAACTTCAACAACCTCGTCGGCACGACCGTCTTCTACGTCGTCGGCTCGTCCAGTCAGGGCGTCGAGGGCTTCTTCCCCGTGCTGATAGACGTGCTCCAGCATCTGACGCTGCCGACTCTCGGTCTCGTGCTCACCGGCTACGCGTCGATCCACTTCCTGCAGCGCTCGCTGCTGCTCGACAACATCAAGGCCGACTACGTGCGCACCGCGCGCGCCAAGGGCCTCACCAAGCAGCAGGCGATCCGCAAGCACGCGCTTCGGACGTCGCTCATCCCGGTGACGACGCAGGTCGCCTTCACCATCCCGGCCGTGTTCACCGGCGCCGTGCTCACCGAGTCCATCTTCAACTGGAACGGCATGGGCAGGTACTTCATCCAGACACTGAACAACAACGACATCCACGGCACGGTCGCCGTCGCCGCGTTCGGTGCCCTCATGACGGCGATCGGCGCCATCCTCGCCGACGTGACCGTCGTCGTCCTCGATCCGAGAGTGCGGGTGAGCTGATGTCCCTCGAAACCATCGGGGTGTCCCCCGAGATCGGCCAGAAGCCGAAGAACCGCAAGCGCACGTCGATGCTGACGCTCTACACGCGACGCTTCCTGCGCAACCGCGGTGCGGTGCTCGGCGTCGTCGTGCTGGCGCTGCTCGTGCTCTTCGCGATCGTCGGCCCGCTCATCTCCCCGTACAGCCACACGGATCTCGACTTCCTGTCGCTGCGCAAGGGCCCGTCGGCCGATCACTGGTTCGGCACCAACGGCTCCGGCAACGACAACTTCGCGCAGGTCGCGGTCGGTCTGCAGCGCTCCATGATGATCGCGGTGCTCGTCGCCGTCGGCATCACCGCGCTGTCCGCGATCGTCGGCGCGACCGCCGCGTACTTCGGCGGCGTCTACGAGCGCATCATGGTGACCATCATCCACTTCATGATGGTCATCCCGAACTTCCTGATCCTCGCGATGATCTCGAACGACGCCGGCGGCAACTGGCTCGTGATCTCGCTCGTGATGATCTTCGTCGTGGGATGGTTCTTCCCCGCCCGCATCATCTGGACGCTCTCGCTCTCCCTCCGCGAACGCGAGTACATCCACGCCGCGCGCTACGCCGGACTCTCCGGCATGCGCATCGTGATCAGGCACATGCTCCCGAACATCGGCTCGCTGCTCGTGATCAACTTCACGCTCGGCGTCGTGTCGGCCGTGCTCACCGAGACGGCGCTGTCGTTCCTCGGCTTCGGCGTGAAGCTGCCCGACGTCTCGCTGGGTGCCCTCATCGGCTACGGATCGAGCACTCTCGTCAGTGCCCCGTGGCTGTTCTACTTCCCCGCCGCGGCGCTCACGCTGCTGACCGTGTCGATGGCTCTCATCGCCGACGGCCTGCGCGACGCCCTGGATCCGACCTCGGCGGCTGGAGGTCGCGCATGAGTACTGTTCTCTCCGTCCGCGATCTGAAGGTCAGCTTCCCGTCCGAGGCGGGAAGGGTGGATGCCGTCCGCGGCGTCTCCTTCGACCTGGAGGCCGGGAAGACCCTCGGCATCGTCGGCGAGTCCGGCTCGGGCAAGTCGGTCACGTCGCTCGCGATCATGGGCCTCCTGGACGACAACGCCAAGGTCACCGGATCGATCGTCTTCGACGGCAAGGAGCTGATCGGGCAGACCGACAAGCAGCTCTCCATGATCCGCGGCAACGGCATGGCGATGGTCTTCCAGGACCCGCTGACGTCGCTCACGCCGGTGTTCACGATCGGCGACCAGCTGATCGAGGCGCTCACGGTGCACCGGCGGCTCTCCGCGAAGGAGGCCTGGAGCAGATCGGTCGAGCTGCTCAAGCTCGTCGGCATCCCCGAGGCCGAACGCCGGATGAGGTCGTTCCCGCACGAGTTCTCCGGCGGCATGCGCCAGCGCGTCGTGATCGCGATCGCGATGGCGAACGACCCGAAGCTGATCATCGCCGACGAGCCCACCACGGCTCTCGACGTCACGATCCAGGCGCAGATCCTGGACCTGATGGCCAAAGCGCAGGACGAGACCGGCGCCGCGATGATGATGATCACGCATGACATGGGCGTCGTGGCGAAGACCGCCGACGACGTGCTCGTGATGTACGCGGGCAAGCCCGTGGAGCATGCACCCGTCCGCGAGCTGTTCTACCGGACGCGGATGCCGTACTCGATCGGCCTGCTCGGCGCCATCCCGCGCGTCGACAAGACGGAGAAGGTCCCGCTGATCCCCATCAAGGGGAATCCGCCGCTCCTGATCAACCTGCCGGACGCGTGCCCGTTCGCCTCGCGGTGCCCGATCGTGATGGACGCCTGCCTCCAGCGGGAGCCCGATCTGCTGCCGGTCGCCACCGGCGGGCACTCCGATCACACCGTGGCGTGCATCCGCGCCGACGACATCGACGATGACGGCCGGATCGGCGGACTGCCGGTCTACCCGGTGCCGGAGATCCCCGAGAGCAGACTCAACCAGGTGCCCCGCGAGGAGCGCCCGATCACTCTCGAGGCGGTGAACCTCAGCAAGACCTTCCCGCTCATGAAGGGCGCGCTGTTCAAGCGCAAGGTCGGCGAGGTCCACGCGGTCAAGGGCATCAGCTTCGACATCCGCCAGGGCGAGACGCTCGCCATCGTCGGCGAGTCCGGCAGCGGCAAGACGACGACCCTGCTGCAGATCATGGACCTCGTCAAGCAGCAGGACGGCGACATCCGCATCGCCGGCACCAGCGTCGCGGACATCAGGAACCGCGCGCAGGAGCGCCAGCTCCGCCGGGACCTGCAGATCGTCTTCCAGGACCCGATGGGCGCTCTCGACCCGCGCATGACGGTGTGGGACATCATCGCCGAGCCGATGTTCGCGATCGGCATGAGCAAGGACGACGTGTTCGACCGCGTCGAGGAGCTCATGGGCCTGGTCGGACTCGACCCGGCCCACAGCGATCGATTCCCGACGGCGTTCTCCGGCGGTCAGCGGCAGCGCATCGGCATCGCGCGCGCCCTGTCGACCAACCCGAAGATCGTGGTCCTCGACGAGCCCGTCTCGGCGCTCGACGTGTCGATCCAGGCCGGCGTGATCAACCTTCTCGACGAGCTCAAGGCCAAGCTCGGCCTGTCCTATCTCTTCGTGGCGCACGACCTCGCCGTGATCCGGCACATCGCCGATCGCGTGGCCGTGATGTACAAGGGATCGTTCGTGGAGCACGGCGACGTCGACCAGGTCTTCGACGATCCTCAGCACCCGTACACGAAGGCGCTGCTCTCGGCCATCCCGATCCCGGATCCGGATATCGAGCGGACGCGTGAGCGGATCATCCTCCCCGTGGAGGGCTTCGACGCGGCGGCGGTTCCCGCCAACTGACCCGCGGACAATTGTGCACAGTCCGATAACGGTTCTGTGCGCAATGCGATTCGCGCGCGAGGGGCGGAGATAGTCTGCCCCTATCCCAAGTAAGGCCGACAGGCACTAAGGAGTACCATGAAACGGCATCAGAAGCTGATGGGCATCGTCGCTCTCGGCGGCGCCTTCGCACTCGCCATGAGCGGATGTGCACCAGCAGGCGACGGCGGCAACGGCGGAGCGGGCGAAGGCCCCCAGACAGTCGAAGGAGCTGACTACAACCCCCAGCCCCGCGAGAACCTCGAAGCCGGCGGCGAGCTGCGCATCCCCGTCTCGAACATCGCGGAGCAGCTCAACTACTTCCACGGTGACGGCGACGCGCGTGTCACGCAGATCGGCACCTGGTTCCGGCCGCAGATCCTGCTCATGAAGCCGGACGGCACCGTCTACAAGAACGACGCCTACCTCGACGACTATTCCTTCGGCGTGGAGGACGGCAAGACCGTCCTGCACTTCAAGATCAACGAGAAGGCTGTCTGGAACGACGGCACCCCGATCGATGTCACCGCTTTCGAGGCGACCTGGAAGGCCCAGAACGGCGAGGACGAGGCTTACCAGCCCAACGCGACCGACGGCTGGAAGGAAATCGAGTCCGTCGAGGCCGGCGAGAACGAGCGCGACGTCATCGTCACCTTCAAGGGCGAGTTCGCCTGGCCCGAGATGGTCTACTCGCAGCTGCTGCACCCGGCTGTCAACACGCCTGAGCTGTTCAACACCGCCTTCCTCGGCGACTGGCACCCGGAGTGGGCTGCCGGTCCCTACACGGTCGACAACTTCGACAAGACCGGTGGCGTCGTCACGCTCGTCCCGAACCCGAAGTGGTGGGGCAACGAGCCGCTGCTCGACAAGGTGAGCTTCATCCAGATGGAGCCGACCGCCGCCGTCAACGCGCTGCGCAACGACGAGGTCGACATGGCCGAGACCGGCAGCGCCGAGCTGCTCGCTCAGGTCGAGGACCTCAAGGGCGTCAAGACCTACAAGGGTCAGGCGACTGCGAACGCCATCTTCACGCTGAACGCGGCGAACCCGGCTCTGACCGAGCTCGACGTGCGCAAGGCCATCTTCTCTGCGATCAACATCGAGCAGGTCAAGGAGATCGTCTTCAACGGCCTGAACTACACCGAGGAGCCCGCCGGTTCGCTGACGCTCTTCTCGTTCCAGCCCGACTACGTGAACGCGCTGGAAGAGGCCGGTCGCAAGGACGGCGACGCCGAGGGTGCCAACAAGCTCCTCGACGACGCGGGCTGGGTCGCCGGTGCTGACGGAATCCGCGAGAAGGACGGCAACCGCCTGGAGCTCGTCTTCCCGGTCCACTCCGACACCGAGACCGCGCGCGCGCGTTCGCTCGCGGTGCAGGCGCAGCTGAAGGAGATCGGCGTCGGCGTGACGATCGACACCCGCCCGTCGGCGGACTTCGCTGAGGACTACACCACGCAGAACGGTGACATCTTCTTCCTCAACTTCACGTCGTCCGACCCGTTCGGTGCTGCCTGGTTCTGCCAGCTGTACTGCTCGGACAGCGGCCTGAACCTGTCCGGCACGGGCACCGAGGAGATCGACAAGATGATCCACGACGAGCTCGAGACCATCTCCGACCCGGTCGAGCAGACCAAGAAGGCCATGGAGATGGAGTCCGAGATCTTCGCCAAGACCTGGGGCATCATCCCGGTCCTCAACGGCCCGGAGATCTGGACCGTCAAGGAGGGTCTCGCGAACCTCACGCCCGAGCCCTACGTGGGTCTCGACCTCTTCGGCATCCAGCCGGTGGAGAACGTGGGCTTCGAGAAGTAAGCCTTCTCGCACTCCGGAAGCGGGGTCGGCGGTTCGTCCGCCGGCCCCGCTTTCTGCATGTCCGCTTCTCCTATGCCTGCGTCTCTTGATACTGCTTCTCTTATGCTGAGGGCGTGAGCGTCCAGATCGTCCTCGTCCACGGCATCCGCACGTCCGCCACCATGTGGCGCTCTCAGCTCGCCTGGCTGGATGCCGAGGGCATCGCCTCGACGGCCGTGGATCTGCCGGGGCACGGCTCGCGGATGGACGAGGACTTCACGCTGCACGAAGCACTGCACACGATCGACGCCGCGGTGCGCGCGGCGTCCGAGAAGGGCCCGGTGCTGCTGGTCGGCCACTCCATGGGCGGCCTGCTGTCGCTGGCCTACACAGGCGGGGCCCAGAAGCCCCCGGTCGCAGGTCTCGTCGCCGCGTCCTGCACCGCGCTGCCCAGGGGGGCGAGCCTGGCCACGTACCGGCTGCTCGCCCGCGCCGTCGACTCCCTCCCCGATCGGGGGATGTGGCTGACGAAGAGGATCCTCGACGCGACGATCCCGGTGGAGACCCGCTCCGACTTCGCCGCGGGCGGCTACGCCCTGGACACGCAGGACACGGCGCTCCGGAACCTGGTGGCGCTCGATCTCGCGACCGCGGTGCGGCGGATCCGGATCCCGCTGTGGTTCGTGAACGGCCAGTACGACCAGCTCCGCGTGGGCGAGAAGCTGTTCCGGCGGCTCGCCCCGCACTCCGACCTCATCATCGTGCCGCGCACGACGCACCTGGTCACCGCGATGCGTCCGCAGGTCTTCAATGCGGTGCTGCGGGTCGCGATCGCGACACTCGAGCACGCATCGACCGTCTCCGCCGCGTCCGCAGGCGTCACAGCCGACGGACCGGGTGGCGCGCGAATGCGGTGAGGATGCCGCCGGCCACTGAGAGCACTGCGGCCGCCGCGAACACCAGCCAGAACCCTCCGGTGAGGGCGACGAGCCCTGCGCCGAGCACCGGCCCGACCAGCTGGCCGAGCGCGGCGGTGACGTAGACGACGCCGAGGTCTCGGCCGTGATCCTCCTCGGTCGGCAGGAGGTCCGCGGCGAACGCGAGGCCGACGGTGGAGAAAGCGCCGTAGCCGAGGCCCATCAGTGCTGCGGCGACCAGCGTCGCCTCGAACGTCGGGACCAGCACGATGACCACCCCGGACGCGGCCTGCACGAGGGTGGCGGCGACCGTGAGCCGTCGCCGCTCGCCCGTGCGGTCAGAGCGGATGCCGGTGGCCACCGACGCGATCACGACGAACACCGTGTACACCACGATCAGCAGCAGCAGGTTGTCCTGCGCGGTGGCGCTCGGCTGGTGCAGCCCGTGCAGCAGGAAGAAGAGCAGCAGCGCCGTGCCGAGCGCGTTGCCGATGTTGGTGACGAGCCTGCCGGAGAGCATCCACGCGAAGTCGCGGTCGCGCAGCGACGCGAGCGGCCGTCTGCGTGCTCTCTCCAGGACGGGCATGGCCACGGCGGGGTCAGGGAGCAGCAGCGCAGCCACCGTGCCGGCGACCGCGATGACCACCGCGAGCAGCGTGTAGCCGTCGCGGATGCCGAGGCCGAGCAGCACGACGAGGCCGACGCCGAGCACGATGCCGACGGCCTGGCTGGAGCCGACGGCAGCGGATGCCGCGCCCCGCTGCGAGGCGGGAAGCTGATCGGCGATCAGCGCGGTGAACGCGGCCGAGGCGACAGCCACGCCGATCGAGACGCCGACCCACGCGGCACCGACCGCCCAGGCGCCCTCCGCGCCGCCGCAGGCGAAGAGGCAGATCGCGGTCAGCCACACCCCCGCGAGCGCCCAGGGGCGTCGGCGGTGCCTGCCTGCGGGTGCGCGATCGGACAGCGCTCCCGCGGCCGGACCCGCCACGACGCCCGCGAGGCCGCCGACCCCGAGAACGAGCCCGGAGGAGACGACGCCGGAGATCCAGTCGCCGTCCGAGGTGTCCAGCTGAAGCGGGAGGAGCAGCTGCACCGGCGTCAGCTGCACGGTCCAGATCGCCAGCCAGGCGAGGGTGAACAGCGTCATCCATCCCGCGCGCGCCTTCGAAGCGGGGGTCATCGCGGGTTCGCCGCGGCGGATGGATGCATGTCGCTCCTTGACGTCGATGTCGGGACTTTCCTGATTCTGCACCCTTCAGGCGCCGTTTAGGGTGAACCGCCCGACTGCTGGTAGAGTTGGTTCTTGGCTTGCGTGTGGGTTCTTCCCTCACGACCGCCGTGCAGGAGCCCTCTTCTCCGGCCGGCATTTCCGATATCTCCTGTACAGAAAGCGTCCACACGTGGCAAACATCAAGTCGCAGATCAAGCGCAACAAGACCAACGAGAAGGCTCACGAGCGCAACAAGGCCGTGAAGAGCGAGCTCAAGACGCACGTCCGCGCCGCACGCGCCGCCGTCGCCACCGGTGACAAGGCTGCAGCCGAGGCCGCGCTGAAGACCGCTGCCCGCAAGCTCGACAAGGCCGTCAGCAAGGGTGTCATCCACCAGAACCAGGCTGCGAACCGCAAGTCGGCCATCGCCAAGCAGGTCGCGGCTCTCTGAGTCCCCTCACTGTGACAAAGGCCCGCCTCCTCGGAGGCGGGCCTTTTCGCTATGCCCCGAAGGGCTCGCGGGTGGCGATGACCGTGACCATGCGCTCCAGGGCGAAGATCGGGTCGCGCGCGGCGCCCTTGACCTCGGCGTCAGCCCTCGCCGTCGCCTGGATCGCCATGCCGAGTGAGCGTTCGTTCCAGCCGGCCAGGTCGCGCCGGGCGCGATCGACCTGCCAGTCCTTCATGCCGAGGCGCTGGGCGAGCTGACGGCTGGGCTCCCGATTGCCCGCGACGCGGGCCATGGTGCGCAGCTTCATCGCGAACGCGGCCACCATCGGAACCGGGTCGGCGCCCGATGCGAGGGCGTGGCGCAGCGCGACGAGCGCCTCGCCGTAGCGCCCGGCGATCGCGGTGTCGGCGACCACGAAGGCCGACACCTCCACACGGCCGCCGTAGTACTTGGTGACGACGTCTTCGGCGATGTCGCCCTCCACATCGCCGATCAGCTGCTGACAGGCGGCCGCGAGCTCCGTGAGGTCGTCGGCGAAGGCGGAGACGAGGGCGCGGAGGGCGGCGGGCTGGATGCGCTTCTTCGCGGCGCGGAACTCCCCCGCGGCGAAGTCGACGCGGTCGCTGTCGCGCTTGATCGCGGGGCAGGCGATCTCGACGCCCCCACCCGCGCCGGCGCGAAGCGCATCGAGGAGCTTCTTGCCCCGCACGCTGGCCCCGCTGTGGCGGAGGACGACGGTGGCGCCCTCCTGCGTCTGCTCGAGGTACGAGACGGCCTCCGTGAGGAACGCGTCCGAGCACTTCTCGACGCCGGAGACGCGCACCAGGCGCGGCTCGCCGAACAGCGACGGCGACGTGAGCGAGAGCAGCGTCCCGGGCGCGTAGTCGTCGGCACGGACGTCGCTGATCTCGAGCGCCGGATCCTCCGCACGCAGATAGTCGCGGACGCCGGCGATCGCGCGCTCGGCGCAGACCTCCTCTGGCCCGAAGACGAGCACCACCGGCGCCGGTCGAGGCTCACGCCAGGAGACCTGCGGGATCTTGGTGGGCTTCGCCCCGCCACGGGATGAGGAACGCGGAGCTGCCATGCTCCCAGCCTACCGGCGGCCGCCGACGTCGCCCTCGGCGCACGACAGCCTCGTCAGGGCGGCTCCTCGGTCCACACCTCGAGGACGCCGTCTCGGATGCCGAGGAGGATACGGCCCTGCCGGTCGGTGCGGAGAACCTGCGCCCCGACGCCGGCGAGCAGGTCGATGGTCTCGTCCCGCGGATGCCCGTAGTCGTTGTCCTCGCCGGCGCTGAACAGCGCCGCCGCCGGCCGGAGCGTCTCGTACAGACCCGGGTCCTGGTCGGCGCTGCCGTGATGCGCGACCTTGACCACGGCGTAACCGCCCGTGAGGCGGGCCGTGCGCAGGAGCATCCGCTGCGGCTCGGCGGCGAGATCGCCGAGGTAGAGCGAGCGCGGCACCCCGCCGCCGTCGAACTCGATCACGACGCTCGCGTCGTTCCCCGCGGGGAATACGAGCGAGTCGCGCTGCGGCCACAGCACGCGCCATGAGGCTCCGCCGAGCACGCCGTGCAGTCCGGATGCCGCCGCCGTGAGGTCCGCGCCGCCCTCGACCAGTCTCGCCAGCAGGCGCTCGTCGTCCGCCTCCCCCGCCGGGCCGTGGAGGACGTGCTCCGCTCGTCCGATGACGGCATCCGTGCCGCCCACATGGTCGAGATCGAAGTGCGTGAGGACGAGCAGGTCGATGCGGTCGATGCCGAGCGCACGCAGGCACTCCGCCAGCGGCTCGGGTGCGGGCCCGGTGTCGATCAGCGCGATCATCTCCTCCGAGCGGACGAGCAGGGCGTCGCCCTGCCCGACATCGCATGCGGCGATCGCCCAGCCGTCAGGGCTCGTCGCGGTCGCGAGCGGGCCGGTGAGGATGAGATGCGCGCCGCCGAGGGAGATCACGACGACCAGGACCGCCGCTGCGGCGCCGCGGATCCACTGCATCCAGGCGATGCGCACCCCCACGATCAGGGGCGGCCCTGTCGCCCGCGGCCCGAGCACGACCACCCCGAGGGCGGCACTGACGGCGCCGACGAGCAGGGCGCTGCCGAACCCCGGCACGAGCACGATGTCGGCGACCGGCAGGCCGGCGCTCACGGTCGCGGTGGTCGCGATCCACGCGGCAGGGAGCCAGGCGCATGCGGCGAGCAGATCGGCGATCATCGGCAGCGGCGCAGCGAGGCAGGCGAGCAGCCCGATCACGGTGGCGATCGGCGCCGCAGGAGCCGCGAGCAGGTTCGCCGCGATCCCGATCAGCGACTGCTGCTCGGCGAACAGGGCGATGATCGGGCCGCACGCCAGCTGAGCGGCGAGCGGCACGGCGAGGGCCAGCGCGATCGGCTGCGGCATCCATCGTCCGAGCCCCCTCGACAGCGGCGGCGCGAGCAGGATCAGCGCGCCGGATGCCGCGACCGAGAGCGCGAAACCGGGTGTGGATGCCAGCCACGGGTCGCCGATGAGTATCCCCGCCGCGCACAGCGCCAGCATCCCTGCACCAGCGCTCGGCCGGCCGAGCAGCACGGTCAGCATCGCGACCCCCGCCATGACGCCCGCGCGGATGACGCTCGGCTCCGGAGTCACCAGCACCACGAACCCCGCCAGTGCCGCCGAGGCCGCGAGCACCCGCAGACCGCGCCCTCCTCCGCACAGGGCCGTGAGCCAGAACACCGCGCCGACGACGATCGCGCAGTTCGCCCCGGACACCGCCGTCAGGTGACTCAGCCCGCTCGTGCGCATCTCATCGTTCAGCTCCGGAGTGACGGCCCTGGTGTCGCCGACCGCGAGGCCGGGCAGCAGCCCGGCGCCGGGCTCCGGCAGCCGGATCGACCGTTCCACGAACGCCTCGCGGATGCCCGCGGCGGCGGCGAAGGCGCCCTCCGCCGGCCTTTCGACGACGGCAGTGCTCGCGAACACGACGAGTGCCGAGCGCTCACCTGCGTCCGTCGCGACCGCCTGGCCGACGACGCGGATGGCGGCTCCCATGTCGTAGCCGTCGGCCGGCTCGAGGCCGACCCGGACCGGCGCCGAGAGCGGCCGCACCACTCCGGGAGGGCCGATGCCGGTGAGCTGCACGTCGACCCAGAGCCTTCCGTCCTGCCCGACGGAGGCGGAGGAGTTGATCTCGCCGGTGATCTCGACCGCACGGCCGTCCCATGAAGCCGTGGCCTCCCTGCCGGGAAGAGCGGTCGTGACTGTGAAGGCGACCGCGGCCGACGCCGCGAGCAGCACCACCGCGAGGCCGCCCCGCACGAGCGCTCGCCGATCCCGCTGCCGCCCGGCGAGGACCACGGAGGTCACTGCGAGGCCGCCGGCGCCGACCGGCAGACACCAGCCTGCGGCCGCCGGCTGGAAGACGCACAGGAGCGCGACGCCCCACGCAACTGCAGCCACCGGGATCAGGCGCAGGTCGCGTCTCATACCCGCACCGCATCACGGATGCCGCTCAGGAGCTTCTCGCCGATCCCGGGGACGGCGAGAAGATCGTCGACCGAGCGGAACCTGCCGTTCTCTTCGCGCCAGGCGATGATGCGCTCGGCCAGCGCGGGGCCGATCCGCGGCAGCGTCTCCAGCGCCGCCTGATCCGCAGCGTTCAGGTCGATGAGACCGTCCGACGGTGCGGCGCCCCCGCCGGCATCCGGGGGCGTCGCCCCCACCACCGGGACGATGATCTGCTCGCCGTCCTCGAGCGCTCTGGCCAGATTGATCGCAGCGAGATCCGCGTCATCAGTCGTTCCACCGGCAGCGGCGACGGCATCGACCAGGCGTGCATCCACGCCGAGCACGTACAGCCCCGGGTGCTCCACCGCACCGAGGACGTGCACATACAGCTCGGCCGACGGTACCGGGGTCCCATCCGTACCGACTTCCGCTCCCGCGCCCGGAAGCGGAACCGTCTGGCTGGGCGACGCCTGGCCGCGCATGATCCCGAGTCCCACGGCCGCGGACAGCACCACGAGTGCCAGCACGACCGCTGCGCCGATACTCAGTCGCAGCCGCCGCGGGGGCGTGACCGGCGGCTGCGACTGTGGCATCCCGCCACGCTAAGCCTGTAGGCAGACCCACCTGCCCCCGAATCCCGAGGCCTGTGGAGAGTTGGGGGGTGTCGTTCGAGTGTGCAGTGAGGCCGGCGTGGCCGCCCCACACCGCCGAGCACTCCCCTGGCGCCAGTCGGCGCGGGGTGGCACGCGCGCCGATCGGACATTGGCGTCCGTCGACGCGACGATCCCCCGACGATCTCTCAAGACCCTGCCCGATGAGCGGCTCTCGGAGCTCCGTCCGCGCGCCGGATCGGCCGTAGCCGCACTCATCCCGGCACGATCACCCTGTGATGGCGTCGGCCGAGATCGCGCAGCGTTCGGGGTCGTCCGAGCAGCAGACGTACAAGCCCGACTCAGCCCTTGACGACGATGCTGACGATCTTCGGCGCGCGCACGACGACCTTCACGATCTCCTTGTCGCCGATCGACCGGATCACGCGCTCGTCCGCGCGGGCCAGCGATTCCAGCTCCGCCTCGCCGATGCGCGCCGGCACCTCGAGCTGCGCGCGGACCTTGCCGTTCACCTGCACGACGGCGGTGATCGAGTCCTCCACGAGCAGCGCCGGGTCGGCGGAGCGCCACGTGACGAGGCCGACGGACGGCTCGTGACCGAGGATCTCCCACATCTCCTCCGCAGTGTGCGGGGCGATCAGGTCGAGCATCACGGCGATCGTCTCGGCAGCCTCGCGCACCGCGGGGTTCGCGGCGCCGGCCTGGCCGTCGATCGTCTTGCGGGTGAGGTTCGCGAGCTCCATGAGGCGCGCCACCAGGACGTTGAACTTCGTCTGCTCGACGAGAGCGGGCGCCTCGCCCAGGAGCTTGTGCGTCGCCCGCCGGAGGGCGGCGTCTCCCCCGTCGAACACGACGTCGACGGGGCTCGACACCTCGTTCGCGATGCGCAGCACACGTGCCAGGAACTTCTGGGCGCCTGTCGTGGAGACGTCGGCCCAGTCCTTGTCATCCTCGACCGGGCCCGCGAACGCCAGGCCGACGCGGAGCGCGTCAGCACCGTAGGCGTCGAGCTCCTCCTCGAAGAGCACCAGGTTGCCCTTGCTCTTCGACATCTTCGCGCCGTCCAGCAGCACCATGCCCTGGTTGATCAGGTTCGAGAAGGGCTCCGTGAAGTCGATCAGCCCCATGTCGAACAGCACCTTCGTGATGAAGCGCGCGTACAGCAGGTGCAGGATCGCGTGCTCGACGCCGCCGATGTACGAATCCACCGGCGCCCACCGGTCGGCCTGCGCGGGGTCGAACGCCACGGTGTCACTGTTCGGCGACAGGAAGCGCAGGAAATACCACGAGCTGTCCACGAACGTGTCCATGGTGTCCGGGTCGCGCAGCACCGGATCGCCGGATGCCGGGTCGACGGTCTGCACCCAGCTCTCGGCCGCGCCCAGCGGCGACGCGCCCTTCGGCTTCAGGTCGAGTCCCTCCACGCTCGGCAGCTTCACCGGCAGCTGGTCTTCGGCGACCGGGATGATCCGGCCGTCCTCCGCGTGCAGCATCGGGATCGGCGTGCCCCAGAAGCGCTGCCGGGAGATCAGCCAGTCACGGAGGCGGTAGTTCTTCGCCGCACGGCCGGTGCCGGACCCCTCGAGCTGCTCGATCGCACGGGCGATCGCGTTGCGCTTGGACAGCCCGTTGAGAGCGCCGGAGTTGATCATCCGGCCCTCGCCGGTGAGTGCGACGCCCGTGCTCGACGGGTGCTGCTCCTCGAGCGACGCGAGGCCGGTGTCGATCGGCACGCCCTCATCGTCGACCTCGATGATCGGCATGGCACCGGTGATCGGCGCGGTCGTGTCGACGACGACCTTGACCGGGAGGTCGAACGCGCGGGCGAAGTCGAGGTCGCGCTGGTCATGTGCGGGAACCGCCATCACGGCACCGTGTCCGTAGTCGGCCAGCACGTAGTCGGCCGCCCAGATCGGCAGCTTCTCGCCGTTGACCGGGTTGATCGCGTAGCGCTCCAGGAACACTCCGGTCTTCGGCCGGTCGGTGGCCTGCCTGTCGATGTCGGTCTCCTTCTGCACCTCCGACAGGTAGCTCTGGAAGCGCTCGCGCACCTGAGCGGGTGCTTCGGCAGCCAGCTCGGCCGCCAGGTCGCCGTCGGGGGCGACGACGAAGAAGGTCGCGCCGTGCAGGGTGTCAGGACGGGTCGAGAACACCGTGACCGGCTCCTCGCGTCCCTCGATGCGGAAATCGACATCGGCGCCGACCGAGCGGCCGATCCAGTTGCGCTGCATCTGCAGCACCTTGTGCGGCCAGAACCCCTCGAGCTGGTTCAGGTCGTCCAGCAGACGGTCGGCGTAGTCGGTGATCTTGAAGTACCACTGCGTGAGCTTCTTCTTCACGACCTCGGCGCCGCAGCGGTCGCAGCGCCCGTCGACGACCTGCTCGTTCGCGAGCACCGTCTGGTCGTTCGGGCACCAGTTCACGGCGCTCTTCTTGCGGTACGCGAGACCGCGCTCGTGCAGCTTCAGGAACAGCCACTGGTTCCAGCGGTAGTACTCGGGGTCGGAGGTGTGCAGCACGCGCGACCAGTCGAAGGAGACGCCGTATGACTGGAACGCCTTCTTCTGCTGCGCGATGTTCTGATACGTCCACTCACGCGGGTCGGCACCCTGGCGGATCGCCGCGTTCTCGGCGGGCAGACCGAAGGAGTCCCATCCGATCGGGTTCAGGACGTTGTGCCCGCGGTGCCGCCAGAAGCGCGCCACGATGTCGGAGTACAGGTAGTTCTCGGCGTGCCCCATGTGCAGGTCGCCGGAGGGGTACGGGAACATCGCGAGGACGTAGCGGCGGGGGCGCGTGTCATCGTCGCCGCCCGTGAGGAAGGTCTCGTTCTCTGCCCAGTACTTCTGCCATTTGGCCTGGATGGCGTGCGGCGAGGAGGCCTCCTCGTCGACGGGAGCGGAGGACAGGTTCGAAGCCACGAACGCACAACCAATCTGAAGGGAAAATCGGGATCAGTTCAGGATATCGGAACCCCAGGCCGGGGGCATTTCCGCGCCCAGCGCCGCCAGGGGCGCCCTCGCCTTGGTCGCCACCTCCGCCACCTCGGATGCCGCGACCGATCGCCACGTGATCCCGCCGCCGGCGCCGACCACCGCACCCTCGCCGTCGATCACGATGCTGCGGATGACCATGGCCAGATCCAGCGTGCCGTCGACGCCGACGTGCCCGAAGCAGCCGGCGTACACCCCGCGCGGCCCGCCCTCGAGCTCGCGCAGCCGGGTCATCGCCGAGAGCTTGGGGGCGCCGGTCATGCTGCCGGCGGGGAAGCTCGCGTCCAGCAGCGCTCCGACCGTGGTCCCGGGGGCGGCGGTTCCGCTCACGGTGCTGACCAGCTGATGGACCGCCGGATAGCTCTCGACGACCCAGAGGCCGTCGACGCGGATCGACCCCGGCACGCACACCTGCGACAGGTCGTTGCGCATCAGGTCGACGATCATCACGTTCTCGGCGCGCTCCTTCGCATCGGCCGCGAGCTCTGCGGCGAGTGCGGCATCCGCAGCCGGGTCTGCGCTCCGCGGACGGGTGCCCTTGATCGGCCTGGTGCGGATGACTCCGCCTTCTGCGTGCAGGAACTGCTCCGGGCTCGCGCTCAGCAGCGCACGGTCGCCGATGCGCAGGAAGCCGCCGTGGTGCGCGGGCGTGGCGGAGCGGAGCCGGAGGTATGCGGCGACGGCGTCATGCGCCCCCGGCACGTTGAAGCGGGTGGTGAGGCAGAGCTGGTATGCGATCCCCGCCCTGATCAGCTCGCGGCAGCGTTCGATGAGCGCGGTGTACTCGTCCGGCGTGTGGCGCGCGATCGCCAGGGTCGGGGCCGGTCCGGCCGGCGGAGCGGATGCCGCAGCCCGCCGTTCCCGCACCGACGACTCCCAGTCGTCGAGGTCGTCTGCCTCGGCGAGCACCCATGCGCGACGGGCCCCGTGATCCAGGGCGACGGCCCGGGTCACCCGCAGCCACGCGCCACCCTCGGTGCCCGCGGCATCCGCGACCGGCGCTCCGGCCCGCCGTGCCCCGCTCTCATAGTCGTACCAGCCGACCCAGCCGCCGCGGAACGGCGGCTCGCCGGCAGCGACAGGGCGGGCCTCGTCCAGCCTGACGTCCACCGGGAGCGAGGCCTGCTCCCCCGTGCCGATGAAGCTCCACCCGTCGGCGGCATCCGCCCCGGCATCCAGCCAGAAGACATCCCCGGCGTTCCGCTCGAGCGAGAGGAACAGCGCCGCGGGGTCCACCCACGCCGGGAGGACGCGAGCGGTCAGGGATCGAGGCACCTTTCCAGCCTAGGACCCGGCTTGCTCCCGTATCCTCATGGGGTGGACGACGTTCTGCTGTGGATCCTCGACTACGTGCAGTCGATCGACCCGGTCACCCGCACGCTCGTCGCGGGTCTCGCGGTGCTCCTCGAGACGAGCATCCTGATCGGCCTGATCGTCCCTGGCGACACGGTCGTCATCGTCGCCGCGATCGGAGTCGCGAATCCGGTCGAGGGTATCGCTCTCGGGATCGCGGTCGTGATCGGCGCTCTCATCGGAGAGAGCATCGGCTTCGCGCTCGGCAGGTGGATCGGGCCGCATATCCGGTCGTCGTGGGTCGGCCGGCGCATCGGCGAGCACAACTGGCGGCGCGCGGAGAACTACCTGCAGCGGCGCGGCGGGGTCGCGATCTTCCTGTCCCGATTCCTCCCTGTGCTGCACTCGCTCGTCCCCCTGACTGTCGGGATGAGCGGATTCGGCTACCGCCGCTTCCTCTCCTGGACGGCTCCTGCGTGCGTGCTGTGGGCTGCGGTGTACGTGAGCGTCGCCTCGCTCGCGGCGGGCGGATTCCGCCGGCTGGTCGATCAGGTGCACTTCGCGGGCTACATCTTCGTCGGCGCGATCGTCGTGTTCCTGCTCCTCGTCTTCCTCGGCAAGAAGCTGCTGCATCGTCTGGAGGCACGACACCTCGAGACTCCGGACGCGGCCGCCGACGCCGACGTGAAAGACTGAGGCAATGGCCTCCGCACCCTCGGCGCCCAGAATCCACTGGTTCGCCCGTCTCGAGCACCGCTTCCACGTGTGGCGCGAGGGACGAGCGCGCCGTCGCGGCCGCACCGCGACGATCCTGCCGTTCCCCGGCTACGGCGGACCGGGGTGGGTGCGCGTCGTCGGCAGGGTGCTCATCGTCCCGCCGCAGCGTCGCACCAGAAGCGGGGAGCCCGCCAGCGTGCGGGGCTGGCGCAGCTTCGTCGGCATCCCGGTGAGCTTCGCCACCGCAACCGTGCGCATCGGCGACTCGGTTCACGAGATCGTGGCGGATCGCGGCGGCGTGATCGACGCGGTCGTCGACGCCGAGCTCGCCCCCGGGTGGCAGACCTTCACGATCGAGGTGGAGGGCCAGGATCCCGTCGAGGCCACGGCCTTCGTCGTCGCCGAGTCGACCCGCTTCGGCGTCCTCTCCGACGTCGACGACACCGTCATGGTCACCGCACTCCCCCGCCCGTTCATCGCCGCGTGGAACTCGTTCGTCGTCGACGAGCACGCCCGCCTCCCCGTCCCCGGCATGGCAGTGCTGCTCGACCAGCTGCTGCGCCAGCATCCCGGCGCCCCGATGGTCTACCTGTCGACCGGCGCCTGGAACATCGCACCGACGCTGCGACGCTTCCTCGGCAGGCACCTGTTCCCCGCCGGCTCCATGCTCCTCACCGACTGGGGTCCCACCCACGACCGCTGGTTCCGCAGCGGACGCGAGCACAAGCTCACCAACCTCCGCCGTCTCGCCACCGAGTTCCCGCACGTGAAGTGGCTTCTGATCGGCGACGACGGCCAGCACGACGAGTCGATCTACTCCGAGTTCATGGCAGAGCACCCTGATGCGGTCGCCGGAGTCGCGATCCGCCGGCTGCTCCCCGCCGAGGCCGTGCTCGCCGGAGGGCGTGCCGACAAGGAGCACCTCGCCGAGCACGCCGCCCCGTGGGTGAGCGCCGAGGACGGCGCGGGCCTGCGCGACCTGCTCAGCGAGACCGGCATCCTGCACTGACCCCGCCGGCGGCGTCGATCGCTCAGACGGCGCTCTGCGGGACCTTCAGCGATCCGTAGCGCTGCATGCGGTGCCAGCGCAGGCGGGTGCCCGCGACGGCGGTGAACACGGACTGGATGACCACCAGGTACATCAGCTGGCGGTACACCACCTGCTGCAGCGGGAGGGTCCACAGCGGCCTCAGCCGTTCGCCGTCGATCCGGAACGCGTACACCGCCATCGCGACCTGGATCGCGAGGAAGGCGAGCCACAGCAGGGCGATGCGCAGCGGGTCGAGGAACAGCAGGCCGTAGACGGCGAAGACGTCCACCACGGGAGCGAACAGCGGCAGAAGGACCTGGAGCACGAGCAGGTAGACGAGCCCGCGACGACCCAGCTTCCCTCCGGCGCCGCGCTCGGCGACGGCGCCACGATGCTTCCACATCGCCTGAAGGGTGCCGTAGCACCAGCGGTAGCGCTGCTTCCACAGGGCCCCCAGAGTCGCCGGCGCTTCCGTCCATGCTCGGGCGTCCTCCTGATACACGACCCGCCAGCCGTCGCGGCACAGGGACATCGTCAGGTCGGTGTCCTCCGCGAGCGTGTCCTCGCTGACGCCGCCCACGCGCTCCAGCGCCGTCCGGCGGAAGCCGCCGATCGCCCCGGGGACGGTGGGCATGCACTCGGCGATGTCGAAGAGACGGCGGTCGAGGTTGAATCCCACGACGTACTCGATGTGCTGCCAGGCGCCGAGCACGCCCTCGCGGTTCGCGACCTTCGTGTTGCCGGACACCGCGCCGACGGCCGGATCGGCGAAAGGCTGGATGAGCCGCTCGACGGTCTCCTCTTCGAACACGGTGTCACCGTCGACCATGACGATCAGCTCGCCGGTCGCCGCGGCGATGCCGGCGTTGAGCGCAGACGGCTTGCCACCGTTCGGCTGGGTGATCAGGCGCACGTTCGGCAGATCGAGACCCGCGACGATCTCGGCCGTCGCGTCTGTGGAGCCGTCGTCGACGACGATGATCTCCACGGGACGGCTGGACGCGGCGATCGAGCGCACTGCCGCCTCGATGCCGGCCGCCTCGTTGTGCGCGGGCACGATCACCGAGACGTCTCCGTCGAAGATCCAGCGCCGCCGGCGGGCTGCGGCCTTCGCGGCGCGCCGGTGCCGCATCGCGAGGGCGACGACCAGCACGGCCCTGACCAGCATGACGATGCCGGCGACGACAAGCCCGACCGTGATCAGGGCGACCACTGCGCCGCTCACCCACAGCGCCACGATGAGCGCCGTCCCTCCGGTGCGCTCGAGCGCCGACGCCTCCGAGACCGCTCCGGACAGGCCGGCTGCATCACTCACCGTCGTCGCCTCGATCCCTGCGTCCGCGTACCGCGTCAGAAGCTCGTCGAGTGCGGCGACGGTCTCCGACCGGTCGCCGCCACCGTCGTGCATGAGCAGGATGCTGCCGTCCTGCGGTGACGCCGGCGTGGAGTTCTCGACGATCTGCCCCACGCCGGGGCGCTCCCAGTCCCGGCTGTCCAGCGTCGTCAGCACCGAGATGTATCCGCGGGACGCCGCGTCGCCCACGACCGACCAGGTCGCGTCGGTGAGGGCCGCGGTCGAGGAGCTGTACGGCGGGCGGAACAGCGACGAAGTGATGCCGCCGGCACCGGCGAGAGCGGACTGGGCGGCGCCGAACTCGAGGTTGGACCGCCACTGCGGGGTACCGGCCAGCTCGGCGTGGGTGAACGTGTGCACGCCGACCTCGTGACCTTCGGCGATCATGCGACGGATCAGGTCCGGATGCTGCGCCGCCGCAGTGCCGACCACGAAGAACGTCGCGTGGACGTCATGCGCCGCGAGCACGTCGAGGATCTTCGGCGTCCATCGCGGATCGGGTCCGTCGTCGAAGGTCAGCGCGAGCGTGCCCTCTCGCGGTGCCACGGCCGGGACTGCGGAGCCAGGATCGAGGATCGGCGGCCCCGACGCCGCCTCGACCGGAACGACGCCGTGAGCGGCAGAAGGGGACGGCGCGCGCTCCTGGAGGGACGAGAGATGCTGCGTGTAGCCCTGGATCGCCAGCGCGGCGGCGACGGCCAGCAGCACGGCGACCAGTGACACCCAGTGCGCGCGCACCCGCACGGTTCGCGCGTCGTACCGGGCCGCCTTACGCGTGAGCGGCACCTGGCTCACGGCTGAGGCCGCTCCGGACCGCCGGGCTCCGGCGTCGCCCGGTGCTCCGCGCCGGTGGCTGCGGCGTTCTCGGACTGGCCGGGAGCGACGTCTCCGGTCACGGGAACGACGGGGACCGTCGCCTGCGCGGGGGTGACCGTCTCGACGGCCTCGACGGGGACGTCGTGGCTCGTCTCGGAGACGTCGGCGACCGGTTCCGGATCCTCGTCGGCAGGCTCAGGGGCAGACGGCGTCACGACCAGCGAGGTGGTCTCCTGCGCGGGGCCGACCGCGGTCACCGGGGACGGCAGGAAGGGCGCGTCGATGGTGGGTCCGCCGAGGAGGGCGCTGGCGACGAGCACGAGGTAGGCTCCGGCGAGCGCGGAGCCCGTCCAGGCCGCGAGCACCGCCCAGTGACGACGTCGACCGCGAGGGTCGACGAACACGGGGGTCGGGGTATCGGATGCAGGAGAGGGCATGGCGTATCGCTCCGGTCGGGGGCCGAATGCGCCGATTCTACGCCTGGCGCCCGAGAGGCGACTGGACGTCTATCCTCGAGTGGTGCCTCCCATCCGCTCCCTCCTGCCGCGCGCGCAGTGGAGCGCGCGCGCCGAGGAGCACCGGGAGCGCGCGGAGTCGCTGACCGCGGAGCACCGCGCACGCGCGGCGCGGGGGGAGCGACATCCGGTCTGGGACTTCCTGTTCACGTACTACTCGTACAAGCCGGCGCAGCTCGCCCGCTGGCATCCGGGCGCCGGCGTCGAGCTCGAGGATGCCGCCGAGCGTCGTTCCTGGCGCTGGTACTCCCCCGGCGCGACGGCCGACGGCGCGACGCCGGATGCCGTCGCGTTCGCAAAGGAGAAGCCGGATCTCGCCGGACTCGTCGAGCGGATGCTGCGCCGCACAGCATCGCGCCCCGGTCAGTTCGGCTGCTTCGGGCTGCACGAGTGGGCGATGGTGTACCGGGCGGATGAGCACCGGCATCCGGTGCCGCTGCGACTCGGACAGGCGGGCACCGACGTGGTCGTGGAGAGCAACGACCTGCGCTGCACGCACTTCGACGCGTTCCGCTTCTTCACCCCCGAAGCGGTGCCGCGCAACCGCAGGCCGCTCAGCCGCGACGAGCAGCCCCTGTTCGAGCAGCCTGGCTGCCTGCACGCGGGCATGGATCTGTACAAGTGGGCGATGAAGCTCGGGCCGCTGGTTCCCGGCGAGCTGCTGCTGGACGCATTCGAGCTGGCGCGCGACATCAGGCTGCTCGACATGGAGGCGGCCCCCTACGATCTGGCCGCGTGGGATGTCGTGCCGGTGCCGATCGAGACGGCAGAGGGCAAGGCGGAGTACGTGCGCCGGCAGCGCGCCTTCGCCGAGCGCGGTGCGGTCATCCGGAGCCGCCTGCTCGACGCCTGGCTGGTCAGCTGAGGTCGAGGCGCAGCCGCATCACGCGCAGCGCGGCCTCTTCGAGGCGCTCCTCCGGCAGTGCGCCGGATTCGGCCGCCGCCACGAGGCCGTCCACGATCTGCCCCGCCGTGTCGGATGTGGATCCCGCGATCATCAGGACCAGGTCGCTTCCGGCCGCCACCGCGGCGATCGCCACCGCGACGGGATCGGCGTAGGCGGGATTCCCCGACGACTGCAGCATCCCTAGATCGTCCGTGACGGCCACCCCCTCGAAGCCGAGCTCCTCCCGGGCGATCTCGTACCAGGCGGGCGACAGCGAAGCCGGCGCGGCGTCGATGGCGGGATACGACAGGTGGCCGAACATCAGCAGGCGGGCGCCCGCGTCGATGCCCGCGGCGAAGGGCACGGCATCCGCCCCGCGCCAGTCCTCGAGAGTCAGCTCCGTGCGGGGTATCGCGTGATGGGAATCCCCTGCGGCCGCCCCGTGCCCGGGGAAGTGCTTGAGGGTCGAGGCGACATACGGCTCCTGCGCCGTCGTGGCCGCGGCGACCCGATCCGCGGCGCTCGCCGGATCGACGCCGAGCGCCCGCCCGTGGATGAACGACCCAGGGTCGGCCGTGACGTCGGCGACCGTGCCGAAGTTCACGGTGATGCCGGCGCGCGCGACGAGCTCTGCACGCGCGGAGAAGGCTGTGGTCGTGGCGGCGACCGGAAGAGACTTCAGCGTGTCGGATGCCGCGAACACGTCGTCGTGCAGCCGGGAGACGAGCCCGCCCTCCTGGTCGACGGCGATCAGCGGCGGCAGGGCGGAGTCCACTGCGAGCGCCGTCGTGAGGGCCTGCAGCTCCGGCTCCGTCGCGGGGATGTTCGCACCCATCAGGATGAAGCCGCCGAGCCCTTGCGCCATGTACGCACGCAGCGCGTCCGGATCCGTGCCGGGGATGTGCCCCATCACGATGCTCGCGGCCCGCTCGGCCGTGCTCATCGTGCGGACGAGGTCGGCCGCCGGGTCAGCGGTCGGCCACGGCGAGGGAGCCGGGACCTGCCGCGGTCGCACGGTCGACGAGGCGCCGCCCGGCTCGGGTGCACAGCCGGCGGCGAGTGCGGCGATCACCAGCGCGGCGATGGCGCCGATGACCCGGGTGCCGGTGCTCACGCGAGAGCGGTCTCGATCGGCTCGGCGGTGTGCGAGTCGGCGGTGTTCGACTCGGCGGTGCCTGTCTCCGCTGCGCCTGACGTGCCGTTGCCGAAGCGGATCGTCCGCCCGACGGTGGCCGGCTGCACGAGAGCGGCGGCGATCACGGCCGCGACATCCGCGCGGGAGACGGCGCCGCGACCCGGTGCGTCGAGTTCGATGAGGCCGGTCGGCTCGTCGAAGGTGAGAGTTCCCGGTCCGAGCACGGTGTAGTCGAGGCCGCTCGCCCGCAGGTATTCGTCCGCCGCCCACTTCGCGTCCGCGTACGGGAAGAAGTCGGCATCCGGCTGCACGCCGTGGTCGGCCTTCGACCCGATCCAGGAGACCATCAGATAGCGGCGGACGCCGGCGCTCCCGGCGGCATCCATCGTGCGGATCGCGGCGTCGCGATCGACCGCGTATGTCCGGGAGGCCTCGCCCCCTCCGGCGCCGGCCGACCACACGACCGCATCGTGTCCGCGGATGATCTCGGCGAGGGAATCCGTGTCGAGGCTCTCCACATCGGCGACGAGGGCGTGCGCGCCGCCCTGCTCGACCTCGGCGCCGTGCGCGGGGTTGCGGATCACGGCGGTGACCTCGTCTCCGCGGGCGGTCAGCAGCGGTGCGAGCAGCAGGGCGATGCGGCCATGGCCGCCGAAGACGATGATGCGCGACATGTCTTCACCCTACGCGCCCCTCCGGGCACGCGGCTGGGCGCTCAGCGCGGCGTCTGCGTGCTGTCGATGACGAACGCCTGCGGGTGGCCTGGCAGGTACCGCACGACGACCTGGTCGCCGGAGGAGATGAACGCATCGCGATCCGGGTACACCGCAGGGGTGAAGAAGTCGCTCTCCAGCGTGTACTCGACTCCGGTGCTCGTCGTGAAGGTCACCCAGTCGCCGTCGCGCGTCGCCGTGGTCGGCTGGCCGTGCTCATGGATGTACGCCCGCGTCACCGGGACGCCTGTGAGGCTCAGGATGCCGATCGCGAGGTTCGCCAGCATGAGCACCGCGAGAACGCGGAACACGTATCGCAGGACGCTCCTGCCGATCACGCCGCGCGGCGCGTCCTCCGGACGCAGCAGCCCCTCCCGCTCCCGGATGCGGCGCAGCGCGGCATCCGGTGTCGCACCCGACAGCGACATCGCGAACAGGCCGAGGATCGAGAAGCCGGCGATGAAGACCATCGCGTAGCCACGCGAGGCCGGGAAGTTCACCAGCCAGATCAGGGTGTCGAGAGGATTCATCGGCCCGCCTCCTGCTCGATCGTCACCGCGACGGTGTGCGGATCCTCACGCCGGTAGAAGGCCCAGACGGGAGACCCGACCTGCAGCCGGGAGATCGCCTCCGGGAACACGAACACGGTGGTCTCCGCCTCCCAGGTCGATGCACCGTCCGGCGCCATCAGCACCCTCAGTGCGAGCTCGCTCTGCCCTTCCCTGCGGCGCCCGGTCGGCCTGACGTCCAGCACGGATGCCGGAATCTGCATGCCGGTGGTGCGGGCACGGACCTGCGTCGGATCGATCAGGCCGCGCTCGATGCGCCACTGCAGCATCGCATCGCGCACGACGGGGTCCGTGATATCCGCCAGCTCCACGGTGTCCTGATCCGTGAGGCTGTAGCGCACCGGCACCGGAAGGCCGGGCTGAGGGGCTGCGACCTCCGCTGCATCCACCAGCATCCGCAGCTGGCCGACGAACTCGTCACCGGCACGCGGGGTCACCCGGATGAACAGGTCGTACTGCGGCACGTCGTTCACGGTCAGGCCGGTCCGGGAGACCTCCACGATGCGCCCCACGCCGATCTGCGCATCGCCGCGCACCTTCCGCCGGCGGCCGAGTCCCGACATGGTGCCGCCGAAGGTGAGGATCAGGCCCCAGGCGACGCCGATCATGATCGGCCCGCCGAGCCCGCCGCCGAACGGGAGGATCGAGTCCCGCTGGTTCCTGCCGAACAGTCCCTCGCCGGTCCAGATGACGAGCCACGCCGAGAGGAGCAGCCAGACGACCAGGAGGGCGATGCGGATCATGCTCACAGCGTAGTGACGCGGCTCCCCTACCGAACACGACTTCCGGACGCTCACCCCATGGCGGCGAGTTCGGCGGCCAGCATCCGCTGCACGCCCTTCGCAGCCGACCTGCCCGCCCTGTTGGCCCCGATCGTGCTGGCGGAGGGACCGTAGCCGACGAGCTGGATGCGCGGGTCGGCGACGGAGGTCGTGCCCCGGCCGTGGCGATCGAGCTGGATGCCGCCGGCGGCGCTGCGCAGATGCAACGGTGCGAGATGCCCGATGGCCGGCCGGAAGCCGGTCGCCCACAGGATCACGTCGACGCGCTCGAAGGAGCCGTCGGCCCATCGGACGCCGTCGGGTTCGATGCGGTCGAACATCGGCCGCCTCGCCGCATACACGCCGAGCCTCTCGGCCTCCTGCTCCTGTGGGCGCAGCATGAGGCCGGTGACGCTGACCACGCTCTGCGGCGGGAGCCCTGCGGCGACCCGCTGCTCGACGAGGGCCACCGCCGCGGCGCCGGCCTCCGGCGTGAAGTCGTCATCACGCCAGATCGGCTCCCGCCGAGTCGCCCACAGCGTGTCCGTGAGCGGGGCGAGCGCGCCCAGAAACTGCACCGCGGACGCACCGCCGCCGACCACGAGCACGCGCTTGCCCGCGAAATGCTCCGGCCCCGGATACTCCACCGTGTGCAGCTGCTCGCCGAGGAACGTCTCCATCCCCGGGTAGTGGGGCAGGAACGGCTGGGTCCAGGTGCCGGTCGCGTTCACGAGGGTGCGGGCGCGCCATTCGCGATGCCCTGCGCGCACGACGAGGATGCCGTCCTCATCGTCGACACGGTCGACCCGCACAGGGCGGACGACGGGGAGTCCGTGCGTGCGCTCGTAGGCGGCGAAGTACGCCGGGACGGCGACGTTCGCACGCTGTTCGTCACGGGGCGGTGGAGCCTCACCGGGGAGCTCGGCCACTCCGTGCACGTCCCGCATCGTGAGCGCATCCCAGCGATGCCGCCAGGCGCCGCCCGGTTCGGCATCGGAGTCGAGCACCACGTGGGTGATGCCCAGCCGGGTCAGGTGGTACGAGGCCGACAGGCCCGCCTGCCCTGCGCCGATCACGATGCTGTCGAGGATGCTCACGCTGAAGTGGAACGCGCGAGCCCGCGGCGTTGTTCCGGCTGGGGGGAAGAGCATCCCCGACGCGCCCGGGTCTCGCGGCTCGATTGGTGCTCGTGCAGATTCCTGTAGTACTCTTTTCAAGTTGCCCCGGCCGGTCCGGGGAAGCATCTGGGCCTGTGGCGCAGCTGGTAGCGCACCTGCATGGCATGCAGGGGGTCAGGGGTTCGAATCCCCTCAGGTCCACGTGAAAACCCTTGGGTGACCAGGGGTTTTTCGTGTTTCATGATCCAGTAGACGAGGCCGAAATAGGGGCCAGTACCCTTTTTGCACCCTTTTTCAACACCACTCGATCACCGGAAACGGTCGCCAATCACCAACGACCGAAAACTGGGTATGTGGTGGCCATGACGACGGAAACCACCCCCAGTACGACCCTGACCGACGATCTGGCTGACGGTCGGCACGTAACCGATCTGCCGGACCTGCTTACGATCGACGAGCTGAGCAACTACCTTCAGGTGCCGAAGCAGACGATCTACTACTGGCAGAAGATCGGCTCCGGCCCGAAGCCGTTCAAGCTCGGGAAGCACCTGCGATGGAACAAGCGGGCGGTGCTCGAGTGGCTCCATAAGCTCGAAGCCGCCTGATGCCTCGTGTCTCACTGAGCCCGGGCGAGCGTGGAGACTTCCAAGTCCACGCGCTCGCTGATGGACGTATACGCATCCGGCAGGAGTACTGCCGCTTCGACGGCGTGCGCAAGCGCACTCAAACGCGTGCCGCATCCGAGGCCGCCCGGCAAACGCGAACTCAACGGGCGCTTCCCCAGACTGTTCCAGGAGACCTCGCCCGAGAGCGACACCCACGGCGACACGGACGATGCGGCGTTCTCCTCCGTCGTCGCGAAATGGCTCAAGCACTCAGAGCTGCTCCTCGCGCAGGAAGAGATCTCACGAGGGTGGTTCACCGAAGGGAAGAGGATCGCTCACAGCATCCTGATCCCGAAGTTCGGAATCACCCCCGTCACCGACATCACACCACGTGTCATCGCAGAGGCGTACAC
>NZ_JADIJR010000017.1 GCF_017355365.1 Microbacterium sp. SD291 | reverse complement strand
TCTAGCTCGCGCTTGTCGAACGGTGCGCCCTCGGCGGTGCCCTGCACCTCGACGAACAGCCCGCGCCCGGTCACCACGATGTTCATGTCGGTCTCGGCGCGGACGTCCTCGACATATGCCAGATCGAGCATGGGCTCGCCGTCGATGATGCCGACCGAGATCGCGGCCACCGAATCGAGCAGCGGGGTGGAGTTCCTGCCGATGAACTTCTTCTCCCGGCCCCACTCGATCGCGTCGGCGAGAGCGACATATGCACCGGTGATGGCCGCCGTGCGGGTGCCGCCGTCAGCCTGCAGGACGTCGCAGTCGATCACGATGGTGTTCTCACCGAGCGCCTTGGTGTCGACGACCGCGCGGAGGGCACGCCCGATCAGGCGGGAGATCTCGTGCGTGCGCCCGCCGATGCGGCCCTTCACGCTCTCGCGGTCGTTGCGGCTGTTCGTGGCGCGCGGCAGCATCGAGTACTCGGCCGTGACCCAGCCCTTGCCCTTGCCGGTGAGCCACCGGGGCACGCCGTTGGTGAAGGACGCGGTGCACAGCACCTTGGTGCCGCCGAAGCTGATCAGCGCGGACCCTTCGGCATGCGCGCTCCAGCCGCGCTCGATGGTGATCTCGCGGAGCTGATCTGTGGCGCGGCCGTCGGCGCGGACGATGCTGGTCATGGGCTTCCTTCGGTTGGGGTCGGTGAGCGCTCAGCGCGGTTCGGAGACGGATGCCGGGAGGTCGATGACGCCGGTCTGCACGAGCTGCACGTCGCGGACCTCGGCGCCCATCAGACGGTTGGCGAGAGCGGCGAACTCGGCGGTCGACGCGCCCGTCGCCTCGTAGACGTAGGTCGCGGTGGCGTCCGCAGAGGCGAGCAGATCGCCTCGGACGAGCTGACGGTACACGTCTCCCGCGGTCTCGTCGTCGCTCGAGACGAGGGTGACGCCCTCGCCCATCACGTAGCTGATCGCCCCGCGCAGGAACGGGTAGTGGGTGCAGCCGAGCACCAGGGTGTCGACGTCGGCGGCGCGAAGCGGGGCCAGATACTCCTCGGCCACGGCGAGTACCTCGGGGGTGCCGGTGATCCCCGCCTCCACGAACTCGACGAACCGCGGGCACGCCGCCGTGAACACCCGGAGACGCTCGTTCACCTCGAGCATGTCCTGATACGCGCGGGACCCGATGGTCCCGACGGTGCCGATCACGCCGACCCGGCCGTTGCGGGTGGTCGAGACGGCACGGCGCACGGCGGGGCCGATGACCTCGACCACGGGGACGTCGTAGCGCTCGCGCGCGTCACGGAGCATGGCGGCGGATGCCGTGTTGCAGGCGATCACGAGCATCTTCACGCCCTGATCGACGAGTGCGTCGAGCACCTCGAGCGAGTAGCGCCGGACGTCGGCGATCGGCTTCGGCCCGTAGGGCGAGTGCGCCGTGTCGCCGATGTAGACGAACGATTCACGGGGCAGCTGGGCATGGATGGCCCTGGCCACCGTGAGCCCGCCGACACCGGAGTCGAAGATTCCGATCGGGGCGTCGTTCATGACTCCCCAGCCTACCCGCAGGCGGGCTCGGAGGCGGCCCGGCACGGGTGCGCCAGGCATCCTGCACCCGTCACTAAGCTGAGCGCATGACGACGTCGACGGCGCTCCTGACCGACCGCTACGAGCTGACGATGCTCGCGGCCGCCCTCCGGGACGGGACCGCATCCCGTCCCAGCGTGTTCGAGCTGTTCTCCCGCCGCCTCTCCGGAGGACGCCGATTCGGCGTCGTCGCGGGAACAGGGCGCCTGCTCGCCCTCCTGCGGGAGTTCCGGTTCGGCGACGACGAGCTGCGCTACCTCCACGACGGACGCATCGTGGATGCCGCGACCCTCGCCTATCTCGAGAAGTACCGTTTCACCGGCTCGATCCGCGGCTACCGCGAGGGCGAGCTGTACTTCCCCGGCTCCCCCATCCTCACGGTCGAGGGCACGTTCGCCGACGCGGTCGTGCTGGAGACCCTCGCTCTGAGCGTGCTCAACCACGACTCCGCCGTCGCGACCGCGGCATCGCGGATGAGCATCGCGGCAGGCGAGCGCCCGCTGGCCGAGATGGGCTCGCGCCGCGCCGCCGAGCGGTCGGCCGTCGCCGCTGCGCGTGCGGCGTACATCGCCGGCTTCGGCTCGACGAGCAACCTCGAGGCAGGGCGGACGTGGGGCATCCCCACGATGGGCACCGCCGCGCACTCGTGGACGCTGCTCCACGACACCGAGGAGGACGCCTTCCGCGCCCAGATCGAGAGCCTCGGCGCCGAGACGACGCTGCTCGTCGACACCTACGACATCCGAAAGGGCGTCGAGACGGCGATCCGCGTCGCCGGCACCGGACTGGGCGGGGTGCGCCTCGACTCCGGCGATCTTCCGATCGTCGCGGCCGAAGTCCGCATCCAGCTCGACGAGCTGGGTGCCACTGGCACCCGGATCACCGTCACGAGCGATCTCGACGAGTACGCCATCGCCGCCCTCGCGGCGTCACCCGTCGACGCCTACGGCGTCGGCACGTCGGTGGTGACCGGATCCGGCTACCCGACCGCGAGCATGGTCTACAAGCTCGTCGCCAGGCAGGACTCGGCCGGCGCGTGGATCGGGGTGGCCAAGGCATCCGCCGACAAGGCGTCCCACGGCGGGCGCAAGGCCGCCTTCCGCCACCTCTCCGACGGCGTCGCGTCCGCCGAGGTCATCGTCGTCTCCGACGGCTTCGAGGAGATCGACACGCCGTCCGAGCATCCGGAAGGCCGCCCGCTGCAGGTCACGTTCGTCGAGGCCGGCGAGATCGACACCTCGTTCGAGGGCGTCGAGGGGACGGCATCCGCTCGGGCGCACCACATGCGAGTGCGCGAGGAGCTCCCGGTGCGGGCGCTGGCGCTCAGCAAGTCGGACCCGGCGATCCCGACGGAGTACGTCGAGGCACAGTGAACCCCTTGGGTCCCTGAGCCTGTCGAAGGGTCAGCCGACCATCGACTCGTAGATCTCCTTGCAGGTGGGGCAGATCGGGAACTTCTCCGGGTCACGGCCCGGCGTCCACTTCTTGCCGCACAGCGCGCGCACCGGCTTGCCGGTGATCGCGGATTCCAGGATCTTGTCCTTCTTCACATAATGCGAGAAGCGCTCGTGGTCACCCGGTTCGAGGTTCTCCTCGCGGAGGAGCTCTTCCAGTTCGCGATCAAGCGTTGCCACGCCGCCCTGATCGGGGCTGTCCAGCGGAGTACTCATCCCGTGATTCTAGTCGCGTCGGAGCCCCTACGGGGCGGGACTCATGCGGTCTCGACGAACTCCATCAGCCGTTCGCCTCCGCGCTCGAAGATGCGTCCGCCGATCGCCACTCCGACCGCCGCGACTCCCGCTCCCGTCGCGATCCCGGCCCACAGCGTGGCCGGGGCGTACTGCGATCCCTCGAGGGCGGTCAGGACGAAGAGCCAGATCGTCGGGATACTGACGACGATCGCTCCGAGGAAGGCCGCAGCCGGTCCGTAGACGCCGCGGGACGTCGGCCGCTGAGGCTGCTGGAACGGGCTGTCCCCCGGGCGGGAGACCGCGTACGGCGCCACGACCGAGACGATGCTGGAGAGACCCAGCGCCGAGAGCAGGAGGCTCGCCGCGACCCCGGTGAGCGGGAGGAGCAGGCGCCAGTCGTCGATCCAGAGCAGGGTGAGCGGCACCGCGATCGCGAGGACGGGAACCGCCACGAGCACGACCGGCACGAGACGACCGAGCCGGTCGGGCACGCCGCGCACGCCGCTCGCCACATGAGTCCACAGGGCGGTCGAGTCGTACGCCACGTCGTTGTGCGGCAGCCAACCGAAGAACAGCGCCATCACCGGCACCGGGACGAGAGCCGCGATCTCGAGCGGCACACCCGCGACCAGCAGCGGGAACACCGTGAGGACACCGGCCACCGGCACCACGATGAGGTTCATGATGTAGCGGCGGTCGCGGAGCCAGTACACGAGGCTGCGCGCCGCGATCGCACCGAAGGCGTTCGAGGGCATCAGCCCGAACCAGCCGAGACCGGTGCGCTCACGCGAGGCCACGGGACGTTCGGTCGTCGTGAGGAGCCGCTGGACCAGCCAGCTCCACAGCATCCAGAGCGCCCCCGCCGTGATCACGGCGATGGTGCCGCTGATCCACGCGCCTGCCGCGTCGTCTGCGGCGACTGCGAAGAGGAAGCCCGGGCCGGCCGCAAGCGGCGTGAGACCGACCGTGGCGGTGATCGACGCGACGGCCGCCGGCACGTGTCCGTCCCATTTGAGCGAGGCGAGGAACACCGCCACCGGGAAGGCCACCACGACCAGCGCGAGGGCGAAGAGCGCGGTGAGCTCTCGCGAGCGCCGCTCCGGAAGGAGGAGCGCATTGACCGCCATGCCGATGCGGGCGGTGAGCATCGTGCAGACGAGGCTGAGCACGCCCATCAGCACCGCCGCCGGCCACGCCGCGCCGAGCCTGATCGCGACGACGCACACGCAGACGCTGACGGCGAGAAGCGCCAGGCTCGGCAGGCTGACGAACGCGGCGAGGGTGAGGATCCACGGCATCTGCCGCTCGTCGACGCCGAACACGGCGAATCGCCGGGGGTCGAGCTGGTCGACCGCGCCGACGAGGATCGGCCCGATCAGGAAGCCGACCAGCACCGCAGCGCTGCCGAGCACCGTGACGGTGCGCGCGACGGGGACGGGAGCGTCGGCCATGCTGAGGATCGCGATGCAGACCGCGGCGGTGAGGACCGCGACGATGACGAGCATCACGAGGGTCCTCGCCCGGCGTTCGCCTCGGAGCGATCCGAGCAGGAGCGTCGCCCTCAGTCGGAGAACGTGTGCAGCCACTCGAGCCCCTCCACTTCGCCGATGCCGCCGGAGAGCTCGACGAAACGCGCTTCGAGCGTCTGCCCCGCCCGCACCTCATCGATCGTCCCCTCGGCCAGGACGTCACCGCCCACGATGATCGCGACGCGGGAGCACACCCGCTCCACCAGGTCCATGCCGTGGCTGGAGAGGATCACGGTGCCGCCGTGGGCGACATAGGCGCGCAGGATGTCGAGGATGACTGCGGAGGAGACCGGATCGACGGACTCGAACGGCTCGTCGAGCACCAGCACGCGCGGCGAGTGGATCAGCGCACCCGCGAGCATGATCTTCTTCGTCATCCCGGCCGAGTAGTCGGAGACCACGCGGCTGAGCGCGTCACCGAGATCGAACGCCCTGGCGAGGTCGCTCACCCGCTTCTCGATGACGTCGGACGCGAGTCCCCGCAGCAGCCCGTAGTAGAAGAGCAGCTGACGGCCGGTGAGGCGGTCGAAGGTGCGGAGCCTGTCCGGCAGCACGCCCATCAGCCGTTTGGCTGCGAGAGGATTCGCCGCCTGATCGACCCCGCAGATCACGACGCTCCCCGCATCGGGGCGGAGCAGACCAGCGACGATCGACAGGGTCGTGGTCTTGCCGGCGCCGTTGGGACCGACGATGCCGTAGAAGGAGCCTGCCGGAACCGTGAGGTCGACGCCGTTCACCGCGATGTTGTCGCCGAAGCTCTTGACGAGACCCCGGATGCGGATCGCCTCCGTCGCGGACGCCGCGGGAACATCCCTGACCACGTCCTCGGCGGCACCCGAATCGGTCGCCGCGTCTGCGGGGAGAGCGACGACCGGCGGCGTCACGTCGTCGACGGCGGACGCCGCCGACGATTCGTCGACGATCGTGGTCTCGGATGCCTCTTCCTCCACAGGCGAGAGCTCTGCAGGCGAAGGCTCCTCGGGGGCCTCCTCCTCGTGCGTCACTGGAGACTCGCCCTTCACTGGAGCCGCTTCCGCCGTCCCGACGTCGAGGTCGGAGCCGAGAGCGACGAGCTCGAACGCGTCGTCGACCTCAGGGTTCTCTGCGATCTCCGGCTCCTCGGCCGCCTTCTCCACCTCGGCCGCCTTCGCCTTGGCCGCAGCCTCCTTCGCCGCCGCGTTCCTTGCGGCGGCGGTCTTGGCCGCCGATGTCCTGGCCGCGGCGGTGCGGGCGGACGCCGTACGCGCCTCCGACTTCGCCGCAGCGGTCTTCTCCGCCGCGGCCCTGGCCGCAGCGGTCTTCGCGGCGGTGCTCCTGGCTGTCCCGGCCCTCGCCCCGGTCGCTGCCCTCGCCGCCGGCGTGCGCGCCGCCGAGTTCTTCGCGGCCGCCGCGCGCGCGGCGGCCGTCGTCCGCTTCGGCGCTGATGCACCGGTATCCGCCCTGGGTCGCGGCTCAGCGACCGCCTCGGCATTCGCTGCGGCCTTCTCGGCCGCAGTCTTGGTGGGCGTCTTCGTCGCCGGGGGCTTCCGTGCAGGCGCCGCCTTGGCGGCAGGCTTCTTCGCAGGAGCCTTCTTCGCGGGGGGCGTGTTCGCGGGCGTCTTCCTCGCGGGCGTCTTCCTCGCGGGCGCGGTGGCGGCGTCAGCCGCCTCTTCGGTGCGGTCGTCGGGGGAAGCAGTCACCGTCCTAAGGTATCAATGAGGTCACGTCTTCTCTGTGGCGCGACGCAGTATTCTCATCACAGGAGAGAAGCCGCGGCTGCTCGCCGCATCGTGCGCCCGGTGAATCTGAGTGTTCGGTGTGTACTCGATCACGAAATGGCAACGGGGTCGGGAACCCCCGGGGGTTCCCAGGCTCGATCGCTACCATGAATCTCGGCACGACGAAGTGTCTGGTCGGTGAACCGACCGTGAACACAACTTCCTTTAGGAGCTCTCGTGACTCTTCAGACCGTCATCCTCGCAGCCGGAATGGGCTCGCGCCTGGGCCGTGCCCTGCCGAAGCCGCTCACCGAGCTGAGCGACGGCCGCACGATCATGCGGCAGCAGCACGACAACATCCGTGCCGCCTTCGGCTCCGACGCCCGTATCACCACGGTGGTGGGCTACCGCGCCGAGACCATCATCGAGGCATTCCCGAACGTCAACTACGTCCACAACGAGCGCTACGACGAGACGAACACCTCGAAGAGCCTGCTGCGCGCCCTCGGCGCGACCGGCAAGGGCGGCGTGCTCTGGATGAACGGCGACGTCGTGTTCGACCCGATGATCCTCGGCCGCGCCGTCGAGTACATCGAGCGCGACCAGTCGTTCGTGACCGTCAACACCTCCAAGGTCAGCGACGAGGAGGTGAAGTACACGGTCACGGCCGAGGGCTTCATCAAGGAGCTGTCGAAGACCGTCAAGGGCGGTCTCGGCGAGGCTGTCGGCATCAACTACATCTCCGCCACGCACAAGAAGGCGTTCATGCGCCAGCTGCAGCGCGTCGAGGACCAGGACTACTTCGAGCGAGGCCTCGAGCTCGCGATCGCCGAAGACGGCCTGCTGCTCGAGCCGATGGACGTCTCCGACCTGTACGCGGTCGAGGTCGACTTCGCCGAGGACCTCGAGCGGGCGAACCAGTTCGTCTGATCCCACTCTGATGCGAAAGCCCGGCTCCCCCGTGGAGCCGGGCTTTCGGCGTTTTCGCGGCAACCGTTCCTAGGATCGGAAGCATGGCGAAAAAGGTGCAGAAGATCCACTCGCTCCCGGACGACGCTCCGTGGGACAGGAGCGTTCC
This sequence comes from Microbacterium sp. SD291, assembly GCF_017355365.1. Taxonomy (GTDB): domain Bacteria; phylum Actinomycetota; class Actinomycetes; order Actinomycetales; family Microbacteriaceae; genus Microbacterium. The sequence goes on along the minus strand of NZ_JADIJR010000017.1, from coordinate 69,302 downwards.
GCCGGTGGGATCGAACGAGCATCCGGTGGTCGTGCGCGGACTCGACCGGGTCCTCGCGATCCAGCGTCCGCTCGTCCTCGCGCACATCCGCAGCATCCGCCTGCGTCATCCGGACGCGACGCCCGCCGAGATCATCCGGATCCTGGAGCGCCGCTACCTCGCGGCCGTGACGACGGGAGGCGCCGCGGTCGGCGCCACCGCGGTGGTCCCGGGGATCGGCACCGGCGTCACTCTGGCGCTCTCGGGCGTGGAGACACTCGGCTTCGTCGAGTCAACGGCACTGTTCGGCCAGTCGGTCGCCGAGGTGCACGGGATCGCCGTCGGCAGCCCGGATCGGGCGAGAGCCCTGGTGATGACGCTGATGCTCGGCAAGGAGGGCGTCGATCTCGTCAGCCAGCTCGCCGGCCAGGTCACCGGCCGCGGCGGGAGCAGGTCGTCGTATTGGGGTGAGCTGGTCACGAAGTCGCTCCCACGCGCCGCCGTAGGACCGATGGTCGATCAGCTGAAGAGCATGTTCGTCAAGCAGTTCGCCGCGCGCGGCGGTGCGTCGTTCCTCGGCAAGGCGCTGCCGTTCGGCGTCGGAGCCGCGATCGGCGGGGCAGGCAACCACATCCTCGGCCGCCGGGTGCTCACCACATCCCGCCGGGCGTTCGGGGCCGCGCCGATCGATCTGCCGCTCGATCTCGAGCCGGTGCACGGTGCCGAGAAGCTGGAGGTGCGGATGCTGCACGGCGCGCAGTTCGTGGGCGGCGCCGTCGCGGGAGCCGCGGGGACCGCTGCGCGCGGCGTCAGCTGGGCCGGTCGGCGGATCGCCTCGGTGGGTCGCAGGCGGACTTCGGATGCCGGCGAACTCGAGCAGTCCGGCGACCATGATCTGCCGACGCGGATCGGCGCGGACTCACCCTCCACAGATCCGGTTATCTGAGCGCTTCTCCACAGCGGCATCCGGCGCGCTCCGGGACAGGCTCAGGGCGTCGGCGGCCGCACCTAGCGTGACCGCCATGTTGCGCCCCATCGACCCAGCCGAGACTCCGCCGCCTGTCGCCTATCGCGTGCCCTGGCACGTGCTGCGCGACGATTCCGCCCACCCGGTGGTCGTCAATCACAGCGCGGAGGCCGCCGACTTCGTGCGGGTCTTCCGCGACGATGACACCGGCCGCGACCGCACTCAGCTGTGGGGGCAGGTGCTGCCCGCCGAGCAGATCGAGCTCTGCCTGTGCGCCGCTGATCTCGACGAGGTGGTGGTCACGCTCGCCTGGTTCCGTCAGACCGACGGACTGGAGTACGTGTGGCGGTTCGTGGTGTGACCCTCCGGAGTTCGCCGCACGTCGCCGCGGGGTGAGGCTGCGGCCAAAGGATCCGGCGACCCGTTGTGCCGAGCATCCAACGGACCGAGCCGAGCCGACGCTAGTGTGGAATCCGTGACGGATACGCCCGAACTCTTGACCACCGCCGGCCGCATCGCCGACCTCCGCGCTCGCTACAACGAAGCCGTTGTCGATCCTGAGACGGTCGCGAAGGAGAAGCAGCACGCCAAGGGCAAGATGACCGCCCGGGAGCGCATCGAACTGCTCGTCGACCCCGGCAGCTTCGTCGAATTCGACGAGTACGTGCGCCACCGCACCACGGCGTTCGGGATGGACCGCAACCGCCCGTACGGCGACTCCGTCGTGACCGGCGTCGGCACGATCCACGGTCGCACCGTCGCGGTCTACTCGCAGGACTTCACGACCTTCGGCGGTTCCCTCGGCGAGGTCTCCGGCGACAAGATCATCAAGATCATGGAGTTCGCCCTCACCAACGGCATCCCGATCATCGGCATCCTCGACTCGGGCGGCGCACGCATCCAGGAGGGTGTGCTCGCGCTCAGCAAGTACGGCGAGATCTTCCGTCTGAACACACGCTCGTCCGGAGTGATCCCGCAGATCTCGATCATCATGGGCCCGGCCGCCGGCGGCGCCGTCTATGGCCCGGCGCTGACCGACTTCGTGATCATGGTCGACAAGACCAGCCAAATGTTCGTGACCGGGCCCGACGTCATCAAGACCGTCACCGGCGAGGACGTCGGCATGGAGGAGCTCGGCGGCGCGCTCACCCACAACACCCGCTCGGGCGTCGCGCACTACCTCGCCGAGGACGAGGACGACGCGATCGACTACGCGCGCACCCTGCTCGGCTTCCTCCCGGACAACAACATGGCCGAGATCCCCGGGTACGAGAGCGACTTCGAGTGGGAGACGACGGATGCCGATCGCATACTGAACACGATCATCCCCGACTCCGCCAACCAGCCGTACGACATGCACACCGTGATCCAGCATGTCGTCGACAGCGGAGACTTCATCGAGGTGCAGCCGCTGTTCGCCCCGAACATCGTGATCGGCTTCGGCCGCGTCGAGGGTCGGTCAGTGGGCATCATCGCGAACCAGCCCTCGCAGATGGCGGGCACCCTGAACATCGAGGCCGGCGAGAAGGCCAGCCGGTTCGTCCGCTTCTGCGACGCCTTCTCCATCCCGATCGTCACGCTGGTGGACGTGCCCGGCTACCTCCCCGGCACCGACCAGGAGTGGACGGGCGTGATCCGGCGCGGCGCGAAGCTGATCTACGCGTACGCCGAGGCGACCGTTCCGCTGGTCACCGTGATCCTGCGCAAGGCCTACGGCGGCGCATACATCGTGATGGGCTCGAAGCAGCTCGGCGCCGACGTCAACCTCGCGTGGCCGACGGCCGAGATCGCGGTCATGGGCGGCCAGGGCGCCGTCAACATCCTCTACCGCGGTGAGATCAAGAAGGCGGAGGAGGCCGGCGAGGACGTCGCCGCCGTCCGGACGCGCCTCGCCAACGAGTACACCTACAGCGTGACGTCACCGTTCCTCGCGGCGGAGCGCGGCGAGATCGACGGCATCATCGAGCCGGCGAACACCCGCGTCTCGATCGCCAAGGCGCTGCGTGCGCTGCGCGGCAAGCGCGCCGAGCTGCCGCCGAAGAAGCACGGGAACATCCCCCTGTGAGCGAGCAGCCTGACGATCGGCCGCCGGCGATCGAGATCGTCCGCGGGACGGCCACCGAGGAGGAGCTCGCCGCCCTCATCGCGGTGGTCAGCGACGCATACGCCCGGGAGGCGGCTGACGCCGTCGCCGAGGAACCGCATGTGTCGGCGTGGATGCGCACTCAACGGGCGCTGCGACGCCCGCTGAGGCGGGACATCCCGTGGGGACGCTACTCGGGCTGAACTCGCCGCGATGCGGGGCCGAATCCGAGAGCGCGATATGTGTCTGCGAGATCCGTGAGCCCCCCAGCCCACGGACCACGCAGACAACCTCCACCGACTGATGCGGGATAGTCTCCTGCGCATCACCCCAGGCCGGTGTACGAGTAATACTACATCGATTAGAGATATTGGTGTCAAGAGGTTTCGGAAAATCCTCTGCGATCTCAGTCGTCGAGGAGCAGTGCCGACGCACGGGGGGTCAGCACGGAGTCGAGCACGACGCAGCCCGCTCCCACGGCGCCGACGTCGTCTCCGACCACGGTGCCGTCGACCGGCAGCGTGCGAACGGCCCGCGTCGCGCTGCGGCCGTCGAGGAGCGTGGGGATCTCCTGGAGATACACCTCCGACAGGCGCGCCCAGAACGGCCCGCCGAGCACCACGCGGTCCACGTCCAGCACGTTCGTCAGGGCCGAGATCAGCATCGTCAGATATCCCGCTGCACGACGCAGCACGTCGACCGCGACATCCTCGCCTGCGGCGGCGCGCTCGCACAGCTCGGTGAGCCTGGCCTCGACCGCCTCGACGTCGCCGGCGGCCACCCCGCTGCCGTCCTGGAACGCCCCCGCGCGCTCAGCCTGTTCCACGATCGCCTGCGGCGTGCAGACGACCTCGACGCAGCCGCGGGAGCCGCACAGGCAGCGCGGGCCTTCCGGGTCGACGATGATGTGGCCGATCTCACCGAAGTTCCGCGTGCTGCCGCTGACCGGCTCCCCCACGCGCACCATCGAGACTCCGATGCCGGTGCCGAGATAGACGAACAGGAACGATTCGTCCGCCGGGCCCTGGCCGGTCCACAGCTCCCCCACCGCAGCGGCGGTGGTGTCCTTCTCCAGCGTGACTTCGAAGCCGGTCGCCTCGGCGAGCGCGGACCGGAGGGGCACGCGGTGCCATCCGAGGAGCTTGGGCGGATCGATCACCGTCCCCTTCTCCGCATCGAGCGGCCCAGGGGCCGCGAGGCCGATGCCTGCGATGAGGTCCCGATCGACGTCGGCCTCCACGATCAGCTCCTCGACACTCTGCGCCATCGTGTCGACGATGTGCCGCGGATCGGTCGTCGGCGTGTGCACGACCCGCCGGCGCACGACGCTGCCGGCGAGGTCCAGCAGGACGAACGTGATCACGGCGGGGTCGAGGTGCACGCCGATCGAGAAGCGGCTCTCCGCGACCAGCCGGAGCGTGATCCGAGGCTTGCCTGGTCCGTTGATGGTGCGGCCGGCCTCGGCGATGAAGCCGTCGCCGAGAAGGCGGCGGGTGATGTTGGTCACCGTCTGCGCCGAGAGTCCGGTGGCGTCGACGAGCTCGATGCGGCTCAGTCCGTCTCCGGACCGGCGGATGGTCTCGAGGATCACGGACTGGTTGAAGTCACCCATGCGGGGAAGATTGGTGCCGCGGCGCATACCCATCGTCCCATCCTGGTGCATCGCACTCGGAATCCGTGTCCCCCAAAATACCTACAGACAACGTGTCGACGAACCGTGAGACTAAGTGAGACGCTTCGCGTTCGGCTGATCTCTCTGTCCCAGGGTAGACAGACGGTGATCGGCCACCAGCGGGCAGTTTTCGGGTAACTGTTCCGCATGGCGAGGGGCGGGCGGCTTCGCCGCCCCTCGCCCACTCTCTTCCGCTCGCGCTTCCGGCTCACGCCAGGGCCCGGGTCGGACTCGGGTCAGTGCGCCTCGGCTGCCTCGGCCGGGGCCTCACGCGGTATCTCATGCCACAGGTCGACAGCGTCGTCGTCGCTCGATACCCCGGCTCCCGCCCGGCCGACGACGGTCACCGCGACCCTGGCGTCGCGTGCGGCGCGGATGATCAGCCGGTCGGCCCGCGCATCGCAGAGCACGCCGGCGAGCTCGTCTCTGATCTGCGCCCTGCGCTCCTCCGGGACATCGTCGAGTCCGCCCTCGTCGAACACCGTCACGACCACGCCGCGCCGGCGGGCGTGGTCGATCGCGTCCCTGACGGCATCGTTCAGCAGGTCCGCTCCGCGGAGCTCATCGCGCAGCCGCCCCTCGGCGAGCCTCGCCTCGAGCCGCTCGTCCGGGTCCAGCGCACCGCGGGACGCGACCGTGCGGCTGAGCACCGGCCCCGCGACGGCGAGCGCGAACTGGGTCCGCAGCCGGCGCTCCCGCTGCCGCACCTGCTGGGTCAGGTGCCACGCCGAGACCGCCTGCTGGATCCCCGCCATCCGCTCGGTGTCGCGGATCGCCCTGTCCCAGAACATCACCAGCAGCCGCGCGATCACCACCCACATGATCGAGCCGACGAGGCCGAGGGAGAGCGACGAGAGGAAGCCGAGGCTGATCGACGACGACACCACCAGGACGACGAGTATCAGCCATCCCGCGAGGAAGCGCCGGCGCACGATGCAGACGACGCCGAGCACCCCCAGCGCTCCGATGTACCACGTGGCGAAGGGAGCGGTGAGCGACGCCGGGTCCAGCGACAGCGTCACGTGGACGGGGATCACCGCGCTCGCGACAACGGCGAGGACTGCCACCCAGAGGGGCATCCGCGCGGATGCCGCGGAATCCCAGAGGATCGCGACGTTGACGACGATCAGGTAGAGCGCGATCGCCGCCACCATCAGCAGCGGAGCCGTCGGCTGCTCGATCCACCAGATGCCCCTGGCCGCGAAGTACATCGCGAAGCCCACTGCGAGGGACGTGGCGACGCTGCGGACGCTCCTGTTCATGAGCGCTCCCACCCGAGAGTCACCGTCGTGCCCTGCTCCCCCGAGACGATCTCGGCCGTCCCGGCGACACCGGCCATCCTCGCGAAGATCGACGCGCGGATGCCGAGCCTGTCCGCACCGATCGCGTCGAGGTCGAACCCGGGCCCCGTATCGGAGATCGTGACGACGATGCCCTCATCCCCTCGCCCTTCCGCGACGATGTGCAGACCGCGTCCGCCGGCATGCGCGACGGAGTTCCCGAGCGCCTGACGCGCGGCGAGCACGAGCGCCCTGGCAGCGCGTCCGGGGATGAGCCCGATTCCGCCGATCTCCTCGATGAGCGCGTCCGCGCCGAGCTCGGAGAGCGCGCGCCGCAGCTCCACCACGACCTGGGCGGTGCCGACGGGCTCGTCGCTGCCCTCCTGGGCGACGCCGGCCTCGGTGTTCGCGAGCCTCGTGAGCGCCTCCCGTGCCATCGCGACGGCGAGGTCCCTGGCGCGTTCGCCCTCGGCCCGCTCCGCGGCGATCAGCGCCGCCAGCACGCTGTCGTGCATGAGCGCCGACATCGCCACGCGTTCCTCCTCGGCCGCGGCGGCAGCCGCCGCGGCCGCGTACGACGCGACGGCACGACCCCGCGCATCGTCCACGCCCGCCGCGACGAACCGGAACATCCAGCCGAGCGAGATGATCACGATGCCGAGGATCAGCGTGAAGGAGACGTCGAACGCCGTGGTGACCCAGAACTCCCGCGAGAACTCCCCCTGCACCAGGCGCACGTAGCCGTACACGAACGGCATTCCCACGGCCCAGGCGAACTGGAGCCGCAGCGGGAAGGCGAGCATCGCCGCCACCACTCCGACGTTCACGAGGAAGAAGATCCATGGCTGATCCGCGGCGGCCCTGCTGGTCGGGTCGACGACGATCGGCCAGGCGGCGAGCGCGAGCACATAGGCGATCGCGAAGACGCCGGATGCGGTGCGCACTCCTCGGCCGAGAAGGCACGCGAGCAGCATGGCGGCCAGCGGGACGTAGACGACGAGCAGTATCGCGAGGTGCGGCGCGTCCGCCCGCGACATCGTGGTGAGGGCGGCGATCAGCGCCTGCGCGCCGAGAACGGCGGAGCCGATCGCGACGACGGTGGCGAGGATGCGCTCCATGCGCTTGCCGGTGAAGCGCTCGAACCCGGTCTCCGCGCTGCCCGGAGAGGGGATCCGGCTCCAGGCCTCGCGGATGCTGAGCGGGTCAGCGGGCACTCGGCGTCCCGTCCGCCGCGACGATGCCGTCTTCCAGAGCACGCCGGAAGAGGTCGACCTTCGTCGAAGCGGTGCGGCCCACGCTCACGTACTTCACGCGGATCCGGGAGATGTTCTCCTTGGCCGTGGAATACGCCACGCCGAGCCGCTCCGCCACCGCCTTGAGCGGCAGGCCGGTGGCATACAGGCGCAGCACCTCCCGCTCACGCGTGGACAGCTGCGCGTCGGCGAAGTCGCGGTCGCCGTCGACCGCACTCGCCCATTCGACGTTGTTGAGCGCTTCTCCGCGTGCGACGGTGCGGATCGCGTCGAGCACGTCGTCGAGCGCGGAGGACTTGCTCACCACGCCCGCCGCACCGGCCGAGAGCGCCTCGCGCACGGCCGCCGGCCGGTCGGCGACGCTGTGGATGACGACGCTCGCGCCGTCCGCGACGATCGAGTTGACGTTCTCGGTGACCGTCGTGCCGTCGCCCAGGGTGAGATCGAGCACCACGACGTCGGCGGGCGAGGCGCCGGTGGATGCCCGCCACTCGAGATAGGACGCCACCGTGCTGCCCGAGAAGATCACCGTCTCGGCGCCGTCGCGCGCGCATGCGGCTTCCAGCCCGAGACGGACGGACTCGTGATCATCGATGAGGGCGACCCTGCTCATCCGCCCAGCCTACTGAGTCGCACGTGCGGCCGACCGCCCATCGTCATCGCGTGAGAAGGGCGACGACCTCGAAGTGATGCGAATGCGGGAACAGATCGAACCCTCGCAGCCGCGCGACCTTCCACCCGCCGGCCCGGAACGTCCCGAGGTCGCGCGCGAGCGCGACGGGGTCGCAGGCGACGTAGGCGATGGCCTGCGGCGAGAGCGCATGCAGCGCGTCGACCACCGCACGACCGGCTCCGGCACGCGGCGGGTCGAGCACGACTGCGCCCGCCCTCGCGCCTGAGGGAAGCCCTGCGAGGTAGCGGTCGACCCGGGCGGTGACCGCCTTGACCTCGAGCGGCGCGAGGTTCGCCTGGGCGTGCGCGGTGGCTCGCCTGCTCGACTCGACGGTGACGACGTCCGTGGCACCGAGGTCCGCGAGCGTCGCCGCGAACAGCCCGACGCCGCCGTACAGGTCGTAATGCGTCGAGTCCGGGTCGATGTGGTCCTCGAGAAGCCCGTACACCGCGGCATCCAGCACCGACGCGGCACGCGGATGCACCTGCCAGAAGCCGCCGGCATCCACCTGGAACCGGCGATCCCCGACCACCTCGGTGATCACCTCCGGCGCCGGCCGGCGGCTGTGGCCGCGCGCCGGGCGTTCGGCGGCGTCCTCGTGCCGGATGACGCGGACGCGACCGTCTGCGGCCTCCACTAGTTCGACGCGGCCCGCCTTCCCGCCGGTCAGCGCGCGTGCGGCGTCGGCCACGGCCGGACGGGCGAGCGGGTGCGACTCGACGGCGACCACGTGGTGGCTGCGCGCCGCGTAGGGTCCGACCGCGCCCTCGTCGTCGACGTGCAGCGTGACCCTGGTCCGCCATCCGGTGCCGTCTGTGGAGTCGACGGCCTCGATGCCTGGGGCCTCGAGGCCGGGGCCCGCGAAGCGGTCGAGCGCCTCGGCGAGCACCTGGCGCTTGAGCACCCGCTGGTGCGCGAGGTCGATGTGACCGAGATCGGCGCCGCCCGGTCGATCCGCCGGGTCACGGGACACGTCGGCCTCCGGCCAGATGTGCGCGCGACGGTGCGGTGACGCCTCGAGCACCTCCACCGTCTCCGCGCGCCAGAAGCTCTTGGAGTCCATCGGAGACTCGGTCCCCGAGCCCGTCGAAGAGTCGACGAGGCGCGCCCGCACCCGCTCCCCCGGGATCGCGTCCGAGACGAACACGACGCGCCCCTCGTGACGGGCGATGAACGTGCCGCCGTGCGCGATGCCGGTGATGTCCAGATCGAGCAGGGTTGGAGAGGAGGTCATCCTTCGAGGATACGGCGACGGCGATACTGTGGAGAGCATGCGCGTCTGCCTCGCCTCGACTTCTCCCGCCCGTCTGATGCTGCTTCGCCAGGCCGGCATCGAGCCGCTCACGATGACGCCCGAGGTCGACGAGGACGCAGTGGCCGCCGCCGCGGCCGCGGACCGCGGCGCCGAACTGGCACCGGCCGAGCTCGTGCTGCTGCTCGCGAGGGCGAAGGCGGCCGACGTCGCGCACCGCCTCGCGGCCGGCGGCGACTTCGACGGACTCGTGATCGGAGGCGACTCCATGTTCGAGATCGGAGGCCGCGTCTACGGCAAGCCCTATACGCCGGAGGAGGCCACGAGACGCTGGCATGAGATGCGCGGAGCCACCGGCATCCTGCACTCCGGCCACTCGGCGTTCCGGGTCGGTCGGTGGCTGGATCCCGTCGAGGCCACCGCGGTCGCGGAAGCGGCCGTCACCTTCGCCGAGGACATCACGGATGCCGAGATCGCGGCGTACGTCGCCTCCGGCGAGCCGCTGCACGTCGCAGGGGCGTTCACGGTCGACAGCCTGGGCGGCGCCTTCATCACCCGCGTGGACGGCGACCCCTCCACGGTGGTCGGAATGTCGCTCTCCACCGTCCGCCGGCTGGCCGCCGAGCTGGGCGTCACGTGGACGGATCTGTGGTCGTAGACTCCCGTCGACGTTTCTCGCTCTTTCTTGTGGAGAGTCGTCAAATGGTTCGGGGGCCTTCTCGCTAGGCTGGCAACCATGCCTGCTATCGCCAAGGTCCTCGTCGCCAACCGCGGCGAGATCGCCGTCCGCATCATCCGCGCCGCACGCGACTCGGGGATCGCCTCGGTCGCCGTCTACGCCGATCAGGACCGGGATGCGATGCACGCGCGTCTCGCCGACGAGGCGTTCGCCCTCGACGGGACGACGAGCGCTGCGACTTACCTGCAGATCGACAAGATCCTCTCCATCGCCCGTCGTGCGGGCGCCGACGCGGTGCACCCCGGCTACGGATTCCTCGCGGAGAACGCCGAGTTCGCCCGCGCGGTCATCGACGCGGGGATGACATGGATCGGCCCGTCCCCTGAGGCCATCGAGGCGCTCGGCGACAAGGTCACCGCGCGTCACGTCGCAGAGAAGGTCGGCGCCCCGCTCGCCCCCGGCACCCCGGGACCTGTGGCGGGTGCCGACGAGGTCATCGCCTTCGCGAAGGAGTTCGGCCTGCCGATCGCGATCAAGGCCGCATACGGCGGCGGGGGTCGCGGCCTCAAGGTCGCCCGCGAGCTCGACGAGGTGGCGGAGCTGTTCGACTCGGCGACGAGGGAGGCCGTCACGGCCTTCGGCCGCGGCGAGTGCTTCGTCGAGAAGTACCTCGACAAGCCGCGCCACGTCGAGACCCAGTGCCTGGCGGATGCCGAGGGCAACGTCGTCGTCATCTCCACTCGCGACTGCTCGCTGCAGCGTCGCCACCAGAAGCTCGTCGAGGAGGCGCCGGCACCGTTCCTCACGGACGAGCAGAACGCGCAGCTGTACTCCGCCTCCAAGGCGATCCTCAAGGAAGTCGGCTACGTCGGCGCAGGCACCTGCGAGTTCCTGATCGGCGCGGACGGCACCGTCTCGTTCCTGGAGGTCAACACCCGCCTCCAGGTCGAGCACCCCGTCTCTGAAGAGGTCACCGGCATCGACCTGGTCCGCGAGCAGTTCCGCATCGCGGCCGGCGGCACCATCGACTACGACGACCCGACGCCGCAGGGCCACTCGATCGAGTTCCGCATCAACGGCGAGGACCCCGGTCGCGGGTTCCTCCCGCAGCCCGGCCCGATCCACGTCTTCAAGACGTTCGGCGGCCCCGGCATCCGTCTCGACTCGGGCGTCACCGCAGGCGATTCCGTCTCCGGCGCGTTCGACTCGCTGCTGGCGAAGATCATCGTCACGGGCAAGGACCGCGCGGAGGCGCTGGAGCGTTCGCGCCGCGCTCTCCAGGAGTTCGAGGTCGCCGGCCTGCCGACCGTGCTGCCGTTCCACCGCAAGGTCGTGAACGACCCGGCCTTCACCGCCGAGAACGGCGAGTTCGGCATCTTCACCCGCTGGATCGAGACCGAGTTCGAGAACGACATCCCCGCGTGGGACGGCGAGCTCGAGTCCCCCGCCGCCGCGGAGAACCGTCACACTGTCGTCGTCGAGGTCGCCGGCAGGCGCCTCGAGGTCAGCCTGCCGGATCGCGTCGCCGTCGCCGCCGGCACCGCCGGACGCCCCGCTGCCGTGCCGCCGTCCCGCCGCAGCCACGCGACCACCGTCAGTGCCGGAGCCTCCGGCGACGCCGTGAAGTCCCCGATGCAGGCGACCGTCGTCAAGATCGCCGTGGAAGACGGCCAGCAGGTCGTCAAGGGCGACCTGGTCGTCGTCCTCGAGGCGATGAAGATGGAGCAGCCGCTGCAGGCGCACAAGGACGGCGTGATCGGCAACATCAGCGCGGATGCCGGTGCGACGGTGTCCGCCGGGCACCAGCTGCTCACCATCAGCTGACAGTCCCCGCCTCCAGCCCGCGAGACTTCACGAATGTCACCGATTCGGCCCGAAAACGTGACATTTGCGAAGTCTCGCGGGCCGGTCAGGAGATGTTCACCAGGTGCATCGCGCGCGACGCGTCCGTGATGCTCGAGGACAGCGACGGGTAGGCCGCGAAGACCCGCGAGACCTGGTCGACCGTGAGCCGGCGCTCCACCGCGACCGCGAGCGGGTAGATCAGCTCGGATGCCTTGGGCGCCACGATCACGCCGCCGATGACCGTGCCGGAGCCCTTGCGAGCGATCAGCTTGACGAAGCCGTCCTTGATGCCCATCATCTTCGCGCGCGGGTTCGCGGCGAGCGGGAGCTTGTAGACGAGGCCGTCGGCCACGCCGTCCTCCACGTCCTTCTCCGAGTACCCGACGGTCGCGATCTCCGGAGCGGTGAAGATGTTCGAGGTGATCTTGATCAGCTCGAGCGGGATCACGATGTCGCCGAGCGCGTGGAACACCGCCGTGCGGCCCTGCATCGAGGCGACCGAGGCCAGCGGGAAGAAGTTCGTGCAGTCGCCGACCGCGTAGATGTTGGGCACCGAGGTCCGCGCGACGCGGTTCACCCGGACGTGCCCGGTCTCGTCGAGTTCCACGCCCGCCTCCGCGAGGCCGATGCCCGCGGTGTTCGGGATCGAGCCGACGGCCATCAGGCAGTGGCTGCCGTCGACGGTGCGGCCGTCGGAGAGGGTGACCGTCACGCCCTCCTTCGTCACCTCCACCTTGTCGGCACGCGACTTGGAGAGCACCTGCATCCCGCCGCGCTTGAACACCTTCTCGAGCACTCGTGCGGCGTCCTGGTCCTCACCGGGGAGCACCTGGTCACGGCTGGAGACGAGAGTCACCTTCGCGCCGAGGTTCATGTAGGCCGAGGCGAACTCCGCGCCGGTCACGCCGGAGCCCACGATGATGAGGTGCTCGGGAAGCTGCTTCATGTCGTACAGCTGGGTCCAGGTCAGGATGCGCGTGCCGTCGGGCTTCGCGGAGTCCAGCTCCCGCGGCGAGGCGCCGACCGCCACGACGATCGTGTCGGCCTCGACGCGGTCGAAGTCGGTGCCGCCCTGCCCGGTCGAGACGACGATCGCGTTCGGGCCCTCGAGCCTGCCGTGGCCGGAGAGGATCCGCACGCCGGCCTCGAGCAGCGTCGAGCGCATGTCCTCCGACTGCTGGCCGGCGAGCGCGATGAGCCGCTTGTTCACCGCGGCCAGGTTGATCGCGATCTCGGGCTTGAGCGGCTTGCCGTTCTCTCCCTTGGCGTAGAACTGCACGCCGAGGTCGCTCGCCTCGGAGATCGCGACGGCCGCATCGGCCGTCGCTATCAGGCTCTTCGACGGGACGACGTCGGTCAGGACCGCGGAGCCGCCGACGCCGACTCGCTCCACCAGGGTCACCTCGGCTCCGAGCTGTGCAGCGGCCAGAGCCGCCTCATAACCGCCGGGACCGCCGCCGAGGACGGCGACGCGCTGGGTGCGCTCGAAAGTGGTGGAAGACATGGAATCCATTCTCCCGCAATCCTGGCGGGGAGCCTTCCACCTTCCTAGAGTGGATCCATGCCCGAGACTCACAGCAACCCTCTCGACGACCCGGCTGCGAACCCGTTCGAGGTCGCAGCCATCGCAGCCGCGGACATCGCCCGGCTCAGCGGCGTCGAGCACCACGACATCGCCCTCACACTCGGCAGCGGGTGGGGCAAAGCCGCCGATCTCCTCGGAGAGACGGTCGCGAGCATCCCCGCCACCGAGGTCACCGGCTTCTCCAAGCCCGCACTCGAGGGCCACGTCGGAACTCTCCGCAGCATCCGCACGCCCGGCGGCAGGCACGTCCTCGTGATCGGCGCCCGCACCCACTACTACGAGGGTCACGGTGTCCGTCGGGTCGTGCACTCCGTGCGCACAGCCGCCGCCACGGGCGCGAAGATCATGGTGCTCACGAACGGCGCCGGCGGCATCCAGGAGACCTGGAGCCCCGGCCAGCCCGTGCTGATCAGCGACCACATCAACCTGACCGCCGACTCCCCCCTCGAGGGGGCGACGTTCATCGATCTGACCGATCTGTACTCGAAGCGACTCCGCGATGTCGCGCGCACGGTCGACGCGAGCCTCGACGAGGGTGTGTACACGCAGTTCCGGGGCCCGCACTACGAGACCCCGGCGGAGGTGCAGATGGCGAAGCGCATCGGCGGCGACATCGTCGGCATGTCCACGGCGCTCGAGGCCATCGCCGCACGCGAGGCCGGCATGGAGATCCTCGGCTTCTCGCTGATCACGAATCTCGCCGCCGGAATCCAGCAGACGCCACTCAGTCACACCGAGGTGATCGAAGCCGGCCGCGAGGCGGAGCCCGTGATCTCGGCGCTCCTCGCCCGAGTGGTCGAGGCGCTGTGAGCGAGGACCGCCTGGCACAGGCCCGCGCCTGGATGCGGCAGGATCCCGATCACGAGACCCGCGACGAGCTCGCCTCCCTGATCACGCGCTCCGCGGCCGGCGACGAGCACGCGGCAGCTGAGCTCGACGACCGATTCGGATCGCGTCTGGCGTTCGGCACCGCGGGCCTGCGCGGAGAACTGGGGGCCGGCAGCAACCGGATGAACCGGGTGCTCGTGGCGCAGGCCGCCGCGGGCTTCGCGTCCTACCTGCGCGAGAAGTCCTCCGGCGGGCGGCCGGCGGTCGTCATCGGGTATGACGGCCGTCGCAACTCCCGGGTGTTCGCCACGGACTCGGCCGAGGTGTTCGCCGGCGCCGGCCTTCGGGCGATCCTGCTGCCTCGCCTGCTGCCGACCCCCGTGCTCGCGTTCGCCGTGCGCCACCTCGGCGCGGACGCCGGCGTGATGGTCACCGCGAGCCACAACCCGCCGAACGACAACGGCTACAAGGTGTACCTCGGCGGCGCCGACGAGGGCTCGCAGATCGTGTCTCCCGCCGATGCCGAGATCGCCGCGCACATCCAGCGCATCGCCGACGCGGGCGACGTGTCCGCACTGCCGCGCTCGAGCGACTACGAGACCGTCGGGGAGGATGTCGTCGAGGCGTACATCACCGCGACGGCGGCCGTCGCCCCGGCTCCCGGCGCGGCTTCCGGGCTCCGCTGGGTCTACACGGCCATGCACGGCGTCGGCTGGGAGACCCTGTCGCGCATCCTGCGGTCGGCGGGGTATCCGCAGCCGTCCGTGGTGGACGAGCAGCTCCGGCCGGACGCGACGTTCCGCACCGTGGCCTTCCCCAATCCCGAGGAGCCGGGGGCGATGGACCTCGCCTTCGCCCGCGCGCGCCGCGCGAAGGCGGACTTCATCCTGGCCAACGATCCCGACGCAGACCGGCTCGCCGTGGCGATCCCGGACGGCACGGCCGATGGCGGCTGGCGCCGCCTGACCGGCAACGAGGTGGGACTGCTGCTCGGCGCACGTGCGGCACGCGCCGCCGAGGGCACGCCCGGCGCGTCGCTCGCCTGCTCCCTGGTCTCCTCCCCCGGCCTCGCGGCCGTCGCGGCGCACCACGGCCTCGACTTCCATGAGACGCTCACCGGGTTCAAGTGGATCTCGCGGGCTCCCGGCATCGTCTTCGGCTTCGAGGAGGCTCTCGGATACCTCGTGAACCCGGGAACCATCCGTGACAAGGACGGCATCTCGGCCGCCGTCGCCGTCCTCGGACTCGCCGCCGACGCACGCGAGCGCGGACTGACTCTCGCAGACCTGCTCGCCGAGCTCGGCGACACCTACGGTCATTTCGCGAGCGGACAGGTGTCGGTGCGCGTGGAGGATCTGTCCGTGATCGCGAACGTGATGCTCTCGCTCCGATCACTGCCCCCCACGCAGTTCGGCGGGCACGCGATCGCGGCGACCGAGGATCTGCTGGCAGCTGCAGCCGGTCAGCCCTCGGGTGACGTGCTGCGCTACCGGCTGACCGACGGCTCGCGCGTGATCGTGCGCCCGAGCGGAACCGAGCCGAAGCTCAAGGTGTACCTCGATGCGAAGGGCGAGTCCGCCGAGAGCGCGAAGTCGCTGATCGCGGAGCTCGAGGCCGGCGTGCGCGCGCTCCTGGAGGAGCGCTCCTGACCGCGGCGGCGCCGATGCCCAGCCGTCGTGTGAGGATCACCGCCCACAACGGCGCACATGCGCGCCCGGTGGCGGAGCTCGCGCGCCTCGCGATCGCGCACGCCGACCCGATCACCCTGACGACATCGGGCGGCGTCGTCGTCGACCTCTCCAGCATCCTCGCGGTGATGGACCTCGCACTCACCGAGGGTGACGAGGTGGTGTTGGAGACGCGCACGTCGGCCGGTGCCGAGACGCTGCTCGACACGATGGCCGCGGTGCTCGCGCCACCACGCTGACGGCCGCCGTCGATCGCTCAGCCGTCGACCGGCTCAGCCGTCGATCACGGCGACCAGCTCGTCGAGGAACGCCTCGAAGGTCGTGCCCCGGCGGACGATCCGCTGCACGCTCTCGCGCTCGCTGAACACCTCGACCAGCTGCTCGAACACGGTCTGGAAGGCCGCACGGTCGCTCTCGCTGAACGCGGCGAGCGCGACCACCTGGACCCGCCCGTCGCCCCAGGCGACCGAGCCGTCCGCCACGCCGATCGCGATCGCCGTGCGCTGCGCGGTCATCTGCAGCGCGTGCGGCACCGCGAGGGCGTCGGTGAACGCGGTGGACGACATCCGCTCGCGCACGATGGTGTTCTCGATGTACTCCTCGTCGATCCGGCCGGCCTCGACCAGCATGCCGCCGAGCGTCCGGATGATCGTCTCCTCCCCGGCATCCGCGAGCGGGAAGAGGAAGGCGCGGGCGTCGAAGTAGCGTGACAGCTCGGCGCGCAGCCGGGTCAGCCGGCGGCTGCGGCGCAGTCGCGCGGCCGCCTGCTGGATGCGCTCGACGTCCGCCTCGCCGAGGAACGGCTGGATCCGCACGAAACGATCACCCGTGACTCCGGGGGGAATCGTGCTCAGCACGAGGTCAGTGCCGAACGACGTCCATTCGGGGTCGACCGAGGTGACCACGCTGGTGACCTCGATCCAAGACCCGAGCGAGCGGTCGACGCTGGAACGCAGCAGCTCGTGCAGCTCGTAGTACCCGGGGCACACGATGGTGGCCGTCAGGATGGACTCCGCCTTGCGGCTGCGCTCCAGGCGCCCGCCGACGTGCATCGCGATGTAGGCGATCTCGTCGTCGTTCACCGGCATGCCCAGCCGGTCGTGCAGTCCGCTCGAGATCGAGACCGCCATCTCGAAGATCATCGGATACGAGGACTTCAGCGACCGCGTCAGCGGATTGCGCGTCCACGCCTGGGCCTGCGCCCGCCGGAGCAGGTTCTGCACGTGCAGGGCGAGCCGCAGCACGAACGCGTCGTCGGCCAGGTCGATCTGGAAGTCGTTCGCCGCCCTCTGGATCTCCGCCCGCACCGCGTCCTCGACAGCCGTCTCGACGCCGCTGCGCGCGACCTCCGACCCGGTCCCCTGTCCCGGTGCCACCACACGCGTGAGCACGAGCGTCGCCAGGTGGGCGCTGTCGCCGTCGCCGAGCGCGACGCCGAAGTGCTCGCCCGCGAGCCGGGCGATGGCGGCGCCGATGCGGGTGATCTCCTCCCGCGCGTCGCCGGGCACGGTCTCGAGTGCGTGACCGGCGGCGACGCGGTCGGCGGCGATCGCGATGTGCAGCAGCACGTCGGAGATCGCCAGCTCGTTCACGTAGTAGCCGAGCGCGCCCAGTTCTCGCACGAGCGCGGCCTTGAACGGCCCGACCGCATCGGCGGCGAAGGCGTCGCCCGTGAGGGCGCGGCGGATGCTCTCCGGGTGGAACGAGCCCGCGTCCATCTCATCGTGCGCCAGCCTGCTGAGCAGGCGCCGCTGCGCCGCCTCAGGACCACGAAGGCGGAAGAGTTCCCGGTCCCTCTCCAGGGCGAGCTCAGGCCGGTCGAGCAGGCCCCGGACCCGCGCGAGATCCGCCTCGACGGTCGCCTCGCTCACGTGCAGCCGCTCGGCGGTGTCGTAGAGATCGATGCCCTCAGGGTGCTCGAGCAGCAGACGCACGAGAGTGTGCAGACGATCCCGCGGCGCGGATTCGCCGGCGCGGGTGTGCAGAGCCGCTCGCGCAGCCGGACCCGCGCGGTACCCGGCAGGGCCTGATTCCACTGCACCGGTGGCCCTCCCGTTGAGGGCTGCGGCATAGGAGCGGATGCTCCGAGGCGTCACGCCCATCAGGTCGGCGAGACTCGCCGCGGTCGACCAGTCGTCGAGACGGAGCAGAGCCTGCAGGAGCTGGTCCTGGCGCTGACGCGACATGATCCCTCCGACTCGTTCCGGTGCGGCGACGACATCGTGCCGGCGTCTCCATGATGTCAGCAACCGGCGCCACCGGGGCCTGGCGGAGCTTTCCGCAGGGGCGGAAAGGATCCTGGTGGCACCGCCCGCTGCCCGTTTCCACAATGGAGGCAGGAAGGTGGCATCGATGAGGATCCTGGTGGTCTGCGGCGCGGGTGCGTCCAGCACATTCGTCGCACTGCGGCTGCGCCGCGCGGCTGAGGCGGCCGGTCTGGAGTGGGACTGCTCCGCGGGCAGCGCCGACGCCGTGGCAGGCGCCGACGCCGATCTCATCCTCGTCGGCCCGCATCTCGCCGACCGGCTGCGCGCCATCCGCGACGAGGCGGCTGGCGCCGTGCTCCCCCTGCCAGAAGACGTCTTCACCGACCGTGACGGCGGGCGCACCCTCGCGCTCGTGAGATCGGCACTGGCCCTCGACGCCGAGGCCTCCGAGAAGGGAACATCATGACCGCTGAATCGCGCACCGTCCGGATCGGATCATCGCACGGGCTGCACGCCCGCCCGGCGAAGCTCTTCGCCCAGGCGGCGAAGGAATCGGGCATCCCCGTCACGATCGCGAAGGACTCCGGTAAGGCGGTCAACGCCGCCAGCATCCTCGGTGTCATCGCCCTCGGTGCCGAGCACGGCGACTACGTGACGCTCTCCGCAGACGGCGAGGGCGCCGAGGCGGTGCTGGACACGCTGTCCGGGCTCCTCACCACCGATCACGACGAGGAGGGCGCCGGATGAGCATCCTGCGCGGAGTGGGAATCGGCGCGGGCGTCGCCCAGGGGCCCGTCGCGCGCATGGCCGAGGCGCTGCCCGCCCCGGAGAACGTCCCGAGCGCGCTCGGGGCCGAAGCCGAGCGCGCTCGGGTCCGCGAGGCGATCGCGGACGTGTCCGCCGAGCTGACCGCGCGGGGTGCTTCCGCCGGCGGCGCCGCGCAGGAGGTGCTCGAGGCGCAGGCGATGATCGCCGAGGATCCGACCCTCCTGGACGAGGTGGATGCCCGCATCGACGACGGCCGAACCTCCGAATGGGCCGTGCACGACGCGTTCGCCGGCTTCCGGGCCACCCTCGAGGCGGTCGGCGGGTACCTCGGCGAACGCGCGGCAGACCTCGACGACATCGCCCAGCGGGTGCTGGCGCGGCTGCGCGGCGTGCCCGCTCCCGGTGTACCCGATCCGGGCCATCCGTTCGTGCTGGTGGCCCGTGATCTCGCTCCGGCCGACACCGCGCTGCTCGACCTGACGCAGGTGCTCGCGCTCGTGACGACCGACGGCGGGCCCACGTCGCACACCGCCATCCTGGCGCGCGAGAAGGGGATGGTCGCGGTGGTGGGCACCGCCGAGGCCAGGGACCTCGAGAACGGCGCGACGGTCATCGTGGATGCCGCCGCCGGCACGGTGACGACCGATCCGGCCGCCGACGAGCTCACCAGGGCCGCGCAGCGGGCGGCCGCGAGGCAGTCCGCCGACGCGCTTCCCGCGTCGCCGGGAGCGTTCGCCGACGGCACTCCGATCGCGCTGCTCGCGAACCTCGGCAAGCCGTCCGATGCGGCGGATGCCGTGGCTCGCGGCGCCGAGGGCGTCGGGCTCTTCCGCACCGAGTTCCTGTTCCTCTCGTCGGCGCAGGCGCCCACCGTCTCCCAGCAGCGCGAGGCCTACCGGGAGCTGCTCGCGGCGTTCCCGAGAAAGAAGGTGGTCGTCCGGATGCTCGACGCCGGCGCCGACAAGCCGCTGGCGTTCCTGAACGACGCGCACGAGGAGAACCCGGCGCTCGGCCTGCGCGGACTGCGTGCCCTGCGCGCGAGCGAGGACATCCTCCGGGAGCAGCTCACCGCGCTCGCGGAGGCGGATGCCGAGACCGAGGCCGAGCTCTGGGTGATGGCGCCGATGGTGGCGACCGTCGAGGAGACCCGCTACTTCACGACGCTCGCGCGGGAGTACGGGCTGAAGACCGCCGGCGTCATGGTCGAGATCCCGGCGAGCGCCCTGCTCGCCGACCGCGTCCTCGCGCACGCCGACTTCGCGTCGATCGGGACCAACGACCTCACCCAGTACACGATGGCCGCCGATCGGATGCTCGGCTCCGTGGCCGGGTTCCAGGACCCGTGGCATCCGGCGGTCCTCCGCCTGGTGCGCGAGGTCGGCGACGCCGGCGCCAGGCTCGGCAAGCCGGTCGGCATCTGCGGCGAGGCCGCCGCGGATCCGCTGCTCGCCGTGGTCCTGACAGGTCTGGGAGCGACGAGCCTGTCGATGGCCCCGTCCGCGCTCTCCGACGTGCGGCTGGCGCTCTCCGAGCGCACCCCCGACGAGGCCAGACGCCTCGCCGAGATCGCACTGGCGGCGGACGACGCCGCCGGTGCACGCCTCGCCGTGGCGGAAGCCGCCGCGGCACTATCCCCTCACCAGAAGGAGACGACATCATGACGACGACGTCAGCAGCCGCACCGAGCACGGGCGGGATCCGTGTGGGCGTGCAGCGATTCGGCACGTTCCTCTCGGGCATGGTCATGCCCAATATCGCGGCGTTCATCGCCTGGGGATTCATCACCGCGCTGTTCATCCCCGACGGCTGGCTGGGCAGCAACAGCCCGGTCGAGGCCTGGCGGTGGGCGGACTCCGCGATCCTCGGCGGCGGCGAGGTCGGCGGTGTCGAGTACCCGGGCCTCGTCGGCCCGATCATCACCTACCTGCTCCCTGCCCTGATCGCCTACACGGGCGGTCGCATGGTGCACGGCGTGCGTGGCGGGGTCGTCGGCGCTGTCGCCGCGTTCGGCGTCATCAGCGGCGCCACGGGCACGGTCATGTTCCTCGGCGCGATGATCGCCGGCCCCCTGACGGCCCTCATCCTGAAGTGGGTGGAGAAGCCCTGGCAGGGTCGGATCAAGCCGGGCTTCGAGATGCTGGTCGACAACTTCTCGGCCGGGTTCGTGGCGTTCTTCATGGCTCTCGCCTCGTTCTTCTGGCTGGCGCCGATCATGCGCTGGCTGACCGACCTGCTCGGCGGGGCCGTCGGCTGGCTGGTCGAGACAGGACTGCTCCCGCTCGCGAGCATCATCGTGGAACCCGCGAAGGTGCTGTTCCTGAACAACGCCATCAACCACGGCGTGTTCACTCCTCTCGGCACCGAGCAGGTGCAGGAGGTCGGACGCAGCCTGCTGTTCCTCGTCGAGGCGAACCCCGGCCCCGGTGCCGGCATGCTCCTCGCGATCACCCTGTTCGGCGTGGGGGTTGCCCGCGCCACCGCGCCGGGTGCGTTCATCATCCAGTTCCTCGGCGGCATCCACGAGGTGTACTTCCCGTACGTGCTGGCGAAGCCGCTGCTGATCGTCGGCCTGATCGCCGGCGGCGCGACGGGCGTGCTCACCAACATGCTGTTCCAATCGGGGCTCGTCGCACCGGCCGCCCCCGGCTCCATCTTCGCGGTGCTCATCCAGACCGCGCCAGGCAGCCACATCGGAGTCATCTGCTCTGTGGTGTTCTCCGCCGCCGTCAGCTTCGCGATCTCGGCGCCGATCCTGCTGGCATCGCGTCGGCGCGACATCCTCGCGGAGGCCGCCGCCGGCGACCCGCTCGCTGCGGCGATCGCCAGGACCGAGGCGAACAAGGGCAAGTCCTCCAGCGCACTCTCGGGTCTCTCGGCTGCGGCAGCGGGCGGCACCGCGGTGCTCACCTCGCCCATCCGGAACATCGTGTTCGCGTGCGACGCCGGCATGGGATCGTCCGCGATGGGCGCGAGCGTGCTGCGCAACAGGTTCAAGAAGGCGGGCATCGAGGACGTCACGGTCGTCAACCAGGCGATCGCGAACCTCGACGGAACTGCCGACCTCGTGATCACGCAGCAGCAGCTCACCGACCGCGCCAAGGCGCAGTCGCCGAAGTCGATCCATGTCTCGGTCGACAACTTCATGAACGCGCCGCAGTACGAAGAGGTCGTCGAGATGGTGCGCGAGCAGCGGAAGGAGGCATGATGGACGTCCTCACCCTCGGACAGGTCCGCATCCACAACGGCGGAGCGACTCAGGAGACCGCCCTCCAGGAGGCCACCGACATCCTCGTGTCGGCCGGGGCCGTCACGCCCGCTTACGTCGACGCGATGCGCCAGCGGGAGGAGACCGTGTCCACCTACATGGGCAACGGCCTCGCCATCCCGCACGGCACGAACGAGACGAAGGACGCGATCCTCGCATCCGCGCTCTCGGTCGTGCGATACGACGGAGGCGTGAACTGGGCAGGTGACCCGGTCACGTTCGTCGTCGGCATCGCCGGGCGCGGCGACGAGCATCTCGAGATCCTCTCCCAGATCGCGATCCTGTTCTCCGATGAGGACGAGGTCGAGAGGCTCGCCGCCGCGCAGACTCCGGACGAACTGTTCGCCCGGCTCTCGGCGGTGAACGACTGATGAAGGCTGTCCACTTCGGGGCCGGCAACATCGGACGCGGATTCGTCGGCCTGCTGCTGCATGAGGGCGGCTACGAGGTCGTGTTCTCCGACGTCGCCGATGCGCTGGTCGATGCCATCAACGCGGTGGACTCGTACACCGTGCGTGAGGCCGGCCCCGGAGGGACCGACCATGTGGTCACCGGCTTCCGAGCCGTGAACAGCAGGACGGATCCGGATGCCGTGGCAGCGGAGGTCGCATCGGCCGACGTCGTCACGACCGCGGTCGGACCGACGGTGCTGCGGTTCGTGGCGCCGGCGATCGTGGCGGGACTGGCCCGCCGCTCTCCCGACTCCGCACCGCTGCAGGTGATGGCATGCGAGAACGCGATCGGTGCGACCGACCTCCTTCGGGAGGAGGTCGGTGCAGCCGCCGGACCGGACGCGGACGCGATCCTCTCCAGGGCCGTGTTCGCCAACACCGCGGTCGACCGGATCGTCCCGGCGCAGCCGGAGGACGGCGGCGTCGACGTCACCGTGGAGCCGTACTTCGAGTGGGCGATCGAATCGGCGCCGTTCGGCGGCGCGCTGCCGCATATCCCCGGCGCCCACTTCGTCGGCGACCTCGCTCCGTACATCGAGCGAAAGCTGTTCACGGTGAACACGGGACATGCGGCGACGGCTTACTTCGGCGCCCTCGCCGGCATCGAGCGGATCTCCGACGCGCTCGCAGACCCCGGCATCGCCGCGCGGGTCACGGCGGCGCTCGAGGAGACGTCGGCGGTGCTGGTGGCGGAGCACGGGCTGGACCCCGCCGATCTCGCCGAGTACCGCACCACGATCCTCGAGCGGTTCCGCAACCCCGCGCTCGTCGACACCGTGCAGCGGGTCGGCCGTCAGCCGCTGCGCAAGATCTCGCGGCACGAGCGGTTCATCGGCCCCGCGGCGATGGCCGCGGAGCGGGGTCTGCCGGCGCAGGCCCTCGTCTCGGCCGTCGCCGCGGCGCTCGAGTTCGACGACCCGGCCGACGAGCAGTCCGTCGAGCTGCAGACGCTGCTGCGCAGCACGGAGGCGACGGCGTTCACGACCCTGGCGACGGGTCTGGATCCCGAGCATCCGCTGTTCCCCGCTGTCCGCGATGCCGTGACGGTGCGTCAGGACGCGCTGCGCGAGCCCTGAGATCCGGGGAACCTCAGCCCAGCACCGCATCCAGGAGCGGATGCAGGTGACGGGTGCCGAGCACGGCGGATGCCGATCGCGCCCCGACGGCCAGGGCCACAGGAACCGGCTCACCGGACAGGCGCGCGTCGAGCACGCCGGCGAGGAACGCATCCCCCGCCCCGTTCGTGTCGACGACCTGCACCGGCACCGCGGCCACGCGATGCTCGACACCGTCGGCGTCCACCGCCACCGCGCCCTCCGCACCCAGTGTGCAGACGGCGAGCGTGGCACCGCCGGCGATGCATGACCGGAGGAATGCCACCGGGTCGTCGAGCCGGTCCGCATTGCAGAAGACGGCGTCGGCTGCCGCGAGGAACGGACGGTGGAACTCGGACTCGCCGTCGTAGTCGTGCACATCGACCCAGATAGGCCGGCCGGTGGCCTGCGCGAGCGGAAGCAGACGCAGCGGCTCGGCCGCGAGATCGAGGACGAGGACGTCGGCGGCCGCCATGGCGACGCCCAGGGCCTCGTCGTCACCGCCTGCGGTGGCGGACGGCGAGGAGAGATACAGCGACACCCGCCCGCCCTCGCGGGTCATCAGGTTGAGGTGCCGTTCGGTCGCATCGCCTCGCGCCCAGCGCGTCCGCACGCCGGCTGCCGCGAGCGCCGCCCTGACGCGCCCGCCCGGCTCGTCGTCGGCCGTGAGCGCGTGGAGGACCGTCGATCGTCCGAGCGCGGTGAGGCTCAGGGCCTTGCCGGCGCTCGTGCCGCCGACCGTCTCCCAGCTGTCCTCGGCGAACTGCATGTGGGGCACGGGGTCGGGAAGGCGGTCGAGGACCACGATCGAGTTCCACGATGCGGGGCCGGCGATGAAGACGGATGCTGCGCTCACCTCTCCATCCTGCCGCCTGCCGCGCCTCAGCCGATGCGCCTGATGAGCGAGTCGAGCCCCATGCCGTAGTCGATGCGCACGACCGGGAGGGCGAGCTTGTCCGTGCCGATCTCGACGTATCCGGGCTCGATCGTCCGCGCCATCTCGAAGCCGGCCTGCGTGACGCCCTGCTTGGCCGTGTCGTTGTGGTGCCCGAACGGGTAGGCGATCACCTCGCTCACGCCGAGAACGCCCGCCGACGCGCTCAGATCCGCGGCGATCTGCTCCGCCGTCCAGTTGACCATCCGCCCCTTGCCGTCGTCACCGGCCTGGTGCATATCGTGCGTGTGCGAGCGGCGCAGCACGTAGATCGACGGCGGCGGATCCTGCCGGTACGCAGTGACCATGAACGACGTCGTCAGCACCCCGTGCTTCTCGACGACGGGAACTGCGAGGTCGAACCAGGTCTGGTCGGCGTCATCGTCGGTGATGATCACCGAATGTGCCGGGAGGAAGAGCCTGCCGTCGATGAAGGCGCCGAGCTCGTCCCACGTCGGAAGATAGAAGCCCGTCGTCGCGATGTGATTCATCTGCGCCTCGAAGTCGCCGATGTACGCGTAGTTGCCGCGCAGCCATCCGGACTCCCCCTCCGGGTCCGCCGTGAACTGGTGGTACATCAGGATCGGGATCTGCGCGTTCTCCGCGACGTTCTCCTCGGGGCTCTTCCACCCGGCGAACAGCTCGACCTGCTGATCGGCGCACACGACGGGGTCCGCGCCGTTCACGCGGGCGGCGACGATGAAGGCCGCGGCATCCGCCTGCGTGGCGTACCAGCCGCCGAACACTCGACCGTCCTGCACCGGGATCGGCAGCATCTGGTAAAGCGCGTCCTGCCGCTGCAGCATCGGCGCCTCCGGCGCCCCCTCGCCGACGAACGTGACGGCGCACGCCAGCGGATCGTCCGCATCGGCGACGAGCTGCTGGGCCGGGGTGAGCGGATGCTCGAGAGCCGCGAAGCCCTCCCTCTGAAGCGGGTCGGCCGGAACGCGGTTCACCCACGCGAACGCGGCAGCAGCACCCCCGGCGAGCAGCACGGCACCGCAGACGATCAGTGCGACGCCGATCCGGCGCCGCTTCCCCCCGGAAGCCACCGTCAGATGTCGAAGCCCTCGGCGATCATCTCGACGAGCTCTTCCCGCTCCTCGACGGGCAGGAAGGCCGCGGAAGCCGCATTGAACTGGAACGCCTCGAGATCGTCGAGATCGTACTCGAACGCCTCGACGAGCAGCGCCAGCTCACGCGTGAGCGACGTCGCGCTCATCGTGCGGTTGTCGACGTTGACGGTGACGGCGAAGCCGAGCTGGTACAGGAGGTCGAAGGGGTGATCGGCGAGGGTCTTGCCCCACGCCGCGATCGCGCCCGTCTGCAGGTTCGACGACGGCGAGATCTCCAGCGGGATCTCCCGGTCGCGCACCCAGCGCGCGAGGTCGCCGAACTGCACCTGCACCTCGTCGCCCTCCTCTGTCACGACCTGGAGGTCCTCGGCGATGCGCACGCCGTGTCCGAGGCGCAGCGCGCGCCCGTCCAGCAGCGCCGAGCGGATGGAGGCGAGCCCTGCCGCCTCGCCGGCGTGCACGGTCACCGGGAAGAAGTTCTCGGCGAGGTAGTCGAAGGCGGCACGGTGGTTCGACGGCGGGAAGCCGTCTTCCGGACCAGCGATGTCGAAGCCGACGGCACCGCGTCCGCGGAATCCGACCGCGAGCTCCGCGATCTCTCGCGCGCGGTCGGTGTGACGCATCGCGGTGATGAGCTGGCCGACGCGGATGCTGTGGCCTGCGCGGTCAGCCGCATCCTCGCCCTCCTCGAGTCCCTGCTGCACGGCCTCGACGGTCTGCTCGAGCGTCAGCCCGCGGGTGAGGTGCTGCTCGGGCGCCCAGCGGACCTCGCCGTAGATGACGCCGTCTGCGGCGAGATCCTGCACGAACTCCCGCGCGACGCGGGTGAGGCCCTCCTGCGTCTGCATCACCGCGGTCGTCAGATCGAAGGTCTTCAGGTACTCGACCAGCGAGCCGGAGTCGCTCTGCGTCGCGAACCACTTCCCGAGCGCCGCGGCATCCGTCTCCGGAACCGCGACACCGGCGGCATCCGCCAGCTCGATGATCGTGGCCGGGCGCAGGGCACCGTCGAGGTGGTCGTGCAACGACACCTTGGGCAGGCTGCGCAGGGACGCGCCCTGGATCGTGACATCGCCGTTCGCATCGATCGACATGGGATTCCTCTCGGTCGCGGAAGTGCTCAGTTCAGGCTAGTGGTCGCGGACGTCAGGCAGTGATGCGCTCGCGCACGATCGACCCAGCCTCATATCCGGTCCCTGAGCCTGACGAAGGGTCGCCGATCTCCCACGAGCCCTCGAGCGCCTCGAGCGCGCGCGGGAACCGCGCCTCATCGGCCGCCGAGAGGGTGAAGAGCGGCTGCCCCGCGGTGACGCGATCGCCGGGCTTGGCGTGCAGGTCGATGCCTGCCTCGAAGATCACGGGGTCCTCGGCCCTTGCGCGCCCTGCGCCCAGCCGCCAGGCGGCGATGCCGAACGGCAGCGCCTCCATGCGGGTGAGGACGCCGTCCGCCTGAGCCGTCACGACGTGCGTCTCCCGGGCCGTCGGCAACTCTGCGTCCGGATCGCCGTCCTGCGCGCGGATCATGGCCTTCCAGCTGTCCATCGCACGGCCGTCGTCGAGAGCGGCCTCGACGTCGGCATCCGGCTGCCCCGCGAGTGCGAGCATCTCGCGGGCGAGTGCGACGGTCAGCTCGCGCACATCGGCAGGTCCCCCGCCGGCGAGGATCTCTACGGACTCGCGGACCTCGTTCGCGTTGCCGATGGCGAGGCCGAGCGGCACGTTCATGTCGGTGAGCAGCGCCGTCGTCGCGACGCCGGAGTCGGTGCCGAGCGCGACCATCGTGCGCGCGAGCTCCCTGGCGCGGTCGATGTCCTGCATGAACGCGCCGGAGCCGAACTTCACGTCCAGCACCAGAGCGTCGGTGCCCTCGGCGATCTTCTTCGACATGATGCTCGAGGCGATCAGCGGGATCGCCTCGACCGTGCCGGTGACGTCCCTGAGCGCATACAGCTTCTTGTCGGCGGGCGCGAGGCCGGAGCCCGCGGCGCAGATCACCGCACCGACGTCGGACTGCATCTGCGCGAACATCTCCTCGTTGCTCAGCGCCGCACGCCAGCCGGGGATCGACTCGAGCTTGTCGAGCGTGCCGCCGGTGTGGCCGAGTCCCCGGCCGCTCAGCTGCGGCACCGCGACGCCGAAGACGGCGACCAGCGGCGCGAGCGGCAGCGTGATCTTGTCTCCCACGCCTCCGGTCGAGTGCTTGTCGACGGTCTTCTTGCCGAGGGTGGCGAAGCTCATCCGCTCTCCCGAGGCGATCATCGCGTCGGTGAGCACGCGGATCTCGTCGCGCTCCATGCCGCGCTGGAAGACCGCCATCGCGAACGATGCCATCTGCGCGTCCGACACATAGCCGCGCGTGTAGGCGTCGACCATCCAGCGCAGGGCGGGTTCGGGCACCGCGCCGCCGTCGCGCTTGGCGCGGATGACGTCCACGGCGTCGTAGGGCTCAACGCTCATCGTGCGTCCTCCAGATCGCGGGGGCCGAAGGCATCCGGCAGTACTTCATCGATCGTCCGGATGCCGGAGACGGTCTCCAGCAGCATTCCGGGCATCGCGTGCTCGTAGAGCAGCTGGCGGCAGCGGCCGCACGGCATGATCGTCTCGCCGTCGTTGTTGACGCACACGAATGCGACGAGCTGCCCGCCGCCCGACATGTGCAGGTCGCCGACCAGCGCGCACTCCGCACACAGCGTCACGCCGTAGGACGCGTTCTCGACGTTGCAGCCGGCGACGATGCGGCCGTCGCCGACGAGGGCCGCCGCCCCGACACGGTAGCGCGAGTACGGCGCGTACGCCTTGGTCATCGCGTCGGTGGCGACCTGACGGAGCTCGTCCCAGTCGATGTCTGTCATCGTCATTCCTTGATGTACGGCTTGCCGTCGGCGGCGGGCGCGCGGACCTTGCCGGCGAAGCCGACGACCGCGAGCACCGTGACGACGTACGGGAGCATCTTCATGAACTCGCCGGGAACCGGGGATCCGAGGTTGCTGAGCAGGGTCTCGAGGTTCATGGAGAAGCCGAAGAGCAGCGCCGCGAGCGTCGCGCGGATCGGATCCCAGCCGCCGAAGATGACTGCGGCGAGTGCGATGAAGCCCAGCCCGTCGGTCATCTCCTTGTCGAATGCGCCGACCGAGCCGAGGGTGAAGTAAGCGCCGCCGATACCGGCGATCGAGCCGGCGAGGAGCAGGTTCCAGAACCGGGTCGGATTGACCTTGATGCCGACGGTGTCCGCCGCCTGCGGGTGCTCGCCCACCGCGCGCAGGCGCAGGCCCCAGCGCGAGCGGTAGAGCGCCCACGCGACCAGCGGCACCGCGATGTACATCATGTAGACGATGAGGGTCTGGTTGAAGAGCACAGGACCCAGGACCGGGATCTCGTGCAGCAGCGGGATCGGGATGCGCGGCAGCCGAGGCGGGGTGTTGAAGAGTCCCTCGTTCTGCCTCATCACGGCACCGTGCAGGAAGCTCGTGAGGCCCGTGATCAGCACGTTGAGGACGACGCCGACGATGACCTGATCGACGATGTAGCGGATGGCGAAGAGCGCGAGCACCGCGGCGACGAGAGCGCCGCCCACCATCGCCGCGAGGATGCCGACGATGTAGCTGCCCGTCATCGACGCGACGAGGGCCGAGGAGAACGCCGCAAGCAGGAACTGCGCCTCGATGGCGACGTTCACCACGCCGGCGCGCTCTCCGATCACGCCGCCGAGTGCGCCGAAGATCAGAGGCACGGAGAGCGACACGGCGCCGAAGAGCAGGCCGGTCACCGGCACGAGCCCGTCGGCGGCCGACCAGGTGAGGAACGCGAAGACGGCGACGAACGCGAACACGATCGGGAGCCAGATCCCCACGCGCCGGTACCGGGCGACCTGCGCTGCGGCGTACGCGGTGAGGGCGACCAGGATGAGGGCGCAGACGAACACGGTCGGCCAGGTCGGGACGCCGATGTCGGGCAGGGCGAGCGACGAGGTGCGGTCCGCGAGGCGGAACACGCTCGTGCCGCTGCGCCCGGCGGGCAATGCCAGCAGCAGGATCAGCGCCGACACGATGCCGAGGGCGATGGGCAGCTTGAAGCTGCGCTGGCGGACGGTCTCGCGCTGGATCGTGCCGTCGGCGGCCGTGGTTGCTGCGATGGCGCTCACGCGGCCACCTCCTTCTTCGCGCGACGTGCAGGTCGCGGCGCGCCGTCCTTCGGGAGGAAGAAGATCGCCCGGATCAGCGGCGGCGCCGCGATGAAGAGCACGATCAGCGCCTGCACCACGAGGACGATGTCCACCGGGATGTCCTGCGAGGTCTGCATCGTGAAGCTGCCGGCCTTGAGCGCGCCGAACAGGATGCCGGCCCACAGCACGCCCCACGCCCTGCTGCGCCCGAGGAGCGCCACCGTGATCGCGTCGAAGCCGATGCCTGCGTCGATGCCCGCCTCGAAGCCGCTGGTGATGGTGCCGGACATCTGGTTGACGCCCGCGAGTCCTGCCAGGGCCCCGGCGATCCCCATCGCGTACACGATCGTGCGTCCGACGTTGACGCCGGCCGCGCGTGCCGCGTGGGGGTTCTCCCCCACCGCGCGCATCCTGAACCCGAGACTGGACCGCTCGATGAGCCACCAGACGAAGACCACGGCGGCGACGGAGACCAGGAAGCCGGCGTTCACCGACAGCGGTGCGGGGAACAGCAGCGGGAACTGCGCGGTGTTCGGGGTCGGCGGGGAGATCGGCTGCGATCCGCCCGCGCGCTGCAGCAGCCCCGGCGTCGCGAGCAGCCAGGAGATGAAGTAGTAGGCGATGAAGTTGAGCATGATCGTGAGGATCACCTCATGCGCACCCGTCTTCGCCTTGAGGAAGCCGACGAGCCCGCCCCACACCATGCCGCCGACGAGGCCGGCGATGATGGTGAGCGGCAGGTGGATCAGCAGCGGGGCCTGGACCGTGAAGGCGACAGTCGACGCCGCCGCGACGCCCATGAGCATCTGGCCGCGGCCGCCGATGTTGAACAGGCCGACCCGGAACGCGAGGGCGACGCCGAGTCCCGCGGCGATCAGCGGCGTCGCGAAGTTCAGGGTGTCGGTGATCGGCTTGATCGCACGGACGAAGTTCGGCGCGTTGTAGTTGTAGATCGCGCCGCGGAACAGCGCGGCGTATGCGCCGGAGACGGCCTCCCAGATCGCCGCGAAGGTGTCTCCGGGTCGCTGGAAGAAGTAGCCGAGCGCCGACTGCACGCCCGGGCTGGTCGCGGCGATCAGGATGCCGCCGATCACCATCGCCAGGATGATCGCGAGCACGGCTCGCAGCGCGGAGCCGGAGAGGATGTCGCGGATGACGGTGTTCTGCCGAGGTGCGGCCTCGGTCACGTTCTTCTTCTCGGCGACGTCGCTCACGAGCCGACCTCCTCTTCCACGGCGGCGCCGGGCAGCTCGCCCGCCATCATCAGGCCGAGCACTTCGCGCGGCGCGTTCCCCGGGACGATGCCGACGATCCCGCCGCGGTACATCACCGCGATGCGGTCGGCGAGGGCCGAGACCTCGTCGAGCTCGGTCGAGACGACGATCACCGGAACGCCGGAGTCGCGGGTCTCGACGATCCGCTCGTGCACGAACTCGATGGAGCCGACGTCGATGCCTCGCGTCGGCTGCGAGGCGACGAAGAGCTTCAGCTCACGGCTGAGCTCGCGACTCAGGACGACCTTCTGCTGATTTCCGCCGGACAGCCGGCCTGCTGCCGTGTCCGGGCCCTGGGTGCGGATGTCGAACTCGTCGATCTTCTCGCGGGCGAAGGCGTCGAGCACCTTGCGCTGCAGGGTCGCGAGCCGGAAGAACGGCCCGCCGTTGGTCGAGCGGTTGAGGATGAGGTTCTCGGCGACGCTGAACTCGCCGACCAGGCCGTCCTCCTTGCGATCCTCCGGGACGAAGCCGACTCCGGCGTCGATTATCCCCTGCACGCTGCGGCCGAGCAGTTGCTCGCCGTCGAGGGTGATGCTCCCGGTCGCCTTGCCCTGAAGCCCGATGATCGCCTCGGTGAGCTCGGTCTGGCCGTTGCCCTGCACTCCGGCGATCGCGAGCACCTCTCCTGGGCGCACCTCGAAGCTGACGTCGTTGACGACGATCTGTCCCGCGTCGTCGATGACGCGGAGGCGGTCCACGACGAGCCCGCCGCTGCGGAGGTTCGGCTCGCCCTTCTTGACCGTGAGCTCGACCGCCCGGCCGACCATGAGGGCCGCCATCTCGGTGTTCGTAGACTCCGGATCAGCCTCTCCGACGACCTTGCCGAGGCGGATGACCGTGATCTTGTCCGCGACCTCGCGGACCTCACGGAGCTTGTGGGTGATGAAGACGATCGCAGTGCCCTCGTCGCGGAGCTGGCGCATGATGCCCATCAGCTCGTCGGTCTCCTTGGGCGTGAGCACAGCCGTCGGCTCGTCGAACACGAGGACCTTGGCGTCCCGCGAGAGCGCCTTGATGATCTCGACGCGCTGCTGCACGCCGACCGGGAGGTCCCCGACGATCGCGTCCGGATCGACCTCGAACCCGAAGCGCTCGCTCACCGCGCGCACGTGTGCGCGGGCCGCACCGAGGTCGAGGCTGCCGGCGAAGCCGGTCTGCTCGTGGCCGAGCATCACGTTCTCGGCGACGGTGAACACCGGGATGAGCATGAAGTGCTGGTGGACCATGCCGATACCGGCCGCCATCGCATCACCGGGGCCGGAGAATCGCTGCACCACGTCGTCCAGGACGATCTCGCCCTCGTCTGCGGTGTACAGCCCGTAGAGGACGTTCATCAGCGTCGACTTGCCGGCCCCGTTCTCGCCGAGCAGGCAGTGGATCTGCCCCGGCTCGACGGTGAGGCTGATGTGGTCGTTCGCGACGAGAGATCCGAATCGCTTTGTGATCCCGCGGAGCTCGAGCTTCATGGTGCCAATCTATCGATCAGTGGAGCGGCCGGACAGATGCTGAGCATCTGTCCGGCCGCGTCCTTCACTGCTGGGTTGTCGTTACGGCGAAGCGGGCGACTCGACCGCGATCGAGCCGTCGACGATGCCCTCCTTGATCGCCGTGAGCTCGTCAGCCAGAGCCGGGTCGACCTTGCTCTCGAAGTCGTGGAACTCGGACAGCGAGACGCCGCCGTTCTCCAGCGTCCCGACGAACGGGGTGGCGTCGAAGTTGCCCTCGGCCGCCTCCATGACGGCGTCGTACACGGCGACGTCCATGCCCTTCATGATCGACACGAGCAGCAGATCGGCGACGCTCGGGTCGGTGGTGTACACGTCGGCGTCGACGCCCATCAGGGCGATGTTGCCGCCGGAGTCGCGGATCGCCTGTGCGGCCGACTGGTAGATCGGGCCGCCGACCGGGAGGAGCACGTCGGCGCCCTGGTCGATGATGCCCTGCGCGACCTGCTTGGCCTTGTCGTTCGCGGCGAACTCGTCCGTGAACTGACCCTCCTGCGAGTCGATGCTCCAGCCGACGACCTTGACGGCCTCGCCCTTCTGCTCGTTGAAGTAGTTCACGCCCAGCTCGAAGCCGTCCATGAAGATCGTGACCGGCGGGATCTTGGCGCCGCCGAAGGTGCCGACCGTGCCGGACTCGGAGTACGACGCCGCGGCGTAGCCGCCGAGGAACGCGGCCTGAGCCGTGTCGAAGACGAGGGGCTTGATGTTCGGAGCATCCGTCTCGCCGTTGAAGTCGGCGTCGGCCCAGTCGTCGATGATCGCGTACTGGATGTCGGGGTTCGCCGTGGCGGCCTCGATCGTCGGAGCGCTCAGCTTGAAGCCGACCGAGACGATGAACGTGCAGCCCTCGGACGCGAGTGCGTCCAGGTTGGACGTGTAGTCGCTGGCGGACTTGGACTCGGTCTTGCTGACCTCGACGCCGAGCTCCTCGGCGGCCTTGGTCAGACCTTCGAAGCCGAGCTGGTTGAACGACTTGTCATCGAATCCGCCCTCGTCCGAGACCATGCAGGGCTTGAAGTCGTCGACCGCGGGGCCGCCATCGCCGCCCTCAGGAGTCTCGGTCGGAGCCTGGCCGCAGCCGGCCAGTGCGAAGATGACGCCCGCGGCGACAGTAGCGCCCAGCAGCTTCTTGGTGGTGGAGATGGTCAACTGATGCCTCCCTCAACGAACCCGCGGCCATCGCGGATCGCTCAAAGTTACCTACTGTTGCGACTTTTGTGCACACCGCCGCCGCA
The DNA here is from genome assembly GCF_017355365.1 of Microbacterium sp. SD291. Lineage (GTDB taxonomy): Bacteria > Actinomycetota > Actinomycetes > Actinomycetales > Microbacteriaceae > Microbacterium. The sequence goes on along the minus strand of NZ_JADIJR010000017.1, from coordinate 35,543 downwards.
GACGCTAGCGAATGGTTACAAACCTGAAATCAATACTGCCGGTGAGCATGTGGGCATGCTCATCAGAGCACGTCGCCGCGGCCGGTGAGCTTGAGCGACTCCACGACGCCCTTCACGCGCTGGGCGTGCTCGACCGTCGTCACCAGAAGGGCGTCAGGGGTGTCCACCACGACGATGTCCTGCACGCCGACGAGGCTGATCACCCGTGACGTCTGGCTGACCAGGATCCCGCTCGCGGCGTCCGAGAGCACCCGCGCGTTCGGCCCGAGCACGGCGAGGTCGTTCTTCCGGCCGTTCGTGATGAGCTTGGTCAGCGACGCGAAGTCCCCCACGTCGTCCCAGTCGAAGTGACCGGGCACCACTGCCAGCCGCCCCCGGCGCGCCGCCGGCTCGGCGACCGCGTAGTCGATCGCGATCTTCTTCAGCCCCGGCCAGATCCTGTCGACGGCCGGTCCCCTGCGCTCGCGGTCGTCCCAGGCCTCTGCCAGCTCGACCAGCCCCGCGTGCAGCTCCGGCTCGTTCGTGGCGAGCTCCTCGAGCAGCACGCTCGCCTTGGCGATGAACATGCCGGCGTTCCAGAGATAGCCACGGTCGGCGATGTACGCCTTCGCCGTCTCGAGATCGGGCTTCTCCACGAAGCTCTCCACGAGCGCGGCCTCCCTGGCGCGCTCGACGACGAGCTCGGGCCCCTTCCTGATGTAGCCGAATCCGATCGCGGGCTCGGTCGGCGCGATGCCGATAGTGCAGATGTAGCCCTCGCGCGCGACCTCGACAGCGTCGCGCACGGCGAACTCGAACACGCGGGTCCCGCGGATCACGTGATCGGCGCTGAACGAGCCGATGATCACGTCGGGATTGCGCCGGTGCAGGATCGCGGCGGCCAGCCCGATCGCGGCAGCGGACTCGCGCGGCTCCGACTCGAGGAAGACGTTCAGGTCGGGGATGCCTGGGAGCTCCGACTCGACGGCCGCGCGGTGCGCGCGACCGGTGACCACGGCGATGCGATCGGGCCCGGCGAGCGGCTCCAGGCGGTCCCAGGTGTCCCGCAGCAGCGAGTGCCCCGATCCGGTGAGGTCGTGCAGGAACTTCGGCGCGTCGGCCCTGGAGAGAGGCCACAGCCGGCTGCCGATGCCGCCGGCCGGGATCACGGCGTAGAAGTCCTCGATGGGTTCGGTCATCCCGCCAGGGTACCTGCCGCCCACCATGTCGAAAGGCTCTCGACACCATGCAGAAAGGCTCTCGACACCGAACCTGTTAGGTTCGCCTTCGTCGCTCCCAGGCTTCTGACAGGAATAGGATGGACATCGATCGGCCGTGCCTGATGATCTGCCCAGGCTCACACTTGGACTTCCGCAGTGCACGCGACCGAGTCGATTCGATCCAGGGAGGACGACCGTGTCCACAAGCGCTCGCTTGACACCGTCGATTTCGGAAACCACTTCCAAGAGCCCCCGCGGAACCCTCTACCGGGGTCGCGAAGGCATGTGGTCGTGGGTGCTTCACCGCATCACCGGAGTCGCCATCTTCTTCTTCCTGTTGGTGCACGTGCTCGACACTGCGCTGATCAGGGTGTCGCCGGAGGCGTACAACGCCGTGATCGGCACCTATAAGAACCCGATCATGGCTCTCGGCGAGGTGGTCCTGGTGGCCGGCATCGTGTTCCACGCGATGAACGGCCTGCGCATCATCGCGGTCGACTTCTGGTCGAAGGGCGCCAAGTACCAGCGCCAGCTCTTCTGGGGCGTGCTCCTGGTGTGGGGCATCATCATGGCTGGTTTCGTCCCCCGCCATCTCATGCTCGCGTTCGCCGGCTTCGGAGGAGGACACTGATGGCCACGCAGACCGCCGTCGCGCCGGCGCGCCGCCCGCGCGGTGTCAACCTGGAGAAGTGGGGCTGGGTCTTCATGCGCGTCTCGGGCGTCCTGCTCGTCGTGCTGATCTTCGGCCACCTGTTCGTCAACCTCATGGTCGGCGACGGCATCCACGCGCTGGACTTCGCCTTCATCGCAGGCAAGTTCGCCACGCCGTTCTGGCAGTGGTGGGACGTCCTGATGCTGTGGCTCGCACTGATCCACGGCGCGAACGGCATGCGCACCATCGTGAACGACTACGTCACGACCGAGAAGGTCCGCAAGGTCCTGGTCTGGGCGCTCGGCCTCGCGGCGGGTCTGCTGATCCTCCTCGGCACGCTGGTCGTCTTCACGTTCGACCCGTGCCTCGGAGTGAACGAGGCGAGCACGCTGTGGGACACCTGCCAGGCGCTGGGCAAGTAGAAGAGAAGGCATACGAGAAGTGACTACCGAGACCCAGGATTCCGTCGTCCGCGACGGTGTGCACTACCACCAGTTCGACATCGTCATCGTGGGCGCGGGTGGCGCCGGCATGCGGGCCGCCATCGAGGCAGGGCCTGGCGCCAGGACCGCGGTGATCTCCAAGCTCTACCCGACGCGTTCCCACACGGGCGCGGCGCAGGGCGGCATGGCCGCCGCCCTCGCGAACGTCGAGGAGGACAGCTGGGAGTGGCACACCTTCGACACCGTCAAGGGCGGCGACTACCTCGTCGACCAGGACGCGGCGGAGATCCTCGCCAAGGAGGCCATCGACGCGGTGATCGACCTGGAGAACATGGGTCTCCCCTTCAACCGCACCCCCGAGGGCAAGATCGATCAGCGGCGCTTCGGCGGCCACACCGCCGAGCACGGCAAGACCCCGGTGCGCCGCGCCTGCTACGCCGCGGACCGCACCGGCCACATGATCCTGCAGACGCTGTTCCAGAACTGCGTCAAGCTCGGCATCAACTTCTTCAACGAGTTCTACGTGCTCGACTTGCTCACGGTGAAGGATGCCGACGGCAAGACGCAGGTGTCGGGCGTCGTCGCATACGACCTCTCGACCGGCGAGCTGCACGTCTTCCAGGCCAAGGCCGTGATCTTCGCGACCGGCGGCTTCGGCAAGATCTTCAAGACGACCTCGAACGCGCACACCCTCACCGGTGACGGCGTCGGCATCGTCTGGCGCAAGGGCCTCCCCCTCGAGGACCTGGAGTTCTTCCAGTTCCACCCGACCGGCCTCGCCGGTCTCGGCATCCTCCTCACCGAGGGCGCGCGCGGCGAGGGCGCGATCCTGCGCAACGCCTCCGGTGAGCGCTTCATGGAGCGCTACGCCCCCACCATCAAGGACCTCGCGCCCCGCGACATCGTCGCGCGCTGCATGGTCCAGGAGGTCGCGGAGGGCCGTGGCGCCGGCCCCGACAAGGACTACGTGCTGCTCGACTGCACGCACCTGGGCGCCGAGGTCCTCGAGACCAAGCTCCCTGACATCACCGAGTTCGCCCGCACCTACCTGGGCGTCGACCCCGTGGTCGAGCCGGTGCCGGTGATGCCGACGGCGCACTACGCGATGGGCGGCATCCCCACCAACAACAACGGCGAGGTGCTGGCAGACAACGACACCGTCGTTCCCGGCCTGTACGCCGCCGGGGAGTGCGCCTGCGTCTCGGTGCACGGTGCCAACCGCCTCGGCACCAACTCGCTGCTCGACATCAACGTGTTCGGCAAGCGCAGCGGCCGCAACGCCGTGGAGTACGTCAAGACCGCCGAGTTCGTGCCGCTTCCCGAGGACCCGGCCGGGTTCGTCAAGGGGATGCTCGAGGGCCTGAGGAACAACCAGGGCACCGAGCGCATCGCGGTCCTGCGCAAGACGCTGCAGGACGAGATGGACAAGGGCGCCCAGGTGTTCCGCACCCACGAGTCCCTGCAGCACGTCCTCGGCGTGATCGCGGAGCTCCGCGAGCGCTACAGGAACGTGCACGTCGACGACAAGGGCAAGCGGTTCAACACGGACCTCCTCGAGGCCGTCGAGCTGGGCTTCCTCCTCGACATCGCCGAGGTCGTCGTCTACGCCGCGCAGAACCGCGAGGAGAGCCGCGGCGGCCACATGCGCGACGACTTCCCCCAGCGCGACGACGAGAAGTACATGCAGCACACCATGGCCTACCTGACCGGTGACGCGCACTCGTCCGACCCGAGCGACCACATCAAGCTCGGCTGGAAGCCTGTCGTGTTCACGAAGAACGAGCAGGGCGAATTGAACTACCCGCCGATGGAGAGGAAGTACTGAGCATGTCGAACGCTGTCGCCGAGGTTCCGGCTGCGGACGCCGCCGTCCAGTCCTTCATCGTCACCTTCAACATCCGCCGCTTCGACCCTGAGGTCGACGCGGAGCCGCACTGGGTCGACTACGACGTGGAGCTGTACTCCACCGACCGAGTGCTGGACGCCCTGCACAAGATCAAGTGGGAGGTCGACGGCTCGCTGACGTTCCGCCGCTCCTGCGCGCACGGCATCTGCGGTTCGGACGCCATGCGCATCAACGGCCGCAACCGCCTCGCCTGCAAGACGCTGATCAAGGACCTGGACATCTCCAAGCCCATCTACGTCGAGGCGATCAAGGGCCTGCCGCTGGAGAAGGACCTCGTCGTCGACATGGAGCCGTTCTTCGCGTCGTACCGCGAGGTGCAGCCGTTCCTCGTCGCGAGCTCGGCGCCGGAGAAGGGCAAGGAGCGCGTTCAGACGATCGCGGACCGCGAGATCTTCGACGACACCACCAAGTGCATCCTGTGCGCCGCATGCACGTCCTCGTGTCCGGTGTTCTGGACCGACGGCCAGTACTTCGGCCCGGCCGCCATCGTGAACGCGCACCGGTTCATCTTCGACTCGCGCGACGACAACGCCGCCGTGCGCCTCGACATCCTCAACGACAAGGAGGGCGTCTGGCGCTGCCGGACCACCTTCAACTGCTCCGAGGCGTGCCCGCGTGGCATCGAGGTCACCAAGGCCATCGCCGAGGTCAAGCAGGCCGTGCTGCGCGGACGCCCCTGACCGACGCTGCGGCGACGGGTGTCCCACCCTCGCCCTAGGCTGGAACCATGCCTCATCTGCGTATCGCCTCAGTCAATGTCAACGGGATCAGGGCGGCCGCCCGCAACGGCATGAGCACCTGGCTCGACGCCGCCGAGGTCGACATCCTCACGCTGCAGGAGGTCCGCGGGCAGGACGAGCACATCGAGGCCGCACTCCCCGGCTGGTCGTTCGTGCACGACGAGGCGACCGCCAAGGGCCGGGCCGGCGTCGCGATCGCCAGCCGGACCCCGGCGCTGGCCGCACGCACCGAGTTCGGCGATGTCGACTTCGACTCCAAGGGCCGCTGGATCGAGGCGGACTTCCAGCTCGGCGACCGGCCGCTGACCGTCGTCAGCGCCTACGTGCACTCCGGCGAGGCCGACACGCCCCGCCAGGAGGAGAAGTGGAAGTTCCTCGACGCGTTCGGCATCCGCCTCGCGTCGCTCGCGTCCGACGGCGCCCTCGCACTGGTCACCGGAGACCTCAATGTCGGGCACCGCGAGCTCGACATCAAGAATTGGCGCGGCAACCGCAAGAAGGCCGGCTTCCTCCCTCGCGAGCGCGCCTACTTCGACCGGTTCCTCGGTGACGCCGGCGCCGAGATCGAATGCGTCGACGGCTCGGTGGGCACCGGGCTCGGCTGGGTGGATGTCGGCCGCCGCTTCCACGGTGAGATCGACGGGCCGTACACCTGGTGGTCGATGCGCGGGCAGGCCTTCGACAACGACTCGGGCTGGCGCATCGACTATCACCTCGCGACGCCGTCGCTCGCAGAGCGCGCCACCGCCTATCACGTGGCGCGCGCCGCGTCCTACGACCAGCGGTGGAGCGACCACGCCCCCGTGGTCGTCGACTACATCTGCTGAGCGCGCGTGCCGGACCGCTCCCGCGCGGAAGCGGTCCGGCATCCCCATAGGATTGACATGTGACCAAACCGCGCCTCTACTCAGGAATGCAGCCCTCAGCCGACTCCCTCCAGATCGGCAACTACATCGGGGCCCTCCTGCAGTGGCGCGAGCTGCAGGGCTCTTACGACGCGTACTTCTCGGTCGTCGACCTGCACGCGCTCACCGTCGCACAGGACCCGGCGGAGCTGCGCGAGAAGACGCGCCGCACGGCCGCCCAGTACATCGCGGCGGGAATCGAGCCGTCGCAGTCGACGCTGTACGTGCAGTCGCACGTGCGCGCGCACGCCGAGCTCGCCTGGATCCTCTCCACGATCACGGGCTTCGGCGAAGCCGGCCGGATGACGCAGTTCAAGGACAAGTCGGCGCGCTACGGCGCCGACGCCACCAGCGTGGGGCTCTTCACCTACCCGGTGCTGATGGCCGCCGACATCCTGCTGTATCAGACCGACGTCGTGCCGGTCGGAGACGACCAGAAGCAGCACGTCGAGCTCACCAGAGACCTCGCAGAGCGCTTCAACTCCCGGTTCGGCGACACCTTCGTCGTGCCGCGCCCGGTGATCCAGAAGGACACCGCGCGCATCTACGACCTGCAGAACCCGACCGCCAAGATGTCGAAGTCGGCCGAGAGCGACGCCGGTGTGCTGTGGATGCTCGACGACCCGGCGAAGTCGGCCAAGAAGATCATGCGCGCGGTGACGGACAATGAGGGCTCCGTGCGGTTCGACCGCGAGAGCAAGCCCGGCGTCTCGAACCTGCTGACCATTTACGCCGCCCTCACCGGGCGCCAGGTCGCATCGATCGAGGACGAGTACGCGGGCCGCGGGTACGGGGACTTCAAGAAGGGCCTCGCCGAGGTCGTGGTCGAGGAGTTCGGCCCGGTGCGCGAGCGCGCCCTGGAACTCCTCGACGACCCCGCGGAGCTCGACCGGATCCTCGCGGAGAACGCCGGCAGGGCGGATGCCGTGGCCGACGAGACCCTCGGCGCCGTGTACGACCGAGTCGGGCTGCTGCGGCGCGTCTGACGCGCCGGCCATAGGATGGGGGCGTGACTGATCCGCAGCTGCCCCCGCCGTACGGAGCCGTTCCCCCGGTGCCGCCCGCGCCAGGGTTCACGGCCCCGCAGCCGCCCGCGTTCACCGCCCCGCAGCCGCCGGCAGCCTATCCCGTGCCTCCGCAGGCCGCACCCCCGGGTGCCTACCAGGTCCCGGTGGGCGGCTATGCCGTGCCGGCCGGCGCCTACGCGGTGCCCGCACCCGTCGCGACGAGCTCGAAGCTCCCAGGCGTCCTCGCGCTCGTGTTCGCCCTCGTCGCCGCGGTCGTGACCCCGATCGTCGCGGGCGTCGCCGGGTTCGAGATCGGCCGACGCATCCCGAGCGGGCTCGACGCGAGCACGACGGAAGTCCTCACGGTCCTCTCCCCCGCCCGCGATCAGGTGCTCTGGGCGGAGATCTCGTTCTGGGCCGGCACGATCCTCGGTATCGTCGCGATCGTCCTCGGGATCATCGCCATCCGCAGGAAGCAGGGACGCGGCCTCGGCATCGGCGCCCTGATCGTCGCCGTGCTCGGGCCGATCGTCTTCGGCGTGGTCCTGCTGTTCGCCTTCGCCGCCGGAACAGCCACCGGATTCCTGCCGTAGCGGCCGTCCCTCCGCTCAGCGCTCGACGCTCAGCGCTCGACGCAGCTCAGCGCGGAGCGTGATGCTTCTGCTGAGCGGCGAGCAGCCCCTCGGCCACGAGGAGCTCGACCGCGTCCGCGGCATCCGACACCAGGATCGGCAGGTTCGCCCGCTCGTCCTTCCCGAAGGGTGAGAGCACCCAGTCGGCGGGGTCCTGGCGGCCGGCCGGCCGGCCGATCCCCACTCGCACCCGCGGGAAATCGGGGGTGGTGATGGCGCGCGCGATGTCGCGGACCCCGTTGTGCCCGCCGTGTCCGCCGCCGATCTTCAGCTTGACGGTGTCGAAGGGGATGTCGAGCTCGTCGTGCACGACGATGACCTGCTCCGCCGGCACCGAGTAGAACCGGACGAGAGCGGCGACAGGCGTCCCCGAGACGTTCATGAACGTGTTGGGCTTGGCCAGGACCAGCTTGTCGGCGCCGGGGCGGAGCCACGTCTCCACGACCCTGGCGCCGCCCTTGTGCTCGCGGAAGCTCTCGCCGCGACGGGCGGCGAGCTCGTCGACGACCATCTGGCCGACGTTGTGCCTCGTCGCCTCGTACCGCGGGCCGGGGTTTCCGAGCCCCACCACCAGCCAGGTGGATGCCATGTCCTCGTCCTCTCGTCCTGCGGGTCCCGGACCCGGTCAGGATACGACAGAGGGGGCGCGATGTGCTCGCGCCCCCTCTGCGGTGAAAATCGCCTGCGGTGGAACCGCTATGCGACGAGACCGGCGGAGATCACTCCGCGGCGGCCTCCTCGGCCGGAGCCTCGGCCTCGGCGGCGGGGGCTTCGTCAGCCTCCACGGGAGCTGCGGGGACGGAGATCGCGACGACGAGCACCTCGGGGTCGGCGAGCAGCGTCGAGCCCTTGGGCAGCGTGACGTCGGCGGCGGTGATGTGAGCGCCCTCTTCGAGGCCCTCGACCGACACCTCGAGGTGCTGCGGGATGTGCGTCGCCTCAGCCTCGATCGACAGCGTCGTGGCGTCGAGGTTCACGATGGTGCCGGCGGCGGACTCGCCGACGACGACGACGGGAATGTCGATGGTGACCTTCTCGCCCTTCTTCACGACGAGCAGGTCGATGTGCTCGATGATCTGGTGCACCGGGTCCTTCTGCACGTCCTTGACGAGGGTGAGCTGGTCCCCCTTGCCGTCGATCTCGAGTTCGAGGACCGCGTTGGCACGACGGATGATGAGCGAGACCTGGTGGCCGGGCAGTGCGACGTGCACGGGCTCCGTGCCGTGGCCGTAGATGACGGCCGGGATCTTGCCGGCGGCGCGGAGGCGACGGGCGAAGCCCTTGCCGAAGCTCTCGCGGAGCTCGGCGTGGACCTTGGTGTCTTCAGACATGAGGTTCTCCTTCGGGGCACGCAGCGAATCGGCCGCGCGGTGGTCTTGGAATTGTGATCTCGTGCGCAGACGCGTGAGGAAAGCCACCGGGCTTGCTTCGCCGCGTCGATAACGGACGTCCGCGCACGCGCGAAAGCGTCCCTCGCCGAGGTACTCCTCCAATGGTACCGGATGACCCGATAGGCTGAGGACACCCGCCCCCATCCACGCAGATCACGGAGAACCCCATGCTCGACGGCGCATTCCTCTCACACGCACTCGGATGGCTGATCGGCGCGATGACGGTGTGCGCAGCGGGTCTCACGTTCGCCGCGCTGTTCTCGCTCGGCCGCTCCGGCTACCGCAAGGACTGATGCCCTCCGATCTTCAGCCCTCGAGGCCGAAGTCGAGGAGCACCTTGCAGGAACTCGCCGGATCCGCGGCCAGAGTGCGACCCGGGTGGCGAACGCACCCTGGGTGTGCGGAAGATGCATCGCAGAACCCAGATAGCTGGACGCGGGCGCGAGATTGGGACGATCCTGCGGCCACGGGGTGACCCCGTCGCCGTGCGGTGTGAGCGGATGCACCGTCACGGGTGCGCCTGCGGCCGGTCCTGAGCCGTCTGATGCCGCGGCCTCGATGCGCAGATCGTCGGCGCCATGCGCCACGACGGCGAGATTCTTCATCCTGTGCTCCTTGTCGGTCATGCCGGCGGCGTGACGAGCTCGACGCCGGCGCATCCTGGGCCGCGACTCCTCGAGAGCTCGCCGCCGGAGTCGACGTGCTGCTCGTGATGCTCCCCGACCTCCCGCAGCTCGAGGCCCTCCTCGAGTGGACGGCGCCACTGCCGGCACGCTGTCGATCATGCTCGGCGGGGCCCCGGATGCCGCGGCCATCGCCGCCGAGATCCTGTCCGCCTGCGGGACCCCGGTGCTGCTGGGGCCGCTCCGCGCCGGCGAGGTGGCGAAGGCGTGCAACCAGCTCGTCGTCTCCGCGATGTGGGAGCTGCTCTCGGGCGGCTATGCCGGTTCGCGCCTGCTGGAGAGCCGCAGGGACAAGCTCGTCACCGGCGACGACTCGCCGTCGAGCATGGCCGTGTACATGGTGAAGGATCTTCGCTTCGCCGCCGACATCGCCGACGCCACCGGCACCTCGGCCGTCCTGCTGCCGACGCTGCGCGCCGCTTTCGACGAGCTCGTCGAGGCGGGGCTCGGCGAGCGCGACATCGCAGTATCTCGCCGGTTCGTGGCATCCCGCGACACACGGGCACGCTGACCTCGGCCGCCGCGATAATCTGAATCCATCCCCTACTTCACGATCGAGGAGCATTCTGTGCCCGAAGCATCTGCCAACATCGGAGTCGTCGGACTCGCCGTCATGGGCTCGAACCTCGCCCGCAACCTCGCCAGCCGCGAGGGCAACACCGTGGCGATCTTCAACCGCAGCTACGAGAAGACGCAGTCCGTGCTCGACGCGCACCCCGAGGCCGGGTTCGTGCCCGCTGCGACCTACCGCGAGTTCGCGGACTCGCTGCAGAAGCCGCGCACCGCGATCATCATGGTCAAGGCCGGCGGCCCGACCGATGCCGTGATCGATTCCCTGGTCGAGGTGTTCGAGCCCGGCGACATCATCGTCGACGGCGGCAACGCGTTCTTCCCCGACACGATCCGCCGCGAGAAGGCCGTCCGCGAGACCGGCATCAACTTCGTCGGCGCCGGGATCTCCGGCGGCGAAGAGGGCGCCCTCACCGGCCCCTCGATCATGCCCGGCGGCTCCGACGAGTCCTGGATCACCCTCGGCCCGATCCTGAAATCGATCGCCGCGATCGCCGAGGGCGAGGCGTGCGTCACGCACGTCGGACACGACGGCGCCGGCCACTTCGTGAAGATGGTGCACAACGGCATCGAATACGCCGACATGCAGCTCATCGCCGAGGCCTACGACCTCATCCGCCGCGGCACCGGCAAGACCCCCGCCGAGATCGCCGACATCTTCGCCGAATGGAACACCGGCGAACTCGAGTCCTACCTCATCGAGATCACCGCCGAGGTGCTCCGCCAGGTGGATGCCGAGACCGGCAAGCCGCTCGTCGACGTCATCCTCGACCAGGCCGGCGCCAAGGGCACCGGCGCCTGGACCGTGCAGACCGCCCTCTCCCTCGGCGTCCCGGTCTCCGGCATCGCCGAGGCGACCTTCGCCCGCTCCCTCTCCTCCCACCCCGAGCAGCGCGCCGTCGCCGTCAACCTCCCCGGTACGGACGAGGAGTTCACCGTCACCGACGAAGCCGCATTCATCGAAGACGTCCGCCTCGCCCTGTACGCCTCGAAGATCGTCGCCTACTCGCAGGGCTTCGACGAGATCCGCGCCGGCGCCGCGGAGTACGACTGGAACATCGACCTGGGTGCGATCTCGAAGATCTGGCGCGGCGGCTGCATCATCCGCGCGCAGTTCCTGAACCGCATCGCCGACGCGTACGCGGCAGAGCCCGAGCTCCCGGTGCTGATGACCGCGCCGTACTTCGCCGAGGTGTTCACCCGCGCCCAGGCCGCCTGGCGCCGCGTCGTCGTGACCGCCGCGCAGGCCGGCATCCCCGCACCGGCGTTCTCGTCGTCGCTGTCGTACTACGACGGCATCCGCGCCGACCGCCTCCCCGCCGCCCTCGTGCAGGGACAGCGCGACTTCTTCGGAGCGCACACGTACCGCCGCATCGACAAGGAAGGCACCTTCCACACCCAATGGTCCGGCGACCGCACCGAGATCGAAGCCATCGACACGCACTGACCCCTCTGCGACGAGAAGGCCGGGAACCCGTGGGTTCCCGGCCTTCTCGCATCTGCGGGGCATGCTCCCAGTCAACGCATAGAGCTTTCCATAGGAATCCCATAGGAGATTCCGCAGAATGGGTCCATGAGCACCGAGCATCCCGAAATGCGCCGCCCAGACGGCACACCCCTGCGCATCCTCGCCGTCGACGACGAGCAGATGCTGACCGACCTGCTTGCGATGGCGCTGCGGATGGAGGGCTGGGAGGTGCGCACCGCGTCGTCTGGTCTGGAGGCGCTGCAGGTCGCTCGCGAGTTCGAGCCCGATGCCCTCGTGCTCGACATCATGATGCCCGACCTCGACGGGATGTCGGTGCTGAGGCGCCTGCGCGAGGGAGGGAACCTCGTCCCCGTGCTGTTCCTGACCGCGAAGGACGCCGTCGGCGACCGCGTCGCGGGGCTCACCGCCGGCGGAGACGACTACGTCACCAAGCCGTTCAGCCTGGAGGAGGTGATCGCCCGCCTGCGCGCGATCATCAGGCGCACCGGTCACGCCACCACGGACGACGGCCAGTCGATCCTTCGGGTCGCCGATCTGACTCTCAACGAGGACAGCCACGAGGTCGTCCGCGACGGCACCGAGATCGAGCTCACCGCCACCGAGTTCGAGCTGCTGCGCTACCTGATGCGCAACGAGCGCAGGGTGCTGTCGAAGGCGCAGATCCTCGACCGCGTGTGGAGCTACGACTTCGGCGGCAAGTCATCCGTCGTCGAGCTCTACATCTCCTACCTCCGCAAGAAGATCGACGCCGGCCGCACTCCCCTGCTGCACACCGTCCGCGGCGTCGGCTACATGATCAAGGCGCCGCAGTGACGGCTTCGGGGATGACGCGGCGCCCGATGAGCCTGCAGACGCGGCTGATGACAGCCGTGATCGGGTTCGTGTCGCTCATCCTCGTGATCGTCGCCGTGATCACCAGCGCGACCCTGGGGCGGACGCTCGAGGACCAGCTGAGCGAGAGACTGGCGGGATACGCGACCGAGCTCAAGCGGTGGGTGGAGCAGGTCCCCGCCGAGGCTGCGACAGTCGAGAACGTACTCACTGGCAAGACCGCACAGGTACCGGGGCTGCTCTTCGCCGTCTCGAGCCCCGCCACCGGGACCAGCGGCATCATCCTCTCCAGCGACGAGAGCGAGCTGAGCGGCAGCGCCCGGGAGCTGACGAGCACCCAGATCCGTGAGATCAGCGAGGCGCTGGACGGCGGGCACCTCGCGACAGTGACGATCGACGACGCCGGTTCCTATCGCATCCTCGTGACGACCGCCAAGACGGGAGTGGTCGTGGTCACCGGCCTCCCGGCGGCCGAGATCCAGAACCAGCTCACGCAGCTGCTCACCGTGATCGTGCTCGCGACCCTCGGCGGCCTGATACTCCTCGCGCTCACCACCGCGATCACGATCCGCGTGAGCCTGCGTCCGCTGCGCGCGGTCGCCGCGACCGCCACCAGAGTCGCCAACCAGCCGCTCGACCGCGGCGAGGTCGAGATCACCGAGCGCATCCCTGCGTCCGAGGCCGACCCCCGCACCGAGACCGGGCTGGTCGGCGCCTCGCTGAACAAGCTCCTCGACCATGTGAACGACTCACTCGCGGCGCGGCAGAAGAACGAGGAGCGGATGCGCCGGTTCGTCGCCGACGCGAGCCATGAGCTGCGCACGCCGCTCGCCTCGATCCGCGGGTACTCGGAGCTCTCGCTGCGCGCGCTGAGCCAGCAGCAGGGCCCCGCCGTGATCGAGGGCACGACCACCTCGCTCGAGCGCATCCAGGCGCAGTCGCTGCGGATGACCCGCCTGGTCGAGGACCTGCTGCTGCTCGCGCGCCTGGATGAGGGCCGGGAACTCGTGCACGGGACGGTCGATCTCGCGCAGCTCGCGCTCGAGGGGCTCTCGGATGCCCGCCCGACGGCCGCCGACCACCACTGGAGCATCGAGGTGCCCGACGAGCCCGTCACTGTCGTCGGCGATGCCGGACGGCTCCACCAGGTGGTCGCGAACCTGCTCGCGAACGCGCGCACGCACACTCCGGCCGGCACCTCGATCACGCTGCGCGTCAGCCGCGACGAGGAAGAGGCCGTGCTCAGCGTGCACGACGACGGACCCGGCATCGACCCCGGCGTCCGCGAGGAGCTGTTCGCGCGATTCGCCCGCGGCGACAGCTCGCGCGCACGGCAGACCGGCGGCACGGGGCTGGGCCTCGCGATCGCGAAGGCGATCGTCGAGGGCCACGGCGGGCACATCGAGGTCGAGAGCGAGCCGGGAGGCACCACGTTCACGGTGCGGATCCCGGTGAGCCCTGCACCGGAGGGGCCTGCCGCCTGACGGGACAGGGTCGGTCCTGAGCGTCATCCGAAGCCGGCAGGGATGCTTCCGGCCGGTTCCAGACCCGTGAACCGGCCGAAACCATCCCCCGAAGCCGTCACCCGGACTCAGTACCCGGCGAAGGCGTCGGTCGTGAGGCCATGCGCCTTCTGCAGCGCGGGCGCGAGGTCGGCGATCAGACGCGGCGGACCCGAGATGAACGCGTGGCGTGCGGCGATGTCCGGCACGTGCCGCTCGAGCCCCTCGGCATCCAGCCGCACTCCCTTCGCCCACGTCCAGTGCTCCGGCAGCCCGGCGGGCTCATCGCGGGTGAACACGACCACCCGCGCGCCGGTCTCGGCCAGCTCGTGGCGGAACGCGAGCTCGGAGGAGTCGGATGCCACGTACACGAGCACCACGTCGCGCTGCTGCCCCGAACTCTGCAGCTGGCGCAGCTGAGAGACGAACGGCGTGACGCCGATTCCGGCGGCCACCATCAGCACGGGCGCAGTGCCTCGCGGCAGGAGGAAGTCGCCCCAGGTTCCGGTGACCGCGAGTGTGGCACCCGGCTCTGCCGCGGCGAGCGCGCGCTTGTAGCTCGACGGATGCTTCTGGTCGCCGTCCTTGTATGCGATGCGCAGAGTCGGCAGGTCGGCAGGGGCAGACACGATGCTGAACTCCCGTCGCGTGCCTCGGGCGTCGGGGTGGCGATGCGGGACGTCGAGTTCGAGATACTGCCCGGGGAGGAACTTCAGCTTCCCCTTCGCGCGGAAGGTCAGCTCCTGTGCGGTCGGCGTGACGAACCGACGCTGCTCGAGCGTGAGACGCACCGACCCGCGCAGCGCGAAGGCGAACGCGAGCAGGTTGCCGATGAGCAGCGCCCGCTCCTGCCCGAGCGAGAAGAGGCCGCCGACCATGATCGGCCAGCCGGCGAGCACCCCGACCAGGGCGGCGACGGAGAACTGCTGCCAGCGCCTCGGCGGAAGCGTCAACGGCTCGGAGAGCATGAACGCGCCGAGGAACAGGTAGGGCGACTGCAGCAGCGCGAACGACAGGGCCGTCCCGATCTCGAAGTCGGCTCCGAACTGCTGCGCCTGCACCGCCTGCCGCGTCAGTGACACCGCGACGGCGACGAGGAGGAACACGAGCACGATCCTCACCTTCTCGGTGCGCCACAGCACGATGAGCCCGAGGAGGGCGACGGGGGCGAACAGCGCGGGCGTGCCCACCCACCAGGCGGAGAACGTGCCGAGGCCCGCGATGGTCACCACCGCGGCTCCGAAGGCCGCGGGGTTCAGGATGTGGCGTCCTCGCCACGCGATCACGTACTTCGAGGCGCTGGCGAGCACTCCCGCGAGAGCGATACCGCCGAGCTCGGGAAACGTGAGGCCGGGCTGCAGCACGAAGAGCAGGATGAGTGCGGTCACAAGCGACGACTCGATGCGCCACGGCAGACGCAGCAGCCGCTGCACGACGGCGTCGACCGCCGAGATCACGGCGGCCAGCACCGCGAAGGACGCGATGAGCGCGAGCGGCGCGGGCGAGACGATCCTGAACAGCGACAGCACGAGCGCGATCGCGCCGAGGGTGAGCAGCGAGAACAGCACGAGCCGGTACATGGAGATCGCGCCGAGGAGCGCCAGCACCCGCTGCCGCATCGCGGTGAATGAGGTGAACACGACTTCTACTCTTCCCTACTTCTCGGTGACCGGCGCCGCATGCGACCCGGCGTCGGGCCGGCCCGCGAGGAACAGCTCGGCCGGGCAGCCCGGTGAGCGCTCGACCCTGCCGTCGGTCGTCATCCGCACCCACTCGACGCCCCACATCGCCGCGAGCTCAGGCCCGCCGTCGAAGAAGAGCGCGGTGGCGACGGCATCCGCCCGCATCGCGTCGCCGGCGATCGCCCAGGTCGCGGCCCAGGTGCGCACCGGCAGCCCGGTGCGGGCGTCGATGACGTGATGCAGGCCGTCGCCCCAGGACCTGCGGTTGACCGCCGATGCGCACAGTGCCGCGTCCTGCAGGCTCACGACTCCGATCGCCCTCGCCGGATCGTACGGATGCTCGAGGCCGACGCGCACGGCGCCGCCGCGCACCCGGATGTCGCCGCCGGCGTCGACGACGAGGTCGCCCGGAACCCCCTCGGAGAGGATCGCCATCACGAGATCGACCAGGCGCCCCTTGCCGAGCGCGCCCACGTCGAGAAGGACAGGGCCGGATGCCGTCGCCTCGTCGTCCGCCCAGGCCAGCAGCTCCGTCCAGGCCGGCGGCGCCGGCACCGGCTCCCCCGCCGTCATCGAGTACGAGGCGTCGTAGCCGAGTGCGCTGAGACTCGCCCCGACCAGCGGGTTGACCGCTCCCCCCGTGGCTGCGGAGAGCTCACGATAGGCGTCGAGCATCGCTGCGGCATCCGCCGACCGCACCGACCCGCCCAGACGAGCGACACGGGTCACGGCGGAGTCGACGCGGAAGCGCGACCACTCCCGATCGAACCGCTCGATCTCGGCGGTCACCGCCGCCCTGGTATCCGCCGCGAGCTCGTGCGAGGTCTCGATCTCCCAGCGGGTGCCGATCGCGTCGAAGCGCCAGAGCGCCATTCTCGGATCGCAGGGGCCTACGCGGCCGCCTGCTCCTTGATGGCCTCGACAGCCTGGTTGAACCCTCCGCTCGTCAGCGACGAGCCTGCCACGCGGCTGACGTCCAGTTCGTCGAGCGCGACCCCGACCACCTCGTCGCCGATGCCGTCGATGAACTGCCCCTGGTAGTTCTCGGTCTCGGGTGCCTGCGGGTCTCCGGTGACCTCGACCGCTTCCACGACGCCGTCGGCGATCGTGAGCGTCACCGAGATCGACTCGACCGTCTCGGGGGTCTGATAAGCCCCGTCTGCGGTGTACGTGCCGTCGGCGTAGGAGCCGGACGTCGTCTCGCTCGTCGACGTGTCATCGTTCGCTGCACCGGTGTCGCCACCGGTCGCGTCGTCCTGCGCGTCGGCGGCACCGGAGCACCCGGCGAGCACGAGGAGTCCTGCGATGCCGGCGAGCGCCGAGCCCTTGCGAACGGAAGTCGGTACCGTCGTGCGGATCATGATGGTCCTCCCGGCTGAGTATCGTTCGACTGCATGTCGACGTCTCGACGGTAGACAGCCGTCCTATGTGCCCGCTGTGCCGCCTCGATGAGCGCTCCGCTCAGGCGTCGCCGCCGAACATGCTCGTCACGGAGCCGTCCTCGAAGACCTCGTGGATGGCGCGGGCGAGCAGCGGGGCGATCGGCAGGATCGTGAGATTGTCCCAGCGTCGCGACTCGGTCAGCGGGATCGTGTCGGTGACGACGACCTCGTCGATCGAGGAGTCCTGCAGGCGCTCGGACGCAGGGTCGCTGAAGATCGCGTGCGTCGCGGCGACGATGACACGGTGCGCGCCGTTCGCCTTCAGCGCCTGCGCCGCCTTCACGATCGTGCCGCCGGTGTCGATCATGTCGTCGACCAGGAGGCACGTGCGCCCCTCGACTGTGCCGACGATCTCGTGCACCGAGACCTGGTTGGCGACCCTCGGGTCACGACGCTTGTGGATGATGGCCAGCGGGGCGCCGAGACTGTCGGACCATGTGTCGGCGACGCGCACGCGGCCCATGTCGGGCGAGACGACCGTGAGGATCTCGCGGTCCTCGGGCGTCAGGGTCTGCCGGAAGTGCTCGAGCAGCACGGGCTTGGCGAAGAGGTGGTCGACGGGGCCGTCGAAGAAGCCCTGGATCTGCGCGGCGTGCAGGTCGACGCTCATCACACGGTCGGCGCCGGCGGTCTTGAGCAGATCCGCGACGAGCCGGGCGCTGATCGGCTCGCGACCGCGGCCCTTCTTGTCCTGACGCGAGTACGGGTAGTACGGTGCGACGACCGTGATCCGCTTGGCCGAGGCGCGCTTGGCCGCGTCGATCATGATGAGGGTCTCCATGAGCCACTCGTTGACCGGTTCGCCGAACGTCTGGATGAGGAACAGGTCGCAGCCGCGGATCGAGACCTCGAAGCGCGCATAGATCTCACCGGAGGCGAAGGTGCGATGCTCGGTCGGCGCGAGCTCGGTGCCCAGCGCCGCGGCGACGGCCGCGGTCAGCTCGGGGTGGGAGCGTCCGCCGGCGATCACCAGGCGCTTCTTGGTCTTGGCGACCAGCCCGGGGGCGATGCCGTTGTCGCGATCCAGATCGACAGTCTTCTTCTTGCGCGCCATTTCCGCCTATTCCGCCGATCGCTCTCGGGCCGCGGCGTCCGCCGCACCCGTGCCTGCCCTGTTCTTCTCGACCCAGCCCTCGATGTTGCGCTGAGGCGCGACGCTCATCGCCAGCGCACCGGCCGGGACGTCCTTGCGGACGACGGCGCCGGCGCCGGTCTTGGCGCCAGCCCCAAGCCTAACGGGCGCGACCAGGGTCGTGTGCGATCCGGTGTGGACCTCGTCTTCGACGACCGTGCGGTGCTTGTTCACGTCGTCGTAGTTGGCGGTGATCGTGCTCGCGCCCAGGTTCACGCCGCGGCCGATCGTGGCGTCGCCGACGTAGGAGAGGTGCGGGACCTTGCTGCCCTCGCCGATCTCGGCGTTCTTCGTCTCGACGTAGGCGCCGATCTTGCCCCTGGCGCCGAGGACGGTGCCGGGGCGGAGGAAGGAGAACGGCCCGACCGTGGCCTCGGCGCCGATCACCGCGAGCGTGGCGTCGGTGCGGCGGACGATCGCGTCCGCTCCGACCTCGCAGTCGACGAGGGTCGTGTCTGGGCCGACGATGGCGCCCTCCGCGATCACGGTCGCCCGCAGGATGTGCGTGTTCGGGAGGATCGTGACGTCGGGCGCGAGCGTCGCGTCGTCGTCGATCCAGGTGGTGGACGGGTCGATGACCGTCACGCCGTCCAGCTGCCAGCGGCGCACGATGCGCGCGTTCAGGAGGCGCCCGACCTCGGCCAGCTGCGCACGGTCGTTGACGCCGTACGTGACCGTGACGTCGGAGACGACGGATGCCGCGACCCGGCTGCCGTCGCGGCGCAGCATCCCCGGCACGTCGGTCAGGTACATCTCGCCCTGGGCGTTGTCCACGCCGACTGCGGGGAGGTACTGGCGGAGGACGCCGATGCGGAAGGCGTACATGCCCGCGTTGATCTCGCGGACCGACGCCTCCTCCGCGCTGGCATCCTTCTGCTCGACGATGCGATCGACGCCGCCGTCGGCGTCGCGGATCACCCGGCCATAGCCGTTCGGGTCGTCGACGACCGCGGTCATCAGGGTCGCTGCGGCGTCCGCCGCGCGGTGCGCCTCGAGGAAGGACCGGAGCGTGTCGGCATCGGCGAGCGGGCAGTCGCCGGAGAGCACCAGAACGTCGCCGTCGAAGTCGGCGGGCAGAGCGTCGACCGCGACCTGCACGGCACGACCGGTGCCTGGCACGTCGTCCTGGTCGATGAAGACCGCCTGCGGGTAGTCCTCCCGGAGGGCGGCGACGACCTGGTCCCGCTCGTGGCGGACGACGACCTCGATGTGGTCGGCCTCCAGCCGCACGGCGGTGGTGAGCACATGCCCCACGAGCGGACGCCCGCCGATCGGATGCAGCACCTTCGGCAGGCGCGACTTCATGCGGGTGCCCTGGCCTGCGGCGAGGACGATGATGGCGAGATTGTTCCCAGTCATGCTCCGCCGCCAGGACTCGAACCTAGACCTAACAGCTCCAAAGGCTGTCGTGCTGCCATTACACCACGGCGGACCGCGGCGCCCTGCAGGACCCCGCGCGTCAAGTCTGCCATGCCCGGCCGCATGCGACATGATCGGGCGCGGCCGGGCGATGCGACCTCAGCGCACCGCGGGCAGTGACGGCGCGAGCCGTCGCAACCGGCGGTAGGTGGGCAGCAGCGCGTCGTAGAGCTCGTCGAACACCGGCAGCAGCGAGGAGTACACCGCCGCCTCAGCAGGGCGGGGGCGCACGGTCCTCTCCACTGGCTGCAGCTGGGCCGCGACGTCGATCGACTCGATCAGCCCGAGCGCCTGCATCCCGAGCAGCGCGGCCCCGAAGCTCGACCCCTCCTGACCTGCGAGCAGGCCGATCGGTGCGCCGAACGCGTCGGCGAGCGTCTGCTGCCAGAGCGGATGCCGGATCACGCCGCCTGTCGCGCGGATCTCGTCGATGTCGAGGCCGGCCGCACGCATCGACTGCAGCACCAGCGCGAGCTGGAGGGCGACGCCCTCGAGTGCCGCGCGCACCATGTGCTCGCGCGTGTGCGCCCTGGTGAGGCCGATGTACGCGCCGCTGGCCAGGCTGCTCCAGTGCGGTGCCCGCTCGCTCAGCAGGTAGGGCAGCATGAGCAGGCCGCCGGAGCCTGCGGGGATCTCCGCCGCACGATCGAGCAGCTCCTCGATCGGCACGTCTGCCTCGGCGATCTCGGCCCGTACCCAGTCGAGTGTGACGCCGCCGTTGTTGATCGCGCCGCCGATCACCCAGCGGTCCTCTGTGAGGGCGTAGCAGAACACGCCGCCGCGCGGATCGACCACGGGCCTGTCCACGGCGACCCGCAGGGCGCCGCTGGTTCCGATCGAGCACGCGGCGACGCCCGGCCGCACGGCGCCGACCCCGAGGTTGGCGAGCGGGCCGTCACCGGCCCCGACCACGACGGAGGTCGACATCGGCAGGCCGGTGGCCGCCGCGCCCTCCTCCGTCAAGCCCTCCAGGACGGTGGTGGTCGACACGAGCTCGGGGAGCTGCTCGGCCCGGATGCCGGCGAGCGACAACGCCTCCTCGTCCCACTCGAGCCGGTGGATGTCCATCAGCCCCGAGCTCGATCCGAGGGAATGATCGGTCACCAGAGCGCCGCACAGCCGCAGGAGCACCCAGTCCTTGGCGTTCACCCACATCGCGGCGGCCTGCCGGATGCGCGGCTCCTGCTCCCGGAACCAGACGAGCTTGGGAAGCGGCGACATCGGATGCACCGGCGTGCCGGTGCGGCGATGCAGCTCGAGCCCCCGTGCGGACGCGCGGATCCGCTCGGCCTGCACGGCCGCACGCGTGTCGGCCCAGGTGACGACCGGGGTGATCGGGTCCAGCTGCGCGTCGAGCGCCATCACGCTGTGCATCGCGGCGGAGAACGAGAGTCCAGCGATCCGCTCGGCGCCGATCTCGGCGACCACCTCCCGCACCGTCTGATAGACGGCACCGAGGATGAGCTCCGGATCCTGCACGGCGTGACCCGGGTGAGGCTCCTCGAGCGGGTAGCCGTGCGATGCGGTCGCCAGCTGCTCCCCCGCGACCGAGTAGGCCACGGCCTTGGTCGCGGTCGTCCCCATGTCGACGCCGATGACGATGTCGCGTGCGGCGCTCATGTCAGAAGATCGCGTAGACCGCGAGCACGAGCGCGAAGCCGACGACGGACTCGATCGCCTGCTGCACCGTCCAGGTCTTGAGCGTCGTCTTGACGTCCATGCCCATCAGGCGGCCGACGAGCCAGAAGCCGGAGTCGTTGACGTGGCTCGCGAACACCGATCCGGCAGCCGCTGCGAGCGTGATGGCGGCGACGTCGATGACGCTGAAGTTCCCCCCGATGACCGCGGGGGCGAGCAGGCCGGCCGTGGTGACGAGGGCGACGGTCGCCGACCCCTGCGCGACGCGGAGAGCGACGGCGATGAGGTAGGCCGCGAAGATCACCGGCATGCCGAGATCGCCGAGGCTGGACGAGAGCGCGTCGCCGATGCCGGACGCGCGCAGCACGCCGCCGAACATCCCGCCGGCACCGGTGATCAGGATCACTGAGGCGACGCTGCCGAGGGTGCCCTCGACGAGCTTCTCCAGGGCGCTTCCGTTCTCGCCGCGGAACTTGCCGAGCACCAGCAGGGCGACGAGAGCCGTGATGAGCAGCGCGACCGGCGACGTGCCGATGAGCATGAGCGCCTGCACCCAGGTCTCATCGCGGTCGACCGCGCCGATGCTGCCGAGCGAGTTCAGGCCGGTGTTGAGGAAGATCAGGACGAGCGGCAGCAGCAGGATGGCGACGACCGTGCCGGCCTTGGGCGGGTTCACCGGCTGATCGTCGTCCTTCGCGCCGAACAGCTCGGGGACGATCATCGGGTACCGCGAGTTGACGAACCGGCCCCACAGGTAGCCGGACAGGTACCAGGTCGGGAAGGCGATCACGAGACCGATGAGCATGACGATACCGAGGTTCGCGCCGAACAGCTCGGTGGCCGCGACCGGCCCGGGGTGCGGCGGGAGGAACACGTGCATGACCGAGAAGGCCGCCGCGCCGCTGAAGCCGTAGAGCAGCAGGTTGGTGCCGCCGATGCGCCGCGCGACGGCGAAGATGATCGGCAGCATCACGATGAGCCCGGCGTCGAAGAAGATCGGGAAGCCGAGGATGAGCGATGTGATGCCGAGGGCGAAGGCCGCGCGCTTCTCCCCGAAGATCGACACCATCTTCTCGGCGATGACCCTCGCGCCGCCGCTGGACTCGATGAGCCGGCCGATGATCGCACCGAGTCCGATGAGCAGCGCGACGGCTCCGAGGGTGCCGCCGAAGCTGGACACGAGCACCTCGTTGACGAGCGCGCCGAGCGGCAGGCCAGTCGCGATCGCGGTCAGCAGCGACACCACGATGAGCACGAGGAACGCATGCAGCTTGAGCTTGATGACGAGGAAAAGAATGAGGGCGACGGCTGCGGCGGCGATCCCGAGAAGGGGGCCGGTGCCGAGCGTCTGGGTCCAGTCTTCCATTGGTTTCTCCATTGAAAAGGGGTGGATGCAGGCTCAAAGGTACTACTTATGGGATCCGGAAGTCAATAGTAGTATCAATGCCGAATCCAGTATGGCCTGATGCCCACGACGGAGGAGCGATGATGCCCGCTGACCTGCACGGTGACGTCCTCGACGACCTCGGGAGCCGCATCGTGTCCGGCGAGCTCGCGGAAGGCGAGGTTCTCACCCTCGCCCAGCTCGAGGCGGAGTACGGCGCCTCGCGCACCCTCGTGCGCGAGGCCGTGCGCGTCCTGGAGAGCATGGGGATGCTGGCCTCCCGTCGCCGTGTCGGCATCACGGTCCAGCCGCGCTCGCGGTGGGACGAGTTCGATGCGGAGGTCATCCAGTGGACGCTGCGCGGACCGGACAGGCAGCAGCACCTCGAGGCTCTCATGGAGCTGCGGGTCGCCGTCGAGCCGATGGCGGCCGGCCTCGCCGCGCGGCGGGCGAGCGCGGAGCAGCGCGTCGAGATCCGGCGCCTCGCGGAGGTGCTGGACGACCTCGGCCGCCGAGGACTCGGTGACACCGGGCCTTACCTCGACGCTGATCTCGCGTTCCACTCGCTCGTCCTCGCAGCATCCGGCAATCCACTCCTGGCCGCCCTGGAGCGGCCAGTCCGCGAGGTGCTCGCCGGAAGGACTCGGCTCGGACTGCATCCGAGCACGCCGGCGCCCGGCACGCTCGAGCAGCACCTCCGCGTCGCAGTCGACATCGCCGGAGGAGACGCCGCCGCTGCCGAGCAGCACTCCCGAGAGCACCTGAGCGGCGTATGGGGCGAGATCGCGCCCGAGAGATAATGATCGGATGAGCGAGGCGGATGAGGTCGACCGGATCGTCGGAGCCTGGAACACCCAGCGGCCCGACCTCGATTTCTCACCCCTCGAGGTGCTGTCGCGGATGGACCGGCTCTCGCGCCTCCTCGACCGCGCCAGGCGCGACGTGTTCCGGCGCAGCGACCTGGAGCCATGGGAGTGGGACGTGCTCTCGGCGCTCCGCCGCGCCGGCTCGCCTTTCCAGCTCTCGCCCAAGCAGCTGCTGCAGCAGACCCTGGTGTCCAGCGGCACCATGACCAACCGGATCGACCGGCTGGTCGGCCGCCGCTTCGTGCGAAGGGAGGCCGACCCGGACGACGGGCGCAGCGTGCTCGTCATCCTCACGGACGATGGCCGGATCCGCGTGGATGCCGCGATCACCCGGCTCGTCGACGTGGAGGACGACCTGCTCCAGGCGCTGTCCCGCGGCGACCGCGACCGGCTCGCAGGGCTGTTGCGAAAGCTCAGCCTCAGCTTCGACGCCTGAGCTTCGACGACGGAGTTTCGACGACGGAGTTTCGACGACGGAGTTTCGACGACGGAGTTTCGACGACGGAGTCTAGACCGACGGATCGACGACCACGGCGACCTTTCCGGTGACCCGCCCGGTCTCGACGCGTTCCTGCGCCGCGACGAGCTCCTCGAGCGCGAACTCCGAGTCCAGGTGCACGTCGACCTCACCGGCATCCGCGAGCGCGGCGATCTCCGCGAGCTGCGCGCCGTTCGCCGCGACGAGGATCCGCTCGACCGGCGCGGCGCCCCACTCGCCGAGCCGGATCCGGTCGCCCTCGGACAGGCCGGTGATGGAGATGACGGCGGTGCCCTCGGCGACCGCGCCGCGCGGCGGCAGCGTGTCGTCGACGGTGACGATCACGGTGTCGAACCGATCCAGCGCGGCGAGAGCCTGGTCGTCGCGATAGTCGACGACGTGGCCCGCGCCCCACCCGCGCACCAACTCGTGCTTAGCGGCGCTGGCAGTGGCAGTGACCTCGGCGCCCCGCGCCTTCGCGAGCTGGATCGCCAGGTGCCCCACTCCCCCGGCACCGCCGAGCACGAGCACTCGCTGCCCCGAGCCGACGGCTGCCGCCTCCAGAGCCTGCCACGCGGTGAGCGCGGCGAGGGGCGCGGCGCCCGCCTGTGCGGTGCTCCACACGGCAGGAGCCGGAGCCAG
The DNA here is from genome assembly GCF_017355365.1 of Microbacterium sp. SD291. Taxonomy (GTDB): domain Bacteria; phylum Actinomycetota; class Actinomycetes; order Actinomycetales; family Microbacteriaceae; genus Microbacterium. The sequence goes on along the minus strand of NZ_JADIJR010000017.1, from coordinate 10,910 downwards.
ATCCCTGGCAGCGACCACTGCGAACTCGGCCAGCGTGTGCGCGGCGGCGGGGAACGCGGCGAGCGCGAACACCCGATCGCCGGGCGACCACTCGCTCACATCAGGCGCCACGTCCGCGACTGTTCCGGCGACGTCCCAGCCCGGCCGATCGGAGTACCTGATCGGCCCGAAGTCGGTCGCCGCCGCGCGGATCTTGACGTCGACCGGATTGAGGCCGGCTGCGCCGACCCTGACGACGACCTCGCCCGGCCCCGGAGCCGGGACGGCGGTCTCTGTGATCGAGATGACCTCGGAAGCGGATCCCGCACCGGAGTACTTCGCTGAACGCACGTGCTCTGCCTTTCATGCTGACGGCCGGTCCGGCCACTGCTTCCAGCATGCTGGGCCGTCCGGTCGCGCGACAGTGGCTGAACAGGCAACATGTGTCATGATGTGGCCATGCATCGAGTCGTGATCGTCGCCCTTCCCGGCGTGTACCCGTATGAGCTCGGCGTCCCCTCCCGCTTCTTCCGCGCCGCCCGGCGCGGCGGACGGCCGCTGTACTCGGTGACGACCTGCACCCTGGACGGCCGGCCGGTGCAGACCGACGCCGACTTCTCGATCACGCCGTCGGCGGACAAGAGCGCACTGGCGAGCGCCGACACGATCATCGTCCCGCCGTGGAGGGCCGCCGAGACCTCGGGCGACCCGATCGGCCTCGCCGAGTTCTCCGACCGACGCGTGGTCAGCTACTGCACCGGCGCGTTCACGGTCGCGGCATCCGGCCTGCTCGACGGCAGGGAGGCGACCACCCACTGGGACTCCTCGGCAGACTTCGCGAGGCGCTTCCCTCTGGTGCGCCTGCGACCAGACGAGCTCTTCGTCGACACCGGCTCGGTACTCACGGCCGCCGGCGCCTCGGCCGCGGTCGACGCGACGATGCACCTGATCGCACGCGACCATGGTGCGGCGGTCGCGGCGACCGTCTCCCGGATCACGCTCGCGGCCCCTCATCGGGGAGGAGGACAGCGTCAGTTCATCGCGAGGCCCGCGATCGCGCCGTCGAACAGCGGCTCGGCCAGCGACATCCAGCACTGGCTGATGTCCCGGATCGACGAGCCGCTCTCACTGAACGCCGTCGCCGACAGGTTCGGGATGAGCGTGCGCACCCTGACCAGGCGCTTCCGCGCCGAGACCGGCCGCACCCTCGGGGACTGGTTCGCCGACGCCAGGGTCGATCGCGCTCGCGAGCTTCTCGAGACCACCGACCTCCTCGTCGATGCGGTCGCCGCGGGTTCCGGGTTCGCCACGGCGGCGGCACTGCGCAAGCACTTCCGCGACCGGGTCGGACTGTCTCCGCACCAGTATCGATCGCGCTTCACCCAGGCCGTCTAGGCTGGTTCGAATGGGCATGCTCTCCCCCCTTCCCATGCGCGACGGCGTCGGCGCGACCCGTCTGCACGTTCCGATGCAGGGTGCCTGGCCGACCGTCGCGTCCTACATGATCGAGCGGTTCTTCCATCTCGACGCCGAAGGCCTGCTCGCCCGCTTCGACCGCGGGGAGATCGTCGACCGCGACGGCAGTGCACTGAATCGGGACACCCCGCTCGGGGACGCGGAGTTCGTCTGGTACTACCGTGACCCGCCGGTGGAGAAGCGGATGCCGTTCGAGGTCGAGCTCCTGCATCAGGATGAGGAGCTCGTCGTCGTCGACAAGCCGCATTTCCTGCCGACGACCCCCGGCGGCCGGTACCTGCAGAACTCCGCGCTGGTGCGGCTGCGGAATCTGCTCGGCATCCCCGAGCTCACACCGATCCACCGCCTCGACCGTGCGACCGCCGGCCTGCTGATGTTCTCGGTCCGTCCGGCGACCCGCGGCGCCTACCAGCTGCTGTTCGAGAACCGTCAGGTGCAGAAGGTGTACGAGGCGGTCTCGGCGCGCCCTGTGGACTGGGATCCCGGCCGCTTCCCGCTCGTGTACCGCAACCGCATCACGAAGAACCGCGGCGAGGTGCGCGTGCGGATCGACGACGGGGAGGAGTCCAACTCCGAGACGCTGATCGAGCTGCTGAGCGCCGACGATCGGGTCGTACACACGCTGCTGCGCCCGCACAGCGGCAAGATGCACCAGCTGCGCGTCCATCTCGCGGCCGTCGGCCTCGGCATCCTGAACGACGGCTTCTACCCCGAACTGCTGCCCGAGACGCCGGACGACTTCGACCGGCCGCTGCAGCTGCTCGCGCGCGAGCTGCGCTTCACCGACCCGCTGAGCGGCGAGGCGCGGGAGTTCACGACGCGCCGCCGGCTGCAGGACGCCCCGGCGGCTCCCTGACCCGGCCGGTCAGCGCCGCATGACCTTGCGCGCCAGCCTGTTTCCGAGCATCTGCACGAGGTGCACGAACACGACGATCAGGATGATCGCGGCCCACATCACGACCGGCTCGAACTGGCGGAAGCCGTAGATCTGGGCGAACGCGCCGAGTCCGCCGCCGCCGATCAGCCCCGCCATCGCGGTCATGTCGATCAGCGCGACGATGATGAACGTGTAGCCGAGGATGAGCGGCCCGAGCGCCTCGGGGATCGCGACGGTGAACAGGATCCGCCAGGGGCCCGCGCCCATCGAGCGCGCCGCCTCGATCACGCCGGGAGACACCGAGACGAGGTGCTGCTCGACGATGCGGCCGATGGCGAAGGACGCAGCGAGGCCGATCGCGAACGCGCCGGCGTTCGTGCCGATGCCGGTTCCGATGATCAGGCGCGCGAGCGGCTGCGAGACAGCGGCGATGAAGATCACGAACGGGATCGGCCGGAAGATGTTGATGATGGTGTTCATCGCGATGCTGACCGGGCGGTTCGGCAGGATGCCGCCGCCCCGGGTGACATAGAGGACGACGCCCCAGACGAGCCCCAGCACGCCGCCGAGCACGAGCGCGATCGAGGTCATGTAGAGGGTCTCGAGGGCGGCGACCCAGAACTCCGGCCACAATTCCATCAGACGATCCATCAGCGGACCTCCTCTCCGGCGATCTCGGTGACTTCGACGCGCTCGGCGATGGCGGCCAGCGTCCGGTCGATCGCGACGCCTTCACCGCGGATCGCGAGTGTCAGGTGACCGAACGCGCGTCCGCGGATGTCGTTGATCCCGCCGAAGACGAGCTCGAAGTCGAGTCCGGCCGTGGCGAGGTCGAGGAACACCTGCGCCTGCGAGGAGTCGCCGTCGCGGAACGAGAAGGTGACCAGACGGCCCCTGTGCCGCTCCCGCAGCACCGCGAGCTCGGAGGGCGAGGGGATGCCCTTGACCACGGTGCCCACGAACCGCTGGGATGCGGGATTCTGCGGGGCGGAGAACACGTCGAACACGTCTCCCTGCTCGATCACGCGTCCGTTCTCCATCACGGCCACCTTCGTGGCGATGGTCTGGATGACGTCCATCTCGTGCGTGATCACGACGATCGTGACGCCCTGCTCCTCGTTCACTCGCTTGAGCAGGTCGAGCACCTCGTGGGTGGTCTGCGGGTCGAGGGCGCTGGTGGCCTCATCGGCGAGCAGGATGGCCGGGCCTGTGGCGAGCGCACGGGCGATGCCGACGCGCTGCTTCTGGCCGCCGGAGAGCTGCTCTGGGTACGCCTTCGCCTTGTCGGCGAGGCCGACGAAGCTCAGCAGCTCAGCCACCCTGGCGTCGATGTCCGCTTTGGACCACCCCGCCAGCTTCAGCGGATAGGCGATGTTCGCCCTGACGCTCTTCGAGGCGAACAGGTTGAACTGCTGGAAGATCATGCCGATGCCGCCGCGGACCCGGCGCAGCTCCCGCTCCCGGAGTGCGGTGATGTCGACGCCGTCGACCGTGATCGTGCCGCCGGTCGCGGGTTCGAGCGCGTTGATCAGCCGCACGAGGGTCGACTTTCCTGCACCCGAATAGCCGATGATGCCGAACACGTCGCCCTTCTCGATGGCGAGGGTCACATCATCGACGGCGACGACGTCACCGGCATCCGCTGCGCTCGGCGGGTACGCCTTCGACACGTTCGTCAGTGTCACGATCGGCATCTGCTGCTCCGGTCTGCTGCTGGTCCGCTGGGTGCGAAAAGGAAGAATCGGGTGGCGCTGGCGCCACCCGATTCTCTCAGTCCAGGATCACTTCTGGGCTTCGGTGTCCTCTTCGACCTTCTTCAGCGCGGACACGAGGTCCTCCGCCGGGGTCTGCAGGGAGACGGCCGTGCCACCGGAGGACTCGAGGAGCCCCGCCTGCACGTCGGCGTCGGTCTGGAAGATCTCGACCAGCTTCAGGTAGGTCTCGTTGTCGGCGTCGTCGGCGCGTGCCGCGAAGATGTTCACGTACGGCAGCGCGTTCGGGTCCTCCGGGTCGTCCTGCGCGATCGCGTCGTCGAAGGTGAGACCGGCGTCCTCGACGAAGTCGTTGTTCAGGATCGCCGCGGCGACATCGGGCAGCGATGTCGCGAGGAGCGCCGCCTCGAGGGCGGTGACCTTGACCTTGGACTTCTCGGTGTCGACGTCGGCCAGGTCGGAGAAGATGCTGCCGCCGCTCTTGAGTTCGATGAGCCCGGCGGACTGCAGCACCAGCAGCGCACGTGCCTGGTTGGACGCGTCGTCGGGGACCGCGACGGTCTCGCCCTTCGGGATGTCCTTCACATCGTCGAACTTCTTCGAGTAGAGGCCGAGCGGGTAGATCGCGGTGGAGCCGATCGGGACCAGTCCCTTGCCCGAGTTCACGTTGTAGTCCGCGAGGTACACGATGTGCTGGAACTGGTTCAGGTCGAGCTCGCCCTCGGCGAGAGCCGGGTTCGGCTGCTCGTAGGAGCCGAAGTCGACGAGCTCCACCGTGATGCCCTCTTCGGCCGCGGCCTCGACGAAGGGCGCCCACTGCGCGTCGCCCTTGCCGACGATGCCGATCCTGACCGTCTCCCCGCCGGATTCTCCGTCGCCGGAGCCGGCGTCGGAGGATGCCGTGGCGCAGCCTGCGAGCGCCACGAAGAGCGGGACGGCCGCGAGGGCGGCGATGATGGACGTCGTGCGACGGGACATGTGAAGGGTTCCTCTCTTGGGGGACTCTCCCACGTTATTCATGGCCTCCGGCACCCGTGGAATCGGGTGTCACAGAGCGTCACAGCGCGTGTCAGTCGAACTCCTCGATGCCCTGCAGGCGCACCTGCTCCAGGTCGAGCCGCGCCGCGATCCGGCGGACGACGATGTCATCGACCGTGCCGGATCTGCGAAGGCCGAGCAGCACCTCGCGCTTGCGGTCCAGGAGTGCGAGCTTGAGCCTGGTGTGCTCCTCATGGCGGATCAGCGGCGAGCGCTGGGCGAGGTCGACCGCGGTGGAGGTGGCGATGATCTGCAGGCTCGCTCCGCCTGCGGCATCCGCTGCGTCCTGACCATGGACGCCCTCGAACGGATCCGGCTCGTCGAGCATCTCGTCGAGCGCGCGCGCCTCGGCATCGACCAGCGCCTGCTCCCTCGCGAGCGATCGCGCGTTGGCGAACTCGAGCATCTGATACCCCTCGGTGCGGACACGGTCGAGCACCTCCTGCCCGATGCCGTGCTCCAGCGCCAGGTCGTCAAGCGCCGCGAGCGCTGCGCCCGAGATCGCGCGCTCCGCGAGCTCGTACTCCTCGACCTCCGCGGAGTCGATGGGAAGCCGCGCCCAGCGCGCGACAGCGGGGAGCGCCGGGCCCTGGACGAGCAGGCTCAGCAGGATGACCCCGGCCGTGACGAACACGATCTCCTCGCGCCCCTCCCCGCCGATCGTGGCAGGCACCGACAGGGCGATGGCGAGCGATACGGCGCCGCGCATGCCGGCGACCGTGGACACGACGCGGGCGCGGGCCCGGAGGCCTCGCGGCGGGCGTGGTCCCGGCTGACGCTGGAACGGCACGCTCAGCCACTGGAACAGGTAGCGGACGATGACGAGCGCGCCCCAGACGGCCAGGGTGATCAGGACGAGGCGGCCGATCGCCGCCGCCGAGATCTCGTGCACGACGAACTGCACCTCGAGCCCGATCAGCACGAACAGGGCGCCGTTGAGGAGGAAGACGCCGAACGGGAACGCCGCCTCAGCCTGGCGGCGCGACGACGCCGTGGTGATCCGCGGCGACACGTACGCGATCACCAGGCCCGCGACGACCACGGCGAGCACTCCGGAGGCGTGCACGATCTCGGCGAGCAGGAACGCCGTGAACGGCACCAGCAGCAGGGCGACGTTGATCACGACCGTCCTGGACGTCCGGCGGAGCAGCAGGTAGGCCAGCGCCGCGATGACGGCGCCGGCCGCGATCCCGCCGACATAGGAGATGAGGACCCTCGTCGTGACGGTGAGGGGCGTGATGTCATCGCCGACGGCGAGCGAGACCGCGATCGCGTAGAGCACGAGCGCGGTGCCGTCATTGGTGAGGCTCTCGGCCTTCAGCTTCATGAACATGCGCTGCGGCAGCAGGCGCCCGAGCGCCGCGACGGCGGTGGCGTCCGGCGGCGCGACGGCAGCCCCGAGGATCAGGGCGATCTCCCACGGCATCCCGAGCAGGACGCCGACCCCGGCGACGGAGAACGCGGATGCCACCACCAGCAGAGTGCTCATCGGGAGGATGTAGCGGAAGTCGCGGCGGATGGAACGGAGAGACGTCGTGAGGCTCTCCCAGAACAGCATCACGGGCAGGAACAGGAGCAGCACGGTCTCGGGCGGGAGCTGGATCTCGCGCAGCGCCGGGACGAACCCGAGCAGCAGCCCGAACAGCACCAGGACCAGCGGCAGCGCGAGCCGGATGCGGGGCGCGAGCAGCGCACCGGTGAGGATCGTCAGTCCGAGCAGGACGGTGACTTCAAGGCCTTCCATCTCCACCTCTCAACAGCGGTGACTGAAGGATATTCCTCCTGAGTCAGCCGAGCGCCTCCGTGAGCTCGAACCAGCGGAGCTCGAGCTCCTCGATCTCCGCCGCCTTCTCGCTGATCGACTTCATCTTGTCGCCGAGGCCGGCGTAGTCCGCCTGATCGTGCTCCGCGAGCGCGTGCTTGGCGGCATCCACCTGCTCCGTGAGCTTCTGGATGCGGCGCTCGAGAGAGGCGACCTCCTTCTGCGCGGCGCGGAGGGCTGCGCCTTCGAGCCCCTTGGGCGCGCCGGGCGCCTGCGCGGACTTCGCGGCGGGCGCGGCATCCTGCAACTGGCGCAGCCGCAGGTACTCGTCGACTCCGCCGGGAAGGTGGCGCAGGTGACCCGCTCCGTCGGGGCCGGCGAGGATCGCGTACTGCTGATCGGTGACGCGCTCGAGGAAGTAGCGGTCGTGGCTGACGACCAGGAGCGTTCCCGACCACGAGTCGAGGAGGTCCTCGATCGCGGCGAGCATGTCGGTGTCGAGGTCGTTGGTCGGCTCGTCGAGGATCAGCACGTTCGGCTGGTCGAGGAGCACGAGGAGGAGCTGAAGGCGGCGCTGCTGGCCGCCGGAGAGGTCCTTCACGAGAGTGGAGAGCTGCGCCGAGTCGAAGCCGAGCCGCTCGAGGAGCTGTCCGGGGGTGAGATCCTGCGCCTTGGAGCCGGCACCCATCGTGTAGGAGGTGCGCAGTCCCGAGATGACGACGCGCACCGGGTCTTTCCAGTGCTGGTCGAGCTCGTCGAGGCGCTGGGTGAGCGTCTGCACCTGCACGGTCTTGCCGCGCTTGACGCGCCCCGTCGTCGGCTCGACGGTTCCGGCGATCAGACCGAGAAGCGTGGACTTGCCGGCGCCGTTGACGCCGAGGATGCCGGTGCGCTCCCCCGGCGCGATCCGCCATTCGACGTCGCGGAGGACGGTCTTCTCCTGGCCCCCTGAGCCTGTCGAAGGGAAGGAGACGCTCACGTCGAGGAGGTCGACGACATCCTTGCCGAGGCGCGAGACGGCAAGCGACTGCAGCGACACCTTGTCGCGGATCTCGGGGACGTCGGCGATCAGCTCGTTGGCCGCGTCGATGCGGAACTTCGGCTTGCTGGTGCGGGCCGGAGCTCCTCGGCGTAGCCAGGCGAGCTCCTTGCGGGCGAGGTTCTGACGCTTCGCCTCGGTGGCCGCGGCCATCCGGTCGCGCTCGACGCGCTGCAGGATGTACGCCGCGTATCCGCCCTCGAAGGGCTCGACGATGCGGTCGTGCACCTCCCAGGTCTCGGTGCAGATCTCATCGAGGAACCACCGGTCGTGTGTGACGACCATGAGCGCGCCGGAGTTCGCCGACCAGCGCCTCTTCAGGTGCCCGGCGAGCCAGGTGATGGCCTCGACGTCGAGGTGGTTGGTCGGCTCGTCGAGCGCGATCACGTCCCAGTCGCCGGCGAGCAGCTTCGCGAGCGACACGCGGCGCCGCTGACCGCCGCTGAGCGAGCCGATCTCGGCATCCCACGGCAGGTCCCGCAGGAGGCCCTCGATGACGTCGCGGACCCGCGAGTCACCCGCCCACTCGTGCTCGGGGGTGTCGCCGACCACGGCCGCGCCGATGGTCAGGTCGTCGGGGAGGGTGTCGGCCTGGGCCAGCACGCCGATCGTGGTGCCGCCGCGTACCGTCACCCGGCCCGAGTTCGGCTCCTTGAGACCCGCCAGCATCCCCATGAGGCTGGACTTGCCGTCGCCGTTGCGACCGACGATCCCGATCCGGTCCCCCTCGTCGATGCCGAGGGTCACGGAGTCGAAGACGACCCTGGTCGGGTATTCGAGGTGGAGGGCTTCTGCCCCGAGAAGATGTGCCATGTCACTGTCAAGGGTAGTTGCGCGGGGACGCGGCGATCACCGGGCGGCGAACATCTCGGGGACGGATGCCGTGAACTCCGCGAAATGGCTGTACCAGACTGTGTGCGCGGCGCCTGGGATGCTGCGGATGACGGCGCCGCTCTCCTCGAACCCGCGCGCGGCGTCGTCCGTGACCCAGACGCTCGGATCGGCGCGGACGACGATCGAGCCCGGCGCCGGCCGCCACGAGTGGTCGGGGCCGCAGGAGATGGAGGCAGAGGTGGCGGGGTCGAAGCGCTCGGCGGCGCGGGCCTCGACCGTGGCGTCCGTCTCCGAGTAGTAGGGGCGTGTCTTCCGCAAGTGGCCACGGGTGCGCGCTCGTCGGTCGCGCTCGTAGCGGGCGATGAGCGTCTCGCGGTCCTGCCCGCCGCTCAGGGCGAGCCCTGCGTCGACGTAGACCGCCAGCTCAGGCTGCAGTTCGTGTGCGGCGGCGGCCAGCACCGAAGCGCCGTAGGAATGTCCGATGGCCGCGATCGGTCCTTCGGACGCTCTGCTCCGGACGGTCTCGACGACGGATGCCGCGGCGCTGTCGATCGTGAGGTGCGGGTCGCGCGGGGAAAGGCCGTGACCGGGAAGGTCGAGGGCCAGCACCCGGAAGCCGCGGTCGGCGAGGAGAGGAGCGACCCGCCACCAGCTCTCGGCGGAGCCCATCAGACCATGCAGGAGTACTGCGGTCCGGCCGCGGTCGGGCCCCTCGGGCTCGCGCTCGATGACGTTCAGCAGCATCGGGACAGTCAATCACGTTCGTTATCGTTCTGTGACCCTGCACCCCCGTTTCGAGGCGAACAGAGGTTCGAATGTCGGAGGTGGGTGGTTCACTGGTTTCATGGAAGCTCTGGTCGACGCGACGGATTCCCAGATGGTGATGCTCACCGATCTGGTCGAGTCGCTCGCTGCGGCGGAGTCGACGCTGGCGTCGATGATGGCGGCGCGGGACGGGCTGCTCGCGATGGCGGGGCGGCTGGCGGTCGACATCGCGAAGCAGGGTGATCATCCGGACGGCGCGGACATGACCTTGCGGGTCGTGGCGGCCGAGATCGGGGCGGTGCAGCGGGTCAGTGACCGGACGGTGCAGCGGCGGATGTCGCAGGCATCGTGGCTGGTCGACGGGTTCCCGGCCGTGTGGGAGGCGCAGGGTGCGGGGCGGATCAGCGCGGGGCATGCGGCGGTGATCGTCGAGGCCGCAGGCCACCTGCAGGGCGATGACGAGCGCGCCGCGTACGCGGTGGCGGTGCTGCCGCTGGCGGAGACCGAGTCCCCGAACCGGCTGCGGCCGTTGGCGCGGCGGATCGCGGAACGGTTCCGGGAGCGCAGCATCGATGACCGGCACCGGGACGCCCGCCGGCTGCGTCGCACCTGGACCACCGAGGGCGAAGACGGCATGGGTGGGTTCCACGTGCACGCGCCGGCCGCGCTCGTGCACGGCATGATGGACCGGCTCTCCCAGATGGCGCACCGCGTCCGTCAGGACAACGCCCGGGCCGTGAAAGAGGCGAAGACCGCAGGGGTGCCGTTCGAGGCTGACACGCGCACGATCGATGAGATCCGCGCGGATCTGCTCGTCGATCTCGTCCTCACCGGCGCGCCGACCGGACACGACACCGTCGACGGGCTCCTCGCAGAGATCCGCGCGAACATCGAGGTCACCGTCCCCGTACTCACACTGATGGGCGAGGACCTGACCCCCGAGCCCGACACGGACACAGAGACAGAGAACGCCGATACCGGCGCGGATGCCGAGGATCGGCTGTGGGACGGCGACACCGACGACGACACAAGCGCCGCGTATGCCGACGATGTTGACGAAGCGGATGCCGCTCCCGACGGCCCCGCGGATACCGGCGCCGCTGACGCCGCGTCATCTGTACCGGGTGACGGCCGGCCATCGTTTCCGCCGGCGCTGCTGGACGGTGTGACGCCCATCGACACCGCGACCGCCCGGTTCCTCGCCGGTCGTGCGACCGGGTGGGACAGGGTCCTCACCCACCCGATCACCGGGGCCCTGCTCGCCGTCGACCGCTACCGGCCCTCCGCACACCTCCGACGCCACCTCCGAGTCCGCGACCAACGCTGCCGCTTCCCCGGATGCCGCATCCCCGCACGCAAATGCGACGCCGACCACAACCAGGCAGCCTCCACCGGTGGCGCGACCTGCGACGAGAACCTCTGCGCGTT
>NZ_JADIJR010000016.1 GCF_017355365.1 Microbacterium sp. SD291 | reverse complement strand
CCGGCACCTGGCCCTGACATGTGTGCATCCGGCCTGACGGGTGTCCCTCGGCACTCCTCCTGCACAGAACCGGATTTCGGAGAAGCTGTCCCCAGTCCTGCCTCTCCGCTCCCACGAGCCGACCCGCCGATGCAAGCTCTGAACATGCGTCCTGCTCCCCGAACACGACAGTTCACACCCTCGGTCCTCCTCGAGCGACTCGGCGGCGTGGCCCGCGGAACGCTGCTGCAGCGATACGGATACTCGCGACGCGAGCTCGCGGCGGCGGTGAGCAGCGGCAGCATCCGCCGGGTTCGTCAGGGCGTGTTCGCCCTCCCCGGCACAGACCCGAAGATCGTCGCCGCGGCCGCGCACGGCGGAGCGCTGACGTGCGCTGCCGCGTTGCGTGCGCAGGGGATCTGGGTGCTGGCCAAGCCGGACTCGGAGGTTCATGTCTGGCTTGGCGAGGCGGGGCGACGGCATCCGCATGTCGGCTGCGCCTGCATCACGCACAGCACGTCCGGCCGGGCCGATCTCGGCCTCGCGCCGATCGAGGTGGCGCTCGTGCACCTGTATCGCTGCCACGACGAGGAGACGTTCTTCGCCGCGTACGAGTCGGCATGGAACAAGCGGATGCTGTCGACACACGCCCGTGCGCAGATCCGGCGTGCTCTGCCCAGGTCTGCGGCATGGATGCTGGATCTCGCCCGTGCCGATGCGCAGAGCGGTCTCGAGTCGGTCCTCAGGATACGGCTGCATCTGCTCGGGTTGAGACTCGACGCCCAAGTCCAGATCCCGGAGGTCGGCAGGGTCGACTTCGTGATCGGTGGCCGAGTCATCCTCGAGGCGGACGGTGAGCAGAATCACGGCGGTGGGCGACGCCACGACGACCTGATGCGCGACGCGAAGGCATCCGCGCTCGGATACGAGACGCTGCGCTTCGACTACGACATGATCCTCCGGCAGTGGGATGTCGTCGTCGAGGCCATCATCGCCGCGCTGGGACGGGCCGCTTCTTGACCGCAGGCACACCTGTCATGCCCTGGACACACCTGTCAGGTCGATCCACCAGGGTGACCTGACAGGTGTGATTCCGGCCTGACGGATGGTACGGGGTGGCACCGGGGGTACGGGGTGATGTACCGGATGCCGAAACCGGCCCTACTCGACCGTGACCGACTTCGCGAGGTTGCGCGGCTGGTCGACGTCGAGACCCTTGGCCGTGGCGAGCGCCATCGCGAAGATCTGCAGCGGCACGACCGCGAGCAGCGGCTCGAACATCGCGCCCGCGAGCGGGATGTGGATGACCTCGTCGGCGAACGGCAGCACGGCCGCGTCTCCCTCTTCGGCCACCACGATCACCCGGGCGCCGCGAGCGCGGATCTCCTGGATGTTCGAGACGACCTTCGAGTGGATGAGCGCCGAGTGACGCGGCGACGGCACCAGCACGAACACCGGCTGACCGGCCTCGATGAGCGCGATCGGGCCGTGCTTCAGCTCGCCGGCGGCGAAGCCCTCGGCGTGGATGTAGGAGATCTCCTTGAGCTTGAGCGCACCCTCGAGCGCGATCGGGTAGCCCACGTGGCGGCCGAGGAAGAGCACTGAGCGGGTGTCACTCATCCAGCCGGCGAGCTGCGAGACGTGCTCCTGCTCGCTCTCCAGCACCTTGGCGATCTTCTCCGGCAGTGCGTTCAGTTCGGCGACCTCGGCAGACGAGTCCGCCTTCGTGCCGCGCACGCGGCCCATGTGCAGCCCGAGCAGCAGCAGCGCGGTGATCTGCGCCGAGAACGCCTTGGTGGAGGCGACGGCGACCTCGGGGCCGGCGTGCGTGTAGACGACGGCATCCGACTCGCGCGGGATGGTCGCGCCCTGGGTGTTGCACACCGACAGCGTGCGCGCGCCGCGCTCGCGGGCGTACTTCACGGCCATCAGCGTGTCCATGGTCTCGCCGGACTGGCTGATCGAGACGACGAGGGTGTCCTCGCCGATCACCGGGTCGCGGTAGCGGAACTCGTGCGCGAGCTCGACGTCGACGGCCACGCGGGCCCACTGCTCGATCGCGTACTTGCCGACGAGGGCTGCATAGGATGCCGTGCCGCACGCCGTGATGATGACGCGGTTGATGCCGATGAACAGCTCGTCGAGTCCGTCGAGCTCGGGGATGACGACCTCGCCGTCGTGGATGCGGCCGCGGATGGTGTTCGCGACGGCTTCGGGCTGCTCGGCGACCTCCTTCGCCATGAACGAGGACCAGCCGCCCTTCTCGGCGGCCGCGGCGTCCCAGGACACCTCGAACGGCTCGGCCTCGACGACGTTGCCGTCGAAGTCGGTGACCGTCACGTCGGACGGGGTGATCGACACGATCTGGTCCTGGCCGATCGCGAGCGCCTTGCGGGTGTGCTCGACGAAGGCGGCGACGTCGGAGCCGAGGAAGTTCTCGCCCTCGCCGAGGCCGATCACGAGCGGCGAGTTGCGGCGGGCGCCCACGACGAGGCCCGGCTGGTCCTGGTGCATCGCGAGCAGCGTGAATGCGCCCTCGAGGCGGTTCACGATGCTGCGGAACGCGAGCTGGAGATCGCCGCCGTTCTCCCCGTACGCGCGACCCAGCAGCGCCGCAGCCACCTCGGTGTCGGTCTCGCTGCGGAGTAGGACGCCGTCGGCGAGCAGCTCGTCACGGAGAGGCGCGAAGTTCTCGATGATGCCGTTGTGGATCACCGCGAGCCGGTCGTCGTCGGCGAGGTGCGGGTGCGCGTTCGCGTCGGTCGGGCCGCCGTGGGTGGCCCAGCGGGTGTGACCGATGCCGGTGTTGCCGTCGGGGAGGGCGGAGTCCGCGAGCGACTCGCGCAGCATGCTCAGCTTGCCGGCCTTCTTGCGCATGCCGAGAGTCCCGTCGCCGCCGATGACGGCGACGCCCGCGGAGTCATATCCGCGGTACTCGAGGCGGGCGAGTCCTGCGAGCAGGATGTCCTGGCTGGGCCGCGAGCCCACGTATCCGACGATTCCACACATGAAGTCCAGGGTAATCGTCGGATTTTGCGAGGATGCCGTACGAATCCGGCCACGGACTCGAACGCTCCGCGTCACCGGCGCTCGCCCGACGACCGAGCGCGCGTCAGAGTTTGCGCAGCAGCACGCTCTCGACGGAGTGGTCCGCGCCCTTGTTCAGTACGAGACGGGCCCGGTGCCTGGTCGGCATCACGTTCTCGACGAGGTTCGGCATGTTGATCTCGTTCCAGTAGCCGAGAGCCGTGGTGATCGCCTCCTCGTCGGTGAGGTGCGCGAACACGTTGAAGTACGACGACGGGTTGGAGAACGCGCCCTGACGCAGCGCGAGGAAGCGGTCGACGTACCAGTTCTCGATGTGCGAGATCTCGGCATCCACGAAGATCGAGAAGTCGAACAGGTCGCTCACCGCGACGTCGTTGGGCGCGGGCGGCGGCTGCAGCACGTTCAGCCCCTCGACGATCACGACGTCGGGGCGGCGGACCACCACATGGGCGTCCGGCACGATGTCGTAGCGCATGTGCGAGTAGAACGGGGCACGCACCTCGGGGGCGCCGCTCTTCACCTCGGTGAGGAACTCGATCAGGGCGCGCCGGTCGTACGACTCGGGAAAGCCCTTGCGCTCCATGAGCCCGCGGCGCTCCAGCTCGGCGTTGGGATACAGGAATCCGTCGGTGGTGACGAGCTCGACGCGCGGAGTGCCCGGCCAGCGGCTCATCAGCTCGCGCAGCAGTCGGGCGATCGTTGACTTGCCCACCGCGACGGAGCCGGCGACGCAGACGATGAACGGCGTCGTCGAATCATCCTCCTGCAGGAACGAAGACGTCGCAGCGCCCAGGCGCTTGGTGGCGGTCGCGTAGAGGCTGAGCAACCGACTCAGCGGCAGGTAGACCTCGCGCACCTCGGCGAGATCGAGCCGGTCGCCGATGCCGCGGAGCTCGACGACCTCGGTCTCGGTGAGCGGCTGGTCGAGTCCGGCCGCGAGCCGCGCCCAGTCCGCTCGGCTGATCTCCCGGTACGGCGAGAGCGGCAGCGTGGGGTCGACGGTGGTCACGGGTCAATCGTATCGGGCGGGTGGGAGAGGGAAGAGCGGATGCCGTGGGCGCCAAGACCACCATCTGGTCATCCTCTTGGACGTGACAGGGCTCGGGTTCCTTGCAGAACCCGAGCCCTGTCACGCATTTGACTACTTAGATCGGCGTGCTCGGCCCGACACCGCCGGAAGCCAAGTAGAGGTCGAGGACGTTCGCCGCGTCGACAGCCTGCACGAAGAGCGCAGCGACCGAATACTGCGTATGCGTCGGCGTCGAAGAGGCATTCAGGATGCCGTTCCAGTTTTCGAACACCGGATTCTGCGCGTTGACTGTGATTCGGATGACGTTCTGAAGAACGTCGAACAGGTTCGAGAGGAGCGTGCTGATAGCAGCGAGTGCGGGCCCGACGACTGCGCCAGTGAGAACCGCCTTGACGAGGTTCCATGCCGTAGTAAGTACACCGCCGAGGGCCGGGTCGCTCAGGAGATCCCGAAGAGAGCCCGCGTATTCCCAGCTGGGATCAAGCACACCGTCACGTTGCTCCACATAGAGGGCGTCAAGCAAGACGTTCTCCAGGCTGACGAGGAGCGCTGCGTTGAAGTTTGTGATGGTGCTGGCAGGCAACGGCGTATCGACGAACAGAACCGAGTTCGCGGGGAGCCCGTTGAGGAACGGCGAATACGCGGCGCCGAACGGGTCCACGTTATTGCTCAGGAGCGTACTGACGTCGACGGCGACTGTTCCCTCACCCAGGTTCACCTTAATTGGCTGGTTGGCACCTGCCGGGATTTCGCCTGTTAGCAACGAGACGTCGAGTTGAATACGTCTGTTGAGAACGAGCAGCGGGATGTTGGCCGTCGCCAGAACGAGCTGCACGGCCGACGTAAGCGCAGTGGTGAGCGCCTCGACAGTCGGGGACGTGATCAGGATTCGAAGGTGTGCCAGCAGGTAGTCCCTCTGGACTTCCGGTTCCGTACACGGATTCACCCACGCGCGACCGGCGATTGCGCCGATCTGCAACTGAAGATTGCTAACCGCAGCCACGAGAGCAGCGGCCTGCGCGCCGGCAAGGTTGGCGATGATCGTCCTGAGATCGAGCGTCCCGAACTCCGGCATGTCATCGCCCTGATTCAACGCAACGACGCCATTGTCGGTGACGGCGCCCGACGCACCACGCGAGTCTCCGTCAGACTCCGCGTATGCGTACTCGTTGACCGTTCCGACCAGCGCAGGGGTCGCGATGGTCAAGATCTGCGATAGGAAGTCGCCTGCCGGAGTGAGCGGGAGACCGAGAGTGTCCAGAACGCTCAGGTCGAGTGAGTTGAAGTAGGTGTCGGGATCATTCGGCGACGGTGCTGTCGCGTGTTTGCCGTTGAGTTCCACAACGCCGTCGAGATTGAGTCCGAGGACGCTTCCACCGAGCAGTTTTCCGTGTCCGTGGGCGTTGAACACCCCGCGAGGGCAACTTACTGCGTACGCGGGCGCTGCGGTCGCCACCATCAACGCGGGCACCGTCCATGCAGCGCCCTTCATCAGGGTTCGTCGCGAAACGCTCCCCGACGCGGACTCCCCTTGCACAACAACTTCGTCAACCATGCGCATCCTCCGGACGTGTCTTCGTGGCTCCCAGGGGAGACGAAGACAGACTCCCCCCGAGCACACGATAGCGGCTGTGTGGCGGGTATCGCAAAGTTCGTCCGGTGACGTCCAGCGGAATGATGTTCTCTGTAGATATCAGACAATCTCGGGCTTCCGGGCATCCCTGGCAGCGTCACACGTAGCCCCGTGCGCTGCACAGAGCAGGCCCGGCTCGGCGTGAAAGGGCAACTGCGATAACCTTCCGCTATCTAGACTGGGGGACTCCGGATGCCACGCTTCCGCGAACTCGACGGGCTGCGGGGCGTCGCCGCCGGTACAGTTTTGCTGTCCCATTTCACCGGCGCACATAACAGCCGCTATCCCGAGGATCCGCTTCCTCTATTCGATGCGTGGTGGGGCGCGTTCGGGGTCCAGCTGTTCTTCCTGATCAGTGGCTTCGTAATTCTGATGACAGCACAAGCATCCGCACGGCCCTCTGACTTCGTGGCCTCCAGGCTCTCCCGCCTCTACCCGGCGTATTGGGTGTCCTTGGCCATTGGAGTCTTGGTCGCCTGGATCGCCAACGTCCCACACGTTCCGCTGGAACCAAACGTGGTCCTGGCAAACCTGACGATGGTTCAGCGTTGGTTCCTCGTACCGAACGTGCTGGACATCTACTGGACACTCGCGGTCGAGATGCAGTTCTACGTATTGCTGTTCTTATTGCTTCTGGCCACACGCTGTCGGATTACCGACAAGTTGGTGATCCAGGTGGCCACCATTTGGCTAATTATTTCACTTAGCGTCGCAATTTGGGCTTTCCCCGCAAGTCATGGCATCGACCCACAGCACGTCGCGACCCCGGTCAAGCTTGTGCTGAACGCAACGCTCGCTGCCTACGGGCCGCTGTTCTGTGCCGGAATGCTCGCCTTCATCTCGCGTCGCAACGGACGTCTGCACGTGCTCGCGATTCCGGCCGCTGCGATCGCAGTCCTCAACACAGGTTTGCTGCAGACTTGGATCGATGCCGCGTGGATTGCTGGGATCTGCGCGTGTTTCCTCGTCGTAGCGATGCGCGAACACACGAAGCTGCTGCTCATTCCACCGCTACAGTGGCTCGGCAAGATCAGCTACTCGCTCTATCTGACTCACTCCATCATTGGGTACGCGATCATCCACTTGCTCTGGCCCTATCTCGGGCGCCCGGGCGCTGTAATCGTCGCCATAGTTGCCGCGCTGGCGGTCGGGTGGGCAGTGCACCAACTCGCAGAACACCGCATAAGTCGGTGGCTCCGCAACATGCTGACCAAGGTCAGCGACCGTCGTCGCAAGAAGGTGGCACCGCCGTCATGAGATCGAGGAAGCGTGGGTCACTCCTTCAGCCCGACGCGCGCGGCCCAAACCTCACCCACGCGCTGAACGCCGGATGACAAGCCAGATCTCCTGATACGAGCGACGAACCCACGGAAGCACGGCAAGCACGGCGAACCCCGCGAAGTGCGTAGCCACCGCGATCATGAGCGTGACGAACGCCCCCAGAGACGTGGGAAGGCTCGCCACCACGACGGCCGTGGCCAGGGCCGGAAGCGCGAACACCGCGAGCATCAAGAATGCACGAGCCATGAGCGTGCCGGTACGCAACCCCGACGCTGTGCCTGACCACCACCACGCACACGGAATCAGAAGGCCCGGCGTGACGGCGAACGCCACGGCTACGCCGATCGGGCCGTAAACGGCTCCGATGAGGAGGGAACCGACACGCACCACCGAGGTGAAGACCGTGTACCAGACGAGCGCACGTCCGAGACCACGGGCGGTAAAAATCCAGCCCGCGATCGATGCGAGCGAGTCGACACCCTGCCCAATAGCGAGCATCGCGATGAACGGCGCGGCCGCGTGCCACTGTGAGCCGAGAACGACCTCGGTCAGCGGTTGGGCGGCCGCGGCGATCCCGCCCGTCAACGCCAAGAGGGGAATGCAGACGAGCGTCTGCCCGCGCGCCACGAACCTCATGAAAAGGACATCATCATGCTGGATCTTCGACAGGGTTGACATGGCCACCTGCCCGAGAGGGCCGCGCAATTGATTCATCGACGTGTTCACAACCTGCGCAGCACGGTTGTACAGACCAACCGGGATTGGCCCGAAGAGCCGACCGATGATGACGGGCCCGGACTCGCGCGTGATGTAGGTGAGCATCTGCGACCCGAACAACGTCAAACCAAACCCGTACAGTCCCCCCATGTCCTCATCGGGTCGATAACGGCTGGGCCACCAGCCGGCAAGGGAGGCGAAAAGAACGAGGGCGACCAGGCCTCCCACGACCTGCTGTGCAACAAGCGACCAGTAGCCCCAACCCAACATCGCGGCCGCGACCCCAGAACCGAAACCCACGCCTGCTGCGATGATGTCGATGACCGCGACGCGGCCGAACCGCATTTCCCGCACAAGTCCCGCACGCCACTGCGTCACGGCGCCCGACATGACGAACGTGCTGGCCAGCCACAGTGCAATCGGAATCACGGTCGCGGTCCCATAGAACGCTCCGAGCGCCGGAGCGGCCACAAGACAGAGCGCCGAGCCCAGTGCGCCCATCCCTGTGTTTACCCAGAACAGATTGCTGTGCTGCCGCCGCGTGAGGTGCCGTGCCTGGATCGCAGCTCCTGATAGTCCTAGATCTCGGAAAAGATGTGCCACTCCGATGATCGAGAACACCATTGCGAAGTAGCCATAGTCCTCGGGTGTAAGGAATCGGGCGAGCACGACGACACTGAGAACCTGGAACAGCGCGAGCGCGAATTGTCCGCCGAGCGCCCGAGTCGCTCCGCGGACAGCGCGCGTTGCAAGCGGCTCGGGTTCACCAGCTGGTGCAGTGCCGCTCATCTCACGGCTCGCTCGTATGCCTTGCTCAGCCGGGCAACCGCGGTCGCGATGTCATTCGGGCGCATCTGGTCGTGCGCGGCCGTTCCGTTCTTCACGGCGTCAACAACATCTCGCGTCGTGAATCTCGGCGGAAGCACACGGGGTCCGACGATCTCGCGATTCCCGCCGACATCGCTGGCCACGACGCGCAGCCCGCGCGCCACAGCGTCGAGGAGCGTATACGAGCAGTTCTCCCATACGGAGAGCTGCGCAACGACATCCGCTTCGTCCATTGCATCGTGAGCATTGATATGGCCAAGAAATGACACGACGTCGGCGAGACCGAGCCGCGCAACTTGAGCGCGAAGAGCATCAGCGGTCGGCCCTAGTCCCGCGATCGTGAGCGTCGCATCCGAGTGCTCGGAGCGCAGTAGCGCAAAGGCATCGAGAAGTGAATCAATACGTTTTTCTGGTGCCAACCGGGACAGTGAGAGTACACGCATTCCCGTGACTGTCGATGGGTTGCGAGGCTCAACCCCATCGGGCAGGTCCACGCCGTTCGGGATCACCTCGATATGCTGACGGACCTTCCATTTCTGGATCATGACACGCTTGGTCGCCTCGGCGACGGCGATCACGCCGGCGAAGCGCGGGAAGCGCAGCCGGTGCACCAGCGCCATCAGTCGCGATTGGATGGAAGAGCGGTGGTACACGCCGTCGTCTCCGGCTATGCCGTGCTCGGTCGTGAACCGACGGGTGCCGCTCGGGAGAGGCGTCCAAGCGTTGATGATGTCGGCGTAAGCCAGATGCGAATGGACGATGTCGGGTCGGATTGTCGCGGCTGTGCGCCGAAGCGTGCGCATGGATTTGAGCGGCCCAGCGTCCGGTCCGAATGGTGCGGCGACGACCGCTGAGCCTTGGGCTCGCAGCCGGTCAGCGAGTGGGCCCTCGGGGCAGAGAACCGTGACCCGCCAGCCGGGGATGCCGACACGGGTGACATCGATGACGTGGCGGGCCACGCCTCCCAAGTCAGCGACGGGGACGACCCAGAGCGTGTGGCGGGGCCCTTCGACGGGCTCAGGGACCCAGTGGGCGGTATCCGCACGCTCAGAAGACCCGTTGAGAATGTCAGACATCGTTGCTCACCTGCTCGGGGTGCGCGAGCCCGGAGACTGCGGCAGCTTCGACAAGCAGCGACACCCGCTTTTCGGCAAGCCATCGCGGTAGGCGATCAAGCGTCGCGTCGAGTGACCGCGCCGATCTTGACAGCGCAGCAAGATCCTTGCGAGCGGTGATCGATACCAGCCGATCCCACAGCCCGGTCCTGCGATTGAGTGCTCCGGACGTGTCGACGCCATGCTTCGCCTCGAACTTCAGCCGAGCGGCGCCCGAGTAGAAGGCACGTCGCACCCGGACCTCCGTTGTGGTCGCCGCGACGTGGTGATCGGTCTCCAGTTCGGGAGCAAGCTCGACCGGAACGTCCGACTCCTTCAGACGGTATCCCCAATCGACGTCTTCCCACCCGTATGTGCGGAATGTCGTGTCGTAGTTGCCGACGCGATCGAACGTCGCGCGAGTTACAGAGACATTTCCTGCCCAGTACCGCCACACCTCGGACGCCTCCGCCGAATAAGCGGATCTACGAAATCTGAGGTCACGCTCGATGCCATAAGCACGTGCGTATGGGGTCGCTGGATAGATGTTGCGATAGAGCCCGATGACTCCGACAGAATCTCCGGCATGGCGTGCCACGTGCCCAGCAACATAGTCCACCCATGGCCGCAGATCGTCGTCGCAGCGGATCAGCACGTCGCCTCGCGCCGCCGCGAACCCTGCGTTCAGAGCGGCAGACCTCCCCCGATTCTCGGGAAAGACGATCGAGGTCACGGGCAGCTCGTCGCGCACGACATCCACAACTGCCGCCGAGCCGTCGATGTCGCCATCGATCACGACGATCGCCTCCCAGGAGGACTCGGTCTGTGCTCGGAGTGCGGCGAAGAGATGCGGGAGACGGTCGGCACCTCCGCGGGACGGGATGACGATGCTGGCGCGGGGGCGCTTCGACAGGCTCAGCGACCCAGTCTCCGCGCTCAGCGACCCAGTCTCCGCGCTCAGCGACCCAGGTTCCGCGGGCAGCGACCCAGTTACGGGAAGCGATTCAGAAGCTTCGCTCACAGCCACTTCTCCAGCCGATCCAGAGCCGTCCAGAAACCCTCGCCGTGGTTCACATGCCCCTGCCAGATCTCGGGGATGAACGGCGCACCGGGTGACAGCTCGTCGAGCAGCGCTCCGTACTCCGCCCAGTCGATGTCGCCCTCCCCCACCTGCACGCCCTCGCCGTCGACGCCGGTTGCGTCGACGAGGTGCAGGTGGATCGTGTGCGGCGAGAGCAGTTCGACTGCCTGCGAGAACGGCAGGCCGAGCCAGTTGGTGGCGAGCTTCGTGTGCGAGGCGTCGAAGCACAGGGCAGTACCCGTCGACGCCGCCCATTCGGCGGTGTCGCGAGGGTCGACAAACAGGTTGTGGAACTGCTGCCCACCCATAAGCCACGGGTACGGCGGCAGCGTCTGCGCGGCGATCCGCACGCCGTTTGCATCGAGCCGCCCGAGCGCTTCCGTGATGCGGGCGTACTTCGCTCCGCGGGCCTCCGGCGCGATGTGCTTGTCCTTCGTGAATCCGCCCATGGTGACCACCATGATCGGATCCTCGTCGGCGGTGAACCAGCGGCGCAGGTCGCGGGTGACGTCGATCGTGCGCTGCACCTCGCGGATCGACCGATCCCAGATCTCCTGATCCTCGGAGGCGAGGTCGACGAGGAAGTCGCCGGCGAATAGGTCGGGAAGGTGCGTCGTGAAGCCGATCGGCAGCTTCTCGGTGAAGAACGAGTCCATGTCGACGTCGAGGTCTTTGTACGAGAAGTGGAACTCGAGGAAGTCGGGGTTCGACTGCGCGAGCAGATCGGCCTGGTCGTGGTAGCGCACCGGCAGCCCCCACGGGCGGCGGAACGCGAACGGGCGTCCGGTCGGCGTCGCGTCCCGCAGGTCGCCGTCGAAGAAGAAGTCGCCCTCGTCCATGCCGCGCTTGAGCGTGCGGCCCAGCAGCTGGGGCAGCGCGTTCGGCTGCAGACCCCGGCCCGGGCTCTTCACCGCGATGTCGGATGCGGCGAGCACGGCACCCTCGGCGAGCGGACGGGCAGCTACTAGCGACTTCGCCAGCGTCACCCGGTTCATCTGCTCACCGGTCGACACCGTGCGCGCGTCACCGGTGCCCATCGACAGCTCGATGTCGCGGATCTGCTCGACCATGACCCGGAACTCGTCCGGCAGCAGCGAGACCGTGTGGTCGTTGCCCTCCATGGTGCGGTCGATCGTGAAGTGCTTCTCGATGATGTGCGCGCCGCGGGCGACGGCCGCGACCGGCACGTGCCAGCCGCGCTCGTGCCCGGAATAGCCGACCACGCACTGGCCGATCTCGGCGAGGCGGTCGAGGTAGGCGAGGTTGAGATCCTTGAACGGGGCCGGATACGTCGACTGACAGTGCAGCAGCGCGAACGGCGCCCCCTGACCGCGCAGCAGCCCGACTGTCTCGAGTATCTCGCTCTCCCGCGACATCCCGGTGCTCAGCACCAGCGGCAGGCCGCGGCCGGCCGCATCCTCGATCAGCTCGTGGTTGGTGAGGTCGGCCGACGCGATCTTCAGCGCGGGGATGCCGTAATCGGCGAGCGCCGCGACGCTCGGCGCATCCCATGGCGTGCACATGACGTCGATGCCGGCGTCGCGCGCGTGGTCGAAGACCTGGAACAGGCTCTCCGCCGGCAGCGAGACGCGGCTCAGCAGGTCGAGCGTGTACTGCACGCCCAGGTCCTCTCCCCCGGTGGCGCCGCCGCGCTGACGATAGAGCGCGTCCATGTCGCGCAGCTGAAACTTCACGGCATCCGCGTTCGCCTCCACCGCGAGGTCGACGAGCCGCTTGGCGAGATCGACCGAGCCGTTGTGGTTGTTGCCGACCTCGGCGATCACGAAGGCGGGGTTGCCGGGGCCGATCTCATGCTCGCCGATGCGCAGCGTCTCACTGCGGTCGACCGCGATCGCGACGAGATGACCCCGGTCGTCGACCAGGGGCACGTGCTGCACGCCGTTGCGGCCGATCAGCGGGGCGATCTCAGCCGGCGACGCGGTGTGCGGCATCGTCCGCACCTGCGTGTTGGCGACGGTGAAGCACGACACGTCGAGCGACGCGGTCGGGTTCTGGATGAGCCAGCGACGGAAGTCGCCGTCCGAAAGCGAACCGCGCAGGATGCCGTGCGAATCCACGACGAACACGATGCGCTGCTTGTTCGCGTTGATCTTGCCGAGGCCGGCGAGCACCGGATCTTCGGCGAAGACGATGTAGGGCGCCAGTTCGCGCTCGATGATCATACTGAGTCCCCATCTCCGCCGCCGTGCAGGTCCCCCAGAACCTGCTCGGCGATTCTCAGATCAACCAGGGTGTCGATGTCGACGCCCTCGGCTTCGTCCATGATAAACAGCCCGACGCGGCCGCCGATGCGGTTGTCGAACCGCTCGTAGATCTCGGTGCGGGTCACGTACAGCGAGCCGGTCTCCTTGTAGAAGTAGTCCGACGTGCCCAGCTCCTGCCGCCTCGGCCGCGCCGCCAGATCGTACTCGGCCGTGGCGCTGCCAGCGTCGGACCCGGCTGGATGCCAGAAGAACGGCGTCTGCGGAACGACCCCGACCAGGCTGTCGACGCCGGTCTCGGTGAACTGCCTCACGGCGCGGTCGAGCGTGCCGGGAAGACGCACCGGCGAGGTCGCCTGCAGCAGCATCACGGCATCGGGGCGACGCCCCTCGGCGACGCGGTGGGCGATCGCGTGCTGCACGACCGGCTCTGTGGGCGTGGTGTCCTGAGCGAGGTCGGCCGGGCGCAGGAACGGCACGTCGGCACCGGCCCGGCGGGCGATCTCGGCGAGCGCCGCGTCGTCGGTGGAGACGATGACGTCGAGACCGGGGTCGGCGGCGAGCGCCTGCTCAATGGTCCACGCGACGAGCGGCTTGCCCGCCACCAGGCGGGAGTTCTTGCCCGGGACGCCCTTCGATCCGCCGCGGACGGGGATGACGCAGAGGATGTTCATCGGCTGCCTCCAGCGATAGCCAGTACTGCGTCAGCGATGGCCTCGGCAGGTTCGATCTCAGGAAGCGCGGGGGCAGGCGTGGGCTGTGAATCCACGTCCCAGCGGCTGATCTGGTACCGGTCCCAGAAGTCCTGGACCCACCGTGGAGCGTTCGGGTAGTACGACCACGAGGGCAATCCCGATGCCGCAGCCTCGACAAGCCCGGTGGAGAAAGCGGCAACCACAGGCCCGTCGAGCTCAGTCAGGCCTCTCCGTTCACGATCGATGATCATCCCCCGCCGCTCCCAGAGCTGATGCTGAAGCAACGACAAGCGGTCACGCTCGGACGGGTGCGGTCGATAGGTCGCGCCCGTTTCATGCCAGAAGCGAGCTATCGCGCGGGTCATGCCCAGCCGAGGGAGCTCGGCGCCGTGCAGCTGGCCGAGATAGTACGGGGTCGACGTCGCGATGCGCGTCGCCGGGTTGCGGGTGGCCGACCAGAGCAGTTGCGATCCGGTCGCGGTCCAGGTGACGTCGCTGCGGCCGGAACTCCAGAAGACGCCGTCAGCCTCCGAGAATGACAGCAGGTGGGCTTTGGCTGGTAACGGCGGCGCGAAGGGTGTCATCAGCCCGTGCTGCACGACGATGTTTTCGATGCCGCGCTTCATGGCGAAGCTCCACGCTGCCGACCCGGCAGGGAGGTAGTGACCGGCGGCAACAACTGCACGGATGGACGCCAACTCGCCCAGCGTCGATCCTCGAAGCTCGTCCGATGCGAGGATCGTCGACAGCTCGTCAGCCGTGTGGACAGACGAGACCACCGCAAGCCCGTGAATCCGGTCGACCAGCCGCTGCAGTGAAGCGATGCCCGACGGCGACCTGGAATCCAGGGCGAGTAGCACCCGCGGTGAGGATCCACGCACCATCAGGCTCAGTGCGGGCTGCGCAGAGCCTGCGCGCGCGAGGCGCGAGCGTAATGACTGAACGCCACGGCGGCGAGCCTGCCAACGCCGCCAGGCGTCGAGATCTTCGGGGACGTTCAGTCCCACAGCTGCTCCAACCGCCGCAGCCGGTGGGCCAAAGTGTGCTCGGCCAGCGTGCGCGTTCTGCCGCGCTCCCTGATGCCAGTAGCCCAACGAGCATCCGTTTCGATCCTGTGGCAGTACTCGACGAGTTCATCCTCATCTCGGTAGGCGATCACCTCGCTGTCGAGGTCATAGAGCCCGTCCACGTCCAACCGGTCACAGAGCTGGACGGCTCCGACACCGGAAGCTTCGAATGTGCGCATCGTGAAGCCGTCCTGATCGCCGTGCAGATTGAGCGTCGCGGACGAATCGCGCATTGCCCCGTATGCGGTGGAGCGATCGAGCTGACGCCCCACCGGAACGCCGGGGTCGGCGAAGGCACCCGTGCGAATCTGATCGAGCGGGTGCCGGGACCAGTCTCGGCCGAAGGCCTTCACTCGCACCCCCGAGCCCGACAGGTTGCGGAGGGTCGACTCACGGCCGGGATACCGTGCTCCGATGAGGGTGACGGCATCGACGGCATGCGGCGTGATCTCGGCGAGCGCGTCGTAACCCAGCGGGACGTGATGCGCGTCGATCCCCTCAGCACGCATAGCGGCTTGATCGTCGGCGCTGTACGTCGCGATCGCACCGATCTCGCGTAGGGCCGTCGGCGAGTAAGTCATTCGGCGCAGCTCGTCATAGAACCACGTGATGTGGCGCGCGCCACTTGCCTGAAGCGCCTCCTGCCAGTCCCCCGCGAGCAGGTCACCTCGAACCACGACAACAGCGTCCGGGCGATACTCGCGCAACGTGCGGATCGCACGTTGGGTTATCCGCGCGCGTGCAGCGAGGGCGAGCGGGTGCGATGGATCGTTCTGCAATGAGCGGAGCCCCAGCCGCTCACCGACGTGGCGGGCATGATCGTACACGTGCACACGCGCGTCATACCCGAGCGAGGCGAACGTACGACCGAGCGCCGACGCATACCCATGAAACCCCGGGCTCACCACCAGGACGTTCATTCGCTGCTCCGGATCACCCTGGCGGGCACTCCGGCGACAGTCGCACCGGCAGGCACGTCTCGGGTGACAACAGCCCCTGCACCGACGATCGCACGGTCGCCGATCGTCACGCCACCAACGACGACCGCGTTCTGGCCGATGAAGACGTCATCACCGATGTGGATGGGTCCGCTTCTCGTCGCCGATTTCGCAGCATCCATCTGATGCCCACCGGCGCTGATGATCGCGTGGTCAACGATCATGACGCCATTGCCGATCGTCACATCATCTACAGCGTGGACGTGCACACCGTGCCCGAGATAGGCACGATCCCCGAGAACCATCAGACTCGAGGGCTCCGCTTCGAGCCAGCATCCCTCGTAGATCGCTGCCTCCGATCCGATGCTGATGCGTGATGTCCCCCGCAGCCGCAACGGCGCGACGATGACAGATCGCTCGCCGAATCGCGCGAAAGCGTGGCGACGAATCAGCAGGGTCAGCAGCCGTCCCCAATGCCATCGCACCGACGGCGGCATCTCCGTGAGGATGCGAGCGAGGTTCATCGGCCACCTGCCAGGCCTCGACGGTTCAGCTCGGCGAGCGCATCCTCCCAGGCACTGGACGGCGCGATCTCGCCATGCCAAGAAGCTCTTACGAAGTCGGCCACGGCCTCTGCTGACGAATGCTCGGGTAGAGGTGCGCCGATCTGAGACAACCGACCTAGATCAGCGCAAGCATGCTCGATGTCTCCGGCACGATGAACCTCGACGTATTCGAGGGAGGCGCGACCCGAAGGTGATGCCGCCGCGGCGTGCTCCGCGAGCTCAGTCAAAGTCGTGCGCACACCGGTGCCGCAGTTGATGATCCGTGGATCCCCCAACTGCGGCATGCTCACGATATTCCACGCGACGAGGCGCGCGAGATCACTGACGTGCACAAAGTCGCGCGTTTGACGTCCATCGCCGTAGATGGACAGCGGCTTGCCTTCACGCAGACGCGCAAGAAACGCCGCCAGCACCCCCGTGTACGGGTTGTGGAGCGCCTGCCCAGGTCCGATCACGTTCTGCGGCCGGATGATGACAGCCGGAGCAGCATCCGAAACCATATCCAGCAGGACGCCCTCGGCTACGGATTTGGTTTCGCCGTAGTACGACACCGGCTCGTGCGGGTCGTCTTCGCGGGACGCGAGGAGTGCGCCCGCCGCGTCCACTCGGCCCTCGCCATACACGGCACGGGAGCTCAGCGACACGATCCCCGCGCCCGCCGAAGCGGCAGCTATAGCTGCCAAGCGGGTCCCCTGAATGTTCACCCGCTGGTATCGGTCGCGTTCGTACATCGACTGCGCAGTCCCCGTCTCCGCCGCGAGATGAACGACTGCATCGAACGTTGGGAGCCGCGACCATGCAGCCTCATCCGCGACGTCCGCCTGAACGACCTCGCCTGGAAATCGTGCGACTGCTGCCGCTGGATCGCCGTGAACCTGCGGAGACAGCGTGTCCATCGCCACGACGTCGTGCCCCCGAGCGACGAGCAAGTTGGCGGTGTGCTGTCCGATGAACCCGGCTCCGCCGGTGATCAGTACCCTCATGAAAGTCAGCGCTCCTCGATGTCCACATGCGCGATCGCGGCAAGCTCTCGACGAAAGATCTGCAACGGCCGGACATCGCGTCGTGCGGCCCTGCGCAGGGCATTGGCGACGAGATTCACGATGCTCGCGCCCGTGAGCCCTGCGCGCAGCAGCCCCGGATGCTCGCCCCACTTGGCCGCGTACCGCAGGCGCGACTGCGTCACCCAGCGCACCCGGCGCGCGGAGTCCGACGACCCGCCGCCCTCGTGGTGCACGACGACCGTGCCCAGGAAGATCGACGGGATCCGTCGTTCCCGCAGCCGACGCTGCAGGTCGACCTCCTCCGAGTTCATGAAGTAGCCCTCGTCGAAGCCGCCGACAGCCGTGAACTCGGCGGTCGGCACCAGCAGTGCCGCACCGACGAGCCAGTCGACCGGCACGACGGCTCCTTCCACGCAGCGCGTGTCGTGACCGACCGCCTCGTGCAGCCGAGTGCGGAATCGCGCGAGCGGCGTCAGCCACTCGATGATGTGATGCCGGTGACGCGGGAAGTGCCGCCCTCCCCACTGCGTGGCGCCATCGTGGCCGAGGAGCATCGGCGCACACACCGCCGGCTGCCACGGCTGCGCCTCACGGCGGAGCTTCGCGAGGAAGTCCGGTTCGACGAGGAGGTCGCTGTTGAGGATCAGAAGATGCGGATGCCGTGCCGCCCTCGCCCCGGAGTTCACCGCGGCACCGAACCCGCCGTTGACCGCGCGGCGGACGACCTCCACTTCGTCGACCTCGGGAAAAGGCTGCGGCGATGCGTCGTCGACCACGATCACCTGGATCTCCGGAGCATCCGTCTGGTCACGCAACCGGGCGATGAGCGCCTGAGCATGTGCGGGGTCGCCGTAATGCGGGATCACGACGCTGATCGCCTCGATGCGCGCGGCCCCCGGAGTCCCCACTCCCTCGCCACCCACCGGGCGCTCGCCGGTCACTCCCTGACGCCTCGACGTGTGCTGCGCGTCTGCGGGCTGCGACGCTCGCCCGCTTGCGGCGACTGCCGCTCCACAGGCGTCACCGGGGCAGGACCGGGCTGTGGCGACCCGGCACGCCCGTGCGGCGCAGACTCCTTCTTCGCCTTCTTCGCCTTGTTCGTCTTCGCGGCCTGCACGTAGTAACTGTCATTGCGACGGTAATAGCCGTACCCGTAGCCGTATCCGCTCTCGGGCCCGGAGAGCGGCACCATGTTGAGGATGACGCCGAGGATCCGCGCCTGCACCTGGTCGAGCTGCTGGCGGGCGCCGGCGGCTTCGGCAGTACGCGTCTTGCCGACGGCGACGACGAACGCGACTCCGTCGACGATCGCGCCCACGACGGAAGCGTCGGTGACCGGCAGCACGGGAGGCGCATCCACGATGACGAAGAAGTCGCGGCGCAGCTCGGTGAGCAGACGCTGCATCGCCGTCGATCCCAGCATCTCCGACGGGTTCGGCGGTACGCCACCCGAGGCGATGACGAACAGGTTCGCGTCCTTAGTCGGCTGGATCGCGCTCTGGATCGGCACCTGACCGCTGAGCACTTCGCTGAGGCCGACGGAGCCGTCGAGCTCGAAATTTCGGGCGACCTTCGGCCGACGCAGGTCGCCGTCGATGATGATCGTGCGCTGACCGGCTTCGGCCATCACGCGGGCGAGCGATGCCGCCACCATCGACTTGCCCTCGCTCTGGTTGGCACTGGTGACCATGATCACGCGCACCTCGCCGTCGACGCTGGAGAAGCGGAGGCCGGTGCGGATCTGACGGAACGCCTCAGCGGCGATCGCGTCGTTCTTGCTGGTTCCCTCGGCCGATCCGCCGCGGCCGAGCTTGGGCACGCGCCCGAGCACGCCGCTGCCGATGAGCGCGTTGATATCCGTGTGCATGCGCACGCGCACGTCGAGGGCTCGGCGCAGCAGCAGGAAGGCGTAGCCGGCGACGAGACCGCCCAGCGCACCCAATGCGAGCGCGAGCTTGAGGTTCGGCGAGCTGGGCTCGCTCGGCGCGACCGCGTTGTCGAGCGGGACGATCGAGATGTTCGTGCCATCAGGGTTCTGCGCCTGTGCCTCGATGTCGTCGATGACTGCGACCAGCCCGTGCAGAGCCCCGTTCGCAAGATTGAGCGCGGCTTCCGGTGACGACGACGACGCGGTGACCTCGATCAGCGTGCTGCCCGGAACGACGCGGGCGCTCAGCCCGCCCGCCAGCGCAGACTGCTCGAGCCCGGTCTCCTCGGCGATCGCCTTGTGCACCGGCCCGCTGTTGATGAGCGGCACATACGCGCCGGCCCGGGCGACCGCCTCATCGGAGCCCGCGACGACGGACGACCCGCTCGCGGAGATGAAACCGGTGGCACTGGCCACGTACACCTTCGGCGCGAGGAACCCGTACGCCGCACCGATGAGCAGACCGGCGAGCACGGCGATGACGAGGACCTTCCATCCCCTCCGCGTCAGCGTGATGAAATCGAGCACTGTCACGAAACCCACTCCTGTTACGTCGCTGGCCCAGTCTCTCCCCCCGGGCGCGCCGCGTGCAGCGGCTCCGGGCAGTCTATCGGTCTGGCGCCGAGCGCCCCGTCGACCACTTCGACAACGGCGGCCCGGTAGGTGAGAATGAGCGGGTGCCCGCCGTGATCCCTGCCGCCTCCGGCGCCGTGCGCGCTGCGGCCCGGGCGCTCGGGCGCATCCCGGAGCCCGACCTGGTGCCGGCCGGGCATTCGGCACGCATCATCGATGCGATTCTCATGAGCCTGCTCGTCTATCGCGTCGCCGTGCCGGGGGTTCCCGTGCCGATCCCGCAGCTGGCGGTGATCGCACTCATCGGCATCGCCCTGTTCCGCAGGCCCACTCGCTCGTTCTCCGCCGCACCATGGTTCCCGATGGTGGCCCCGCTCCTGCTGGCCTTCCTGTTCATCGAGACCTGGGCCAACGGGCTCTCCCCCGAACGTCGGGGCACGAACATCGCCGTGCTATTGCTGATGGCTGCGTTCCTCGCGAGCGGACGCATCGATGTCGGCTCCGCGATCAAGGGACTCGGCGTCGCACTCGCCCTCAACACGGTGCTGTTCTACGCCGGGATCGCACCCGACGACTACGCAGGCAAGCTCACCGGGTTCCTTCAGGACAAGAACGCGGCGGCTCTCGTGTACGCTGTGGTCGCGATCCTGCTCGGGATGACGACCCGCCGGCTCTGGCTGCGACTCGTGTACCTCGCCGCGGGCGCTGCCGCCATGATCGCCACGGACTCGCGGACCACGATGGCCGCCTACGGCGCCGCGGTCGTGTTCCTCCTCTGCG
Organism: Microbacterium sp. SD291; assembly: GCF_017355365.1. Classification (GTDB taxonomy): domain Bacteria; phylum Actinomycetota; class Actinomycetes; order Actinomycetales; family Microbacteriaceae; genus Microbacterium. The sequence goes on along the minus strand of NZ_JADIJR010000016.1, from coordinate 56,565 downwards.
GGCGCTGGCTGCGGCGAGCCCTGCAATCCCTGATCCTCGCGGCGGGGGTCTTCTTCTTTTTCTGGGCGGAGAACAACCTCGCGAGCGTCGGGACGTACGAGCTCACACGCGAGGGCTCAGACCAGTTCCGCATGCGCATCGATCAGGCCGCTGGGCTGAAAGCACAGGCGGCCCCGTGGTACGGCAGCGGGCTCGGCGAGGCGACGGTCGACCTCGATTCGGGAACCTGGTTCTTCCACAACTCATACGACGCCCTGGTCGTCGAAGGCGGTGCGGTGCTGCTCGTCGCGATCGTCGCAGCGTATGCGATCACCGGACTCGGACTCAGCTTCACGCATCGGGTCGAGGTCGACGTGACCTCGTACCAGTCCCGCGCGATCACCGCCGCGACTCTTGTGGTTATGCTGTGTGCGGTGCGTCTGGGCGAGGTGTTCTTCGCCCCGATCGGGATGTTCGTGCTCGGCGTCGGGCTGGCGAGGCTGCTGGTGCCCGTCGAACAGGTGGAGAAGCCTGCGGGGCTGTGACGCTTCGACAGGCTCAGCGACCCAGTTTTGGGGGTCAGCGACCCAGTCTTGGGGGGCGCTTCGACAGGCTCAGCGACCCAGTTTTGGGGGGTCAGCGGGCCAGTTTTGGGGGGCGCTTCGACAGGCTCAGCGACCCAGTCTTGGGGGGCGCTTCGACAGGCTCAGCGACCCAGTTGCGGGACTCAGCGGGCCAGGGGTGGGTCAGTGGGCGGTGATGGCGGAGTTGGCGGCGAGCTCGGCGACGACGGCGCGGACCAGGGCGTCAGCCTCCGGATGGTCGCCGTGCTCGGCGACTGCCAGGTCGACGAGCTCCGAGATCGATCGGGGCCGCTCGGACTCCCGCCAGATCGTCGCACCGATGCCGGCGAGCCGGAGCAGGCGCGAGCCACGGAGCACCGAGACCTCGCCGTCCGCCTCGACCGCGTCCGTCCACGGCGCACGCACCACCGATGAGACTGCAGGGGGAACCGCCGCCGACCCGGCGTCGGCCGCCCACACCTGCTCACCGCCCGGCTCGTGGGCGACCCAGGTGACACCGGCGTCAGGAGCCGCGCTGAACAGTTCCTCGATGAGCGGGACGGCCTCTTCGATCTCCGCGTACTCGAGGGTGAAAGGACCGCCGGCACGAGCGGCCGCCGCAGCCAGCTGCTGCAGCGGCTGCGGAATCCGCCAGATCGACGACGACTGCGCGGTGAGTTCCCCGAGCGCCTCGTGAATACCGGTCTGCACGAGTTCCGGGGTGCCGACGTGATCCGCTGACCTCGACAGCCGCACGACGGCGGCGAGCGCGGGCGTCCCTGCGGGCGTCGCTGCGAGCTCCAGCGCGTCGGGTGAGAACTCGTCCTTCCCTCCGGGGAACCCGGGAACGATGATCGAGATCGGCTTCGGGTAGGCGGTGAGGGTCTGGTCGGCCTCGATCGCGACGAGCTCGTCGCTCAGGTAGCCGAAGTGCCGTCCGAGCGAGCGGGCGGCAGTGCTCTTGCCCGTGCCGGACGGCGCGACGAGCACGACTGCCCGGCTCTCGTCGGCCGAGACGAGGCCCGCCGCGTGCAGCAGCATCGCCGTGCCGACCCGCCGGTCGATGACTGCCCGCGTCAGCGCACCGGAGAACGCGTACGGAAACGCCTCGGGCTGCGACACCATGATCTGCGGCCGTCGGACATCGGCGGCTCCTTCGGCATCCGGCGCCGGCCGGAAGACGACGGCGTCGGCATCCGCGGATCCGGTGACGGCTCGCCCCCACAGCTCGGCGAGGTGGTCTCGGATCGCCGGACCGTCGTCGAAGGCCGACAGATCCACCCGCCATGACTGGCCGAGAAGCTGCAGCGAGAGCTCTGCATCCGCACCGCCCGAGTCCCCCGGCACTGCCCCTTGAGCCACCCGGCACCTCCCCTGGTCCTCCTCTAGGGTAGGGGTATGAAGGCGCCCGAGGTTCCCGTCTGGGCGCTCGTGCACCTCACCCATGCCGCCCTCCAGCGCGTCGCCGACGAGGCGGGCGTCGACCTGCTGCACATCAAGGGCCCGGCGGTCCGCACCTCGCTCCGCATCGGCGTGCACGACTCCACCGATGCCGACGTGCTCGTCCGCCCGGCGCACATCGACCGGATGACGAGTGCCCTCGAAGCCCGTGAATGGGAGCTGCACACCGGCTTCGACGAGGGCTCTCCCTTCGAGCACGCGGCCAACTTCCGGCATCCGTCGTGGACGTACGCCGACGTGCATCGCCGCGTGCCGGGCTGCCTCGCCGAGGACGACGCGGTCTTCGACCTCCTCTGGCGCGACCGCGAGACGGCGCAGATCGCGCATCAGCCGTGTCAGGTCGTGTCGGTTCCGGCCCAGGTCGCACTGCAGGCGCTGCATGCGGCACGCTCGCACGGCCACGAGAAGCCGGAGAGCTGGCTGCTCTGCCCCGAGGAGGAGCGCGCGTCGGTGCGCGATCTCGTCGCGGATCTGCAGGCGAGCACCGCTTTCGCGGCGGGGATCGGCGAGCTGGCGCAGCATCGCGACGCACCGGACTACGCCCTGTGGAGCTTCTGGTCCCGCCCGGGAGACGACCGGCTCGATGAATGGGTCGGCCGCATCCGTGCCGCGCGGGGTTCGGGCCGACGCCTGAGCCTGATCCGGCAGGCACTGCACGTCAACCGCACGCACCTGCGACTGCGCCTCGACCGCGAGCCGACCGGCGCCGATGTCGCACGCGAGCAGGTGGCGCGTCTTCGTCTCGGGGTCGTCTCGCTGTGGCGGCACCTCCGGCGCGGTCCGGCGGACGCCCGAACGGATGCCGAGACCCGCCTCCACCTCGAGGAGATCACGCCCCCGCACGCCGTCGCAGACGATCCGCAGAACCACCGGACCGGCCGAGACGGCTCAGCCGTGGCAGACCTGGCCGTCGCTGTCAGCGGAAGCACGGCCGGTCTCATCTCGGCCGAGCAGCAGCAGCTCGATGCGCCTCTGTCTGCGGTCGGCGTCGAGGCGAGTTCCGCGGAGAGCGCGCCGTCGCACGAGCAGACGCCGCCCGAGCACGCCGGTCACGATGCCGAGCCGCTCTACATCATCGCGCCGGACGTGGCCTGGCTCGACGCCACGGACGCCGGCCGGGCTGAACCGCTCGCCTGGACCGCACGGCTCGACACCGCGGAGCTGAATCAGCTCCCGCAGGCGAGCTGGATGGTGTGGATGCTCGTCGCCGACGGGATCGGCACGCTCGCCGGCATCCGCGCCGAGATCTCTGCGCTCGAGGCCTCGATCGATTTCGGCGAGGAGGGGCTCGATGGCTTCCTCGCGCGCCTGGAGACGAACGGCCTGATCGTCCGGACCGACCGCTGACGGGACTCAGCCCGCGGCGACTCTCGCAGGGAGCGCGATCCCGAGATCTTCGATGAGGGAGGCGACGCGCTCGCGCCCGGCCGCCGGCGAATGCACGGCTTCCCAGCGGGCGAGCTGGTCGTCGACGAGACCGGACGCGTGCTCCGCGGCGACCGCCTCGATCCGTGCCGCCAGCGCCACGGCGTCACCCGCCGGCACGACGAGAGCGTGATCCTGGCCGACCACCTCAGGCAGAGCTCCGGCATCGGTCACGATGACGGGGACACTCGCGGCCATCGCCTCGGCCGCGGTCAGTCCGAACGACTCCGGTGCCATGGACGGCACCACCAGCACATCGACCGAATCGAACAGGTCAGCCGGAGCGACCCAGCCCAGCTTCTCGGTGATCGGCTCCACCGCGGCGAGGGCCGCCTCCACCGGAGCGCGCCCCTTCTTGCGGACGAATCTGGCCAAGCCGCCCAGCCGCAGCCGGAACTCGCCGGGCCGGCGCTCCTCGAGCAGCCGCAGGGCCTCGGCGAGCACGTGCACGCCCTTGTCGGCGCTGAGACGCCCGAGGTATCCGACGACGAAGGGCTGCGTGTCGGCCCGCTTTCGGGTCGCCGGCTCGAAGGGCAGCGTCCAGTTGGGGAGCACGCGGGCGCCGCGCACCGACCTGAGCATGTCCTGCGACGGCACCAGGGTCTCTCGGGCGCCGATGCGGGCGAGCGCGGCGAGGATGCGGTTCAGTCGCGTCGGATGCTGATGCAGATGCACGACCCGGTTGGCGAAGCCGAAGGTCGCCACCGCAGGACCGAGCCCGTTGCACCACAGCAGGCCATCGCGATGGCGGCGGTCCCACGTGCGCAGCGCCAGCATCCACGTCAGGCGGTCGTGGGCGTCGAGCACCTCGACCTGCAGACCGAGGCGACGAGCCTCCTCCACGACGGCCGGCGGATGACTCGGCGCGAGCACGGTGACGTCGACCGACAGGTCGCGCAGCGCCTCGGCGATGCGCAGGAGCATGACCTCACCGCCGCCGATCACGCCGTGATTCGTCGCGACCCACACTCGTGCGCCTGCTTCGAGACGTGGTTGCCCCACGACCCACCTCCGGTTCGGGTTGACGGTCGACTCCCCGCGATCGTGGCTTCAGGGTATCGGATTGCGAGTGGGCCATGTCGCCGGGTCCCGGGCGGGAACACTGAGGCGCCACCGCCATTCTGCTATATCAGCATTGCGGTATATTGGATTGAAGGAGAAACACATCGTGGGCGCCCGTACCGGAGCGCCCTTTGCCCGGTACCCGTTCGATCGGCCCCGGAGCAGGAGAGGGCGTCAGAGTGCACATGGATCTCCCCCCGGCCGTCATCGACTTCCCGAACAGGGCGCCCGCTTCCGAACCATCGGAACTTCCCGGTTCCACTGCGCTGTCGTGGCGCCGGCGCTATGCCCTCCGTCTGTGGTGGAGCGACCTCGCCGTGCTCGTGACGGTCGTCTTCGGCACGCAGCTCGCGTGGTTCGGCGTCCGGCAGGTGGAGCTGTCCACGCGGTACGAGTCCCAGATCGGCGAGATCCCGTACTGGGCGTTCTCGGCGGTGCTGATCACGGTGTGGATGTTCATGCTCCGGCTCGTCGACTCGCGCGACTTCCGCATCATCGGCTCGAGCAGCACCGAGTACGCCCGGATCGCGAACGGCAGCCTGGTCCTGTTCGGCCTCATCGCCATCGTCGCCTTCCTGCTGCACGTCGACGTCGCCCGCGGCTACCTGCTCATCAGCCTCCCGCTCGGCATCCTGCTGCTGGTCCTCGCGCGATGGGGATGGCGCCAATGGCTGAACGCACAACGCCGGTCGGGGCTGTTCTCCGCCCGCGTCCTGCTCGTCGGCTCACGCGCATCGGTCGGCCAGATCGCTCGCGAGTTCATGCTCAGCCCGCACGCGGGCTATGTGGTCGTCGGCGCGTGCGTTCCCCGCGACTCGGATGCCGACAGGATCACGGGCACCGGCATCCCGATCCTGGGCGACGTGGACGCCGTCGAATCGGTGCTGCGTGCGGTCGGCGCCGACACCGTCGCCATCACCAGCACGGACGAGCTGCCCGCAGACCGCGTCAAGGAGATCTCCTGGGCGCTGATCCCCGGGCGCGAGCACCTCGTGCTGGCACCCAGCATCGTCGACATCGCCGGCCCGCGCATCCACATCCGCCCGCACGCGGGGCTCCCCCTCATCCACGTGGAGACCCCCAAGTTCACGGCAGGGCAGCGATTCCTCAAGCGGACGTTCGACGTGCTCTCGTCGTCGGCGCTGATCCTGATGCTGAGCCCGGTGCTGCTGCTCGTCGCCCTGAGCATCAAGCTGACGACACCCGGCCCGCTGCTCTTCCGCCACGTGCGGATCGGCCAGAACGGCAGCCCGTTCCAGATGCTCAAATTCCGCTCGATGCAGGTCGGCGCCGATGCGCAGCTGCGCGCACTGCTCGATGCGCAGGGGACGACCGAGACGCCTCTGTTCAAGGTGAAGGACGACCCGCGCATCACACCGCTCGGCCGCTTCCTGCGCAAGTATTCGCTCGACGAGCTGCCTCAGTTGTTCAACGTGCTCGGCGGTTCGATGAGCCTCGTCGGCCCCCGCCCGCAGATCGAGGCCGAGGTGGCGCTCTACTCGGGTTCTGCCCGCCGGCGCCTTCTGGCACGCCCCGGCATCACCGGGCTCTGGCAGGTCAGCGGCCGCAGCGCGCTCGACTGGGAGCAGGCCGTGCGCCTCGACCTGTACTACGTCGAGAACTGGTCGCTCGCCTCCGACGTCACGATCCTGCTGCGGACCATGCGCGCGGTCGTGACGCCCGGAGAGACGGCGCACTGATGGGAGCAGCGATCGGAGCCCGCGCGCTCCGCGGCGCGCGTGCGGCTCAAACGGACGCGGGGCCGCGGCCCCGCGTCGGCGCACGACGCCTGCCTTACCTGCCGGCGCTCGACGGACTTCGGGCTGTCGGGGTCGCGCTGGTCCTGATCAACCACGCGGCAGCGCCGTATCAGCTGCCTGGCGGGTTCGGCGTCGACATCTTCTTCGTGCTCTCGGGCTTCCTCATCACGACGCTCCTCTGGTACGAACTCGACGGACGCGGTCGCATCGATCTCCCACGCTTCTACGCCCGCCGCGCGATCCGTCTCGTACCTGCGCTGCTCGTCGTGCTCGCCGCCTCGACAGTTCTGGCGCTGCTCCTGCTCGACGACATGGGCAGGTTCCTCCTCGACACAGCGGCGGCGGCGCTCTATCTGAGCCCCCTTGCGGACGCGATTCTCGGCGAATCCGCGTTCTACGGACACCTGTGGACGCTCGCCGCCGAGGAGTACTTCTACCTGCTCTGGCCTCTCGCCCTGATCCTCATGATCAAGATGCGGTTCGGCTGGCGGACCATGTCCGTGATCATGTTCACCGGCGGGATCGCACTCTACGCGCTCAGGGTGATCGCCGCGTCGACTTCCGGAAGCGAGCTCTCACTTCTGCGCATGGGCGGAATCGCGATCGGATGCGGAGTCGCACTGATCGTCGCTGAGTCGAATCTGCGAGGCAATGCAGCCGTCAACGCTGTGCTCAGCGTCGCGCTTCTCGCCGCCGCCTGGCTCGTCACCGGACGCGGCGCGTTCGACGCCCTCTACGCTCCCCTGGCGGCGACCGGAACGGCACTGGTGATATTCGCCATGCTGGGTCGGCGGCGCTCCTGGATCCAGCGGGTGCTCGAGACCGCTCCATTCGTGTTCCTCGGCCGGATCTCGTACGAGCTGTATCTCTGGCATGTTCCGCTGCTCCTCGGTGCAGCCCTGATGTTCTCGGCGGAGCGGAGCGCGATCTGGTGGTGGGTCTACCCGGCTGCGATCGCGCTCGCGGCGGCAACTCATTTCGGGCTGGCCCCGCTCCAGCGCCGATGGCGAGTCGCGCTCACATGACGAAGGCCAAGACACGCGCGTTCGTCGTGGCCGCCGCGGTCGGCACGACCGCGCTCATCCTCGCCGTCCTCGTTCTCACCGATCATGTGATGCCGGGGGCGCGTCGCGACGCTGCGGATCTCCGCCCGTTGGTCCTGCTGATCAGCCTCGTCGTCTTCAATTCGATCACCTACATCGTGTGGATGAACCGCTGGAACATCGTCGCCCACGTGGCGCTGGCGTTCTCCATGATCGCTTACGTCATTCCCATCGTGTTCCTCCACCAGCTCGACGATCTCAGCAGCCAGGCTCTCGATCTCTATTACCAGGTCATGGCGGCCGGCCTGCTGTTCGCGGTGCTCGGAGTGCTCGTCGGAGCGATGCTCTCGAAGCTGCTCGACACCGACCGGCTCAAGGAGCGCACCGACTTCGAGAGCCCCGTCATCCAGGCGACGGTGCGCCGGCGGGTCATGCTGCTCGGCGCGCTGGGCGTGGCGGGCGTGTTCCTCGCGTTCGGGCTGATGGGCTTCATTCCCGCGTTCACCGCTGACCCGCTCGTCGCTAAATTCTTCCGGGGTCAATATGCGGCAGCGTACGCACCCGTCGCCCCGCTGTACCGGGGCGCGACCAGCGTCCTCTCCGTCCTGCTCCCTCTGCTGTTCCTCTACGCCGTCTCTCTCAGGAAGGGCCGGGCTGCCGTCATCGCAGTCAGCGCGGTGACGGCGCTGCTTCTCGGACTCATCCGTGATCCGGCGGCCAGCGGCGTACTCCTCCTGATCGGCGTCTACGTGGCCGTGCGCCGGAAGCCATGGGTGCTGTACTTCGCGATTCTCGTCGGCACCTACTTCGTGGGCGGTGCTCTCTATTACTTCCTCACGCTCTTCGGCGTCGAGGGGTACGGCATCGTCGCCGCCGGCGGCAACGACCTCCTCGCACAGGTGGCCGCGGGCGCGCCCGACATCAAGGATCAGATCGCCTTCCTCAATGCGTGGCTGCGCGCGCCGCAGTACACGTACGGGGCCACCTGGATCGGCGGGCTGTTCCCGGGCAACAACCCGTGGAACCCGTCGGTCTGGTCGCTGCGCATCGTGAATCCCACCCAGGACATCGCGACGATCGCCTCTGGCGGTCTGCGGCTGCCGCCGCCGATCTGGGGGCTGGTGAGCTTCGGTTGGCCGGGTGTCGTCTTCGTCTCATTCACCACCGGACTGATCCAGGGGTTCCTGGCCGGCCTCGCGAAGCGCCTTCTGCCCAGCGCGAGCCTGGAGGTCACCGCCTACTGGCTCGTGCTGTACACGGCGGTGGCCGACGTGTTCCCTGCTTTCTTCCGCTTCAGCTACCTCACCGTGCTGCAGCTGATCCTGCTCGTCCTCGTCTTCCGCTGGCGCACCGTCCCGAAGAGGCAGCGCGGTGCGATGAGTGCGGCGCAGCCGCGACCCTATCGACGTGAGAGGGACGCCACGAGTTCCGTGAGGGCCTCCCCCGCCCGTCCGACGGCAGCGGCGACGGCCGACGGGTCTGCGGGTCGCTCCGACCCCGGCGCGTAGTCGGCGAGGGAGGCGATCAGGGGCACCCCGAATTCGCCGGCGAAGGAGACCACCTTCTCCCTGGATCCGATCGCCACCATGGGGACGCCGAGCATCGCCGCCATGTACAGCGCGTGCATCCGCGATCCCAACAGCGCCTTGCTCCCGCCGATGCGATGCCATGCCGCCTCCCACCCCAGCGCCTCGCGCTCGTGGGAAAGACGGGCTAGCGCCTCGGCGGGCACCGACAGGTAGTCCGCCGCGTCCTCCTGCTGATCCATCGACAGGAACGACGCAGTGCCATGCTGGGCCAGCACGTCCAGCAGTGCCGGTGAGACCTGCGCGCCCTCCGAGCGGTTCATCGCCAGCACGATCCGATCGGTATCGAGCCGTGGCGTCTCGTCCACGTGCTTCAACAGCGCCACGTCCGAGCTGACCCCGGGCGTCGACGCGAACATGCGGACGAAGCGGTCGCGAGAGTCGTCCTCCCGCACCCACACCCTGTTTCCGCGGGTCGCGATCCTGTACAGCAGCCGTGGCGAACGCCGCTCGATCGAATCACAGCCCACGCCGAAGAAGCGCACCGGCTTGCCCATCCCCCGGGCCAGCAGCGCGGTGACCGCGCACAGCCGCGCCAGCCCGCCGATCAGCCGATCAGGACGATCATCCTGAATCAGCGTCCCGCCGCCGATCACGACCGCCTGGTTTCTGGCGATCGCGGAAGCGAGACCGCGGATGCCGTCGGCGCGAGTGCGCGGCAGGCCGCTGCTGAACCGGGACTCGCCGAAATCGACGACTTCGACCCTGTTGCCCGCAGTCATCAGCGCATCGGCGAGAGCGTCCGTGAGGAATGCGTCGCCGAGGTTCGCCGGCACACCGCCGGCCACGGTCCGGTCCGCTGAGACGATCAGGATCCGCACAGGTCCTCCTTCTGCTTGCGTGTGAGCATCAGCGCGCCACCGAGTCCCAGCAGGAGCAGGGCCTCGGCGAGGATCCACACGGAGGCCACGGCCACCACGCCACCGGTGGATGCCGCCGCGACAGTCGCCGCGATGACGATCGCCCCCACCATGAGCGAGACGATGAGCTTCGCCCGCACCATCCCCCGGGAATAGAGGCCGCTCGTGAGCGCGTAGTCGGCGAATTTCAGCGGAAGCGCGAGCAGGATGACAGCCAGGACCATAACCGGCTCGAACGCGACGCCGAGAAGAACCTCGACCAGCGGCCGGAGCAGCCACAGCGCGCCGCCCGCGAGCAGTCCGAGTCCCCCCAGGCCGAGGGCCAGCGGCACCACGCCGATCACTCCTGCGCGCAGCCGCGGGATCGCCTGCTGTGCGAGCGTCGCAGGCACGATCTCCGTCGGCTGCACGATGCGTGACGCCAGGCTCAATGCGGCCACGGCCTCGACGGGGAGCAGCACTCCGCCGATGAGCAGCGGGGACTGCGAGTACAGAGCGCTGGAAGCGCCGGCGATCCCGAAGCTCAGCACCCGGCGGGCGGTCCCGCGCTCTCGCTCGCCGACCGGCAGCATCCGCCAGATCCGCCGCCAGAAGATCGTTCCGATCACCAGCGACGCGACCGGCAGTGCGCAGAGCGGTATGAGGCTGCCCACGGCGAGCGAGATGATCGCCACCACGACCTTGGCGCCGGCGAGCAGGAAGTCGGAGCCGGCGAACTCATGATCGAGCCCGTGGACCAGCAGAGGAGCCCGCACCGCGCGGATCAGGCTGTCCAGTGCCTGAGCCGCCGCGAGCACGACGACGATCAGCACGCCGTCGCCGAGAGGTTCGGCGAACACCGCCGCGCAGTAGATCACGGCGGCGGTCGCGCCGGCCAGCGCGATCATGCCGTGCAGACGCACGACAGGGATCAGTCGCTGCCGGGACAGATGCTCGGGCGAGGAGCCGAGCAGATAATTCGCCGCACCCGAATCCGCGAGAACGCCGAACGCGCTGACAACGCCGAACGATGAGATCAGCGCCGCCTGGGTCGGGCCGGAACTGAGGTGGCCGAGGCACGCGAGCACGACGAACTGCGTCAATCGCAGCAGCACGGCTGCCGAACTGGGGGCGCCGAGCCGGAGCATTCGTCTCACGGCGCGTCGTGTCCCCTGCATCCGTCCGCAGTCACGCGGTGAGCCCTGCGAGGCGCAGGTTGCTGCGCAGTTGGGACGCCGTGTCCGCCCAGGTCATCAGCTCGCTCCCGGTCACATCCGCAGCGCCCAGCGCTCCGTCGAGCACCCCGGCGATCGCCTCGGCGAGCGCATCGCCTGTCGGCGCCACGGACACCACATCGTCTCCGAAGATCTCTGGCATGCCGCTGTCGCTGGTGACGATCGCGGGGATGCCGAGGTACAGCGCCTCCGCGACAGGAAGTCCGAACCCCTCGTCGGACGACGGCATCACGACGATCGACGCCGTCGAGACGATCTGCTGGTACGTGGTGTCGTCGACGAATCCCGGGAACGCGACGAGGTCTGCGACACCGAGTTCCGTCGCCAGCGCACGAAGGGTCTCCGCGTACTCGCCGCGAGCGCCCAGGACCGTCGCGGTCGGCGCGTCCGCCCCCCTCCGGCGGAGCGTGGCGAGGGCGCCGATCACCAGGTCCGGTCTCTTGTTGTTGTGATGCCCGAATGTGACCACGTTCGGCGTGCCGTTCGGGCGTTCGAATGCCGGCCAGTCGCGGGCATGGTCTCGCCCGTTCTCGATCACCACCGTGTGCGCCGACGGCACGAACCGTGTCGTCTCACTCTGCGCCTTGCCGGAGATGCACGCGTTGAAGTCCGCCCGTTTCGCGGACACCTCCCACAGCCACCGATAGGCGCGCTGGTGGATCGGGAACTCATGCGGATTGAGCTTGTGCCGCCAATCGTGCTGGAAACACGCGGTCAGCCTGCGACGCAGGGGCGACACGATCGGGCTCAGCGACACGAGAGCATCCGCCCGCTCCCTGGAGGCGACCACCGCCGAGTACACCAGCTGTCCGAAGGAGCGGCGGATCGGATCCTCGTTGGGCCAGACCCGCACGTCCGCGCGGTCGCCGAACTCGGTCTTCGCCCATTCGGGCCCGATCACGATCACCTCGTCGTCGGGCCAGGACTTCAGCCAGCCGCGGATGACCTCGGTGCTGTGCAGGCGCATGCCGCCGGAGAGCTCGGTCGAGCCGAGCGCGTCGAAGACGATCCGCATCAGATTCCTGCCGGTCGGCCGAAGAGGCTGCGCGGGATGGCGAGGAGCCGGGGGTAGCGGAGGTAGAACTTGACCATCGACGGGATCTCCCGACGCCAGGCCGACGCCGAGGCCGTCGTCGTCTCGCGAGCCCAGCCGTGCAGCCATCGCACCGACCCGAGAACGACCGAGCGGCCGCCGGCGCGGTGATTGCGCAGACCGAGATCGGAGTCCTCGTAGTAGACGAAGAACCGGGTGTCCCACGGTCCGAGCACCGCAAGGCGCTCACGTGCGCCGGCGACCACGGCGCCCATCACCCAGTCGCACTCGACGACGTCGGGCCCGTCGGCGATCCGCAGATACGTGCCGACCAGCTTCTCCGGCTTCAGCCGGTTCGCGATCTTGTAGGCGAGGTACGGCAGGCCGCGCCCGTTCGGCTGATCGGTGCCGTCGCCGTTCACGAGCTGCGGCGAGACCAGGTCGAGCGGATGCTTCGCCAGGTGCTCCCTGAGCGACCCGAGGTCGACGGCATCCGCCGTGACGTCCGGGTTGACGAATGCGACGTACTCACCTCGGGAGGCGCGGAAGCCCACGTTGTTGGCGGCACCGAAACCGAGGTTCTCGACGAGCGGGATCACGCGCGCGCCGAGTCGACGCGCGACTTCGACGGAGTCGTCACCGGAGCAGTTGTCGACGACGATCCATTCCACGCCGTCGTGGTGCGCGAAGTCCTTCCAGAACCGGAGCAGATCATTCGCGCTGTTGTACGAGACTGTGATCAGTGACCATTCGGGCATGCGACGGCATCCCCCTTTCGCCTTGTGTCCCCCCTCATGATGCTACCGGAATACTGATATCCCGATGTGCGGAGCTGTGACACAATGGCAGGTCTGACGCTCGACGACGCCTACTGGAGTGAACACCGCGTGGAACTTCGCGATTACGTGCGCATCCTGCACCGGAACTGGATCTTCCTGCTCGCTCTCCTCCTTCTCGGAATCGGTGTGAGCGCCGCCTACGCGCTGCTCACGCCCCCGAAGTACGTCACCTCGACGCAGCTCTACGTCTCGGTGCGGACCGAGGGCGCCGCCACGGGCGATCTCGTCCAGGGCACGACGTTCGCCCGTCAGATGGTCACCAGCTACGTCGACGTCATCCCGACCGCTCTCGTCCTCGACCCGGTCATCGAAGACCTGGACCTCGACACCTCGGTGTCTGCGCTCGCCCAGCGGATCTCGGCGACGACACCGCTCAACACGGTCACGATCGACCTCACCGTCACCGACGGTGACCCGGAGCTCGCTGCGGCGATCGCCAACAGGACTGCGGTGAGCTTCGCCGACGCCGTGCAGAACACACTCGAGAAGCCGGGCGCCGATGACGCGGCCAGCCCCGTCCAGGTCACCGTGACCAACCCGGCCACCGTGCCGGCGCGCCCGTCGAGCCCGAACATCCCGCTCTTCATCGCACTGGGGGCGATGCTGGGCCTCGCCGCCGGGATCGGCTTCGCCCTGCTGCGCACCGTGCTCGACACCCGCATCCACACGCTGCACGACGTCGAGCACCTCACCGACCGCCCCCTGCTCGGCGGGATCGCCTTCGACCCGGATGCCGTGAAACGTCCGCTCATCGTGCACGCAGACCCGCGCAGCCCGCGCTCGGAGTCGTTCCGGACGCTGCGCACGAACCTCCAGTTCCTCGACGTCGACGGAGACACTCGCACGTTCGTGATCTCGAGCGCCGGTCCCGGGGAGGGCAAATCCACGACCGCCGCGAACCTCGCGATCGCGCTCTCCGAGACGGGTGCCCGCATCGCCCTGGTCGATGGGGACCTGCGGCTGCCGCGCGTCGCCGACTACATGGCGATCGAGGGCGGAGTCGGGCTGACGGACGTCCTGATCGGTCGCGTCGACGTCGCCGACGTCCTGCAGAAGTGGGGTGCGAACTCGCTGTACGTGCTGCCCAGCGGCACGGTGCCGCCGAACCCGAGCGAGCTGCTCGGATCGGCGGCCATGAGTCGTCTGCTCAAGACGCTCGGTGAGTACTTCGATGTGATCATCATCGATGCCCCGCCGCTGCTGCTCGTGACCGATGCCGCGGTGATCGGGCGCAAGGCCAGCGGTGTGCTCCTGGCGGTCGCCTCCGGCAAGACGAGGAAGCAGGAGCTGACCGGCGCGGTGCGCGCACTGGAGACCGCGGGCGTGGCGATGCTGGGGGCGGTCGTGACCATGCTCCCCACCAAGGGGCCTGACAGCTACGGCTATGGCGCGTACACGTACGGGAGCACGCATGCCGGCCAGGCACCCGCATCCGTGATCATGCGCACGCCCCTCGCCCCGGAACCCGCGAAATCCTGACGACCTGCGGGCGCACTGGCGCCGTCGTCCTTCGTTGTACATAGGCTGGACGCATGCACGACCCCGGCTCCGCTCCGCCTCCGCACCGCTCCACCCGACGTGAGTGGCGCCGTCGCGTGGCCGCCGATCAGCAGAAGACGGACGCATTCCACGTGGCGCTCACGCGGCGGGACAATCCGCAGCGCGGCGGCGGGATCCCGACGATCCTCACCGTGTGCACCGGCAACATCTGCCGCTCCCCGCTCGCGGAGACTCTGCTGCGAGCGCACCTCGGCGAGCTCGTGCGCGTGCACAGCGCGGGCACCCATGCGCTCGTCGGGCATGCGATGACGCCGGAGGCGCAGCACCTCGCGCTCGAGTTCGGAGCCCAGTCCGCCGACGTCGACGGCCACGCCGCCCGCTACCTGCAGGATCCGCTGATGAGCGACTCCGACCTGATCCTCACCATGACCAGGGAGCACCGCCGCGAATCCGTGCAGCTGGTGCCGCGGCGCCTGCACCAGATCTTCACCGTTCGCGAATTCGCCCGCCTCAGCGAGGGACTGTCATCGCAGGAGGTCAGGGAGATCGCCCACGCCGCCGGCCCCGGCGCCCGCACCCGGCTCGGCGCCGCCGTCCTCGCGATCTCCGAGCGCCGCAGCATCATGCCGAATCCCTCCGCCGACGAGGACGACGTGATCGACCCGTATCGCGAATCCGAGCAGGTGTACCGCGACTCGGCCGCGCAGATGATCCCCGCGCTGGCAGAGGTCGAGCGCATCGTGCGGTCGGCCCTTGCCTGAGAGCCGCTCGCTTTCGGATCACGGGCGGGCGAGGATGGGCGGCATGGAGACGCCGGAGAGCCCGCCGATGTGGCGGCGGATCACCTCCAGCGCCTGGTTCCATCTCTTCGCCGCCTTCCTCGTGAGCGCACTCGTGCTGTCGTTCGTCGCGAAGCCGTACTACGTCCCCTCCGGATCGATGCAGGAGACACTCATGGTCGGCGACCGTGTGCTGGTGAACCGGCTCGCCTACCTCGCCGACGGCCCCTCCCCGGGTGACATCGTCGTCTTCGAGGCAGGCGACTCGTGGGGCGTCAGCGACCTGGACGAGGGCCCCCTGAAGTCGATGCTGCGCTGGGTGGGCGAGGTCACCGGGTTCGGCCCGTCCGGGCCGCACACGCTCATCAAGAGGGTGATCGCGGGACCCGGCCAGACCGTATCGTGCTGCACCGCCGACGGGCGGCTCATCGTCGACGGCGAGCCGATCGATGAACCCTACGTGTTCGAGGACCTCGCCTTCGAGGCCGGCGAACTGGACTGCGCGACGACCCCGCGGTCGTCCCGGTGCCTGCCGGAGGCCGTGGTCCCCGCCGGCTCCTACCTGATGCTCGGCGACCACCGCTCGGTGTCCGCAGACGGCGCCATGGAATGCCGGGTGCCGGGAGCGGACGACGCAGGATGCTACCGCTGGATGCGTCGGGAGGACGTCGTCGGCCGGGCCGTCGTGATCCTCTGGCCGGTGCCGAGGTGGTCCGGACTCTGAACGCTCGGCATCCATTCGCTGACGCGCGGCCGCGATTCGCGGATTGGCCCTGGCGCATCCTCTCGATACGGATATAATTCAAGCGTCTGTTGCAGCTGGGGTCCCTGTGGGGGGGAACGTGCGACAGGCAGCTGAACACCGGCGACGCACTGAGGATCGTCACCGGTGACGATTCGACGTACCCATGGGGAGGGGACACGTTGCTCGAGTATCCGCTGCAAAGTTCTGGGGTCATCAAGCCGGCGGGGCTCCGTCGCGCCCGTTCCGCTGTCGTGCGGACCGCGCCGGTCGGCACCATCCCGCTGTCGCCGGCGCAGAGTTCGGTCGCCACCCGTGCGCTCAGCACGTCGACGGCCGTCGAACGCTGGCGACGCGCGTACGCGATGCGCCTGATCGTGACCGACGCCGCGATCATCACGTTCACACTGTTCGGCGCGCAGCTGCTCCGATTCGGGCTCCAGCCCGAGCAGCTCGAGCTGACGCCGCAGGCGCTCGCCGACCTCAACATCACGTACACGATGGTGTCGATCGCGATCGCCCTCACCTGGATGGTTTCGCTGAGCGTCAGCGCGACCCGCGAGCACCACGTGGTCGGCTCCGGCGCGACCGAGTACAAGCGGGTCGTGGACGGGAGCCTTCGCGCGTTCGGCTTCCTCGCGATCATCGCCTTCGTCTTCCAGCTGCAGCTCGCCCGCGGCTACCTCCTGATCGCACTGCCGATCGGGGTGGGACTGCTCGTCCTCGGGCGTCTGGTCTGGCGGCGTTGGCTGCGCGCGCAGCGCAGGCGCGGCCTGTACACGCAGCGCGCACTGCTGGTCGGCGAGCGGGAGAAGTCAGAGCACGTGGCGAGGGAGATCCTCGGCGAGCAGCACCACGGCATCGCCGTCGTCGGGGCCGTCACGGAGCACGGGGGCGCGTCGGAGCTGATGCCGGGGGTTCCTGTGCTCGGCGAATTCTCCGATCTGCTCCGCACGGTCGACGCGTGCGGCGCGGACATGGTCGTGATCAGCGGTTCCGACACGATCGGCCCCGGGCGTCTGCGCGAACTCGGCTGGGAGCTCGAATCCCGTCGCATCGACCTCATCGTCGCCCCGTCGCTCACGGACATCGCCGGCCCCCGCATCCACGCGAGGCCGGTGGCCGGCCTCTCGCTCATCCACGTCGACTACCCGACTTTCAGCGGATGGCGCTACGCGAGCAAGCGCGCCTTCGACGTCCTCGGCGCCGCCTTCGCCATCCTCCTGCTCAGCCCGCTGCTGCTCGTCCTCAGCGCGGCCGTGCGCCGCGACGGCGCCCCGGCCATGTTCGTCCAGTACCGCGTCGGGCTGAACGGCAAGCCGTTCCGCATGCTCAAGTTCCGCTCGATGGTCCCGGATGCCGAAGACCGGCTGCCTTCCCTCATCGATCAGTCCGACGGCAACGGCGTGCTGTTCAAGATGAAGGACGACCCCCGGGTCACGCGGATCGGGCGGACTCTCCGACGCTTCAGCCTCGACGAGCTCCCTCAGCTGTTCAACGTCCTGCGGGGCGAGATGTCACTGGTGGGGCCTCGCCCGCCTCTGGCCAAGGAGGTCAGCCAGTACGGCGACTGGGGGCAGCGTCGCTTCCTCGTGAAGCCAGGGCTCACGGGCCTCTGGCAGGTGAGCGGCCGCTCGAACCTCTCGTGGGAGGACAGCGTCCGTCTCGACCTCAACTACGTCGAGAACTGGTCGTTCACAGGCGACGCCATCATCCTGTGGAGAACCGTCCGTGCCGTCATGATCGCCGACGGCGCCTACTGAACCAGCCGTCCACCGCTCGGATGGCAGCCGTTCACGCGCACGGGGTACAGTCGCGAGTGACGCCGCGGTCGCGTCGGCGCACACGAGCGGGGGGCATATGCGGGTTTCCGTGATCGGATGCGGGTACCTGGGTGCGGTGCACGCGGGCGTGATGGCCGACCTCGGCCACGACGTGGTCGGGTTGGACGTCGACGTCGCACGCATCGAGAGGCTCCGCCGGGGCGAAGTGCCGTTCTACGAGCCCGGCCTCGCCGAGCTGCTCAAGTCCGCGCTCGCGAGCGGCCGGCTGCGCTTCAGCACCGACCCCGACGACGTCGCGGAATCCGATGTGCATTTCATCGCCGTCGGCACGCCGCAGACCGAAGGCGGCACCGCGGCCGACCTCAGTCACCTCGAACAGGCGATCGAAGGGCTCATCCCGCGTCTGCGTCCGGGCGCACTCGTCGTCGGGAAGTCGACCGTGCCCGTCGGCACCGCCCGGCGGATGAAGGACAGGATCATCGCGGCGGGCGTGCACGCCGACCTGATCTGGAACCCCGAGTTCCTCAGGGAGGGGCACGCGATCGCCGACACCCGCTCACCCGATCGCATCGTCTACGGTCTCGATCATGACGCGGCCGTCTCCCGCACCGCGGTGACCATGCTCGATGACGTGTACGCGTCTGCGCTGTCGTCCGGCGTCCCCCGCTTCCTCACCGACTATGCGACCTCGGAGCTGGTCAAGACTGCCGCGAATGCCTTCCTCGCGACGAAGATCAGCTTCATCAACGCGATGAGCGAGATCGCCGACGTCACCGGCGCTGACATCACCGCGCTCGCGGATGCGCTCGGCTGCGACGAGCGCATCGGCCGCCGCTTCCTGAACGCCGGCGTGGGGTTCGGCGGAGGCTGCCTGCCCAAGGATGTCCGCGCGCTCACCGCTCGTGCGGAGGAGCTCGGTGCGGGCGAGTCCGTCGCCTTCCTCAAGGAGGTCGACAAGATCAACCTCCGTCAGCGGCAACGGGTCACGCAGCTCGCCACCGACATGCTCGGCGGATCCGTCTACCAGAAGCGCATCGCAGTGCTCGGCGTCACCTTCAAGCCGCACAGCGACGACGTGCGCGACTCCCCCGCACTCGACGTCGCCGTGCAGCTCAAGGGCCTCGGCGCCGAGGTCGTCGCCGCCGACCCGAAGGGCGTGGAGAACGCCAGGGCACGGCATCCGCAGCTCTCCTACACGGATGACGCCGAGGTCGCACTTGCCTCCGCCGATCTGGTGATCCTCGTCACCGAGTGGGACGAGTACCGTTCCCTCGACCCGGAGGCGACGAAGGCACTGGTGCGGTCGCCGAAGATCATCGACGCGCGCAACGCGCTGCCTCGCGACGACTGGCGGAGTGCCGGGTGGACCTACCAGGGAATGGGCCGGCGCTGACCTGCGGCCTCTCACCGCCCCCGGCCGTAACATGACACTGTGAACACACGAGCAGAACTCCGCGACCTCTTCGAGGCCGACGACGACGCCACGCCACCACGACGCGAGCGCAGGCCGTTGCTGCGGAGCTTCCGCTTCTGGATCCCGATCTCGATCCTGCTGGTGCTCATCGGCCTGGTCGTCGCCGCCCTCGTCATCGTTCCGAGGATCGCCGACCGTGCGTTCGCCGCGCGAGATGCGCTCCAAGAGGCGATCCCGCTCGCGAACACCGTCAAGGATCAGATCGCCTCCGGCAACGTCGAGGAGGCCAAGGCCACGATCGCGAAGCTGTCGGTGCTCACCGGCGAGGCCCGGGAGCAGACCGACGACGAGATGTGGAAGAACCTGGAGTGGGTGCCCGTCGTGGGCCCCAACCTGCACGCCGTGCGCGTCGCATCCGCCGTGACCGACGATCTCGTGACCGATGCCCTCACTCCGGCCACCTCGCTGAACCTGGCGTCGCTGCGTCCGGCGGGCGGGGCGATCGACCTGAACGCGATCACCGCGATGAGCGGCGCGGTCACGCAGGCGGCCGACGCGCTCGACGACGCCGCCGCCGAGCTCGGCACGATCGACCGCGACGCGCTGATCCCCCAGGTGGAGGACGGCATCGCGAAACTCGACGACGCGGTGGTCTCCCTGCAGCCCGCGCTCGGACCCGCCCGCGACATCATCGGCATCCTGCCGACGGCGCTCGGGGCCGACGGGCCGCGCAACTACCTGATGCTGTTCCAGAACGTCGCGGAGTCGCGCGGCACCGGCGGCAACCCGGCGGCACTGGTACTCGTCACCGCCGACCAGGGGCGCATCACGATCTCCCAGCAGGCGTCGAGCGGCGACTTCAAGAACCGCCGGGAGACTCCGATCATCCCGATCGCCCCCGAAACCGAGGCGCTCTACGGCGACAAGATCGGCCGCTGGATGATGGACGTCACCCTGACTCCGGACTTCACGGAGACGGCGCAGATCATCCGCGCCTTCTGGGCGGAGTCCGTGGGAACGCCTGTCGACGCGGTGATGTCGTTCGATCCGGTCGCACTCGGCTACCTCCTCAAGGCCACCGGGCCGGTGACCGTCTCGCCGCAGACCGTCGAGGTCGAGGGGCATTCCATCCAGGTGCTGGACAGGGCCGTCGAGCTCAACGGAGACAACGCGGCAGCGATCCTGCTCAACCAGGTGTACTCGATGATTCCGGACACGGTCGAGCAGGACGCGTTCTTCGCCCTCGCCGCCCAGTCGGTGTTCGGTGCGGTGACCAGCGGCTCGGGTGAGCCGATGGCACTGCTGAAGGCGCTCTCGCAGGCTGCGGACGAAGGACGCCTGATGTACGTGCCCACGAGCGAGCCCGAAGCCGCGCTCGTCGGGGACTCCCGGCTGTCCGGACGCCTCCCGGCCGACAACGCCACGACGACGATGCTGGGCGCCTACGTGAACGACATCACCGAAGGCAAGCTCGACTACTACCTGCAACTCGACATCGCCGCGACGACGACGCAATGCCAGGCACCCGACGCCCCCTCATTCACGACGTCCGCGACGCTCACGAACACCCTTGCCCCGGATCAGGTGGCAGGGCTCGCGACGTACATCGCGCCCGGGCGGTTCTTCGCCAAGGGCGACATCTCCACTGACCTCGTCCTGTACGGCCCGGTCGGCTCGACCTTCGCGTCAGCGACCGTCGACGGCGCCGGCGTCGGGGTCACCGCCCTCCCCCACCTGGGCAGGCCGGCCGTGAAGATCAACGTCGTGAACGCTCCCGGCCAGACGCACACGATCGCGGCGACGTTCACAGGCGCTGCGGGCGAGTACGGCCCGCTCGAGGTGCGGCACACGCCACTCGTCCGCACGACCAACGTCGCCATCGACGCGCCCGGCTGCGAGTAGGCGACATGGCGGGGGTCATCGCCCACGAGTGGGCGGAGAGGTTCGGCGGCGCGGAGAACGTGCTGGACCGATTCATGGCACTGTATCCGGATGCTCCGGTGGTGGCGCTGTGGAACGACGCCCCCGAGCGCTTCGATCCGTCCAGGGTCAGCGAGACCTGGCTGGGGCGCACGCCGCTCCGCCGCCACAAGGCGCTGTCCGTGCCCCTGCAGCTGCCGACCTGGCGTCTCCTCGGCCGCAGCGACGCCGACTGGGTGCTGTCGATCGGACACATGTTCGCCCACCACGCCCGCTTCCGCGGACCGGCACGGGACGCACCCACGTTCTCGTACGTGCACACGCCGGCGAGGTGGATCTGGAGCCGCGAATTGGACATGCGGGGTCGCGGACTCGCAGTCCGTGCGGCGTCGCCGGCGCTCCAGCGGATCGACCGCACGCGCGCGCAGGCGGTCGGCTCGATCGTCGGCAACAGCGTCGCGGTTCGCGACCGCATCCGCCGGCATTGGGGCGTGGATGCCGGCGTGATCCACCCGCCCGTCGAAGTCCGGGCCTTCTCCACCGAGCCGCCCGTGGACGCAGGCGACGCCGCCGCGATGCAGCGGCTGCCCTCGGAGTACATGTTCGGGGCTTCTCGTTTCGTGCCATACAAGCGCCTCGACCTCGTCATCAGGGCGGGGCGCACCACCGGGCTGCCGGTGGTGCTCGCCGGCAGCGGGCCCGAGCGGGAGAACCTGAAGCGTCTCGCGGAGGAGCTCGGAGTCCGGCTCACCGTCGTCGACACGCCGTCCCACGCCCTGCTCGTGCAGCTGTACCGGCGGAGCATCGCCTACCTGTTCCCCGCAGTGGAGGACTTCGGGATCATGCCGGTCGAGGCGATGGCGACCGGGACGCCTGTGATCGGGCGCACCATCGGAGGGGTCACGGAAACGGTGCTGGACGGCGTGAGCGGGGCACTCATCGACGATTTCGAGGGCGACGAGCTTCGCACCGCGATCGACCGGGTCAGCACCCTCGATCGATCCGCCGTCGCGGCCCGCGCCTGGGAGTTCGACGTCGAGGTCTTCGACCGCCGCATCCGCGAGTGGCTCCCCGCCGGCTCCTGACCGCCCCTGGGTCCCTGAGCCTGTCGAAGGGCCCCTGGGCCCCTGAGCCTGTCGAAGGGCCCTGGGTCCCTGAGCCTGTCGAAGGACCCAGACAGAAGTTCTCCACAGCCGCCCCAGAACCGGCGCGAGCACGGGATGCTGTACACCATGGCCTGGACCTACATCCTCCGCTGCGCCGACGGCAGCTTCTACACCGGGAGCACGAACGGCGAGCTCGAGTCGCGCGTGTGGCAGCACAACAACGACCCGGATTTCGCGGCGAAGTTCACCTGGAAGCGACGTCCGGTGCATCTGGCGTACGCCGAGCGATTCGACACCGTGGATGTCGCCTTCTTCCGCGAGAAGCAGATCCAGGGTTGGAGCCGGAAGAAGAAGCTCGCTCTGATCGAAGAGCGCGGGGATGAGTTGCCTGAGTTGTCCAGGTCCCGCCAGGGGACGCTTCGACAAGCTCAGCGACCCAGTGATGGCGTCAGCGACCCCTCGGCTCCTGAGCCCCCCGCACTGGGTCCCTGAGCCTGTCGAAGGGCCCCCCGCACTGGGTCCCTGAGCCTGTCGAAGGGCCCGCCGCCAGGGGACGCTTCGACAAGCTCAGCGACCCAGTGATGGCATCAGCCGACCCCTCGGCTCCTGAGCCCCCCGACCTCGGTCCCTGAGCCTGTCGAAGGGCCCGCCGCCCTCGGTCCCTGAGCCTGTCGAAGGGCCCGCCGCCAGGGGACGCTTCGACAAGCTCAGCGACCCAGTGATGGCATCAGCGACCCCTCGGCTCCTGAGCCGCCGACCTCGGTCCCTGAGCCTGTCGAAGGGCCCGCCGACCTCGGTCCCTGAGCCTGTCGAAGGGCCCGCGGACCTGGGTCCCTGAGCCTGTCGAAGGGCCCGCCGCCACGGGACGCTTCGACAGGCTGAGCGGCCCAAGAGCAATGTCAGCGGCCCGCGAATGCCCTCAACCGCCCGCGGGGCGGAGCTCGCGAAGGCTCTCCTCGATCTCCGCGACGAACTCCTCCACAGCTCCTGGCCCCGACACCGGGCCCCCGGCGAGCATCCCGTCGACGCCGAGCAGCACGGCGCTCGGCGTCCGCCACGGCCCCAGCGACTCGGCGACGAGCCCCTGGGGATCGTGCAGCGTCTGCGGCGCCGTCGTATCGGCGAGGGTGCTGCTCTCGGGCGGAAGGGTCACCATGAGACGGACGTCGACCTCCGGGAGACGCTCGCGCCATTGCACGGCGCCGTCGATCACCGACTGGCACGAGCCGCACGTCTCGCTGACCGCCAGCAGGAGCGTCGGTCGGCGGCTCGCCAGCAGCCGGAGATTGGTCGTGGTCCCGTCGGCGAGCGTCACCGCCACGGCGGGCGTGCGGGTGCGGAAGTACTCCGATTCGTCGGCGTCTTGCGGCGCCGACAGTGCCGTGCTCTCGGACGCCGCCGGTTCCGCACCGTCCGGGCGCACGATCAGCGCCGCGGTGAGTGCGGCTGCAGCCGCTCCGAGCACCCACAGCGCGCCCTCCCACCCGAGCGCTGCCACCGGCCCGCCGAGCAGCGGGTTCGCCCACGACACGGCAGCGGCAGCGGCACTCAGAGCGGTCAGCCAGGCGTTGCGGACGACCGTAGCGCGCGTCACCGGACGGCTGGAGCCGAAGCAGGAGCAGGAGGCATCCGGCGCCGTGCGCAGCGCACGTGACACCAGCCACAGATAACCCGCCATCAGCACGGTCGCGGCGAGGCCTGCGAGCACTCCCAGCACCCCGCCCAGCGCGATCAGGGCGAGCCCCAGGGCGATCTCCGCCCAAGGGTGCAGGACGACCAGCCAGCGGCGGCGCAACGGCGCAGGAACGCCGAGGGTCTCCAGCTCGTGCATGTCGGCCGGCGCACCGGCTTTGAGCACGCCGGAGAAGATCAGCACGACCCCGACGATGAGCGCCGGCATCACGGCGAGAGCGGTGGGCATGGGCCAATGCTAGCGGCCGTGCAGCGGGCGAGGGCCCGTCAGGCGGCGGCCAGCAGCCCGCGCTCGACGAGGTCGGCAATGAATTCCGCCATGCCCGTCTCGATCGCCGCGACGTCTTCACCGACGGCCGCCGCGACGCGCTCTGCGAGCGTGTCGGCGGGGCCCGAGCACGCGGCCTTCCAGACGAGCGCCGCCGTCCCCTCGAGGACCACGATCGGGCCGCGCGGGAGATTCGCGACGTAGACGCTGTCGCCGTCCTGGATGACGCCGACCGCTTCGGCCGGGAGATACGCCGGACTCATCGGCGCCTCCGGAAGACGATGAGCCAGGCCTCGCGAAGGCCCTGAACGGACCGCGCCGAGAACTCGGCGAGCACGTCGCGCGCGGACGGAGAATGCCCGAGTCTGTGCTCGAGGCGCTCACGGTTCACCAGCACGGATCTCGCACCGACCCTGACGGCGTCGCGCAGCGTCCGCTGGGCGCGGATCCGGCCCCACCATTCGGCGATCCGCGAGCCGCCCTGCGACACGGCCTTCCACAGCCGGTACTCGCGCCGATGCGCGTACGCCTCGAGCCGCCCGGTCGCCGCGGCGAACGCGACGACCGCGTCGAGCTCGGCGACCAGCGCCAGGCATCGGATCTTCTGCTCGGCACCGACCGCACCCCACAGCCGCTCCGCGGTCTGCCGGCCGTGGCGAGAGTCTCGCGCGGAGTTGAGCATGAGCAGCACGGCCTGCGCATCGACGCTCGGGGCCCGGTACTCGATCCCGGCGACCTCCCCGGGGATGCGGGACTCCCACAGGAGCTCGAACGCGTCGGCATCCGGGATCTGGATGCCGGGGAACCGACGATGCACATCCAGGTGCCCCCAGTCGCCATGGAAGTACGTCTGCGCGTGACCGAACGGCGAGCCCGAGTGAAAGGTGCTGTACACGCTCCAGCCCGCCTGCAGCAGCGCCGTGTGCAGGGCGCCGATCCGGCGCGGGTCCACGAGCACGTCGACGTCGCTGCCCGTGGTCTTCATCGCGCGAAGCGACGTGTCCACAGCGTCACCCTTGATGTGCAGCATCCGCACACCGGCGCGTTCGCCGAAGACCTGGGTCGCGGCCCGGAGCATGGCGAGGCGCACTCGCGCCGGCACCTGCTGGATCATCGTCTCGACCACGCCCGCCAGCCTATGGCACGAAGCACTCGCGGGACCGTCCAGCCGCAGGCGGTCAGGCCGCCGCCACGATGTGCCGCGACCTGGACGACCGGATGCGCACCTTCACGCCCGCGCGACGAAGCACATCACCGTAGGCCCTGGCGTGATTCTCCGCGATCTCGCGGTCGTCCATCAGGCCCTGCGTGCTCGCCGCCCTCGCCGCCAGACGACGCCGGCGCGCGGGATCCGCCGCCAGCGCGCGCATCGCGGAGGAGAGCGCATCCACGTCGCGCGGGCGCACCCGCAAACCGTTCACGTCGTGCTGCACCCATTCCGTGGGCCCGCCCTCGTCCGCCACGATCGTCGCAGTGCCGGATGCCAGATACTGGAGCACGTTCTGCCCCAGCGGCTCAGGCCTCAGCGACGACTGCACCGCGATGTCCCAGCCGGCCAGCAGCGGGGCGATGTCATCGACATGACCGAGGAAGTTCACCCGATCGGCGACACCCAGCTCGCCGGCGCGACGCTTGAGCTGCGCGAGGAAGTCATCGTGCATGAACGGCGAGCCGCCGGCGATGTCGAGCTGCTCCGCGCCCTTCGGGAATGCGAGCGCGAAGGCTTCGAGAAGGAGCATCTGCCCCTTCCACGGGTCGATTCGCGCCAGCATCCCGACACGCAGCGCGTCTCCCGACCGCTTCGGGTCGTGGACCTCGCCCAGGCCCGCCGGGCTCGGGATCACGGCCGAGACCGCATTGCGCCGGATGTACGGCGCGGCCGTCTCGAGCGTGCCGTTCGAGTTCGCGATCACTCCGTCGGCACGAGGAAGGATCAGCTGCGTCATCAGGCGATGCCCGAATGTGCCGAGGCTGTCGGCGCTCACATGGTCTCGCAGGTGGACGACGAACGGCTTGTCCGTGCCTCGCAGCGCGAGTGCGGCGTACGCCGCCGCACGTGTGCTGTTGGCGACGATCAGGTCGCTGTTGCGCACGGTCGGATGCCAGCGCGTGACCGCCGCCTGCACCAGAAGGCGGATGCCGACATCGATCATCCTCAGCGGCGACGCGCTGCTGCCTCCGGCGTTCTGCCGGACGCCGCACACCCAGCGCCGCGCGCTCGACGGCAGGTCGACGAACGCGTCCTCGCCGTCATCGGCGGGCAGCATGACGTCGGCATGCCAGCCCGGCTCGACGGAAAGCAGGCGCGCCAGCGCCATCTCAGCTCCCCCGCGTACCGTCGTATGGTCCAGATGGACAATACGCGGCACGGGGAACCCCAGGTCCCCAGTCCCCATTTTTCGATCCCCAGAATCGTTGTCGCAGACTTCCCGGTCCCCATCGGCCACTCCCAAAGTGGCCAACCGGGGCGTCTACTATTAGACGAAAGTATAGGGGGAGTCGGCATGCGTGTGTTGAGAATCTCTCACAGCGCCACTGTTCCCGGATGGCGGGGCCGCGAACGCGCCCTCCGCACGCGCGGGGCGCAGGTCACGGTGATCACTGCAAGACGGTGGCATGCCGGGGGCGTCCCGGTCACCCTGAGCACCGACGCAGACGACCCCGCGACGGGCGCCCGCACGTTCGGCACGCATCCGGCTCTGTTCGTCTACGATCCGCGGCCTCTCTGGAAGGCGCTCGGCGAGGACTGGGATGTGATCGACATCCACGAAGAGCCGTTCTCGCTGAGCATGGCCGAGGTGCTCGTGCTGCGGGCGCTCCGCCGGCAGCGCGCGCCGTTCATGCTCTACACGGCGCAGAACCTGCTGAAGCGCTACCCGCTGCCTTTCCGCGCCATCGAGCGCCGGGCGCTCGTCGCCGCATCCGCCGTCTCCGCGTGCAACCGTGACGCCGCCCTGATCGCCGAGCGCAAGGGCTTCCCGGGTCGCGCACGGGTGATCCCGCTCGGCGTCGATCTGCCCGCGCCGACGCAGACGGAGCGTCCGCCGCATCGCGGCCGGATCGTCGTCGGGTTCCTCGGACGGCTGGTGCCCGAGAAGGGCCTGCTGGTGCTGCTCGACGCGCTCGCCTCCGACCCGCGCCTGCACGCTCGCATCGCGGGAACCGGCCCCCTGTCCGCGCGCATCGAGGCGGAGTCCGCAACCCGTGGTCTGGCCGATCGCGTCGAGTACGTCGGCGGCGTCGAGCCCGGCGACGTCCCGGAGTTCCTCGCCGGAATCGACGTCCTCGCTGTGCCGTCGCTGCCCACACCTTCCTGGACCGAGCAGTTCGGCCGCGTCGCGGTGGAGGCGATGGCCGCAGGCGTCCCGGTGGTCTCGAGCGATGCCGGCGCCCTGCCCGACGTCGTGAGCGGAGCGGGGCTCGTCGTCCCGCACGGCGATGCGTCGGCCCTCGCCAACGCGCTCGTGGACGCTGCCGGGCCGCAGCGCGACCGGCTCACCGCCGCAGGGCGGATCAGGGCCGCCGAATGCTCCTGGGATGCGGTCGCCGCCGACTACCTGGCGCTCTACCGCAGCATCCTGCACACCGCACCCGTCACGGACGGGGCGCGTGCCGACGACGCCGTCGAGGTGATCGTCGTCGCCTACGGGGCTCCTGATCTTCTGCGGCGCGCGCTGGAGCCGGTCGCCTCCCTGCCGGTCACGGTGATCGACAACTCGTCGATGCCGGAGAACGCTGCGCTGTGCGCGGAACTCGGGGTGCGCTATCGCGACTCGGGCGCAAACATCGGCTTCGGCGCGGCCGTGAACCTGGGCCTCGACGACCGCCTCGTACCAGGCGCCGACGTGCTGCTCCTCAACCCGGACGCCGTGATCGATCCCGAAGCCGTCGGCGTGCTGAAGTCCGCGCTGCATGCCGACCGCGACCTCGCCAGCGTCGGCCCGGCGCAGATCGACGAAGCGGGAGCCGCGGCGAGAGTGGAGTGGGTGTTCCCCTCCCCCGCACGAGCCTGGCTCGAGGCTGTCGGCCTCGGGCGGTTCATCCGCGGCCCCCGATTCGTGATCGGCTCCGTGCTGCTGCTGCGCGCGGCGGCGCTCGAGCAGGTCGGCGGGTTCGATGAGCGCTTCTTCCTGTACGCGGAGGAGACGGACTGGGCCTACCGCGCGCACCGGCTGGGCTGGCATCACCGACAGGTCGACGCCGCACGTGCACTGCACTCGGGTGCCGGCACCAGCACCGACCCGCTGCGACGTGACACGACGTTCCATGCCTCGCAGGAGCGCTACTACCGCAAGCACTTCGGAGCGGCCGGCTGGGCGAGCGCACGCGCGGCGCAGTGGCTGGGCGCGACCGTGCGGTCGGCGCTTCTACCCGGTGAGCGCGGCGCAGCCGCGCGCCGGCGCGCGCGGCTGTATCGTCTGGGTCCGATGCGCGCCGAGACGCGAGCCGGAAGGGCGCACTGATGCACATCGTGCAGATCGCCCCGACCATCGGCCCGGGGTTCGGCGTAGCCGGAGTCGCGTGGAACCTCGAGCGGGAGTTCCGCGAGCTCGGTCACACGGTGGATTCGTTCACGTTCGGCACGGCATCCGCGATGGGCCGGCCGTGGCGCGCGCGGTCGCCGCGCAGCCGCATCGGGTCGGGCGTGTTCCTGCTGCGACGGGCCGCGTGGTTCAGCACCGTCGGCACCCGGCGCGCGAAGCGCTTCCTCGCGGAACGTCCCGGCTCCGTGTCGATCTGCCACAACGGTGTGATGGCAGGGGACGTCTACGTCAACCACGGGATCGTCGGCGAGGCGATGCGCCAGCGGGGCAACGGAGTCTGGCGGATGCTGCGCAACCCCACGCACACGTTCACCTTCGTCCGCGACCTGATCCGGTATCGCACCGGCATCCATCAGGCGGTCGTCGCGCTGTCGGCGTCCGAGCCGGACGCCCTGCGGCGCACGTACGGGAGGGTCCGCCCGCGCATCGAGGTCATCCCGAACGGGGTCGACGGCGAACGGTTCCAGCCGCCGACGGATGCCGAGCGCCGGGCCGCCCGTGAGTCGCTGCAGCTCGACGACGAACATCGCGTTGCGCTGTTCGTCGGCTACGAGTTCGAGCGCAAAGGCCTGGAGCACGCGATCCAGGCGCTCACCGAAGCGACGACCGTCCTGCTGCTGGCGGTCGGCGGCTACGAACACTCCATCGAGAACGCGCGCGCGCAGGCCGAGCGCCTCGGCGTCGCCGACCGGGTGCTGTTCACCGGCCCTCGGCAGAACCTGCTCGAGCTGTATGCCGCTGCCGACATGTTCGTGTTCCCGAGCGCCTACGAGTCGCATGGCCTCGTCATACTCGAGGCCCTGGCCTCCGGCATCCCGGTCGTGTGCACGCGCGTCGGCATCGCTCCCGAGGTGATCGTCGACGGTGAGAACGGCTACCTCACCGGCCAGGACCCGCGTGAGATCGCGCAACGGCTGGAGGAGCTCGCCGCCGCCGAACCCGGCTCCTGGCGGGAGCGGTGCCGGGAGAGCGCGCTGCGGCACGGGTGGCGCGCAGCGGCGGCCTCGTATGTCGCGCTGCTCGAGGATCTGGGCGCCCGTATCCCTGCATCGGCGCGGAGGGGCGCATGACGGGGAGTCTGCGCATCATTCACGCCGTGTGCTCCGATCGTTTCGCGGGAGTGGAGCGCTTCGTGCTCAGGCTCGCGATCGCGCAGGCCGATGCGGGTCACGACGTGCGAGTGGCAGGCGGCGACCCCGCGCTGATGGCCCCCGCGCTCGAAGCCGCGGGAGTGCCGTTCACGCGAGGAACGGGAGTCGGTCAGCTCGTTCGGGCATTGCGTTCGGTCGAGGTCGACGTCGCGAACACTCACATGACCGCCGCCGACGGCGCGGCCGCCATCGCATTCGGGATTCCCGGTCGGCATCCCCGCCCGGCGGTCGTCTCGACACGCCACTTCGCCTCCGCCCGCGGAGGGGTCGGGCCGCTCAGGTGGGATCGAGTGCTGGCCGGACGGATCGACGCGGAGATCGCCATCAGCCGCGCGGTCGCCGCGAGCACCGGCGTTCCGAGCACCATCGTACACACGGGCGTGCCGAACGTGACCTCCGATCGAGTCCGCCACTCCCGGACGATCCTGATGGCACAGCGGCTGCAGCCCGAGAAGCAGACGGCGTTGGGCGTACGCGCCTTCGCCGCCTCTGGCCTGGCGGACAGCGGCTGGCGTCTGCTGATCGCCGGCGACGGGCCGGACGGCCCCCTGCTCGATCGTCTCGCTCGGGATCTCGGCGTGGCGGATGCCGTCACGCTGCTCGGCTTCCGCGAAGACGTGCCGGCGCTGCTCGACGAAGCCGGGATGCTCCTCGCGACGTGCCCGAAGGAGGGACTGGGCATCTCCGTGCTCGAAGCCATGTCGCACGGGGTGCCCGTGATCGCCGCCGGGGCAGCAGGACACCTCGACCTCCTCGAAGATCTCGACCCGCGGGCGCTGTTCCCTCCCGAGAACGCATCAGCTGCCGCCTCCGCTCTGCGCTCGCTGGCGGCCGACGCCGATGGCCGGTCGGAACTCGGGACTGCGGTGCGCCTCCGACAGCGCCAGCGCTTCTCCCTGCCGGAGCAGGTCGCAGGAACCGATGCCGTCTACAGGGCAGCGCTGGGACGGAGAGTCCGATGACCGATCTCGTCGTGGTCTCTCTCGAAGCGTGGGACGAGGTGTGGCGCAGGAACCAATACCTGGTGTCGGGACTTCTCGACGCCGACCCGGCGCTTCGCGTGCTGTTCATCGAGCCGGCGGATGATCCGCTCCATGCCGTGCGCCGTGGACTCGCGCCGAGGTTCGGACGCCGCCTGCGCCCGCTCACAGACCGCCTGTGGTCGTTCCGGCCCGTGAAGTGGCTGCCCCGTCGGCTCGATGCCCGCGCAGATTCACGACTCGCCGGCAGCGCCGCCCGTGCCGCAGCGCGGCTCGGCATGGAGCATCCGCTGCTGTGGATCAACGACCCGACGGCGGCGGGCCTCGCCCGTTCGACCGGATGGCGCACGCTGTACGACATGACCGACGACTGGCTGGCCGCCGAACGGCCGGCCGCGGAGCTCGCGCGCATCGCGGCCGGCGAGGAGTGGCTGCTGCAGAACGCCGCAGCAGTCGTGGCCTGCTCTCCCGAACTGGCGCGGCGCAAGCGCCCGCAGCGGGCCGACATCGACGTGATCCGCAATGCGGTGGACGTCGATCGGTACCGGATGCCGATGCCCCGCCCCGCGGACCTTCCGGACGGCCCGTACGCCCTCTACCTCGGCACCCTGCACCGAGACAGGCTCGACGTGGAATTGGCCGCCGCGACGGCGCGGGCACTGCACGGACACGGGCGGCTTGCGCTCGTCGGGCCGGATTCGCTGGATGCCGCCGACACCGCGCTGCTGCGCGACGCCGGTGCGGTGGTGCTGGCCGCCCGCCCCCGGGACGCGGTGCCCGGCTATCTGCAGCACGCAGACGTTCTGGTGGTTCCGCACCTCGTGACGCCGTTCACGGAGAGCCTCGATCCGCTGAAGCTCTACGAGTATCAGGCTGTCGGGCGACCGATCGTGTCGACGCCCGTGGCGGGTTTTCGCGAAGCGCCGGGGGTCGTGCTCGCAGAAGGCGACGCGTTCGCCGGGGCTGTGGCCGATGCGGTCCCGGCCAAGACCCGGTTCCCTGAGGCGGCGACTGTCGCAGCAGTGGATTGGTCACAGCGCGCCGCCGAATTCCTCGGTGCACTGCGCGCAGTCCGCGGCTGAGAGACCTGCGGAACAAACGAAGAAGTGGTGCCCGTGCTGAGCACGGGCACCACTTCTCGATCAGACGATCGATTCGCGTCAGTCGACGACCGAGCATTCCCCGATCGCGTTCTCGATGTCGTCGCAGTTCGGCGGTGCGTTCACCCGGGTCGGCGACTGGTCGACACCATCGATGGAGTGGTAAATGTCGAGGAAGTTCGCGCTGTTGCTCGAGCTTCCCTGGATGACGGTGCATCCGTCGACGCCGATCGTCTGCGAACCCTCCCAGACAGTGACACCACTGTTCGAGACGATCTTGGTGATGGTGACCTCCTTGGACCCGATCGGGCAAGCGGTTCCGCCTGCGCACACTCGGAGGAAGTAGGTCCACGGCAGATCCGTGCTCTGGCCAGGACACTTGCAGCTGCCCGCACCCAGGAAGATCTCCGGGATGCAGCTGGCGGCCGCCATGGGCACAGTAGAGGCGACGGCGACGGCGGGCACTGCCCACGCCATCGCCTTGGTGACAGTTCGACGGCTGATGCCGTCCTGTTCGTTCTCAGTCATTCGATTCCCCAATCGGCGCTAGTTGACACGCTTCCCCAGAGAGCACAAAGCGCGCAGCATCGATCCGAATGAAGGACCGATGCGAGCACAATGTTAGCGTAAGCGAGCACGCGCCGATACACCTGTTCGCGCGCACCCGAGAGGACCCGATGAAACGCACCGAGCGACGCTCCGGCCTCTTGCCCCAGCTGGGCACTCTGCTGAGGGTCACCGGTGCGCGCCCGCGGCGCTGGATAGGCTCCACGGTCGCGGCGTCCGTGGCCTTGGCGCTGCTCGACATGGCCGGCGTCGCGGCCATGATCCCGCTGATGCAGCTCATCACCTCCGGCTCACCTGAAGGTGGGTTCCTGCAGTGGGTCGTCGGCATGGTCGGGACGGACGAACTCTCGACTCTCATCCCGTTCGTCGCGGGCATCGTGGTCATCGCGTTCATCGTCAAGAGCGCAGGAGCGCTGGCGTTCCGGTGGTGGCTCCTGGGCCGCACGACACGCGTGAGCGCTCTGGCGGCTGCCGAGCTCATGAATCGCTACGTGCTGTCCCCCTACACGGCACACCGCGCGAGATCCCTCACCGTCGTGTACCGCAACATCAACGACTGCACGAACCAGGCGACCAGCGTGCTCCTCGCGTCGGTGACCCTCTGCACCGACGTCCTGATGCTCGCGGCGATCATGGTCGTGCTCGCGGCAGCAGCGCCGCTCGTCACGCTGTTCGCCGTCGCACTCTTCGGTGGACTGGTCTTCGGCGTGCAGCGCATTCTCCGCGCTCGCCAGCTGCGAATCGGAGAGGACCTCGCCGAGGCGGGACTGGAAGCGTGGCAGTCGCTGATGCCGGGACTGGACGGGTTCCGCGAGACGAGGCTCACGTCGAGCGCCTCGTCTTTCGTACGCGGATTCCGCAACGCAAGGCTGCGGGGCGCACGCCTCGGGCGCGAGATGAGCTTCATCTCGGATGTGCCGCGCTACCTGCTCGAGGTGTCATTCATCATCGCGATCATCGGGATCGCCGGCATCCTCTTCGCGATCGGCCAGAGCGCGGAAGTCATCCCGATCCTGGGATTGTTCGCGACGGCGTCGATGCGCGCGCTGCCGACGATGAACAGGGTGAGCGCCAGTCTCGCCACTGCGCGCTCGGGGCAGGCAGGCATGCGGATCATGACAGAGACCCTGGATGAGCTCGAAGCCGGCGGACGTCATGAGGAGACGCCGCGCAGCGGCCCCCGCCCGGAGGGCGACATCGTGCTCGACGGCGTCACCTTCGCCTACCCCGATGCCGATCAGCCGGTGCTCACCGATCTGAATCTGACGATCACCGAGAACCGGACGACGGCCTTCACCGGAGGCAGCGGAGCGGGCAAGACGACCGTGGTCGACATCGTGCTCGGGCTGCTCACGCCGACGTCTGGTGCGGTGCGGTGCGGCGATCGCCTGATCGATGACGATCTCGCATCGTGGTACTCGGGAATCGGGGTCGTGCCCCAAGACGTCTTCCTCGTGAACGCGTCCGTCGCGCAGAACATCGCGTTCGGGGAGGACGCGGCGTCGATCGATCTCGAACGGGTGCGGGATGCCGCAGGGCAGGCGCAGCTGACCGATCTGCTGCAGCAGCTTCCCCAGGGCGTCGACACGGTCGTTGGTGATCGCGGCGTCCGGCTTTCAGGGGGTCAGCGTCAGCGGATCGGTCTCGCTCGGGCGCTCTACCGTCGACCCCGCCTGCTGGTGCTCGACGAAGCGACCAGCGCGCTCGACAACGCGACGGAACGCGAGATCGCGCAGACCCTCGAGCAGCTCCGTGGCCGGATGACGATCGTCATCGTGGCTCACCGGCTCTCGACCGTCCGTTCGGTCGATCACCTCATCCATCTGCGCGGCGGACGCATCGCCGCAGAGGGGACGTTCGACGAGGTGCGCGATCGCGACCCCGAGTTCGCCCGTCTCGTCGAGCTCGGACAGCTCGAATAGCGCTGCCTCGAACGAGGTCAGGAGACGTCGCCGCCGCGTCGACGGCGGCGGATGCGGCGCACGCCTTCCCACATCGCCGGCGGGATCATCGCGCTGAGCCGGTCGATGCGGCGCGGCAGGATCGGAGCGGCGAGGCGCAGCGCTTCTCGGTAGGCGACGATATCCCGCGCGCGCCGGCAGCGCTCCAGTACGTTCCTCAGTTCATAGCGATAGAAGCGCCGGTAGTCGTCGAGCGACCGATGCGGCGGAGTCGGGAGCGGGGTCGGACCCCAGAACGATCCGATCGCGCGGAGCACAGTAAGCCCCTTGGACGTGGATCCGGTATGCGTGACGTTCGCGACATGGTCGCGGAAGAATGCGAGACGCTCCGGAACGACTCCCCATTCGGTCAGCCGCGAGACGTTCACGTACATCGTCCAGTCCTCGGCAGTCGCGAATCCTGTAGGAAACCCGCCGGCGCGCTGCAGCACCTCACGCTCGACCGCGGCGGTGCTCATGGAGCCGAGCAGCCGTTCGAGCAGCCGGTCGAAGCTGCGCCCCTCGATGTGGAGATAGGCCATGTCGTTCTTCGGCGCAGCCGTCGCTGCCGCAGCGAGGCATCCATCGAGGTCGCGAGCCTCGAACTCCTCTCGCGGCCCCGCCTTCTCGGCGAAGCTCCAGTACTCGGTGTTGAACGCCTTGACCGTGGGCCGCGCCTCGATATCGCGCTCCAGGCTCGACAGGTAGTGCGGATGCAGCAGATCGTCATCGTCGAGGAAACACACCCAGTCGGTCGTCGCTCGCGCGATTCCCGCATTGCGGGCCGACGCGACTCCGCCGTGCGGGACGGCCTCGATGACGACGGGTTGTTCGCGCAGCACGTCGAGTGCCGGATCATCCTCGCCGTCGGCGACGACGATGATCTCATCGAACGGGCGGTCCTGGCGGAGACCGCTCTCGACAGCCTGCAGCACGAGATGCGGGCGCCGATAGGTCGGAATGACGAGCGCGAAGGTGAGGGAGTCCATCACGAACCCGCGATCACTTCGTCCAGAGCATCCATCAGCTCGGCACTGCGGTCCGGATCGACCTTGCGGCAGAACGGCGACCCGCTCCCGAGCAGCATCGGAAGGTCCTCGAGGGTCCAGGTCACGGTCTCATCGTCGTCCGGATCCCATCTGCTCAGCGACACCGGTGGCAGCGAACTCGGGTTCGACCGCCAGCTCAGAGGGGTGACCAGAGCCGATTCGTCGGGAATGACCGAGCGCCGGTACAGCCGTCGAAGCGGCGTCCCCCTGGCGAAGTCATGATCGAGAAGCGCGTCGACTTCAGGGCGGCGCACCGCCAGCCACTGCGACCCGAGGTAGCAGGGTGTCTGCGTCGTGAACGGAACGCGAAGACGACGGATGCCGTAATGGCGCCCTCTCCCGCGTTCGACGAACCGGATGCTGAAAACAGGCTCCAGGTGCAGCGCCAGAGCGCGGCGGACCCGCGCAGCGAAGCGGCCGGCTCCCGAGTGCGCCGGCAGTCCGGTTCCGCCGAACGGCGCCCGGAACCATCGGTACGCGTAGCGCGTATACCGATCGTCGCCCCGACCACGTCGCCGCCCCCACCGCGGTCGATAGCGCAGCGGCCGTGCCTCTCCGATCCAGCTCGGCGCGGTGATCGCCTCCTGCTCCCACTCCGGCAGGTGACGCATCGGGTAGTCCTGGCCCGAGATCAGGCAGATCAGCTGCGGATCCCACGTCGTCCGAGCCCTGTCGAACGCGCGCAATGCGGCGTCCACGAGTTCCCACGAACCCCAGTCGCAGGCGAGACCGTGCGCGAAGATGTCGATGCGCTCGTCTTCCGCATCGACGGGAAACGTCTCGGCACGGGCGTCGTGGGCGATGATCACTCGCGCCTCCGGACTGGAGACGAGTATCGCGCCGGCGAGTCGGCGCACCTGCGCCCAGTTCCGGTGCGAGAGCACGACGTACACCGCTCGCACCGACCGCGACGAGTCGTCCACTGCTCGCGGCTCCATCCGGCTACCGCCAGCTCTGTGAGACGCCGGCCGCGCGGTCCACAGGCCGGATCGAGGCGCAGAGCCCGACGACCGTGCCTGCCACGTCGACAGCCGCACGACTCACGCCTCCGGCGATCCCTCGGGCTTTCGCGGTCAGACCCCGCTTGCTCGGCCATCCGAGAACCCCGGACCATGACTCCTTAATCGCACCGCGCAGCGTCTTGCCGAGGTGCCGCGGGAGATGGGCATCGGTCCAGCCGAGCGTCGTCGTCAGAAGCAGGATGTGATTGCGCGCCCCGTAGAACCGATATCGGAGGTCGAATCGCTTGCCCTTGGCATACTCACCAGCGACGTGCAGCGCCGCGGCGCGGGGCGCGAAAACGATGCGGTAGCCGGCCTTCTTGACTCTGAGCGAGAGGTCGGAGTCCTCGCGGAGGCACGTCCCTGGGTAGTAGTCATGGATCCCGCCGATCGCGCGCAGCGCGTCGGTGCGCACCGACATGTTGGCACCCAGCATGTGGTCGGTCTCGACGATGCGACCGGGGTCGGCGCCGAAGTTTCCGGTGAGCGTGCCGTCGGCGAGGAAGCGGCCGATGCTGTCGAGTCCCTCCCGTTCCTCACCCGGCCGGTCGTTGTCAGCGCGCCCGCCCACAGCGCCGACTGTCGGATCGTCGTAGGCGGCGAGCAGCTCCGCGAGCCACTGAGGCTCGGCATAGGCGTCGTCGTCGATGAAGGCGACCACGTCCTCGACGGCATCCTGCACCCCGATGGCGCGGGACGCGGCCAGGGTGCCGGCCCCCAGATCATTGCGCCGATACTCGACGTCTTCGAACGCCGTGACCACGTCCCGAGTCAGGTCGTCCGGTGAAGCGTCCACGACGATCACCCGGCTCGGTGTCGTCGTCTGCCGGCGGATGTGCTCCAGGCACGTTC
Organism: Microbacterium sp. SD291; assembly: GCF_017355365.1. Taxonomy (GTDB): domain Bacteria; phylum Actinomycetota; class Actinomycetes; order Actinomycetales; family Microbacteriaceae; genus Microbacterium. Next base: position 19,351 of record NZ_JADIJR010000016.1, on the reverse strand, counting down.
GCACGTGATCCGGCCGGCGGTAGGTGGCGATCACGACCAGTGCCGCACGCGTCGTCGACTCTCCCACGAATGTCCCCCTCTGAGTACTCGGCCGGCGCCGATCGGGCGGCCCCACCGCCTGTCACATGGTATCTCCCGCTCAGGACCGCGCCTGTTCGAGTGCCAGCCTGAACGGTGTGATCCGACGCGGAAGACTTCGCTTCAGATCGCTCAGCGCCTGTTCGAGCTCGGATTGCGCACGCGCGACCGCATCGCCGTCGGCGCAGCTCGCGAGCTCGTCGACATCACTCTTCGTGCGCACCGCCGCGAGATCGATCCGCCGGCTCCCTCCGCCGGGGAGGACGACGCTCTCGTAGTCGTGGAACTTGAAAGCGCCTCCACCGAGCATCGGCTCGGGCAGCGCCCACACCGCGGGGATCCCGTAGGCATCCGCCACGATCAATCCATGCAGCGAAGTGCTGATGACCGCGTCGGCCGCGCTGATCCGCCTGATGACTTTCTTCGGGCGATCGGTGACGTCGATGACGTATGCCGCCTGCCCGAGACGTTTCACAAGCGCATCCACCTCAGCGGAGCCTCGATGGCTGAAGTGCGGCACGATCGCGATCCTGCCGCTGAGAGGCGCCCTGCGAATTCCTCTCGACACCAGCAGACCCGGGTCGCCGAGTCGCGTGCTCCCGGCGAGTCCGAGCAGGTCTCGCGTCAACCGGCCTCGCACCGCGAGGACCTGTGCGGCGGGGATCTGCGTCGGCTGATCGTCTTGCATCTTCCCGCTGCCCCATACCCAGCCCTGGAATTCGGAGGGAACCTGCTCGAGGATCGAACCGACGCCGAAGAGCTCAGCGTCGGCCGCGCGAGTGAGGACCGGAGCGATGCCATACCTCGGAAGCACCAGACGGTTGATCTCATCTCCGAAATTGGGATGCCACGTCCACCAGTGGGCGCGAACAGGAGCGCACCGCGGGTACAGCCGCCTGTCCACGAGGTTTCCCGCTGCGCGCCACAGCAGCTTGGCCTTTCGGCGGATTCCGCGTCTCAGCATGTCACCGGTAACCCGCCTCGGTGTCCCACCAGTCCGACCGGTCCACAAGCACGTGATCTGCGTACTTGAGCGTCAACGGCTGCAGGATGTCGCCGAGCAGGTCCATCCACTCCAGCGGATACCCACTGGATCCGTGTGCCCCGTCGGCGGGGAACTCTTCGAGCGCGGGCGCCGCATAGTCGAGGACGCGATCGACCTCCCTGAGCCATTCGGCTGTGAGCGGCGTATGCGACCGCGCGACGAGCACGACGCTCGAGACCAGGTCCTGGTAGTACCGCCGGAGGTGCGCGCCGAGCCGACCACGATTGTTGCCCGTGAAGTACGGACTCGTGAGTGCTGTTCCATGCAGCCACGCGTCAGACTGCTCGAGCGTGTCGAAATGCGGGAGCCACGAATCGAGCAGAGGTTTGATGTCGCTGTACCCGCCGCCATGGTGGTGGAGGAAATACGCTCGCAGGTAGTCCGCCCGGTGCGTGAACGAAAGATGCTCGTAGGCAGGGTGCAGCGGGAATCCATCCACGAGATGGTCGTCGAGATTCTCAGGAGTCACCAGCACCACGGGGATATCCCGGTTCACTGCGACGAGCCTCTCGAAGCCGGCCCGGCGATCGGCGCTCATCGGGTTCGACCCCGTCCAGAACACCCAGATCCTCCGAGGAAGGCGACTCGCGCCTCCCAGCTCCGACGGCGGCAGTCTCTCGAGGAAGGTGTGCGGATACTTTCCGTAGGAGAACTCCCCGGGAATGATCCTGGCGGCCACAGCGTATCGGGCGCGCGTGATGGCATGCCGCGCGCCGGAGTCATGCCATGCTCGCACCCACCGCGTGACCATCCGCTTCACTGGTTGCGATTGTGCCATCGATCCTCCTCAGCCCGGGCTCAGAGTAGCAAGGCCGGCGAGCAGCGGCATACTGTTGTTCGACCCCTGAGAGAAGGCTCGAATGAAGCAACCCCGCGTCGGCGGCCTCGATGCGCTGCGCGGTCTGGCCACTGTGGCCGTCTTCGTCTGTCACTTCGCAGCGTACTGGCCGGGCATCGGACTGCCGCGCCAGGTCATCTCCGCCACTCACGTAGGCGCGCACGGCGTCGATGTGCACTGGGTTGCGCTCGCATTCGCGACAGTTGTCGTGCTCCTGCATCGTCTCGGCGGGACGATCCAGCCGTGAGCGCGCCACGATTGTCGATCGCGACGATTGCGACAGCGGCGCCGATGGGCGCCCAGGCATACGAGCGCCACATCATCGCACGAGCGGCGAACGCCCTGACGTCGCTGTCCGGCGACACCTGGCGAGTGCGAGAGCTCGTCACGCGATCCCTGAGGTCTCCTCTGACAGGAGACCGGCGCCTGCCGATGGGGTACATCGCGAAGGCTCCGGTCGCCGTCCGCCGCGAAGCCGGGCGCCTGCTGTATGCCGGTGACACCGTGTCGCACCGGATGTCACTGGAGCTGCCGCCGGCACCGCGCGGCGACGTCGTCACGCTGCACGACATCGTCGCCTGGCGCTTCCCGGACGAGTCCGCTCCCGTCCCGGCGGCCATCGCCGAGCTCCGTCGAGCAGCGGCGGTGATCTGCGTCTCCGAGTTCAGCGCACAGGAGGCGATCGATCTCATCGGCATCCGCGATCCGCACATCGTGCACAACGGCGTGGACGATCCTTACTTCGATGCGGCCCCGCTCGAACGGAGTTCGCTGATCGGACTGGGGCTCGACGGTCCGTACGTGCTGCACGCGGGCGGGGCCGCTCGCCGCAAGAACCTCGAGGCGCTGGCGTCCGCCTGGCCGATCGTGAGGCGCGAGCGTCCCCACCTCGAGCTCGCCCTCAGCGGGCCGCCGCATCCTCGGCGGACGGAGCTCTTCGACGGGATGCCGGGCGTCCGCCTGCTCGGACGGCTCCCTTCGGAGCTGATGCCGGGGCTGGTCGCAGCCGCCGACGCGATCGTCGTTCCGTCGTTGTACGAGGGCTTCGGACTCCCGGTGCTGGAGGGCTTCGCCGCGAACGTCCCGGTGGTCGCCGCCGATACATCCAGCCTGCCCGAGGTCGCAGGGTCCGCGGCCCTCCTCGTCGCACCGGATGCAGCGGCCATCGCGGCCGGGATCATCGATGCGACTTCCGGCGATCCGACGATCGCGAGGATGATCGCCGAGGGCCGGAGTCGAGCCGCCGGGTTCACATGGGAGCGCTCGGCCGCCGCCCACGCCCGAGTGTGGGAGTCGGTGTCGTGACGATCGTCCTGGCCTGTGGAGTCCACGACGGATGACCCCGCATCGGCCGGCCGGCGATCACCAGCCCGCGATCGCGGATTCAAGACCGTCAGCCAGGTCGGCGACGGTGGATGCATCGGCACGACGCGCAAGACGCACGACATCGTCCAGAGAACGCAGATCCTCGAAGGCCACGAACCTGCTGCGACCCGGCGTGACGGCCGCCTCGTAGTCGCGGAACTTGAAGTCCCCGCCGCTCAGCGGCGGTTCCAGAACCGTCCACAGCGCAGGGATGCCGTAGGAATCGGCCGTGATCAGTCCATGCAGCGATGTGGTGAACACCGTCCTGCTCGCGGCGATCTCCGCGATGGCGCCAGGGGCGCCCTGGTGCACATTGACCACTCGCACCCCGGATGACCCGGAAGCGCCAAGCGCTGACCCCATCAGTCTCGCGAAACCCTCGTGTCCACGGTGATGCCCGTGCGGAACCGACGCGACTTCCCAGCGTGGAGCCGGCTTGCGAAGCCACCTCGACGCCAGCAGGCCGGCATCGCCGAACACAGTGGACGACGTTCCGATGCGCTCGGCGGTGAGAGGGCCCCGCACAGCCAGCACCTCGGCATCCGGAAGCGGATACGGAGCATCCTCCATCAGTCCGGATCCCCAGATCGCGCCGTCGAAAGCTCGGGGCAGGAATTCCAGGACGCTGCCGACTCCCGCCAGCCGAGCAGTGGAGGGCGAGGAGTACCTCGGCACCAGCCCGTACCGCGGAAGCAGCCACGGCGTCAGAGCGTCGCCGAAGTTCGGGTGCCCGTCCCACCAGAAGGCCCGCGCCACACGTCGCTCGCGCCACACCGCGGGCTGCAGCGCCGCCTGCCCGAACCGCCGCATCTGCCGCAGGCGACGCCTTGTCGTTCCTTCATACCTGAATCGCGAGGTCACGACGCAGCCCTCGGCTCGGTCAGCTTCGCGTAGTGACGTTCGTATTGCGCGACGACTCCACCCCAGCTGAAATCCGCGACGCGCGCTCGTCCCGCCGCGCTGAGGGTCTCGCGGAGATCGGCATCGGCCGTCACGCGCTCGAGAACGGCCGCGAGCGCGACCGCATCCTCCGGGTCGACCAGCACGGCATCGCTGCCGTCAGTCATGAATTCGGAGGCGCCGCCACGGGACGTCATCACCAGCGCGGTTCCCGCCCGCCAGGCCTCCAGCGCGACGATGCCGAAGGCTTCCGAGCGGCTCGGCACGACCATCGCCTCCGCTGCGGCGACCAGAGTCGCGACCTCCGGCGGCGTGCGCCAGCCGAGAAGATCGACTCGCCCACCGAGCCCGAGGTGCCGGATCTGCTCCTCCAGTCGCCCTCGTTCGGGCCCGTCACCGACGATCACGAGTCGCACCTCGGGATCGATCCGCCCGCCGGTGACAGCAAGCGAGAAGGCTGTGATCAGCAGATCAATCCCCTTCATCCACCCAAGACGGCGCACGGCGACGATGTACCGACCCCCCGGTGCTTCGCCTTCGGGGATGACGTCCAGATCCACTCCGTTGACGACGATCTCGCCCCCGACGAGCCCGAACCGGGCTCGCAGGTCGCTCAGGACGAACTCCGACGGCGCGGTCGTCACCGCGGCGCGTGCCAGCGCATCCCGCAGACCACGTCGCAAAAGCGCCGACCGATCGAACACGGATGTGTCATCGCCGTTCGTCTCACCATGCGACGTCACGATCAGCGGGATGCCGAAGCGCCGGTGCAGCGCCAGCGCGTACAGGCCGTTCGGGCCGAAGCAATGCACGTGCAGCAGATCGGGACGCAGTCCGCGGCGGGCCCGCGACCAGAGCCGCCACGCGCGCGGTGCCCGCAGGACAAAGCGCCACAGGTCGGGGAGGGAACGTGCCGGGAGCGGAGTGGGGAGGTACCGGACTTCGATCCCGTGCCCGAACGGCTCCTCCGGGCGCGCCCCTCTGTCCACCGCCCATACCTCGACGCGATGTCCTCGCGCGGCCAGTTCTCGGGCGAGTTGAGCGACGTGCTCCTCCACCCCGCCGATATGCGGGGCGAACGAGGAGGCGATCAGCGCGACCCGGAGCCTGTCGGCATCCGTCACATTCAGTCCCGCTCGGGCCGGCGGCGCGGCGCCGCGCCGTCGTCGACCGGAGTGCTCGGAAACAGGTCCTCGAGTGCGAGCGCTCCCGTGTCCGGAGCGACATCCATGACGGTCGTCGATCGGCGCTGCTCCGCGTTCGTCACGGTGGAGCGACGGACGGGCGCCGCCTTGCGCTTCGGCCCCGGGACGTCGACTTCACGGGTCGGCGACTCGGCAGGAGGAGCGTGAACCGCGGTCTCGGCATACGCCGGTTCGGCTGCCGGTCGTGCGTGAGCGGGTTCGGATTCCGGAGACTCGGATGCCGGGTCCGTCGTCGGCGACGCCTTGCGCCGCCCGAACGGTCCCCTTCGCTGCTCCCCGGAGGACTTGTACTCATACGAGTAGGCGGACGAGTCCACCCCTGACGCCGGGACCCTGTTCAGCACGACTCCCAGCACGCGTCCGCGAACCTTCTCGAGCGACGCGAGCGAACGCTCGACGAGGTCGTACGTCGTCTTCCCTGCCGAGACCACGAGGAGCGCGCCGTCCGCCTGGTGCGTCAGCACAGCGCCATCCGTCACTGCGAGAAGGGGCGGCGCATCCACGATGACCGTCGCGTGAACCGCCAGATCTGCGAGGAGCTGCCGCATCCGCTCCGAGCCGAGGATCTCGCTGGGGTTGGGCGGGATGGTGCCCGCTGTGAGCACGACGAGGTTGCTCGGTCCCCGCTGGGCGACGTCTTGGATGTCCGCGCGGCCGGCCAGCACGTCGGTCACGCCGGCACCACCGGGCAGGCCCATGGTCTTCGCCACCGTCGGCCTGCGCAGGTCGCCGTCGACCAGCACCACCGGCGCACCCGCCGCCGCGAGTGTCAGCGCGAGGTTGGCTGCGACCGTCGACTTTCCCTCACCCGGGAGGGCACTGGTGACGACGATGATGCGTGGCGGCTGATCCACGTCCATGAACTGCAGGTTCGTGCGGAGCACTCGCAGCGCCTCGCGCACGGCGAACCCGCCTCGCCCGCCTGCGCCGGTGTCATCGGCGGCGACCAGGCGGTTGTCCCCCGTGAGCTCGTCGACCTTGGGCAGCGTGCCGACCAGCGGGACTCCGAGGCGCTGCTCGACGTCGTCGCTCGGGCGGACCCGACGATCCGACACCGCTCGGATCATCGCGAAGGCGATACCTCCGCCGACGCCGAGGACGCCGCCCACGAGAAGCGCGGATCGCAGATCCGGGAAGGTCGGCTCCTGCGGCAGCGACGCCGACTGACCGAGCACGATCATGACCGGCGAGCTCTCCGCTGCCCCGGTGCCGTCGAGGTTGTCGATCTCGGCGACGAGTCCGCGCATCCACGCCTCGGCCAGATCGCGTGCCTCTGTCGGTGTGGGACCACTCGCGGTGATCGTGAGTGTGGACGTTCCCTCGGGGTTGTCGACCGTGATCCGCCGGACCAGCTCCTCGGGGCTCACCGTCAAGCCCAGTTCCTCGCCCGCATGCTGGGCGACGCTGCGCCAGGTCGCGAACTCCTTGTACTGCTCCACCTTCGACTGGGCGTAGTTGTCGTCGGACTGGGGCGACGACACCAGCACCTGCCCGTCCTCGCCCATGACCGCACGTGTCTTCAGATAGCCGCTCGCGCTGGCCTGGTAGACGGGCGTCTGGATCGATGACCACCCGTAGGCAACGCCGAGGCCGACCGCCGTCATCAAGATGATCGCGATCCAATGCCGCCGCAGCCCGCGGAGATAGTCCCGGATTTCCATGTCAGCCCCTCGTGTTCCCCTGAACAAGTCGATCATACGCATTGGCCCGGCGCGGAAGCCGCGAAGCCAGGCGCGCCTCCTTCGCGACGGTTCGCGCGCGCTTGCGGTCTGCGGCCGTCACGCGCTCCCGCCAGTACGACGTCTCACCTCCCGAACCCTCGACGTGAAGAGCCTGCGCTCCGAGACAGACTCCTGCGATGAAGAACGGAATGGACACCTGCGCCGAGACCCAGAACAGGTCGAACTGCGCCTGGACGATCCGCGCCAGGACGGACCCGAAGGCGAGCATCCCGAACGCAGGTGAGACCCGCCAGAGGACGACGATGAACCCGAGCCACATCGCGCCGAACCCGAGGAGGCCGACGATGCCCGTCGATGCCACGACCTCCAGCTCGGCCTGCGGCGGCTGGAAGTCCGCCGACGGATGCACGTACCAGTACCGCAGGCCGTGTCCGAAGATCGGCTCGTGCTTCCACAGCGCGTACACCTCCCGTATCCAGTCCAGTCGCTGGTAGACGGAGTTGAAGCGGTTCTGCGATTCGATCTGCTCGATGACGCTCTGCACGACGAGCACGGCCGCGGGGATCGCGAGCAGCACGATGAGCACGCCGTGTCGAGAGACACCCTGCCGCAGGTTGTGGATCAGCAGCACGATGATGAGCCCGATGGCCGCCTGACGGGACTGCGTGAGAAGCAATGCGCAGAGAAATGCCCAGAACAGCGGCACCATCCACCGCCGTGGCAGCCGCGCCCACTCGGGATTGACATAGGCGAGGAACGCCGCGAAGGCGAGAGCGCCGCCCGCGAAGTTCTTGTGCATCGGCCACGGCCACGCCGGATACACGCTCCCGAACCCGCCGCCGGCGAACTGCACGACCGCAGTGCCGAACGTCCCCAGCGCGATCACCGCGGCCATGCCGAGAACCAGCGCGAATGCGGCGCGAGCGAACCCGGCCCTGCCCAGCCCCCAGCCCATCACCATCGCACCCGAGATGAGAAGCCAGGCGTGGAACCACTCCACCGTGTTCTGCGGGTACGGGTTCACGATCACGGTGAAGAGGCTCGTGAACTGATAGATCATGTTCAGCCAGAGCATCGCCTTCATCGGCGGACTGAACCCGCCCCTGCTGAGGAGGATGACCGACCCGAATCCGGCGGCCAGTGCGGCGTCCGACACGGTGAGACCCGACGCGCCGACGCCGAGCCGCTCGGTGACGAGGAGTGCCGGTGTGGCCATCAGCGCAAGTGCCATCGGCTGCGACCAGGTGAACACGACGCCGATGATGAGCGCTGCGAGCGCAGCCGCGGTGACGGCGCCGTTCGCGATCCCGCGGTCGAGGAGCAGATACGCCGCCGCCGCGACGCCGAGCGCGATCAGCGCCCAGCGCCAGATGCCTGCCCACCACTCAGGCACGACGTCTCGCAGGCGCGAGGATGCCCTGCCGAACCAACCGCCCATCGCCCAGCCCCCTCTGAATGCTCCAGTATCCCACCGGCAGAGCCGTCACGCAGTGGATTCCGCCGCCGGATCGCCCGGCCCCGCACCCCGGATCCTCACGGGGTCGGAGGATCCGGCGTCGGCTCCGGCGTGGGCTCGACCGGAGGCGGCGGGGTGACCGGAAGCGGGTCGGCCGGCGGTGGTACCACCTCGCGGGCTTCCTCCCCCCGGTCATCGGCCGCCTGCTCGATCGCGCGGGCTTCGTCTGCGAGCAATGCCGCCACCGCGGCGACGTACGCCTGAGTCTCCGCCTCCCCGGGCAGATCAGCGGTGATCGGCGCTGCAACGGCTGCGCCGCCGGCGGTCACCGCGACGCGGAACGATTCTTCAGCATTCCCGTTCTCACCGACCACGGACGCGGCGTGCGCCGGGAACGAGGCGAGGAAGGAATTCCAGGCGGTCGCGAACTCCGCAGACAACCGCGTCAGCTCGCCCTCCGCCTGCTCGGCTCGGATGGCGAGCGCCTCGACGGCCTCCCGTTCGGACTCCACCTCGCTGAGCTCGGCGGCGATGGCGGATGCTGACCCTGCATCCAGATCGCCGCGCTCATGCAGATCCGGAGGCGCAGGAAGCGCCACGCCCTCCACTCCGGTGCGGTACGAAGCGGCGGCCGCCGCAGCGCCCGCTCTGGCGGTCTCGTCCGAGGCGCCCGTGACCGCTGCGACCACGGCATCGGCGCGCCCGATGAGCCCGAGCGTCCGATCCTTCGCCTCTGTGATCCGGATCAGTGCCGCATCGAGATCTGCACGAGCATCCGCCAGCGCATCATCACTCGCTTCCAGCGCCGTGAGGGCCGCCTCGTTCTCGTCCTGCTCGGCCCGCTCCATCGTCTGCAGCACCGCGACCGCGACGACGAATGCCAGCGACAGCACGACGGCCGCCACAGCCAGCCAGATCACGGGCCTGCGGAACCAGCCGGTGCGGACGGCGCGATCGGCGGTCGTCTCAGGCGCGTGCTGCACCGGAACTGCATCCGCCCGCAGGACCGCTGATCCACCCGGCCGCGCCCTGCGGGTGAGGTCGGGGAACGCCACCTCTTCGACCGCACGCTCGCTCTCAGCGCGCGCGGAAGCGGACTCAGCCGCGATCCGTTCGAAGAGGGCGGCAGCACCGGACGCGAAGTCGGGTGTCTCCCCGTCTTCGGCGCGTCTGCCGGCCGTCTGCCCGGCGAACAGATCGGCGAGGCTCCTCTTCGGCTCGTTCATCGGACCCCAGCGATGCGACGCGGTGCCAAAGCACTCGAATCGGCGGCGATGCGGCCACCGCCCCAGCGGGCGACCGCTTACACACCGGATGACCGGTGCTCCTGTCGAGAATACTGCGCATCGCTGACCCGAATCGCAAATACCGGGATACTGGGACGTCCGGGAACTCTGCCGATCGGGTGTCAGTCCGCCGTCGCCTGACGCCATCTCCAGTCGTCCCGGCAGGCATCGGCGAGCGTCAGCTCCGCGGTCCACCCCAGTTCACGCGCGGCCTTCTCGACGTCCGCGAACGCGACGGCCAGGTCACCGGGCCGGCGCGCATTCAGCCGATACGGGATCTCCCTGCCCGAGGCATCCCCGTAGGCGCGGATGACGTCGAGAACGCTGGCCGGCTCGCCGGTGCCGAGGTTCACCGCGTCGAATCCGGGAGCGAGCTCCTCGAGAGCGCGCACATGCCCTCGCGCCAGATCCTGCACATGGACGTAGTCGCGCTCGCCCGTGCCGTCCCGCGTCGGGTAGTCGGTGCCGAAGATCGACACAGAGTCAAGGATGCCGCCGGCGACCTTCGCGACGACCGGCATCAGGTTGTTCGGCACCCCGAGCGGATCCTCGCCGAGGAGCCCGGAAGGGTGTGCGCCGACCGGATTGAAGTACCGCAGCGCTGTGCACCGGAACGACGGCTCCGCCGCGCAGACGTCGCGGAGGATCTCCTCGATCATGTACTTGGTCCGGCCGTACGGATTGGCGATGCCCGCCCCCACCGCACCGTCTTCAGCGAGCGGCATCGTGCCGGCCGAGCCGTACACGGTGGCGGAACTGGAGAACACCATTGCATCGATGCCGTGCGCGCTCATAAGCCGGAGCACGGCGAGCGTGCTCGAGAGGTTCACGTCGTAGTAGCGAACCGGATCCGCCACCGACTCGCCGACCGCCTTGAGGCCGGCGAGATGAACGACGGCGTCCACCCGCCCGTGTGCGGCGAGGAACTCGGAGACGGAGGCCTCATCCCGCACGTCGGCGACCAGGGCGGGGATCGGCATCCGGGCCAGCTCGCGGATGCGTTCCACGACGCCGCCTCGGGAGTTCGACAGATCGTCGACGATCAGAGGCTCGTGACCGGCAGCCGCCAGCGCGACAGCGACGTGCGAACCGATGAATCCGGACCCACCCGTCAACAGCACACGCATATGCGCCCCCTTCTTCCCAGGTACGAATAGTCTCATACGGTGCGCTTGGGAGTTATCGACATCGGTTCCAACACCGTCCACATGCTCGCCGCCGATGTCCGCCCCGGAGGACGACCCCTGGCGACGACCAGCGACCGCTCGGTCCTCCGGCTGATGCGGTACCTCACCGACGACGGCGCGATCACCGAGGAGGGCGTGGTGGCGCTCGAGACCGCGGTCGCCCGCGCCAGGGAGGTCGCCGAGACCGAGCGCGTCGACGCCCTGCTCGCCACCGCCACCAGCGCGGTGCGCGAAGCACGCAACGGCGCCGAGGTGATCGCCCGGATCGAGGCGGCGCTCGGCCAGCCGCTGCAGGTGCTCGACGGCGAGACCGAAGCGGAGTTGACCTACCTCGCCGTCCGCCGCTGGTTCGGCTGGTCGGCGGGACAGATCCTTCTGCTCGACATCGGCGGCGGCTCGCTCGAGATCGCGGCCGGTGGGGAGGAGGCGCCGGAGGCGGCGGCATCCGTTCCCCTGGGAGCCGGCCGGATGACGGTGCAGTTCCTGCCGCACGACCCGCCGGGCGAGGCGGACGTCGAGAGCCTGCGCGCGCATGCCGCGGCCACACTGGAGCCGGTGCTGGCCAGGTTCATGGCGCTCCCCCGCCCCGACCACGTGGTCGGGTCGTCAAAGGCGATCCGCTCGCTCGCGAGGCTGGTCGGCTACCCGGTGCCCGGTTGGTCGGGCAGCGAGCGGATGCTGCTGCCACGAGCAGCGCTCGGCTCCTGGATCCCGCGGCTGGCGCGGTTGCCCGCGTCCGCACGCCAGGAGCTGCCCGGCATCACGCCCGACCGCACCTTCCAGATCGTGGCCGCCGCGGTCTCCCTGCACACCGCGATGACGTCGCTCCAGGTCGACGAGCTCGAAGTGTCGCCGTGGGCGCTGCGCGAGGGCGTGCTGCTGCGGTACATCGAGCAGCTCGGCTGGAGCGAGCGCGGCTGAGGCAGTCTCCCTTCTCACTCGCCCTGCACGAATCGAATGGCGGGCGAGCTATGCACAACCCCCGTCAATCGAGGTATCGTCCATCGCCTCACTCCGCCGTGCCGGCATAACGTCGCTGGTGAAGACCCGCGCGTGCGGGCAGAATGGGGGCATGTACATGTCGGCCGAGCTCATTGCGATCCTGACCCTGGGTGTCACGATCGTCGTCAGCATGCTGGCCGGATTCGGCTGGGTCGTGCGACGTGTCGACGCCGTGGATTCCCGGCTCGGGCAACGGATCGACCGGCTCAGCGATGAGATGACCGAGGTCAAGATCGCGATCGCCCGGCTCGAGGGTCCGCCGCGGCATCTCTCATTGAGTCGCTGACACCGCAGACGGGCTAGGCAGACTCGGTCGTCTCGTCCTTCGATGCCTCGTCCGTCGCCTGAGGGACCCGGAAGACCAGCTTGTGGTACAGCACGAACCGCACCAGCACGACGATCACGATGCTGATGAGGTTCACGACGTTCACGATCACCGGGCCCGGCATGCGACCAAGTGCCGCCTCCGCGGCCTCGACTCCCAGCCACACCAGCAGCGCGCCGAGGCCCGTGCAGGCCGCGTTCGTCAGCAGGAACAGGACGAGCTCGTTGACCCGCCCGCGACGGTCGCGGTGCCGGAACGTCCACTCGCGGTTGCCGATGTAGGCGTTCACGAGCGCGACGAGCGACGCGATCACCTTCGCCGAGATCACGTCGAAGCCCCAGGCGTAGACCAGCAGATTGAAGACGCCGACCTCGATCAGGGTGCTGATCGCGCCGACGACCAGGAAGCGGCTTCCGACGCCGGCCAGCCGGCGCAGTCGAGAACGGAAATTCATGATTCAACTAGGCTACTTGCTGAGAACTCCCGTGCCCGCCACAGCCGTCTAGGAACCATGTGACCCTCCACCGAATCGCCATCGTCATGCCTGCATACAACGAGGCAGAGGGCATTCGCGGCTTCATCGACGAGGTTCGCGAAGCCGTCGCACCGCTTGCGGACGAGGTGACTTTCCACATCGCGGACGACCGGTCGACGGATGCCACTCCCACGGTGTTCGACGACGTCCCCGACGTTTCCGTGGAGGTGCAGGCGGAGAACCGGGGGCATGGCCCGACCGCGCTCTCGGCGTACCGGCTGGGACTCGCGTCCGAGCCCGACGTGATCGTGCACGTCGACGGCGACGGGCAGTTCCACGGCTCAGACTTCCCCCGTCTCATCAACGCGCTCGTCCGTGAGCACGCGGACGTGGTGCACGGCATCCGCGACGGCCGCACCGACCCCTGGTACCGCAAGGCGCTCACCGCCGCGGTCGGCGTCATGATCGCCTTCGCCGCCGGCCGCCGGGTGCCCGATGTGAACACGCCGCTGCGCGCCTACCGCCCGGAGGCGTTGCAGGCACTCCTCGACGCGGTTCCGGCCGACGCGTCGGTGCCGCACGTGCACTTCTCCCTCGCCGAGGCGCGTTCCGGCTACACCGTGCGGTACGTGCGGGTCGCGAGCATCCCGCGCCGCGGCGAGTCGACGCAGGGCACGATGTGGGGGCGCGCCGCGGGCGTGCGGCTCCCTCCCAAGCGGCTGCGCCAGTTCGCGGCATCCGCCCTGCGCGAGGTGTGGACGCTCTCCCTGCGCCCCTCCGCGCCCCTGCGCAGCATCCGTCGACCGGAGCCAGCGACGTCATGACCCGGGCCCGCACAGTCCTCTTCTGGGCGGTTGCGGTCGCGCTCGTGATCGGCCACGCGATCCTCGCCTGGCACAGTCTGGTGTCCTGGCGGTTCTGGGAGGACGAGGCGCTCAATCTCACCGTGCCGCGCAACCTGCTCGACGGACTCGGCTACGCCAGCGACGGCGCGCTCTCCGGATCGATGATCACCCCGTTCGACCCGCGGATCTCGACCGGGCCCGTGGTGCTCCTTCCGGTCGCTGCGGTCCTCGCCACGGGGATCGATCCGGTCATCGGCGCGCGGCTCGTCCCGCTCGCATACTGGCTGCTGCTGCTGGCGGGGCTCGGCGTGCTCGGCAGCAGGATCGGCGGACGCTGGGCCGCCGTCCTCGCCATCGCCGTGCCGCTGGCATTCACGACGAGCGCCGGCTTCTCGCCGATCCAGGGCCCCGCCGACCTGCTCGGCGAGATCCCCGCAGCCGCGCTGATCGTCTGGGCGCTGATCGTGCTGCCTCGACGCGCGTGGCTCGCAGGGCTCCTCCTCGGACTGGCGATCCAGGCGAAGCTGATCGCGCTGCTCGCGCTGCCCGCGTTCGCCGTGGCCCTGTGGGTGCTCTCCGACGGCACCGGGTGGGCGCGGTTCCGCGACCTGCTGCGCCGCTCGTGGCTGCCGATCCTGCTCGTCGGGGTGCCGACGCTCCTGGTCGAGCTCGGCGCGCTGATCTCCCTCGGACCCGCCGGATTCGTGCGGCACCTTCGGTCCCTCGGGGGATTCGTACTCAGCGGCGGCCAAGGGAACGCCGCGACCTCGGCTCTGCAGAAGGCCGGTACGCTCGCCGACTCGTGGTCGCTGCCCGCCGCCGCCGCCGTGGTCGGTGCGATCATCGCCGTCGGTCTCGCGGTGGCCGGCATCGTGCTCCGATGGCGCGACGCGACGCCTGCAGACCGCCTCGTCATCGCGTACGCGCTGGCAGCCTTCGTCGGAGCCCTCGCATTCGTCGGATGGTGGGCGACCGCATCGCGCCTGCCCCTGTGGGTCCGGCATCCGGCGCCCGGCGTGTTCGCGTTCTTCCCGATCATCGCCGCCGTCGCGGTGTGGGCGGCCATCCGGATGCCGCGCCACCCGGTTGTGCGCATCGCCGCTGTCGTCGCCGCAGGCGCCCTCGCCGCGATCGTGGCCGCGGGCTCTGTGCTGCACGTCGCGGCACAGTTCGCGCCGCGGCCCCTCACGCTCGATCGTCAGCGCGCCGAGATCGCGCCGCTCGCCGACTGGGTCGCCGAGAACGACATCGAGTGGCTCGCCGCCGAGCCGTGGGGTGCCGCGGTCGCGCCGATCGTCCTGAGCGGCGCGCACGTCGGCCTGTTCGATGCTCCCGCCATGAAGGACGTGCCCCGGCTCACCGGGCTGGACTGCCAGACCGAGACGCTCGTCGACGGCGGCATGTTCCAGATCTGCGCCGCGCCGTAGCCGGGCGCCGCTCCACCGTCAGACACAGAACCGGCCGGACGCTGATCTCTCAGCATCCGGCCGGTTCTCTGCTGTTCGCGTCAGACCGTTTCGGCTTCGGCGCGGAGCGCGAGGCGCTGCCGCACGACCTCAGCGAGGTGCTCGGCGTGGCGCTGCACCGACTCGGCGTCGGCCGCCTCGACCATCACGCGCACGAGCGGCTCGGTGCCGGACTTGCGCAGCAGCACGCGCCCGGTCTCGCCGAGCTCCGCCTCGACCACGCGCACGGCCTCCTGCACGCCCTCGTCGTCGTCCACGGCGTCCTTGTCGACACCTCGCACGTTGATCAGGACCTGCGGGTAGACCTTCATGACTCCTGCGAGCTCTGCCGCGGACTTGTTCTGGCGTGCCATCTCGGCGACCAGGTGCAGGCCCGTGAGGATGCCGTCACCGGTGGTGGCGTACTCGCTCATGATCACGTGACCGGACTGCTCGCCACCGAGGGCGTAGCCGCCCGCGTTCATGTCCTCGAGGACATAGCGGTCGCCGACGGCCGTCTGGCGCACGGCGATGCCGTGTTCGCGCATCGCGACATGCAGACCGAGGTTGCTCATCACGGTGGCGACGAGAGTGTCGTCCGTGAGGTGACCGCGCTCCTTCATCGAGACCGCGAGGATCGCCATGATCTGGTCGCCGTCGATGACCCTGCCCTCGGCATCGACTGCCAGACAGCGGTCGGCGTCGCCGTCGTGGGCGATGCCGATGTCGGCGCCCAGGCGCACGACAGCATCTGCGAGCTGGCCGAGGTGCGTCGATCCGACACCGTCGTTGATGTTCCAGCCGTCGGGGTCGGCGCCGATCACGGTCACCTCAGCCCCCGCGTCACGGAACGTCTCGGGCGACACGCCTGCGGCCGCGCCGTGGGCGCAGTCGAGCACGACGTGAAGGCCGTTGAGGCGGTTGGGCAGCGAGCCGAGCAGGTGCACGACGTAGCGATCCTCGGCATCCGAGAACCGGCTGATGCGTCCGACGCCCGCGCCGGTGGGGCGCAGCATCTCCCCCGCCATGGCGGACTCGATTCGCTGCTCGACGACGTCGGGCAGCTTCACTCCGCCGCGGGCGAAGATCTTGATGCCGTTGTCAGGCGCCGCGTTGTGCGACGCCGAGATCATCACGCCGAAGTCGGCGTCACGGTCGGCGACGAGGAACGCGAGCGCAGGAGTCGGGATGACTCCGGCGTCGAGCACGTCGACTCCCGAGGACGCGAGCCCTGCGGAGACGGCTGCGGTGAGGAAGTGCCCGGAGACCCGAGGGTCGCGGGCCACGACTGCGGTCAGGCGCTTGCCCTCGGCCTTGCGAGCCTCCGCAGTACGGCCCTGGCCCAGGACGACAGCAGTCGCCTGGGCCAGGGTGAGCGCCAGGTCGGCGGTGAGGATGCCGTTGGCAAGTCCTCGCACGCCGTCCGTGCCAAAGATCGGCATCGGAGCAGTGGACCTTAACGCTTCGAGTACTGAGGCGCCTTGCGGGCCTTCTTGAGACCGGCCTTCTTCCGCTCCTTGACGCGAGCGTCACGAGACAGGAAGCCGGCCTTCTTCAGGGTCGCACGGTTGTTCTCGACGTCGATGCCGTTGAGAGAACGGGCGATGCCGAGACGCAGCGCGCCGGCCTGGCCCGAGGGGCCACCACCGGAGATGCGCGCGATGACGTCGTATCCTCCGGCGAGGTTGAGGACCGTGAACGGGTCGTTGATCAGCTGCTGGTGCAGCTTGTTCGGGAAGTAGTCCTCGAGCGTGCGGCCGTTGACCGTGATCGTGCCGGAGCCGGGGATCAGGCGCACGCGGGCGATGGCCTGCTTGCGACGGCCGACAGCGGCACCCGGGACGCTGAGCACGGGGCGGGGAGCCGCCTCGACTGCTTCGGTCTCGGGAGTCGACGTCGAGAAGTTCTGGAGGTTTTCGGTGGTGTCCTGGATGTCAGCCACGAGTATGTCCTTTAAGTCTTTACGGCGCTTACTGGGCGACCTGGTCGAGGGTGTACGTCTTCGGCTGCTGAGCGGCGTGCGGGTGCTCGGCACCGACGTACACCTTGAGCTTGGTCAGCTGCTGGCGGCCGATGCTGTTCTTGGGGAGCATGCCACGGATGGCCTTCTCCACAGCGCGGACCGGGTTCTTCTCGAGGAGCTCGGCGTAGGTGACCGACTTCAGGCCGCCCGGGTAACCGGAGTGGCGGTAGGCCAGCTTCTTCTGGAGCTTCTGACCCGTGAGCGCGACCTTGTCGGCGTTCACGATGATGACGAAGTCACCCGAGTCGATGTGGTTGGCGAAGGTGGGCTTGTGCTTGCCACGCAGGAGCGTAGCGGCGTGCGAGGCCAGGCGGCCGAGAACGACGTCAGTGGCGTCGATGACGACCCAGTCACGCTGGACCTCGCCGGCCTTCGGGGTGTAAGTGCGCGTCACGATAGTGCTGCTTTCTTGTTCGAACGGAGAAGTTCGTGAATCCCACTCCGGGGTGGTTCTTCCCTACAGGGATGAACACGCCAGTGGAGGGCTCACGTTCGCGGCACTCGGCAGTCGAGTACCAAAGAGACAGCTTACGTCATGGGACGGGCTTAGGCCAAACCGGGGCGGCGGGGGCGGGGCCTGCTGCGCTCGGCCGCCGGGGACCTCACGTTGCTGCCTCGCCCGCTCGCAGCCGACCATCCGAGGTCCCCGAGAGCGAGAGTTCCCGTCCCCGCGCCCCGGTGCACGCGCCGCGGACCTCACATCGCCGCCTCGCAGCACCGGTCGGCACGGCGCAGACCTCGTATCGCCGCCTCGCGCGCTCAAACGCGACCATTCGAGGTCCCGGATGCCGCACAACGAAGCCACAGCTTCTCGTGAGCCCCCGCCGGGTACCCCCAATCGCCGCCTCGCGCGCTCAAACGCGGCCATTCGAGGTCCTGACCGGCCTTCGCCACCTTCCCTGCGCCTCAGGCATACGACTCTCCACTTCGACTGCACCGTCGCGGAGGCGGGCCGGGTTCCGCACGGGGGCCGGAGTATGCGTGATCTCTGCAGATTCCGTCGGCAGCGAGCGAGCAGACTTCGACGATGACACATCCGCGGCCACTTCCCACCGGACTCGGCAAGCACTTCTCGACGGCTCAGGCGCTGGCCGCGGGCGTCACGAGGCGGCGTCTTCGCGCGAAAGACCTGCCACGTCCGTTCCACGGAGCACGATGTGGTCCGGCATCCGAAGGCGAAGACGACGAGGACGAGCGGAAGAGTGCGAAGGAGGATACGAGTCCACTCGCGATAGACCGCGAGCGGCGGGCATCCACGCTTGAACTGGCAACGGCGTACTCGACGGTGATGCCGGCGGGCAGCTTCTTCGTCGGGCGAACCGCGGCCTGCCTGCACGGCGCTCCGATAGATCCCGGAACCGAGCTTGAGGTGGCGGCCTTCCTCCCCGGCCATGGTCCGCGAGGCCGCGGCATCCGCCCACGAAAGGTCGCACCGCACCTCGCGACCATCGTCGAGGTCGAAGGGCTTCCGGTCTCGAGCCCCTCGTCGACCTGGGCGATGCTCGGTCGCGACCTCCTCGAACGCGAGCTCGTCATCGTGGGCGATGCGCTGGTTCGGATCCCGCGAGACAGCTACGGTCGGCTGCGTCCCGCGGAGCAGCTGACCACGATCGCGCAGCTGAGGGCGGAGGTGGACGCAGGCCCCCGCCCGCCCAGCACGCGTCTGCTGCGCATCGCTGTCGTGCAAGTTCGAGTCGGAAGCGCTTCTCCGCCCGAGACCGAGTTTCGCCTGGACGCCGCGGCTGCCGGATTGCCGACGCCGATGCTCGACTACGAGGTTCACAACTCCGCTGGCCGAAGAATCGGAATCTCCGAGCTGGCGTTTCCGGAGTTCCGCACCGTCGTGGAAATTGAGGGCGATCACCATCGAGTGTCGAAGACGCAGTGGCATCGAGACATCTCGAAGTACCGAGACTACGAAGATGCCGGCTGGCGCGCCGTGCGGCTTCCGTACGCACAGGTCCATGATTCTCTCGTCGGCGTCTCCATTGTCGGGTCCGTACTGCGCCAGCGTGGATGGCGGTGATGCTCGCCGCACGGACCCCGAACAGCCGCGCCGCACCCGCGAAGACGACCACCTTAGGACCCCACCGGCGACTCTTTGAGGAACCACCGACCATGGAGCCCCAGCACGGCACCACGCCAAGACCCCGCGGATCCGAAGTCGCCGCGTTGCGTCCTCACAGACGACCAT
>NZ_JADIJR010000015.1 GCF_017355365.1 Microbacterium sp. SD291 | reverse complement strand
ATGGGATATCCGCATGGCAGACGGCATCCCGCAGATCCGGGGCCCTGCCTGGTGGGACCGCGACCGGAAATGGCGCACACCCAGATCAACACTCGGCGAAGCCCTCGCCTCCACCGGCCCGCCCGGTCGCCGCTGAGGGAACTGTGCGGAGTGCGTGAAGCGAGACGAAACGCGCCGCCCAAGACATCCGCCGACGTCGAGCGGTCATGCTGTCAGCAATCGCCGCCGGGGTCGAGTCCTGCCTTGACGTGTGAACGGGACGGTCGTGCGCACCTCGTTCCGGCATCGCCCGCGTGGAGATTTCGGGTGCGTGGTCCTGCCGCCTCGCCGGAGAGAAAGCGACGATCTCGCGCACCTCGGGCGCCTCGGGTCGTCCCGCTCACGCGGGTCAGAGTCGGCCGGAAGGGCTCAGGCCCCGAGGCGCTCGATCAGCTCGCGGTATCGTGCGGCAGTGCGCTCGACGATGTCATCCGGAAGCGCGGGCGGCTCGCCCTGCTTGTCCCAGTTCGCCGCCAGCCAGTCGCGGACGATCTGCTTGTCGAAGCTCGCCATCCGCTCGCTCGGCGTCGTACCGGTGTTCCAGGCTTCGGCATCCCAGTATCGCGACGAGTCGCTCGTGAGCACCTCGTCGGCCAGGCGCAGGGTGCCGTCGGCATCCGTCCCGAACTCGAACTTCGTGTCGGCGAGGATCAGGCCCTTCTCCTCGGCGATCCCGGCCGCACGCGAGTACAGCGCCAGGGACGCGTCGCGCAGCTCGGCCGCGCGCTCGGCGCCGACCAGCTCGACCGTCCGCTCGAAGGTGATGTTCTCGTCGTGCTCGCCCATCGGCGCTTTGTACGCCGGGGTGAACAGCGGCTCCGGAAGACGATCGCCGTTCTGCAGACCGGCCGGCAGCGAGATGCCGCACACCGTGCCGCTCTCCTGATACTCGGCCCACCCGGAGCCCGTGATGTAGCCGCGCACGACGCACTCGATCGGCAGCATCTCGAGCGACTGCGCGAGCATGGCACGGTCCGCGACGGACGCTGGGATCTCGCCCTCGGCAAGGTGGTTGGGCACGTCCGAAAGCTCAGCGAACCACCAGCGGCTGAGCCTGGTGAGCAGGGAGCCCTTCTCGGGGATGCCGGGGGAGAGCACGAAGTCGAAAGCGCTCACCCGATCGGATGCCACCACCAGGATGCGGGTGTCCTCCGCGTCCTCGGACGCGTAGAGGTCGCGGACCTTGCCGGAGTACACGTGCCGCCAGCCGGGGATGCTCAGTGGTTCACTCACCCGTCCATTATCCCGCGGCCTGGTTCCACACTCGGACCAGCATGTCGGCGAAGTCCTGTTCGACCTTGTCGCGATCGCCCGTCACCTGCGGTTCGAGGACGATCCGGTCCTCGGCGTGGAACGATTCGACGAACCCGTCCGCGTTGAACCACACGTGCCAGCCGCCGGTCACGAGGTGCGGCTTCAACGACGCCGCGAGATCGGAGATCACGCTCTCGTCGGCGCTGTCGAACCGGAGCTGCAGTTCAGGGGAGGCCTTGTCGGCAAGGCGCGATGCGTCGACGTCCGTCACTGCAGTCAGAGCGGCCGCGGCCTGTGCGATCTCGAGCGTCGCTGCGAAGTCGGCCGGTCTGTCGACGGCACGGAACCGCGTCCCCTCCCGCAGACCGAACCCGTCGAGCGCCAGGAAGCCGGGCGTGGCCTCCGCCGCGGCGAGGACCTCCTCCGCGGCGGCGTGCGACGAAAGGACCACGCTCACGTGTCCGCCCGAGGCATGGATCGTGCTCACCTCGGGATGCTCGCGAAGAGCGGATGCCACGGCATCCGCTTCGGGCGTCGCATCCGCTTCTCTCGTCGTCTTGCCGCCCTGGATCTCGATCTCGAGACCCGCGGCCGGAATCGCGGCGACGAAGGACTCGAGCGGCGCGACGTCCTCTTCGTGCGCGGCGCGCAGAATGATCGAATCGGGGGTGATCCGCGCCGAGATGAGTGCGAATCGGGTGAGCGCGGCCTCGTAGATGCGAAGCGGCAGCGTGATCTCGGTGGTCTCGCCGTCCCACGACTCGTCGTCGACCACGAAGGCCTCATCAGGCCCATGGACAGCCCGCGAATTGGTTCTGCCTTCGACGAATCCCAATCGCTCGGCGACCGCGTCGGCGGCTGCGTAACCCTCGGCCAGCACCTCAGGAGCGTCGACTTCGACCAGAACCGCCTGCTCGTCGTACGTCACCCCGACCCGTGCCGACTCCACGTGCGGCAGGGCTGCGAGCTCGCGCGCGGCCGAGAGCATCCCGGCAGTCGAGGAGTCGTCGGGCGAGATGCCTGCGGTCACACGATCTGCAGTGAGCTCGACGGCCCAGCCGATTCCGGAGTGCGAAGCGATGTACTCCGACAGATCGGAGGCGATCTCGTCGACCCGCGCGTCGGATAGTCCGGGATCAGTGGTCACGGTGGCGTCGACGCTGCCCGTGAAGGGGAGGTCGTTAGAGCCGCCTGCCACGACCGACGCGACGCCGTCCATGCCGGCGTACTCCTGTTCGAAGGCATCCGCAGCCGCAGAGCCCGCATTGACGGGGCCGCACCCGGTGAGTGCGAAGATGACGGCGACGGCGAGGGTCGCCGAGAGGGCACGCACAGCGCGCATCCCGCTGCCTCCGACCGCATCCCGTCGCAACATCCGCCCCCCGCGTCTGAACCGTGCCACCGACCCTATCCCGGCGGGCGAAGGCGCGGCAGCCTGTGGACGGCCGCCCCGCCGTGTCCGCCGCCGCGCATAGCCTGGAGGCATGACCGCCGACCTCCTCACCACGCGCCTGAGGCTGTCCCGACCGGTGCCAGCCGATCTCGACGAGGTCTTCGCGATCCAGAACGATCCCCGAGTCTGGCGGCACTTCCCGAGCCTGCGGCACACCGAGATCGAGACCACGATCGCGATGATGCAGCGGTGGGAGCGCAGCTGGACCGACGCGGGTCTCGGGTCCTGGGCCGCGCGCCTGCGCGACACCGGCGAGCTGATCGGCAACGGCGGATGCACGCTGCTCCGAGGCGAGGTGTGGAACGTCGGCTACCGCATCGCCGCCGACCGTCACGGCAACGGCTACGCGACGGAGCTCGCGACGGCCGCGGTCGCCGAGGCCAGACGCATCGACCCGGGGCGACCCGTGATCGCGTTCCTCGTCGAGCACAACCGCGCATCCGCGCACGTCGCGGAGAAGCTGGGGTTCGAGCTCGTGCACAGGGCCCCGGATGCCGGAAACCCGGACCCGTCCGTGACGCGCCTGGTGTACGCCGACCGCCCGCTCACGGGCGCTCAGCTGGCGGCGGCACTCGCGTGAACGGCATCCGCGTCCTGGTGTCGCGGGCCCGGTGTAGCGTTGCGCCGTGACTTCCCCCGGCAGCAGCATCCCCACCAGCGGAGACCCGGTCAGCAGCAACACAGGCTCGTTCCTCCGGCCGACCAGCCCGTGGCCCGCGCTCTGGGCGCTCGTCATCGGATTCTTCATGATCCTGGTCGACACCACGATCGTGTCGGTGGCGAACCCGGCGATCAAGGCGGCGCTCGACCCCGAGACGAACAACCTCGACAACGTCGTGTGGGTGACGAGCGCCTACCTGCTCGCCTACGCCGTGCCGCTGCTGATCACCGGCCGGCTCGGTGACCGCTTCGGGCCGAAGAACATCTATCTCGTCGGACTCGCGATCTTCACCCTCGCGTCCCTCTGGTGCGGACTCTCGACCACCCTCGAGGGGCTGATCGTCGCACGCGCAGTGCAGGGCCTCGGCGCCGCCTGCATGACGCCGCAGACCATGGCGGTCATCACCCGCACGTTCCCGCCAGAGCGGCGCGGAGCCGCGATGGGGCTGTGGGGCGCGACCGCCGGCATGGCGACGCTCGTCGGCCCGCTGGTCGGCGGCCTCCTGGTCGACGCTCTCGGCTGGGAGTGGATCTTCTTCGTGAACCTCCCCGTGGGCGTCATCGGATTCGTGCTGGCGTGGATGCTGGTGCCCAGACTCGAGACGCATCCGCACCGCTTCGACGTGTTCGGCGTCGTGCTGAGCGCAGTCGCGCTGTTCCTCATCGTCTTCGGTCTGCAGGAGGGGGAGAAGTTCGACTGGGGCGTGATCTGGGGGCCGATCTCCGTGTGGGGTCTCATCATCGCCGGGATCATCGTGCTCGCCGCGTTCATCGTGCAGCAGGCGCGGACGCGCAGCGAGCCGCTCGTGCCGCTCGACCTGTTCCGCGACCGCAACTTCTCGGGCGCCAACGTCGCGATCGCCGCCGTCGGCTTCGCGGTCACCAGCATGTCGCTCCCGCTGATGTTCTTCCTGCAGATCGCCCGCGAGCTCACGCCGACGCAGGCCGCGCTGCTGCTGATCCCCATGGCAGTGCTGTCGGGCGTGCTCGCCCCGCCCGCGGGGAAGCTGCTCGACCGGCTCGATCCGCGGATCATCCTGATCCCGGGCCTGCTCTGCGTCGTGGGCTCGCTGCTCTGGTACGCGACGATGCTCGACATGGACACCGAGATCTGGATGTTCCTGCTGCCGTCCGCGCTCATGGGCATCGGCAACGCCGGGATGTGGGGGCCGCTCGCGACGACCGCCACGCGCAGGCTCACTCCGCGTCAGGCAGGGGCGGGCGCCGGCATCTACAACACGACGCGGACCATCGGATCCGTCATCGGCTCGGCATCCATCGCCGCGTTCATGCAGGCGCGACTCGAGGCGAACCTGCCGGGTCTCGCAGACGCTCCCGCCGGAATCGGCGGCGGCTCGCTTCCGCCGCAGGTGGCCGAGGGCTTCTCGGCGGGCATGGCGCAGGCGATGCTGCTGCCCGCCTGCGTCATGGCCGTCGCGCTCGTCGCGGCGCTCTTCCTCGGCCGGTACGAGAAGGCGGATGCTGCGACCCCGGCCGCGTCGCGCCCGGAGTGAAGCACCCGTCGCCGGGTGAGAGTTTGGTCGCCGTGGCGTCCGTGTGATGTGCTCGACCGATGACGATCGAGCTCATCCGGCCCACCACCGACCTCTTCGAAAGCTGGGCGGAGGCCGCCGCCGAATTCGGCGACGACCACATCGACGGTTCGGGTCTGAACGCTCCGGTGACCCCTGATCGTGCGACGCTCGACGCGCTCATCGAGAAGTCGGACCTGCTCTCCGACACGACGGCGAAGCTTCCCGAGGGGTCGGTGCACAACGACCTCTACTGGATCGTCGATGACGGCGAGGTGGTCGGCTTCCTGTCCTTCCGGCACGACCTGAACGAATGGCTGCGCGAGGCCGGCGGACACATCGGCTACGCGGTCCGCGCCTCCCGGCGGCGGCAGGGCTGCGCGTCGGCTGCGCTGGCCCTGGCTCTCGACCGCGCCCGCGAGATCGGCCTCGACCGCGTGCTGATCACGTGCGACGACGACAACATCGGCTCGGCGCGCACGATCGAGGGCGCCGGCGGCGTGCTTCAGGACATCAGCGACCAGACGGAACGCGGGCACGCGCTGCTGCGCCGGTACTGGGTCGCGCTGTAGAGGGGGCCGTTCCGACGGTCCAGCCGGACCCGGCCGGGCCGCGTCTCGTCCGGCCGGGTGCGACGACCCGTCGCCGGTGCACAGCTTCAGAGATCGTGAGCGACGCGCCGACGGATCGAGAGTCGATGCCGGCGAGTCGAACCCGGCATCCGCCGTTGTGCACGGCCGGATGGGGCCGAGCCCTGATCGTGCGGCCGCCTACTCCGCGACGCGGGCGGCGATGTCGGTGCGGTAGTGCGAGCCGTCCAGGCGGATGCGGCCGATCGCCTCGTAGGCGCGGTCGCGGGCGGTGCGGAAGTCGGATGCCACGGCGACGACGTTGAGCACGCGACCACCGGTCGCGATCGGCGAGCCGCCGGGGGCATCCGGCGACGCGGTCGCGGCGTGCACGAGGCGCACGCCCTCGACGGCTGCGGCCTCTTCGAGCCCCTCGATCGGACGGCCCGTCTGCGGAGCATCCGGATACCCCTCGCTGGCGAGCACGACCGTGATGGCGACGTCGTCGCTGAACACAGGAACCGGCTGGTCCTCCAGAGTGCCGGATGCCGCGGCGAACAGCAGCTGCGACAGCGGGGTGACCAGGCGCGGCAGCACGATCTGCGTCTCGGGGTCGCCGAAGCGGGCGTTGAACTCGATCACGCGGACGCCGGCCGGGGTCAGGATGAGTCCCGCGTACAGGAGTCCGATGAACGGCGTGCCCTCGGAGTCGAGCTGGCGGATCACGGGAAGCGCGACGTCGCGGGTGACCTCCTCGACGAACGCCTGCTCGCTGCCGAACTGCTCGGCGAGCCACGGCAGCGGCGAGTAGGCGCCCATGCCGCCCGTGTTGGGGCCCTCGTCGCCGTCGAGCGCGCGTTTGAAGTCCTGCGCGGGGCTGAGCGCACGCACGCTGTCGCCGTCGCTGAGGAAGAACAGCGAGACCTCGGGGCCGGAGAGGAACTCCTCGACCAGGATCGGCCCCTGCGGCAGGTAGTGCTCGGCGTGCGCGAGCGCCTCGGCGCGGTCGGAGGTGACGATGACGCCCTTGCCCGCGGCGAGGCCGTCGGCCTTCACGACGTGCGGAGCGCCCAGCTCGTCGAACGCGGCCTCGACCTCGGCGACCGTCGCCGCACGGACCGCGCGACCGGTGGGAACTCCCGCTGCGTCCATGATCCGCTTCGCGAACGACTTCGATCCCTCGAGCTGCGCTGCGGCCTTACCTGGCCCGAACACGGGGATCCCGTGCGAGCGCAGCACATCGGCGACGCCGGCGACGAGCGGCGCCTCGGGGCCGATCACCACGAGGTCGATCGCGTGCTCGTTCGCGAACGCGGTGACCGCGGCGCCGTCGAGAGGATCGACCGCGACCGGTGCGGCATCCTGCGCGATGCCCGCGTTGCCGGGGGCGACGAAGATCTCGTGCTCCGTCTGCTCGGCCCGCAGGGCGAGGATGATCGCGTGCTCACGGGCACCGGAACCGAGGACGAGAATCTTCACCCCTCCAGACTACCGACGCTCGTGCGCCGCGTTTCGGTTCATAACTCCTCAGGATCCGGTGCGTGCTGGCCGAAACCGGGGTGTTCGGGGCAGAATCCGGCGATCCTGAGGAGTTGTGGATGAGGATGCGCGAGGCCGCGGGGCCATAACTCCGGAAAACCGACCGCGAACGAGCCGGTTCAGGCCGTTCACAGCGCGAACCGGCCCGGATCTCCGGAGTTATGACGGAGAGGTCGGGACGGAGCCGGTCAGGACGGAGCCGGTCAGGACGGGGCCGGTCAGAGCTCGATCGGCCGCTCGACCGACGGATCCCACGGGATCGTCCATCCGGTCGCGTCGAACAGGGCGTCGAGCACCATGGCGGTGAAGCCCCACACGATCGTGCCGTCGACGTCGAAGGCGGGACCGCGCCAGGTGCGGCCCATCCGGGAGATCGTGGACGTGAAGCGGATGTCCGGATCGAGCAGCTGGGCGACCGGCACCCGGAACACGTCGACGGTCTCGGCATGGTCGATCGCGACGACGCGCGACGGGGAGTGCCACCAGCCGAGCACCGGGGTCACCAGATAGTTGCTCGGGGCGACCGGCAGCTCCGACAGCGTCGCCAGCACCTCGACCCCGTCCGGATCGAGTCCGGTCTCCTCCTCCGCCTCACGGAGCGCGGTCGCGGCCGCATCGGCGTCGTCGTCCTCCCGGCGTCCGCCCGGGAACGACACCTGCCCGGGGTGCGACGAGAGCGTCGCCGCGCGGCGCTGGAGCAGCACGTCGAGATCGGCGGCGACGGTCGAGTCGTCCGCGCGGGCCGGGATGGTGTCGAGCCGCCCGAACAGCACGAGCACCGCCGCGGGATGCGCACGGCCGACGAGCGGCACGAAGCGCTTCGGCCACTCCGCGCTCGCCGGCGCTGCGGCGAGCAGCTCGGCTCGCGCCCCCTGCAGCGTCTCGGCGTTCGAAGTCATCAGCCCGAGCCTATGCCCGCCAGGCGCGCCCGGGGCGAGGGGCGCCTACCCTGAATGCATGGCTCCGAGGAAGATCGACATCGCCGACGGACGTGCGGCACTCGAGTCGGTGCGCGCAGCGGATGCCGCAGGCTCCAAGCCCATGCGCATCGACCTCGCCACCGCGGTGCGCTACCTGCTCCAGCTGCTCGACGAGAAGGCGCCGGGGAACAGTGTCGAGGTCAGGGTGCCGCCGTTCGGCGCGGTGCAGGTGATCCAGGGCCCGCGGCACACCCGCGGCACCCCGCCGAACGTGGTCGAGATGGACCCGGCGACCTGGATCGCCGTCGCCACGGGTGGTGAGGCCTGGGCGGATGCCGCGGCATCCGGTCGCGTGCTCGCCTCCGGCATCCGCGCCGACCTGGCCGACGTCCTGCCGCTGCGGCCCTGAATACGGATGCCGCCGGCGAGCAACGGTGGGACAATGGATTCATGGCTCACACCGATTCCCACCAGACGGTCGAGGCGACCGTTCGCCGCGTGCCGCGCTACGGCGTGCTCATGGGTGTCGGAGTCGTGCTCGGCATCATCGCGGCCGGCATCCTCACGATGGTCGGCAGCTACGAGGAGTCCCAGACCCTCGACGTGGTCTACCCGCCCGAGCAGGTCTTCGGGTTCCTGCTGCTGTGGACGGTGCCGATCGGCCTCGCCCTCGGCGGCGTCGCAGGCCTGATCATGGAGCGCGCCGCGCGTAGGCACGACCGCGTCGTGCGTGTGGATCGCGAGACCGTCGTCGAGGGCGACTGATCACGCCAGTTCGGCGATGATCGGCCGGATCGCGGCGTCGAACGCCACGATGTCCCGCCGCAGCCCGTCGGTCACGGCGACCGTGAGCGCACCGATCCACCACACCCCCCGCTGCGTGAACGGCAGCACCTGCACGTTCAGTTCGAACGAGTGCGCCCGGCGCCCGATCTCGCGCTCGAACTCGGCGATCGCACTCGCGTACGCACGGTAGGCATCGCCGCCGGTGTGGCTCTTCATGGAGGAGACGTAGCGGTCGTGGGCGGCATGCGCATAGCGAAGACCGGATGCCGCGTGCGGGACGATCGCGCTCGCCAGCTCCTCCGCGCCCTTCGACGGCAGCGCGACGAGGGTGTCGAAGCCGTCGACGAGCTCGAGCGGGACCTCGGACGGGTGCGCGCGCGGCTCGACGGTCATGTCCCAGTAGTCCAGCCACTGGGATTCGAGGGCCTGCGACGCCTCCGCCGCATCCGGCGCCCGCACCGGCAGGTCCCGCAGGCTCGGCAGGTCCTCCGGCACGCGGATGCCGAGCGACTGCCGCAGAGCGAGCGCGAGGAGCACCGGCACGCTCGCGTCTTCTCGGATCAGCCACTGCGGCTTGTCGGACATGGCCCCATCGTATGAGATCGGCGGCCCGAGGGGGTGCTCGCCGATTCACCGGCGCGCGCCGACCGGGTCGGGAGGGGCGAAGCCGCGCGGGGAAACCCGGGTCGCCCGGACGGTAGGATCGAGATGTGGCTGCCTCCCCCACCAATCCCTATTCCGAAGCCGGCGTCGACACCGCTGCAGGTGATCTCGCCGTCGAGCTGATGAAGTCTTCCGTGCGCGCGACGCACGGCCCTGAAGTGCTGGGCGGTGTCGGCGGATTCGCCGGCCTGTTCGACGCCAGCGCGCTGCTCGGCTACCGTCGACCGCTGCTCGCCAGCAGCACCGACGGCGTCGGCACGAAGGTCGCCATCGCGCAGGCGATCGACAAGCACGACACGATCGGCCAGGACCTGGTCGGCATGGTCGTCGATGACATCGTCGTCGTGGGCGCGAAGCCGCTCTTCATGACCGACTACATCGCGTGCGGCAAGGTGTTCCCGCAGCGCATCGCCGACATCGTGCGCGGCATCGCCGAGGCGTGCTCCGCCACCGGCACCGCCCTCGTCGGCGGCGAGACGGCCGAGCACCCCGGGCTCCTCGGCGCGCGCGACTACGACGTCGCGGGGGCTGCGACCGGCGTGGTCGAGGCCGACGCGATCCTCGGCGCCGAGCGCGTGCAGGACGGCGACGTCGTGCTCGCCATCGCCTCCAGCGGCCTGCACTCCAACGGCTACTCGCTCGTCCGGCACATCGTCACCAACGCCGGCATCGGCTACGGCGACAACGCCGCCGACTTCGGCACCACGTGGGGCGAGGCGCTGCTCGAGCCGACCCGCCTCTACACGCTCCCGCTGCTGCGCCTGATCGACACCCTCCGCGGCGGCGTCCACTCGCTCAGCCACGTCACCGGCGGCGGCATCGCGGCGAACCTCGCGCGTGTGCTCCCGCAGGGCAGCTGGGCGGAGGTCGACCGCAGCTCCTGGTCGCCGAGCCCCGTCTTCCGCGTGCTCAGCGACATCGCCGGCTCCACGCTGGAGTCCGCGGAGGGCACCTGGAACCTCGGCATCGGCTTCCTCGCGGTGATCGCCGCAGACAAGAAGGACGCCGCGATCGCCGCCCTCGAGGCGGAGGGCATGCCTGCATGGCAGGTCGGGACGGTGGGCTTCGGCGCACGTCCGGCCGGAGAGTTCGAACAGGGCGCCAAGGGCGTCGACGGCGGAGCGGTGCGCCTCGTGGGCGCCTACTCGTCTCACTGAAGAAACGGATACACAGACAACCCATGTGCGGCATCGTCGGAATGGTCGGAACGGCCCCGGTCAACCAGGACATCTACGACGCTCTCCTTCTGCTGCAGCACCGCGGCCAGGACGCCACGGGCATCGCGACGGCGGAGACGAACGGCGTCATGCACAACGCGAAGGCGCAGGGGATGGTGCGCGAGGCGTTCCGCACCCGCGACATGCGCTCGCTGCTCGGCAACGTGGGCCTCGGTCACGTCCGCTACGCCACCAAGGGCACCGCCTCCAGTGAGGAGGAGATGCAGCCGTTCTACGTGAACGCGCCGTACGGCATCATCCTCATCCACAACGGCAACCTCACCAACACGCGTGAGCTGACCGCCGAGATGGCCAAGCGCGACCGCCGCCACCTGAACTCGTCCAGCGACACCGAGCTGCTGCTGAACGTCCTCGCCGGCGAGCTGCAGACCACGACCTCCGCGGTCGACCTCGATCCCGAGCGCGTGTTCGAGGCCGTCGCCCGCACGCACGAGCGCATCGAGGGCGCGTACGCCGTGATCGCCGTGATCGCCGGCTACGGCCTGCTGGCGTTCCGCGACCCGTTCGGCATCCGCCCCCTCATCCTCGGCCGCCGCTCCTCGACCGTCCCAGGAGCCGAGGGCCGCGACGAGTGGGTCGTCGCGAGCGAGTCTCTCGTGCTGGAGAACGCCGACTACGAGGTGATCCGCGAGGTCGAGCCGGGCGAAGCCGTCTTCATCACGAGCGACGGCGAGCTGCACAGCCGGCAGTGCGCCGCGAACCCGACGCTCGCACCGTGCGCGTTCGAGTACGTCTACCTCGCCCGTCCCGACTCGATCATGAACGGCATCTCGGTCTACGAGTCGCGCCTGCGCATGGGCGACCGTCTCGCCGACACGATCGCGAAGCACGTGCCCATGGACGAGATCGACGTGGTCATGCCGATCCCCGACTCCTCACGGCCCGCCGCGATGGAGGTCGCCCGCAAGCTCGGCATCGAGTACCGCGAGGGCTTCTACAAGAACCGCTACGTCGGCCGCACCTTCATCATGCCCGGGCAGGCGGTCCGCAAGAAGAGCGTGCGACAGAAGCTGAACGCGATGTCCGCCGAGTTCCGCGGCAAGAACGTGCTGCTCATCGACGACTCGATCGTGCGCGGCACGACCTCGAAGCAGATCATCCAGATGGCGAGGGATGCCGGCGCGAAGTCGGTGACCTTCGCCTCGGCGGCGCCGCCCGTACGGCATCCGCACGTCTACGGCATCAACATGCCGTCGCGTCACGAGCTGATCGCGCACGACAGGACGATCCCGGAGATCGCCGAGGAGCTCGGCTGCGACCACCTCGTCTACCAGGAGGTCGAAGACCTCAAGGCCGCGATCACCGAGGGGTCCGCGCTCACCGAGCTCGACATGAGCTGCTTCGACGGCCGCTACGTCACCGGCACCGTGACCGACGAGTACCTGGCATGGGTGGAGGGGTCGCAGACCTCGTGACCAAGGGCCGGCCGCTCTGGCAGGGGCGGGCGCTCGCCCTGCTCGGCATCGTGCTGGTCGCCTTCTCGCTGCGCTCGGCGGTCGCGTCGCTGTCCCCGGTGATCGACCACGTCGCGGTCGACTTCCCCGTCTCGCCCGCCGTGGTCGGACTCATCGGCGCAGCCCCGCCGGTGTGCTTCGCGTTGTTCGGCCTGCTCACGCCGCTCGTGGAGCGACGGTACGGGCTCGAGCGCGTCGCCGTCATCGCGATCTCGCTGATGACGGCCGGGCTCCTGCTGCGCGGCTTCGCCGTCGACTCGTCGACGCTGTTCGCGGCCACCGTGGTGGTCTTCGCGGGGGTCGGCTCGGGCAACGTGCTGCTGCCGCCGCTGGTCAAGAAGTACTTCCCCGACCGGCTCGGCCTGATGATGACGGTCTACTCGACGACGATGGCGGTGTCGACCTTCCTGCCGCCGATGGTCGCCGTCCCGGTCGCCGACTCGCTCGGCTGGCGGGTGTCGCTCGGTCTCTGGGGGGTGTTCGCCGCGATCGCTCTCGTGCCGTGGATCACCCTCATCGTCACCGGCCGGAGCGCCTCCGTACCCGAGACGCCGCCCGTCCTGCGGGAGCCTGCGCCTGAAGACGACGGGCGCCAGGACGCGGCCTCGATCGCGACGGGGCCGATCACGACGTCGCCCGCGAATCCGAGGATCTTCGGCAGGCTCCGGCGCATACCGCTCGCATGGGCGATCGCCGCGGTGTTCGGCACCTCGTCCACGATGGCCTACGTCTCCTTCGCCTGGATGCCGACCATGCTCGTCGACATCGGCGGGGTCACCCCTGCCGGCGCCGGTCTGCTGCTGTCGCTGTTCGCGCTGGTGGGGCTGCCCGCATCTCTCGTCGTGCCGGTGCTCGTCGTGCGCTTCCAGGCGACCAGGCCGCTGTACTTCGTCGGGGTCGCCTGCGGTCTCGCCGGCCTCACCGGCCTCCTGATCGCCCCGACCGCGGCACTTCCGCTGTGGGTGGGCGTCTTCGGGCTGTGCGCGCTGCTGTTCCCGCTGAGTCTCGTGCTGCTGAGCATCCGCGCGCGCACCCCCGAGAGCGCCGTCGCGCTGAGCGGCTTCGTGCAGAGCTTCGGCTACGCGCTCGCCGCGGTGTTCCCGCTGCTGATCGGATTCCTGCACGACGTGACCGGAGCATGGCAGGTCCCGCTGCTGGTCCTCGCCGCCGTGCTGGTGGCATCGATCCCCGCGGGGTACATCGCCGGCCGCCGCAGCACGGTCGAAGAGGAGTGGGAGCGCCGGCACGGGCGCTGGTGAGACGCGGCCTGCTCAGATCGGCGCCTGCGGGTCGCCGGCCGCCTTCCTGGTGTGGCTCGTCGCGGAACCTCGTCGATGGCACGCCGGTCCCGCCACATCAGCCCGGGAGAGAGCGGCATCGGCACGACGAAACCCCCGTGCGACGCACGGGGGTGACGACGAGCGGAAAGCGGCTAAGCCTTTTCCAATTCGTCCTCGTCTTCGTCGGCGTATTCATCCGCCCACTTGTCGACGTACTCGGGTTCCGAGTCGCTCGGATGCCCGAGCTCGCGTTCCAGAGCCGAATAGTTCACAGACGGACTGAACGACTTGAGTTCGCGGGCGATTTTGGTGTGTTTCGCCTTTTGACGGCCACGGCCCATGCGCGAGACCCCCTCACGAGTTAAGCTGCGGGCAACCAAGGGCCCGATGCATTCACGACACCGGCTCGCGGCCGGTAAGAGTAGCATTCAGAATAGCATGCGGGAAAGACCCTCTGGCTGATGCCAGGCTGGCGATTGGAGCGATCTCATGACCGACAGCACCTCCACTCCGTCCGAGGAGTCCGCCCAGAACGCGGCCCTGCAGAAGGCGGTCATCGTCGGGATGCAGCCCGACCAGGCGCCGCACGTGCTGGACGAGGCCATGCGCTATGCGCGGCTGCTCGGAGTCCCGCTCGTCGTCGCGCACGTCGACGTCACCCGCTTCGTCACCTACGAGGATCCGGACGGCTACGTGCACTCCGCGCCGATCGACATCAACTTCGAGGCCGGCGCCGCCGAGTTCGAGGCGGTGCAGGCCGCCGCCGCGGCCGCGCTCGACGGAACGGGACTCACCTGGACCGCCCGGCAGCTCGTCGGCGACCCTGCCCTCGCGATCAAGCAGCTCGCGAACAAGCTCGATGCCCAGCTGATCGTCGTCGGCACGCGCAAGCGCGGCATCGGCGAGTCGATCCGGGAGTTCTTCACCGGTTCGGTCGCCGCCCGCCTCGCGCACCGCCAGCACCGCTCCATCCTCGTCGTGCCGCTCGGCGAGCCCGTCCCGGACGACCAGAAGGAGATCTGGACGGAGTAGTCGGGCCGCCGGCATCCGCTCCGCCACCCTCGTGAGCGGGGGACAGAGCGGATGCCGAGGGCTCAGCGCCCGTTGAGCGAGGCGAGCGCCGCGGTGACCCCGCGGGCCGCGGCATCCAGTGCGTCGTCGAGGTCGTTGACGACGGATGCCGGAAGCAGCCCGCCTCTGGCGACGTGCGTGCGCAGGTCTGTGCGCACGCGTGCGCGGAACGCGTTGATCGCGGCATCCGCTCGGTGCATCTCCTCGCGGCTGATGATGCGCTCGTCGTCGACGGGCGTGCGCGGGCGGCTCTTCGACGCCTGGCGCTCGTCCTTCTCGGCGCTGGCGAGGTCGGCCCGAAGGCTCTTCATCGCCTCCTTCACGCTCTGCCGCACCTCGTTCGCGATCAGCCGGACCGAATCGGTGAGCCCGGCCTCGATCCCGGCCAGGTCGCCCTCGCGCGACGCGAGCTCGGCGCGTCCGGCATCCGTGATCGCGTAGATCGTGGTGCGGCCGTCGACGGTCTTGGTCACCATCCCCTCCTCCTCGAGCTTCGCGAGGCGCGGGTAGATCGTGCCGGCGCTCGGGGTGTAGGTGCCGCCGGTGCGGTCGGTGAGCGCCTGGATGATGCCGTAGCCGTGCTGCGGCGCCTCGGCGAGCAGCGACAGCAGGTACAGCCGCAGGTCGCCGTGGGAGAAGACGGCGGGGCTCATGCTTCCCACTCCGCATCGTTCGTGATGGTCTGCGGCGCGCGGCGGAGCACGGTGACCCCGCCGGAGACGGAGTTGGCCCGAAGGTCGACGAAGCGGCCGGCGAGCTCACCGGACGAACCCGAGTAGTTGCTCGGGCCCGACGAGCTGCGCTCGACGCCGTCGATCAGCAGCCGCCCGCTCAGCGAGCGCACCACGTAGTTCGCGGCGAGCGACTCATCCAGGCGCACCGTGGTGCCGCCCGACACGGAGTTCACGGTGATCGTGTTCACGTCGCCCGCGGCATCCACCAGCGTCGCGCCGGAGACGATGTCGACCGTGGCCTTGCGCACGGTGCCGGTCACGGCGATGTCGCCGGAGACGCTGTTCGCGTTGATCGATCCGGTGAGCCCGCGCACCTGCACGTCGCCCGACACCGTGTTGACCGTCAGATCGCCGATCAGGGTGTCGACGATGATGTCGCCGGAGACCGTGTTCAGCCGGGCGTCGTTGCGGATGCCGGAGACCAGCGCCCCTGCGCTCACCACGCCGAGGTTCAGGGCGATCGAGCGGGGGACTGCCACGCTCACCTCGGCCTTGGGGCCGCCCGAGCCGAAGTTGCGGAACACCTCGAGGAAGTTGTCCCAGCCGAGCTGCGGGTGGTCGATCTCGACCTCGCCGTCGTTCGATTCGACGCGGAGGTCCTTGATGGTGACGCCGTGCACCTCGATGCGGATGCCCGGCTCGTCGTGCGCGATCACGTCGACCTGTCCGCCGACGAGGCCGATCTTCAGCCTGCTGACGTTCTCGATGTCGATCACGCGTTCCTCGCCGGGGGCGATGAGCCACTTCTCGGTCATGTCTGCTTCTCCTGGGTTGAGGGATCACGATATATCGTGTTTGAGCACTGTAACACGATATATCTCGACTTTGTCAACCTCTGGGACCGGCTCTCGGCAACCTGCCAGGTCAGTCCAGCGGCGGCGTGTGCCAGATCCGGTCGATGTAGTCGCGGATCGAGCGGTCCGACGAGAAGAACCCGGTGCGGGCGACGTTGAGGATCGCGGATCGCGTCCAGGCGTCGTGATCGGCGTATACGGCATCCACCCGCTCCTGTGCGGCGATGTACGGGGCGTAGTCGGCGAGCACCATGAACCTGTCCTCGTAGAGCAGGTTCGACACCACCGGCTCGAACACCGAGCGGTCGCCGCCGGAGAACGCGCCGGACGCGATCAGGTCGACGGCGGCGCGCAGCCCTGCGTCCGCCTGGTAGTACTCGCTCGGCCGGTAGCCGCTCACTGTGAGCGCCTCGGCCTCGGGCTCGCTCATCCCGAACAGGAAGAAGTTCTCGTCGCCGACGAGCTCGCGGATCTCGACGTTCGCGCCGTCGTCCGTGCCGATCGTGAGCGCCCCGTTCAGCGCGAACTTCATGTTGCCGGTGCCGGACGCCTCCTTGCCGGCGAGCGAGATCTGCTCCGACAGGTCGGCGGCGGGGATCACCCGCTCGGCGAGCGTCACGTTGTAGTTCGGCGGGAAGACGACTTTCAGGCGCCCTTCGAGCCGGGGATCCGCGTTGACGACCGAGCCGACGGCGTTGATCAGGTGGATGATGCGCTTCGCCATCGCGTAGCCAGGCGCGGCCTTGGCGCCGAAGATCGCGGTGCGGGGCTGGACGTCGGATGCCGCGATCCGCCCCGAGACCACGCCCTCGTAGGTCGACACGATGTGCAGCACCTTGAGCATCTGGCGCTTGTACTCGTGCAGGCGCTTCACCATCACGTCGAGCATGTGCCCGTCACCGACTTCGAGGCCGTCGCGCTCACGCAGCACGTCGTTCAGGCGACGCTTGTTCGCCGCCTTCACCTCGCCGAATGCGGCGCGGAAACCCGCGTCCTCCGCGAGCGGCTCGAGCTCCCGCAGGCGCGCGAGATCCGTGACCCAGCCGTCTCCGATCGCCTCGGTGATGAGATCGGAGAGCTCGGGGTTGGCGAGACGCAGGAAGCGCCGGGGGGTGACGCCGTTGGTGACGTTGGTGAACTTCTCCGGGTAGAAGTCGTCGAAGTCCGTCAGCACCTTGTCGCGCAGCAGCTGGGAGTGCAGCTCGGCCACGCCGTTCACCTTGGCGCCGGCGACCGTCGCGAGGTACGCCATCCGCACGGAGCGGACCGGATGCTCGACGATGATCGACATGTTGCGGATGCGCATCTCGTCGTCGCCGTAGCGCTCGCGCACCTCGGCGAGGAACTCCTCGTTGATCCGGTAGATGATCTCCAGATGGCGGGGCAGGAGCCGGCCGAGCAGCTCGACCGGCCAGACCTCGAGAGCCTCGGGGAGCAGCGTGTGACACGTGTACGCGAAGCACTGCCGCGTGATCGCCCACGCGGCATCCCACGGCATCCCCTTCTCGTCGACGAGCACGCGCATGAGCTCGGGCACCGCGATCACCGGGTGCGTGTCGTTCAGCTGGAAGATCACGCGCGCGGGCAGGTTCGACAGGTCGTAGTCCTCGGAGAGCATGGTGCCGAGGAAGTCGTGGATGGATGCCGCGACGAAGAAGTACTGCTGCTGGAGGCGCAGCTCCTTGCCCTGCGGGGTGGAGTCCTCGGGGTACAGCACCTTCGAGATGTTCTCGGCGAAGGTCTGCGCGCGCACGGCCTCCTCGTAGTCGCCGGAGTTGAAGATCCGGAGGTCGAAGGCGTTCGTGGCCTTCGCGCTCCACAGGCGCAGGGTGTTCACGCGGCCGTTCTGGAATCCCGGGACCATGAGGTTGTACGGCACCGCCTGCACCGTCCAGGCGGGGATCCACCGGGTGCGTGAGACCCCCTGCTCGTCGAAGGTCTCGGTGTGACCGCCGAACGCGATGGTCTGCGCCTCCTCGGGGCGCGCGACCTCCCACGGCGAGCCGAGCGACAGCCAGGCATCCGGCTGCTCCACCTGCTGGCCGTCGACGAACGTCTGCCGGAAGATCCCGTACTCGTAGCGGATGCCGTAACCGATGCTGGGCGCGCCGAGGGTCGCGAGCGAGTCGATGAAGCAGGCCGCGAGGCGGCCGAGCCCGCCGTTGCCGAGACCGGGCTCGACCTCATGCGCTCGCAGCTCGTCGAGGTCGACCCCGCACGCGGAGAGGGCCTCCGCGGCGACTTCTGCGAGACCGCCGGCGAGGAGGTTGTTATCGAGCTGCCTGCCGAGCAGGTACTCGGCGGAGAGGTAGCAGACGGACTTCGCCTGCGTCTGCTTCTGGTGCCTCAGGTCCTCCAGCCATTGCGCCATCAGGTGGTCGCGTACGGTGTGCGCGAGCGCCAGGTAGCGATCGTTCGCACTGGATGCCGACAGGGCGACGCCCCTGTCGAAGTTGAGGTTGTGCAGGAACTGCGCGGCGAACGCGTCGGCGGTGCGCGGCGGAGCGGTCACGGGGGCGAGGGCGAGGGGATGCGTGGCGGTCACGCTTCGACCGTAGCGACTCCGGGTTTCGGATGGATAGCGCAGATGTTGCCGCGAGGTTGCTCGCAGGTCCCGCGGCGAACTCCGGGCGGCCTCCGCTTGACATTGACGCAACGTCAACTTCTACGGTGGAAGCAACCGAGAACGGAAGGAGGCGTCATGGACCGTCGTGACTGGTCGATCCAGGAGATCGCCCGGCTTGCCGGCACCACAAGCAGAACGCTGCGTCACTACGACGACATCGGACTGCTGCCGCCGACGCGCATCGCGCACAACGGCTACCGGCACTACGACGAGCACGCGCTCGTGCGGCTGCAGCGGATCCTGCTGCTGCGCGAACTCGGTCTCGGACTTCCGCAGATCGGCGAGGTGCTCGACCCTTCGACAGGCTCAGGGGCCCAGCAGGATACGGGATCGGCTCTCGAGACCCACCTCGCGCTGCTGCGCGAGGAGCAGGCCAGGCTGGCGCGGCAGATCGCGTCGGTCGAATCCACCATCAACGCATTGAGAGGAGGTGAAGAACTCATGGCAGAGAACATGTTCGACGGCTTCGACCACACCCGGTACCGGGAGGAGGTCGAGGAGCGCTGGGGCAAGAAGGCCTACGCCGACAGCGACCGCTGGTGGCGGGGGATGACGGATGCCGAGCGCTCCGAGTGGCAGCAGCGCGTGTCCGACCTCGGGCGCGACTGGATCGCCGCCGCGGAGAGCGGCATCGACCCGGCATCCGCCGATGCTCAGGACGTCGCGCGGCGCCACGTGGAGTGGCTCACGGGCATTCCGGGCACCCCGGCCGCGGTGCCGGGCGGAGACGTCAAGGCGTACGTGCTCGGACTCGGCGAGATGTACGTCGCCGACCCGCGCTTCGGCGCGAACTACGCCACCTCGGCGGGTGGCACCCAGGGCGCGGAGTTCGTCCGCGACGCGCTCCGCGTGTACGCGGAAGCGAACCTGTAGGGGCACGGCGTAGGGTCATCGCATGGCCCTACGCCGCAGCCGACGCACCGCCGCGTTCTCCTCGTTCCTGTGGGGGCGACCGAGGCGCGAGAGCCGCCGTGCGGCTCTCGCCATCGCACCGGCTGCCGCGCCGATCGCCGCCATTCCGTACGTGGGCACCCGTGGCCGGCGGCATCCGCTCATCGCGCTCGCCGCGGCCCCGTTCATCGTCGCGGGCCTCGTCTGCGCATATCTGGCCACCGACCGGAAGTGACTGCATGGAGCTGCTCGACGCCATCCGCCGCCGCAAGACCACGAACGGGCCGTTCCTGCCCGATCCGGTGTCGGAGGAGCATCAGCGGATCCTGCTCGAGGCCGCGGGGCGCGCTCCCTCGCAGCTGAACAGCCAGCCGTGGCGGTTCGTCGTCATCGAGAGCCGCGACACGATCGACCGGATCGCACGCATCTCGGGCGTGAGCATGACCGAGGCGATGTCGAACGGCACCTTCTTCGAGCGGTACAAGCCGTACTTCCGCTTCAGCCAGGCCGAGATGGAGGAGAAGCGCAGCGGGATGCTGTTCGACAGGCTCCCCGCGGCGCTGCGGCCCTTCACGAGCCAGGTGTTCACCAAGCGCGGTCAGACGCTGATGAACACGTTCGGCGTGCCGAAGACCCTGGGCGAGGAGAACCACAAGCTGGTCGCCGGCTCCCCGCTGCTCCTCGCCGTGATGCTCGATCGCCGCGAGTACCGACCGGGGCAGCTTTCGTCGTTCTACTCGGTGTTCAGCATGGGCGCGGCGATGGAGAACGTCTGGCTCACCACCGTCGAGCTCGGCATGGGCATCCAGCTCATCTCGTTCCCGATGGAGGTTCCCGGCCGCTGGGAGGAGATCGTCGCGCTGCTGCGAGTGCCAGACGACCTCGAACTGATGGCCGTCTACCGTCTCGGCTACCTGCCGCCCGATCAGCGGCGGCCGGCCATCGACTGGTCGAGCCACCAGCGCAAGCTCGTCTCGCAGTACGTGTTCCGCGAGAACTGCGGCGAGCCCCAGCGCGGCTGGGACGACCTGCCATGATGCGGGGAGCGGGCGACGCGTACGCGGCTAGAGTGGCGGCGTGACCCTCCGCCTCCTGCTGCTCGTCTTCGCGGGCGGCGCGATCGGCACGGCGGCTCGGCTCGCGATCGGGGTCTGGATTCCGGATGCCGGCGGCTTCCCGATCGCCACGCTGCTGGTGAACGTGCTCGGCTCGCTGCTGATCGGCGTCCTCGCCGCGCGCCTGCCCGGCACGACCGGGCTGAGGGTGTTCCTCGGCACCGGGATGCTCGGCGGCTTCACGACGTACAGCGCGTTCATGACCGGAACGATCGCGCTGTGGACGGATGCTCCGCTCCTCGCCTTCGCCTACGCCGCGGGCAGCCTAGTGCTCGGACTCGTCGCGGCTGCCGTCGGGTTGCGCATCGGCCGCCCGCGGGGCACCCGCACCCCGGCCGGAGCCGCCTCATGACGCCGCTGCTCTTCGTCGGCACCGCGCTCGCCGGAGGCGTCGGGGCCGCGCTGCGCTACCTCGCGGACCTCGGCATCGCGAAGCTCGCCGGCCGCCGCTTCCCGTGGGGGATCCTGCTCGTGAACCTCTCGGGATCCTTCGCCCTCGGGGTCGTCACCACGGCGCTGCCCGACCAGGCGCTGCTGCTCGGCGCCGGGCTCCTCGGCGGCTACACGACGTTCAGCACGGCGATGCTCGACACGGTCGCGCTCTGGCGCGACGGCGAGCGGCCGGCATCCGCCTTCAACGCGGTGGGGATGCTGGTTCTCAGCCTGGCCGCAGCGGGCCTCGGTCTCGCGCTCGGCTCCCTGCTCTGAATCGCGCCCGGATCGAGCGGTTGATGACCGACAACGCCTGGGCCTACCGCTGGTCGCTACGTGCCGTGTGCGCCGAGCACGGGGTCCGGCAGATCTTCATCAAGCCCCACTGTCCTTGGCAGAACGGCAAGGTCGAACGACTGAACCGGACCCTGGCGACCGAGTGGGCCTACCGCCAAACCTTCACTAACAACACTGAACGGACCGCAGCCCTTGCGCCCTGGCTCGAGCACTACAGCAATGAACGTCGCCACAGCGCACTCGGAGGCCACCCGCCGATCAGCCGCCTGTTACCAACCTGATGGCCGGGTACAACTAGAACCCGACGGTCTTGGATGCCGTTTCGGCTCCCAGCGTCCTCCCACCGCGAAACTGTACAAATGTACATGTACAGACGTACTGGGGGTGGGGATGACGGAGCGCACGCGCAGGCGACGCGACCCTGAGGCGCGCCGCCGCGAGATCGTGATCGCCGCCTCCGAGCTCATCGTCGAGATCGGCGTCGACGCGATCACCCACCGCAAGGTCGCGGCCCGTGCCGGTGTCCCCCTCGGGGCGACCACCCAGTACTTCGCCACGCTCGACGACCTCCGCGACGCCGCGCTCCGGTCGCTCGCCGACGAGGTCGAGACGCGCATCGAGATCACCCGCCAGGCCGTGATCGCCGACGGAGTCACGCCGGCGGGGCTCGCGAGCCTGATCCACCGGAGCCTCGAAGACGCCCGCGCCGTCCAGGCCGATCGCGCGGTGGTGACCGCGGCCGTGCACGACCCGCGTGTTCGCGAACTGGCGAGGCACTGGTCCGACGAGGTCGTCGGCTTCATCGCCCCCGTCCACGGGCGCGACCGTGCCAGGGCGGCTGCCGTCTTCATCGACGGCGTACTCTGGCACGCGCAGATTCACGACGAGCCGCTCGCCGAGAGCCTCATCCGCGACGCGCTCACCGGCATCCTCACGCCGGAGTCCGCCCCCGCAGCATCCGCACCGCACTCCCGCCGCACCGACTGAGAGAGAACCGTCTTGTCGAACCTCGCCGTCCTCAGCCTGAAGAACCGCGCGCTGATCGCGCTCATCACGATCGTCGCCGCGGTGTTCGGCGGGCTCGCGCTGACGAACCTCAAGCAGGAGCTGATCCCGTCACTGGAGCTGCCGGCCCTCGTCGTCATGACGAGCTACCCCGGCGCCTCGCCCGAGGTCGTCGAGAACGACGTGTCGACCCCCATCGAGTCGGCGATCCAGGGGGTCGCCGGTCTCGAGTCGACCACCGCGACCAGCACCACGAACGCCTCGATCGTGCAGGCGATGTTCACCTACGGCACGAACCTCGCCACCGCCGAGCAGAAGATCCAGCAGGCGCTCAACCGGATCTCGCAGCAGCTGCCGGATGACGTGAGCCCGCAGGTGCTGTCGGTGTCGATCGACGACTTCCCGGTGATCCAGGTCGCCGTCACCGGCTTCGACGACGCCGAGAACGCGCAGGCGGAGCTCGAGACGGTCGCCATCCCTGAGCTGGAGGA
Source organism: Microbacterium sp. SD291 (assembly GCF_017355365.1). Lineage (GTDB taxonomy): Bacteria > Actinomycetota > Actinomycetes > Actinomycetales > Microbacteriaceae > Microbacterium. The sequence goes on along the minus strand of NZ_JADIJR010000015.1, from coordinate 58,280 downwards.
CGTCGATGGCGTGAACGCCGCCCAGATCGTCGGCGGCGTCGGCCAGCGCATCACCATCACACCGGATGCCGCGAAGCTCGCCGCCGAGCGGCAGACCACGCAGGCCATCACCGGGGCGCTGCAGCAGAACGGCACGCTGTTCCCCGGCGGCGACATCACCGAGGACGGCCAGACCCTCACGGTCCAGACCGGTGCGAAGATCACGAGCGTCGACGAGATCGCCGCACTCCCTCTGGTCGGCACCGCCCTGACCATCGGCGACGTCGCGACCGTCGCGCAGGAGGCCGACCCGGTGTCATCGATCTCGCGCGTCGACGGCGAGGACGCGCTCTCCATCTCGATCACGAAGCTGCCCGCCGCGAACACGGTCGAGGTCTCGAAGGGCGTCATCGCGGCCCTCGACGAGATCGGCGAGGCGTTCCCGGATGCCGAGTTCACGATCATCTTCGATCAGGCGCCGTTCATCGTGCAGTCCATCGACACCCTGGCGACCGAGGGTCTGCTCGGTCTCGTGTTCGCCGTCATCGTCATCCTGGTCTTCCTGCTGTCTGTGCGCTCGACTCTCGTCACCGCGATCTCGATCCCGACGAGCGTGCTGATCACGTTCATCGGCCTGCAGGCCTTCGGGTACTCGCTGAACGTGCTCACCCTCGGTGCGCTCACGATCGCGATCGGACGAGTGGTCGACGACTCGATCGTCGTGATCGAGAACATCAAGCGCCACTACGTCGGCGACGCCGACAAGGGGGACGCGATCCGGCTGGCGGTGCGCGAGGTCGCGATGGCCGTCACCGCCTCCACCATCACGACGGTCGCGGTGTTCCTGCCGATCGTGTTCGTCGGCGACATGGTCGGCGAGCTGTTCCGGCCGTTCGCGATGACGGTGACGATCGCCATGGTCGCCTCGCTGCTCGTGTCGCTGACGATCGTGCCGGTGCTCGCGTACTGGTTCCTCCGCCCGGGCAAGCCGCTGCTCGATGCCACCGGAAGCGCGATCGATCCGGAGCATCCGGATGCTCCGCCCACACCTCTGCAGCGTGCGTACCGGCCGATCCTCGGCTGGACCCTGAAGCACTCCGGCATCACTGTGATCATCGCGGTCGTCGTGCTCGGGGCCACGCTCGCCGCCGCGCCTCTGATGAAGATCAACTTCCTCAGCGATTCCGGTCAGAACACGATGCGGGTCACGCAGGACCTCGGTCCCACCGCGAGCCTCGAGACGAAGTCGGAGGCGGCGATCGCCGTCGAGGAGGCGCTGCTCGAGATCGACGGCATCGAGCATGTGCAGGCGTCGATCGGGTCGAGCGGCTCCGCACTGCGGGATGCCTTCTCCGGCAGTGCAGGCGTGACCTACTCGGTGCTCACCGACGGCGACGCCGACCAGGAGCAGCTGCGCGCCGACGTGCAGGACGCGATCGACGGGCTGTCCGACGTCGGCGAGGTGTCGGTCGCGGCATCCACCGGCCTCGGCTCCAGCGACATCGAGATCTCCGTCTCGGCATCGAACTCGGAGGACCTCGAGACCGCCACGGCGGCCGTGGTGGCCGAGCTCGACGGCCGCGACGGCATCGGTCAGGTGACAGACAACCTCGCAGCGTCTCTCCCGTACCTCGCTGTCGTCGTCGACAGGGACGCGGCGGCGGAGCGCGGTCTGTCCGAGGTCGCGGTCGGCACGATCGTGTCGAACACGATGCGCCCGCAGCAGCTCGGCTCGGTCGAGATCGACGACACCGCGCTCACCGTGTACCTGACGACCTCCGAGCCGCCGGCCACCGCGCAGGCACTGCGCGAGCTGGCGATCACGACGCCGCTCGGCATCGTGCAGCTGCAGGACATCGCCGCCGTCGAGGAGCGCAACAGCCCGACCTCGATCACCACCGAGCAGGGCCGCCGCACCGCGACGATCACCGTGCCGCCTGCGTCCGACAACCTCGCCGTCGCCACTCAGTCGGTGAACGAGGCGCTCGCCGCGGCGGACCTGCCGGACGGGGCCTCTGCCGCCGTGGGTGGCGTGGCCACCCAGCAGGCCGACTCGTTCTCGCAGCTCGGCCTCGCGATGCTCGCCGCGATCCTGATCGTCTACGTGGTGATGGTGGCGACGTTCAAGTCGCTGCGTCAGCCGCTGCTGCTGCTCGTCTCGGTGCCGTTCGCGGCGACCGGCGCGATCCTGCTGCAGATCGTCACCGGCGTGCCGCTCGGCGTCGCCTCGCTGATCGGCGTGCTGATGCTGATCGGCATCGTGGTGACGAATGCGATCGTGCTCGTCGATCTCGTCAACCAGTACCGCGAGAAGGGACTGCCCACGGCCGAGGCCGTGATGGCCGGCGGCGAGAAGCGTCTTCGCCCGATCCTGATGACCGCCCTCGCGACGATCTTCGCCCTGACCCCGATGGCCCTCGGCATCACCGGTCACGGCGGGTTCATCTCGCAGCCTCTCGCGATCGTCGTGATCGGCGGGCTCGTCTCGTCGACCGTGCTCACGCTGGTCGTGCTGCCGACGCTCTACAACCTCGTCGAGGGTGCCAGGGAGCGGCGCAGGGCGCGCAAGGGCGGAGCGGATGCTGTCGGCGGGGATCCCGCGACAGGCACCGCGTCGTCGGGGGAGCAGGATGCCGCGGCATCCGCCCCCGTCGGCGACCTGTCGCAGGCGCCGCAGCCCACCCGCCGGCAGTTGCGCGAACACCCGCTCGAGTGAGGGAACCCACAGCGCGCGCGGCTCTCGAGCTGCGCCCTGTCGTCGCCTTCCACCCGAAGGGCGACCACAAGGCGCACCCGCGGGCGGGCGACGTGGCAGTCACCTCGTCGAGGTGCGCGGCGTCGTCATCTCGCGGACGAAAGACGACGACAACGCGCACCCGGCGCGGCACGCTCGGTGCACGGCACCTGCCGGACTCAGCCGAGCTCGATGCCCCAGCTGAGCGTCCAGGTCTCGCCCGGGGCGAGGCGACGGATGCCGAGGCCGCTGTTCAGCGCTTCGGCCGGCGCCGTCATCGGCTCGATCGCGACCGCCAGGGCCTGACCGGGGTAGCCGGGCGTCGTGTACACCTGCAGGTAGTCGAAGCCTTCGCCCTGCCACAGCGTCACACGGCGGCCGTCGGGGGCGGTGAGCGTGGTCCTGACGCGTCCGTCGGCGTCGCGGATCAGAGCGGTGAAGCCGGTGTCGAGGTCGGCATCCCCGAGCCGGATGCCGTCGCGCAGCGCGGCCTCTGCGGGGCTGGTGCCGGTGGGCAGCATCCGCTCGTCGGTGTCGAAGGCGGTCGCCGCGGGGATGCGCAGCACCAGCTCGTGCGGGTCGACGTCGCCGATGGTGACGAACGGGTGCGTGCCGAGTGCGACGGGCGCCGCGGTCGCCGACCGGTTGGTGAGCGCGTGGGTGACCTCGACGCCCGCGGCATGCAGCGAGTAGGTGACGTTCGTCTCGATCAGGTACGGGTAGCCCGTCTGCGGAACGATCGTGGCATGCAGCGTGGCGGCCCCTGCATCCGCCTGCTCGATCTCGTACGCCGTGAATCGCAGCAGTCCATGGCTGGCGTTGCCGAACTTCGGCTCGGTGATCGCGAGCTGACGGCTGGATCCCTCGTCGTCCCACAGCCCGTCGCGCACGCGATTGGGCCAGGGCGCGAGCACCACCCCTGAGCATGATGGCGTGGGCTCGTCCAGCGGATACGGCGGCACGAGGTCGATGCCGCCGATGCGGAGCGAGCGGAGGGACGCGCCGACCTGGGCGATCTGCGCGTCGACGTCGCCGAGCCGGAGCTCGACCTGGCGGCCGGTGGGGGAGACGTTGTTCACCCCGCAATCGTACGGGGAGGATTCTCAGGTGCGACCGGTAGACTTCCGGGGTCGGCTTCGGACACCCGCGCATGGCGCGGACGTTTTTGTGTAAGAAGTGTGAGTCCAGGGGCCGATGGTGAGCGTCGATCGACGCAAATCAACCATCACATGAATGGCCCCGGCCGCTGACAGTCCGGACCCGCGCTCAGGCGTGGTGCTCGCGCGTGTGCGCGGCGCTGTTCTCGTGCGAGAACTCAGAAGGACACAACCGATGCCCAAGAACAAGAAGCCCCGCGGCGGACGCCCGTCCGCCAACTTCGAGCCCCGCTACGGCGCGAAGAAGACCTCGTTCCACGACCGCCACGCCGGCGCCGGCGCCCGCGACGGCGCCCGCGATTCGCGCGGCGGACGAGTGGATGCCGGTGAGCGGCGCACGGCGCCGACCGGCCCCGGCAGCCGCAGCGCCGGCCACCGCGGCTACCGCCCCGCCGAGGCGGAGGGCGGCGCGCCCAAGCAGCGCTGGAACGCGCAGGAGCGCGCGGGCCGCGACGAGGCCCGCGGCATCCGCAACCGCGCCGAGTCCGGTCGCCGTGAGGCTCCGCACCACCGTGACGAGCGCGGCGAGCGTCCGCGATTCGACCGCGGTGGCGAGCGTCCTCGCCCTTCGACAGGCTCAGGGACCCAGCGTTTCGATCGTGCCGAGCGTCCTCGTTTCGAGCGGGACGACCGTCCGCGTCGTGACGACCGTGGCTTCGGCGACCGGCCGAACCGTGCCGGCGACCGTGGCGGCCAGCGCTTCGAGCGCACCGGCCAGCGCCCCACCGGCCAGCGCCCCACCGGTCCCGGTTCCTACCGCGACGACCGCGGCGCCGAGCGTCCCCGCCCTTCGACAGGCTCAGGGACCCAGCGTTTCGATCGTGCCGAGCGCCCTCGTTTCGAGCGGGACGACCGTCCGCGTCGTGACGACCGTGGCTTCGGCGACCGACCGAACCGTGCCGGCGACCGCACCGAGCGCCCGCGCTTCAACAGCGATCGCGGTGCCGAGCGTCCCCGCTACAACAGCGACCGTGGGGCCGAGCGTCCCCGTTTCGACCGTGACGACCGTCCGCGCCCTTCGACAGGCTCAGGGGCCCAGCGCTTCGATCGAGCAGCCGAGCGCCCTGAGCGCTCCTTCGACGCCGATCGCGCACGCCGTGCCTTCGACCGCGACCGCACGCAGCGTTCGATCGAGGGCGGCCGCGACGAGCGCTCGCGCCCGTCGACCGGTGGCGCGTACCGCACCGAGCGTCCCCGTCGTGACGACCGCACCGCTCGCGACACCCGTCCCAGCCGCGATGACTGGAACAAGACCCCGAAGGCCGCGTTCGAGCCGACGGATGACGTCGTGCACGAGCGCCTCGAGGCGAAGTCCGTCGCGGCCGTCGAGGTCGATGGCGTGAGCTTCGCCGATCTCGGCCTCGGCTCCAACATCGTCGAGACCCTCGTCGGCATGGGCGCGGCGACGCCGTTCCCGATCCAGGCCGCCAGCATCCCGGCCGTGCTCGAGGGCCGCGACGTCCTCGCCCGCGGCCGCACCGGCTCCGGCAAGACCATCGCGTTCGGCGCACCGCTCGTCGAGAACGTCCTGAAGTCGCAGGCCGGCAAGCGCCGCGAGTTCGGCCGCTCGCCGCGTGCGATCATCCTCGCCCCGACGCGTGAGCTCGCGCTGCAGATCGACCGCACGATCCAGCCGATCGCCCGCAGCGTCGGCCTGTTCACCACGCAGATCTACGGTGGCGTCCCCCAGGGCCGCCAGGTGGGTGCGCTGAAGAAGGGCGTCGACATCGTGATCGGCACGCCCGGACGCATCGAGGACCTCATCAACCAGGGCAAGCTCGACCTCTCCGACTGCCGCATCGCGGTGCTCGACGAGGCAGACCACATGTGCGAGCTCGGGTTCGTCGAGCCGGTGCAGCGCATCCTCCGCCACACCGCCGACGGAAGCCAGAAGCTCCTCTTCTCGGCAACGCTCGACCGTGAGGTCGCCGCGCTCGTCGACGAGTTCCTCGTCGACCCGGCCGTATACGAGGTCGCGGGCGAGGACCAGGACTCCAGCACGATCGAGCACCGCGTGCTCGTGATCGAGCACCGCGACAAGGCCGAGATCCTCACGTCACTGGTCGACCGTGCAGGCAAGACCCTGGTCTTCGCCCGCACCCGTGCCTACGCCGACATGCTCGCCGAGCAGTTCGACGACGCCGGCATCCCGGCCGTCTCCCTGCACGGCGATCTCAACCAGGCCAAGCGCACGCGGAACCTCGAGCGGCTCACCTCCGGTCGCGTGAGCGTGCTGGTCGCGACGGACGTCGCCGCCCGCGGCATCCACGTCGACGACATCGATCTGGTGGTCCAGGCGGATGCTCCGGACGAGTACAAGACGTACCTGCACCGCTCCGGCCGCACCGGCCGCGCCGGTCGCTCGGGTCGCGTCGTGACGCTCATCACGCGTCAGCGTCAGCGCCGGATGACGGAGCTGCTGCAGCGCGCGGAGATCGATGCGCCGTTCGAGAACGCGCGCCTCGACGACGACATCATCGAGGAGATCGCGGGTCGCGTGCCGACTGCCGCCGACCTCACGTCCTGAGCCGTGCTCCGAAGGCCCCGTCCCGGCATCCGCCGGTGCGGGGCCTTCGTCGACTTCACGTGAACTCGCCGAGCTCAGGGGAACTGCGCGTCGACTTCGCGTGACGTCGCCGAGTGCACGAGTACTCGACGTCGACAGGCCGTGCAGTCGGCGGATGCTGAGCGGCGCTGTGGCCGCAGCGACTGCCGCGGAGCGTCACGCGAGCGCGTGCTCGTGGATGCTCGAGGTCAGCGTCGTGCCGTTCAGGTCGAGGTAGAGCACCTGCTCGGTCACGGTCAGAGTGATGGTGTTGCGACGCTCGATGAGGGGAGCTGCCGAGTCGATGAAGCCCGGGTCGAAGCTGAAGACCCGGATGTCCTCGGAGCGATGGATGCGCTTGTCAGCCCACGGCGCCATGACCTTCGCCGGGTCGCGGTGCGTGTAGACGACGGTGCGCTCGGCGAGCCGGCTGCCGTAGTGCAGGCGCTCGGCGTCGGGGGCGCCGACCTCGATCCAGGCTGTCGTCAGGCCGGTGAGGTCGCGCACGAGGACGGCGGGCTCGTCGGTCTGGGAGATGCCGCCGCCGAACGTGATGCCCTCGGTGAACTCGAGTCCGTACGCGAGGACGCGGGTGAGCATGTACGCATCAGTCTCCGAAGGATGCCGCGCGACGCGCAGGGAGAAGTCCTCGTAGACACCACGGTCCATGTCTGCAAGCTGCACATCGAACGTGTGCATCGTCGAACCGATAGCCATAACGACCGAGCCTACGCGTCGACGACGGGGCCCGGTGACCTGCGCTCGGCCGTGAGCTCTTCGATCAGCTCGGCAGCGCGAATCGCCCCGCCGAACGACCGCAGCTCGGCGGCGACCCCGGCTGCTGCCTGTCTGACCGACGGATCCGTGACGATCCGCCGGTAGCCGGCCTCGACCTGGCGGGCGTTCGGGGTGCCGGTGCGCAGGTTCACGCCGGCGCCCGTCCACGCCACTCGGGCGGCGATCTCGGGCTTGTCGAGCTCGCCGCCGGCGATGACCAGCGGAATGCCGTGCTCGAGAGCGGCGAGGGTGCCGCCCCAGCCGCCGTTCGTGATCATCGTGTCGACGCGGGGGAGCAGCTGCGCGTAGGGGAGGAACCCGGCGACGCGGGCGTTCGGCGGCACGGCGAAGGGAAGCTCGCTCCGGCCGAGCGCACCTGTCGCGACGACGACGAGCGCGTCGAGATCGGCGAGCGCTTCGAGGGCGGGCCTGATGAGGTCGTCCGGGTCGGTGTTCAGCGTCCCCTGGGTCACGTGGACCACGCGGCGCCCCTCGAGGTCGCCCCACCACGGCGGGAGGTCGGCGGCGGGGGTCGGAGCAGGCGAGGCGGGCGTGGCGAGTCGTCCGACGAAAGACAGCTCGTCCGGTCGGTCTGTACGGCGGAAGTCGAGCATCGGAGAACCCGACGCGATGATGAGCTCGCGTGAGAAGAGCATCCGATCAAGGCCCAGCCCCGAGGCGGGCAGGTCGACGGCCGCACGGGCTCTGGACAGCGGACCGAGGATCGGACGTGAGATCAGCGGAACGACAGCTCGCAGCAGCGCATCGCGCGCCCGTGTCACCGGGTTCCGGCCGGGCTGAAGGCCCAATCCGCTCGGGGGACCCTGAGATCCCGCCAGGTGCAGGGGCAGCACCGCGACGGTGGCCAGATGCGTGTGCTCCAGCTCATCGAACAGCACCGCTCCCAGCGACAGCTCGTCGCCCACGATCGCGTCCCAGGGTTCGCGATCGAACTCCTCGCGCAGATCGGCGACCTGCGCCGGCGCGGTCTCGATGAAGACGTCCTGCACGTTGATCAGGAGCTGCTGCAGCCCCTTCTTGCCGACGAGGCGGGGGAAGGCCGCCGGCAGATCCGTCTCGTCGAAATCCGGCGCTCTTCGCCATGGGACGAGGGATGCTCCGGACGCTTCGACGCCGTCTCGGAACGCGCTGCCCGTGTAGAAGCGCACGTGGTGCCCGCGGGACACGAGCGCATGAGCGACGGCTCGCATCGGCGTGACGTGTCCGGTGAACGGCATCGCGCTCACGAGAATCCGTGCCATGTCCGACCCCCAGCGTGGTCACTCCTGATTGTCGCGCGGAACTCGCGCCGCCGACAGGGGTTCTGCCGGCGGCGTCTCGGCGGGCGGGGATCAGAAGAGCATCGGCTGGAGCGGTGCGGATGTCGCCGGCGGGCCCTTCGCCGTCGCGAAGCTCGGCGAGGGCCTCATGCCTCGCACGGGGTAGTCGTCCTCGTGCCGGCCATCGAGGCCATGCATCCGGATGAGCGGTCGTGCGCGCTTCGCGAGCCACTGCCGGTACGGCTTCGGCGCCTCTGCCGACATGCCGGGGTACAGGCCCCGGTACGACGAGACGAGGTCGGGACGGAAATCGCCGAGCCACTGCATGAACCACGGCTTCACCCCAGGGCGCAGGTGCAGCGCGCCGTAGATCACGCGAGTGGCGCCTGACTCCTTGATCCGCGTCAGCGCGCTGTCGATCGCCGCGACGGAGTCGGTCATGTGGGGCATGATCGGCATCAGGAACACGGTGACCCGGAACCCGGCATCGGTCAGCGCGCGCACGGTGTCGAGTCGCGCCTGGGTCGTCGGCGTGCCCGGCTCGATCGCCTTCTGCAGCTCGTCGTCGTACATCGCGATGGACATCTGGATGTCCACAGGCACTCGCCGCGCCGCTTCCACCAGCAACGGGATGTCGCGGCGGATCAGCGTGCCCTTGGTCAGCACGGACATCGGGGTGCCGGATGCCGCGAGGGTCTCGATGATCCCCGGCATCAGCTTGTAGCGACCCTCGGCACGCTGATACGGATCGGTGTTGGTTCCCAGCGCCACGGTCTCGTGCTGCCAGCTGCCGCGCCGCAGCTCGCGTTCGAGCACGTCGACCACGTTCACCTTCACGACGATCTGCGAGTCGAAGTCGGAGCCGCCGTCGAGGTCGAGATACTCGTGAGTGCCGCGGGCGAAGCAGTAGACGCATGCATGACTGCATCCACGGTACGGATTGATCGTCCAGGCGAACGGCATCCGCGAAGCTCCTGGCACCTTGTTCAGCGCCGACTTCGACAGCACCTCGTGGAAGGTCATGCCGGCGAACTCGGGCGTGGTGACCGTACGCAGGATTCCGGTCCGCGCCTCGAGACCGGGGAGCGCAGCGGCATCCACCTCTCCGAGCTTCTGTCCCTGCCACCGCATACCTTCATTCGAACATAGAAACGACAATCGGTCAACATCGGGTCAGAAGTCTGTTCGAAAGGAAATGAGGGAGAATGGAAGCATGAATCCCGCGCCGCAGCCTCAGCACGCGGCGCCGCGTTCCCCGATCCACGGACCCGCGCTGCCGATCGGCCTCGCGGTGACCGCCATCGGAATCCTGCTCTCGATCGCGACTGCTCCGGTGGCCACTTCGGCCGAGCGCGTTCAGGCCATACCCGAGCCGGTTCTGGTGCAGGAGGTTCCTGCCGTGCAGGTCGGCGCGACGGTCGCAGCGGACCCCTGCTCCGAGCCCGTGGTGCAGGAGGCGATCGCCTCGGCGGATGACGCGGCCACGATCGCCGGCTTCGGCGGCGGCGAGAGCTTCCGCGCTGCCGTCATCGCCGGGAACGCACCCTGCGTCTCGCTCGACGATCCCGCCCACGTGTGGGTGGTCGTCAACAAGTCGCGTCCGCTCGACCCCGTCGACTTCGCCCCGGCCTCCCTGGCGGAGATGCCGCTGCAGATGACGACGGCCTCAGGGCGTGCGCGCGCCGACGTCGCCGCTGCGGTCGGCGTCATGGCTGACGCGGCGGAGGCCGCCGGGGTCGGCCGGATCGGCGCGAACAACGGCTACCGCTCCTACGATCTGCAGGTGCGCACGCACGCGACCCACGTCGAGTCCCGAGGGCAGGACCAGGCGGATGCCGCGTCCGCCCGCGCCGGTCACAGCGAGCATCAGACCGGCCTCGCCCTCGACCTCGTCGCCTGCAGCCCGCAGTGCGGCGGGATAGAGGCGTTCGGCGCGACCGCTCAGGGGGCGTGGGTCGCCGAGCATGCCTGGGAGCACGGCTTCATCGTCCGCTATGAGCAGGTGGGCACCGGAGTGACCGGATATCAGCCGGAGCCGTGGCACCTCCGGTACATCGGCACCGAGCTCGCCGCCGCCTATCACGACGGCGGGTTCCACACGCTCGAGGAGTTCTTCGGCCTCCCCGCAGCACCCGACTACGCGCACTGATCCGGTCGGTCCGGCTGCCTGTTGCGGCATCCGACAATCGCGGTACCCAGTCTCACGAATTGTGGGACGCATTCTCACAAATCGCTGTCTTCGCCCATGTTTCCGGCATAGAATCACCGGAGCAACGACGCACGAGACTCACCGGAGGACCCCATGGAACGCGACATCTACGAAGAGGACCACGAGGCATTCCGCGACCTCGTCAAGGACTTCGTCAAGCGCCACGTCACGAACGAGGCCATCGAGAAGTGGGACGCCGCCGGCGAGATCGACCGCCCGACCATGCTCGCCGCGGGCGAGGCTGGTCTGATCGGCCTCTCGGTCCCCGAGGAGTTCGGCGGCGCCGGAATGCTCCAGGACTACCGCTTCCGCACGATCGTGATGGAGGAGGTCATCGCCTCAGGCGCAGGTTCCCTCGCCGGCGCCTTCGGCATCCAGGACGACCTCGCCGTCCCCTACCTCGTGCACATGGGCACTCAGGAGCAGAAGGAGAAGTGGCTGCCCCGCATGGCCAGCGGTGAGGTGCTCGGCGCTCTCGCCATGACCGACCCCGGTGCGGGCTCCGACCTCCGTGGCATCAAGACCAACGCGAAGAAGGTCGACGGCGGGTACATCCTCAACGGCGCGAAGACGTTCATCTCCTCCGGCTCCACGGCCGACCTCGTCGTGACCTTCGTGAAGACCGGAGAGGGCAACCGCCCCGACGCCTTCAGTCTGCTGCTCGTCGAGAAGGGCATGGAGGGCTTCGACCAGGGCAAGAAGCTCAGCAAGATGGGCTTCCACGGCTGGGACACGGCCGAGCTCAGCTTCACCGACGTGTTCATCCCCGACGAGAACCTGATCAGCGGCAAGGAGGGTCAGGGCTTCATCCAGCTGATGATGAACCTGCCTCTCGAGCGCCTGTCGATCGGCGTCGCCGCCGCGGCCGCCGCGCAGGCGGCTCTGGGCTGGACCGTCGCCTACACGAAGGACCGCGAGGCATTCGGCGAGCGCGTCGCCGACTTCCAGAACACCCGCTTCCGTCTCGCCGACATGGCCGCGACGACCGACGCGATGTGGGCCTACGTCGACCGCGCGCTGCTCGCGTACAAGGACAGCAGGCTCTCCCCCGAAGACGCGGCGAAGGTCAAGTTCTGGACGACGGAGCGCGAATGGGAGGTGCTCGACATCGGCGTGCAGCTGCATGGCGGCTACGGCTACATCATGGAGTACCCGATCGCGCGGGCCTTCACCGACGCCCGCGTGCACCGCATCTACGGCGGCACCAACGAGATCATGCGCGACCTGGTCGGTCGTCAGATCGCCGGCAAGCGCTGACGCATCGTTTCGAGGAGGGCTCCGGATGCTGCATCCGGAGCCCTTCCTCGTGCCCTGGTGCAAGCCGCCCCCGCGACCCCTACCGCGTGCGTGCGGCGGGGACGCGGCCGCCGACGCCGGCCTTGCGCAGCCGGGTCGAGAAGCGGAAGCGCCCGGCATCCGCCGTGCGAGGTCGATCGTGCATCTTCGCGGGCTGATCCGGATGCGTTTCTGACCCCGCACCGCGGGTGGGGTGCGTTTCTGGCCCCGCACCCGGAGTCGCGCCGCTCGAGCCGACGGCATCCGTCCCGCTCATGCGAGGCGCTCCGCTGCGGCCTCGCGGGCGGCCTTCGAGGCAGGGGATGCGGCGCCGATCCGCCAGTATCCGCAGAAGCTGACGAGGTTCTTGTCGACGCCGCGCTCGCCGACCAGGTGCTTGCGGACCCCCGACGCGAGGGCCTGCTCGCCGGCGGCGTAGGCGTGGAATGGCCCGTCAGGGAGCATCGTGTCGCGCAGCGCGGCGAGGGCGAGCAGCCCGGGGTCGAACTCGTGGGGCCGGGTGATCCAGATCACGTCGACGCCCGCGGGTCGCGGGAACTCGAGGGCGTCCTCGCTCGAGGGCACCTCGATGATCGCGACGCCGGACGCGGACGACGGCAGCGACGCGCAGATCGACGAGATCGCAGGCAGCGCGGTCTCATCGCCGATCAGGAGCACGCGGTCGACGCCGCGCTGAGGGTTGAACGTGAGCCCCTCGTCGATGACGAGGACGTGCTCTCCCGGCGCGCAAGTCTCGGCCCAGCGCGAGGCCGGTCCCGCGGTCCCCTCGGCTGCCGACCCGTGGAGCACGAAATCGACGTCGATCTCGGCGCCGGCATCGGCAGTCGCCGGCCGGTACGCGCGGACGCTGTAGTTGCGCATGACCGGGCGCTCGCCGTCGGGGATACGCAGGAACTTCAGGTATCCGAACATCCTGTTCGCCTTGGCCGGCACCCGCTCGAGCCCGGCGTCGCCGCCGATCGGGAGGAACAGCCGGAACCACTGGTCGTAGCCCATCGCGCGGAACTTCTCGATCTCGCCGCCGCCGAGCGTGACTCTGATCCAGTGCGCGGAGAGCCGCTCGGTGCGCTGCACGGTGAGGTGGATGAGGCCGGCCGTCTCGGGCTTGACCAGTTTGCTGAACGCCATCAGGACGCCTTTCAGGGGAGCTGCCAGGGGAAGAACGAGAGGAAGATCACCGCGGATGCCGCGAGGCTCACGGCGATGAAGACGATGTCGCGCGCACGGAACGGCACCAGGTGGCGCTCGGTGCGCGTCGTGTGGGCGCCGAAGGCGCGGGAGTCCATCGCGAGGGCGACCCGCTCGGCGTGACGGATCGCGCCGGCGAGCAGCGGCACGATGTAGCCCCAGCCGCGGGCGATCCGTGCGAACGGGCCGCGCCCGCCGTGGTGCCCGCGGACGCGGTGGGCGGCGCGGATCACCGAGAGCTCGTAGCCGAACCGGGGCACGAAGCGGAAGGCCGCGAGTGCCGTGTATCCGATCCGGTACGGGACCCGCAGCTGCTGCACGCTGGAGCGGACGAGGTTCGGCCCCGTGGTGGTGAGTCCGCCGATCAGCGCGAGGGAGAGGATCGCGCCCAGGCGGAGCGCCGTGGCGAAGCCGATCAGGAGGGCGCCCTGATGCAGGGTCCAGTCGCCGATCGTCAGGATCGGGGAACTGGCGCTGACGAGCTCGGCATCCACCCAGAGCGAGAAGCCGAACGCGATCGCGAGGATGCCGAGCGGCACCGCGAGGAAGAGCAGGGCGGCCGTGCGATGCGTGAGCCGCGCCCCGATCAGCAGCGTGATGTAGCCGAGCGCGAGGAACGCCGCGGGTGTGGCGAGGTCGCGGACGAAGATGAGCAGCAGCATCGCGGGGGCGACGCCCGCGACCTTGGAGAGCGGGTTCAGCGCGTGGAGGAACTGTCGCGGCGCGGCCGGGGCGGCGTCGGCGTACGGGTCGAAGGTCCGCATGCTCATCCGATCGCCGCCAGCATCCGGTGCAGCGCCGGGAGACGGAGACCGGCGGACGCGAAGACGCGCTCATCGTGGAGCAGGTCGGCTGTGGGCCCGGCGGCGTGCACGCGGCCGGCGGCGAGCACCACCGTGTGCGTGGTGTGCTCCGCGACCAGCTGGAGGTCGTGGGTCACGATGACGATCGTGGTCCCCTCGGCGCGAAGGCCCTGCAGGATGTCGAGGAGCTCGGATGCTCTGGCCCTGTCCTGCCCGAAGGTCGGCTCGTCGAGTGCGAGCACCCGGGGGCGCGCGATGAGGGCGGTCCCCACCGACAGCCGGCGCTTCTCGCCACCGGAGAGCAGGAACGGATGCACGTGCGCCTTGTGCGCGAGCCCGAAGCGCTCGAGCATCTCCGCGACGCGGGTCTCGATCTCCTGCGGCGGGGTGTGCCGCAGGCGCAGGCCGTGGGCCAGCTCGTCGAACACGGTGTGCGCGATGAACTGGTGCTCGGGGTTCTGGAACACGAAGCCGATCCGGTTCGCGAGCTCGCGGGGCGTGGCTGCACCAGGGTCGATCCCGTCGACGGTGACCCGGCGCCTCGGCGGCGGCACGACGCCGGCGAGCGCCTGGATGAGCGTGGTCTTGCCCGCGCCGTTCGCGCCCACGATCGCGGTCAGGGTGCCGGGGTCGATGTCGAGATCGAGCCCGTGCAGGATCTCGGTCCGCCCGCGGCGGACGGTGAGCCCGCGCGCCCGGATGATCGGAGCGGCTTCGTCGGTCGAGAGCGCGGAACCCCCGGTCGTCGCGCGAAGGGCCCGCCTGGTCGTTGAGCGATCGAAGCGAGGCGAAACGCCCGTATCTTCGGCCGGGAGCCGGGATTCCGATGGCGAGCCGAGCGCCGCGCCGAGTTCGTCCACCGTCAGCGGCAGCGGGTCGAGCGTCACCCCGGCATCCCGCATCCGCAGCGCAGTGAGGGTCGCGGCCGGCAGCCAGACGCCCATCGTCAGGAGCTCGTCGACGTGCTCGCGCAGGACCTGCGCGACCGGTCCGTCGAACGCGACCCGCCCCGCGGCGTCGAGCACGATCGCGCGGGTGGCGAAGCCCATCGCCGCATCGAGGTTGTGCTCGACCAGCACGATCGCGCGGTCTCCTGCGGCCACGACATCGGTGAGCGCCGCGTAGACGTCGTCGATCCCCTGCGGGTCGAGGTTCGCGGTCGGCTCGTCCAGGACGATCAGCGGCGACCCCATCGCGAGCGCGCAGGCGATCGCGAGGCGCTGCCGCCCGCCGCCGGACAGCCGGTCAGGGTTCTCGTCGCGTCGCTCCCACAGGCCGACCCGGCGCAGCGAGTCCTCGGTGCGGCTCTGCACGTCCTCGAGGGGCAGCAGCAGGTTCTCGGGGCCGAACGCGACCTCGTCGTACACCGAGCCGGTGACGATCTGCGCGTCCGGATCCTGGAACACCATGGCGACGTGGGTACTCAGCCGCGCGGTCGGCGTCGTCGCGGTGTCGAGCCCCCCGGCATCCACTCTCCCGGTCATCGTCGCAGGCACCGCGTGCGGGACGAGGCCGTTCAGCGCGAGTGTCAGGGTCGACTTGCCAGAACCCGAGGGCCCGAGGAGCAGCACCACCTCGCCGGCGTGGACGTCGAAGTCGACGTCGGCGGGCGAGGGGTGCCCGGCATCCGCGTGGGTGATCGAGAGGTCACGCACGCTGAGAAGGGGCGCGGATGAGCGCACGGCGAGCCTCGGGTCAGCGGACAGGAGATCAGCCGGTCAGGCTGATTCAACTTAGCCTAGCCTTACCTGACCTGCTCGGTAAGCCCGCGGGTGCGCGCTGTCCTGAGAGCCCGGTCAGGCCTGCGCCGCCACGGCATCCTGCGACGCCGCCCATGACGCGAGAACGCGCAGTCCCTCCGCAGACGGGGAGCCGGGCTCGGCGGTGTAGATGAGCAGCACATTGCCCGGCTCGGCGGTGAGCGCCAGCTCCTCGTAGGCGAGTTCGAGGTTTCCGACGACGGGGTGCCGGAAGCGCTTGGTGCCGGCACCGTGCGTGCGCACGTCGTGCGCCGCCCACAGGGTGCGGAAAGTCTCGCTGTGGGTCGACAGCTCGCCGACCAGATCCTGCATCGCCGTGTTGTGCGGGTCGCGACCGGCCTCCGCGCGCATCACCCCGACGCACATCCGGGCCATCAGATCCCACTCCGGGTAGAAGTCGCGCGCGGCCGGGTCGAGGAACTGGAAGCGCGCCAGGTTCGGCATCCGCCCGCCGTCGCCGATGACGGGGGAGTAGAACGCGCGCCCGAGCTCGTTCACGGCGAGCAGGTTCTGCTGCGGATCGCGGACGAATGCGACGGCCTCGGTGATCGCGGCCATCGCCCAGTGCAGGCTGGGGCGGGTGGCGGCGTGCCTGGCGGTCTTGCGCCGCTGGCGGCCGCTGGTCGGGATGCCGTCTGCGGACCTGGCCAGGTCGAACAGGTGTGCGCGCTCGGTGTCGTCGAGCTGGAGGGCGCGCGAGACCGCGTCGAGGACGGATGCCGAGGCGCCGGCGATCGTGCCGCGCTCGAGCTTCGCGTAGTACTCCACGCTGACGCCGGCGATCGTCGCGACCTCGCTGCGGCGGAGGCCCTCGACCCGGCGGTTCGACCCGGCGCTCAGCCCGGCCGACTCCGGGCTGACGCGCGCCCTGCGGCTCATCAGGAATTCGCGCACCTCGGATCGGTTGTCCATGAACAGCAGGTTAGACCGGGCGTCGCGGCCGTGGGGTGCCCTGCCGGTACACGCTTGCGCAGGGACTCCCGCGTTCGTGCAGACAGGGGGAAGGTTGATCCCATGACCACCCCCGCCCCGACCGTCCGCAGGATGCTCCCCGCCCTCCTGCTGCTGCTGACCGTGTTCGGCCCGATCTCGATGGATCTCTATCTGCCGGCGCTGCCCGCACTCACCGTCGAGCTCTCCGCCGCGACCTCTGTGGCGCAGCTGACGGTCACGGCCTGCCTGATCGGGCTCGCCGCCGGGCAGCTCGCCGCGGGGCCGCTGTCGGACAGGTACGGGCGCCGCGGCATCCTGATCATCGGGATCGTGGCGTACATCGCGACCTCGCTGCTGTGCGCGATCAGCCCGACGGTCGAACTGCTGATCCTCGCGCGTCTCGTGCAGGGCATCACGGGCGGTGTCGGGATCGTGATCGCGCAGGCGGCGGGACGCGACGTGTACTCGGGCGCGAAGCTGATCCGGTTCTACGGTCATCTGACCGTGATCGGCGGGTTCGCCGCGATCGTCGGGCCGCTGCTCGGCGGGATGCTGAACACGTTCACCGACTGGCGGGGCCTGTTCGTGTTCCTCGCGGTGATCGGCGCCGGCATCCTCCTGGTCACCCTGCGGGTGTACGACGAGACTCTGCCGGCCGAGAACCGCACCACCGGCGGATTCGCCCGCACGCTGCACGACTTCCGCACGCTGCTCGCCGACCGGGTGTTCCTGGGGGCGATCCTGAATCAGGGCTTCCTGTACGCCGCGCTGTTCGCGTACCTCGCCGGCGCCACGTACGTGCTTCAGGACATCTACGGACTCTCCCCGCTCGGCTACGCGCTCGCCTTCGGAGCGAACTCGGCCGGGTACATGGTGTTCGGGTTCGCCGCCGGCCGCACGTCGGGGCGGTGGATGCGCGGCACCCTCGTCGTCGGGATCGCGGTGACCGCGGTCGGAGCCCTCGGCCTGCTGCTCGCCGGGCTCTCTCTCGCCGGAGGTGCGCTGATGCCGGTCTGGGTCGTGCTCGCCGCCCTCTTCGCCCTCGCCGTCGGCGTCGCGATCAGCTCGCCGCCGGCGACCACGCTCGCGCTCGCCGAGTATCCGCAGATCGCCGGCACCGCGTCGTCGCTGCTCGGGATGGTCCGGTTCGGGTTCGGCGGCGTCGCCGCCCCTCTCGTCGGGGTCGCGGGTGCGACCAGCATCCTCCCCCTCGGCATCGTGACCGTCGCCGCCACAGTGCTCGCCGCGATCAGCTTCTTCACCCTCATCCACCCGCACCGCGCGCCGCACCCGGCGCCGGCCGTCACACACTAGGAGAACCACCATGCGTGGAGTGGTCATGCACGCCCCCGGCGACGTCCGCACCGAGGACCTCTCGATGCCGACGATCATCGAGCCGACGGATGCGATCATCCGGGTCACCGCGACCTGCATCTGCGGGTCGGATCTGTGGCCGTACCGCGGCCTGGAGCCGCTGAGCGGGCCGACGCCGATGGGGCACGAGTACATCGGCGTCGTGGAGACCGTCGGCGCTGATGTGACGATGGTGAAGCCGGGCGACCACGTCGTCGGCTCCTTCGTCGCCTCGGACAACACCTGCGAGATCTGCCAGGCCGGGTACCAGTCCCGCTGCGTGCACCAGGTGATGATGGGCTCGGTCGGCACGCAGGCGCAGTACGCGCGCATCCCGCTCGCCGACGGCACGCTCGTCGTGACGCCCGGCGAGCCGCCCGCCGATCTGGTGCCGTCGCTGCTCGCTGCCTCCGACGTGCTCGGCACCGGGTGGTTCGCCGCCGTGGCCGCCGAGGCCGGGCCGGGCAGGACGGTGGCGGTCGTGGGTGACGGAGCCGTCGGGCTGCTGGGCGCGCTCGCCGCATCGCGGCTGGGCGCGGAGCGGATCATCGTGATGTCGCGCCATGCCGACCGGCAGGAGCTCGCGCGCCGGTTCGGGGCGACGGACATCGTCGAGGAGCGCGGCGATGAGGGCGTGGCGCGGATCAAGGAGCTCACCGGCGGACTCGGCGCGCACTCGACCATCGAGGCGGTCGGCACGCAGGAGGCGATGGATCAGGCGATCCGGGCCACTCGCGCGGGCGGGCACGTCGGCTTCGTCGGAGTCTCGCACGACGTCGCGGTCGACGGCCTCGAGCTGTTCTTCTCCAGTGTGCACCTGCACGGCGGGCCGGCTCCCGTGCGGCGCTTCCTGCCCGAGCTGATCCGGCTGATCTGGGACCGCGAGATCGACCCGGGTGCCGTGTTCGACCTCACGCTGCCGCTGGACGAGGCGGCCGAGGGCTATCGCGCGATGGACGAGCGTCGCGCGACGAAGGTGCTGCTGACCACGGACTGAGGAGCGCTGCGGCAGATCGATTCGTGCCGGTCTCCTCCCGACGCCACCATCACCTGGACCAGCCCCCTCGGCCGCACCTACACCGACCCACCACCACCCCGCCGCGTCGTATTCACCTGACACGGAGGTGCGAGCGAACGCCGAGCCGTGCTCATCACCATCCGCAGAGCGAGGCGTCGACGGACGCCCGGCCAGCTATCGAGCCCGCGCTACCGCCGCACGACCCCGGCCCGGCTCAGTGCCGACCCGATCGCCAGCCCGACCGCGGTCCAGGCGACAGGTCCGAGCACCGAGACGATGAGATAGGTGATCTGCGCCCAGAGGGCGAACTTGCCGAGGTCCACGGCGAAGAACACCACGACCGCGACGAACACGCCGATCAGGGCGGCCGACACGAAGAACCGCCATGCCCCCCACGAGCGGTAGCGGGTGAGTGCGGCGACACCCTCCTGGATCGCGCCGAACAGCAGCGCCGTGCCGATGAAGCGCAGCGACCAGGCAGGGTTGAACGCGCTTGAGATCAGCGCCGCGACCACGTGGGTGACCAGCGCGACGAGGGGCCGGCGCAGCACCTCCTGCGCGATGATCCCCGGCAGCACGTGCGAGCCGAGCACCAGGCCGTACGCCCACGGAGCCACCGCGATCACCACCGGGGTGGCGAGTCCCGCGATCCCGCCGAGGATCCCCGTCGCGACCCCGATCGCCGCGCAGATCAGCAGCACTCTGGTCGAGAGGACGGGGGAGGGGCGCACGTGACCCAGCCTACTGTCGGCGAAAGTCGCCGAGGCTGGGTCTTCGGCCACCACACTGTGCTGTGCCCGGTCGTCGAACGGGTGAGTTGAGCCTCCGCTGATCGCGTGATCGGCGCCGCTCGTCGCAGCAGACGCTCGGGGACCCCCCACAGAGGAGTCCCGTTCCTAAAGTGGGGGAACGCAACGTCGCGTACCCCGAGGAGACCCCCATGACCGCACCGGGCAGCACCGCACCCGACATCGTCACCGATCCGAAGCTTCCCCCCGTCGCCCTCAGCGACGAGCACCATCAGAACGCCAACCGCTGGACCCTGCCGAAGATCCTCATCTGGTCGGCGATCGCCCTGCTCGGAGCCGTGGCCTGGACCATGCTCGCGATCGTGCGCGGCGAGACCGTCAACGCGATCTGGTTCGTGTTCGCGGCGGTCTGCACGTACTTGATCGGCTACCGCTTCTACTCGAAGGTGATCGAGAAGTACATCACGCGCCCTGACGACCGTCGCGCGACGCCTGCCGAGGTCAAGCAGGACGGCAAGGACTACGTCCCCACCGACCGCCGCGTGCTCTACGGTCACCACTTCGCGGCGATCGCCGGCGCCGGCCCGCTCGTCGGTCCGGTGCTCGCCGCCCAGATGGGCTACCTCCCCGGCACGATCTGGATCATCGTCGGCGTCGTTCTCGCCGGCGCGGTGCAGGACTACACGGTCCTCTTCTTCTCGATGCGACGCGGCGGCCGCACGATCGGCCAGATGGCCAGGCAGGAGCTCGGCCGCATCGGCGGCACCGCCGCGATCATCGCCTCGCTGCTGATCATGCTGATCATCGTCGCCATCCTCGCGCTCGTCGTCGTCAACGCCCTCGGCGAGAGCCCTTGGGGCGTCTTCTCCGTCGCGATGACCATTCCGATCGCGATCTTCATGGGCGTGTACCTGCGGTTCCTGCGCCCTGGAAAGGTCACCGAGGTCTCGATCATCGGCTTCGTGCTGCTGATGGCCGCGATCATCGGCGGCGGCTGGGTCGCCGGCACCGACTGGGGCCAGGCGATCTTCCACCTCGACCGCACCACCATCGCGTGGGGCATCATCATCTACGGCTTCATCGCCGCGGTGCTCCCGGTCTGGCTGCTGCTCGCACCGCGCGACTACCTGTCCACGTTCATGAAGATCGGCGTCGTCGTGATGCTCGCCGGCGCGATCATCCTGGTGCGCCCTGAGATCACGGTTCCCGCGATCAGCGTGTTCGGCGAGAACGGGATGGGCCCCGTGTTCGCGGGTCCGCTCTTCCCGTTCCTGTTCGTGACGATCGCCTGCGGGGCGCTGTCGGGCTTCCACGCCCTGATCGCCTCCGGCACGACGCCGAAGCTCATCGAGAAGGAGCGGCAGTCGCGATTCATCGGCTACGGCGGGATGCTCATGGAGTCGTTCGTCGCGATCATGGCGCTCGTCGCCGCGATCTCGATCGACCAGGGCATCTACTTCGCCATGAACGCCTCGGCTGCGGCGACCGGAGGCACGGTCGAAGGGGCCGTCGCGTTCGTGAACTCGCTGGGGCTGACGGGCGTGAACCTCACACCCGAGATGCTCACCGGCACAGCCGAGGCGGTCGGCGAGGAGTCGATCGTCTCGCGCACGGGTGGCGCGCCGACCCTCGCGCTCGGTCTCGCGCACATCATGCAGCAGGCCCTCGGCGGCCAGGCGCTCATGGCGTTCTGGTACCACTTCGCGATCATGTTCGAGGCGCTGTTCATCCTCACCGCGGTGGATGCCGGCACCCGGGTCGCGCGCTTCATGCTGCAGGACTCGATCGGCGCCTGGTTCCCGAAGTTCCGTGACGTCTCGTGGCGCCCCGGCGTCTGGATCTGCACCGCGATCATGGTGGCCGGCTGGGGAGCGATCCTCATCCTCGGCGTCACCGACCCGCTCGGCGGCATCAACACCTTCTTCCCGCTGTTCGGCATCGCGAACCAGTTGCTCGCCGCGATCGCGCTCGCCGTGGTCCTGGCGATCGTCGCGAAGCGCGGGAAGAGCTACGTCAAGTGGCTCTGGATCATCGGGCTGCCGCTCGCCTTCACCGCGGTCATCACGATCACGGCGTCGCTGTACAAGATCCTCTCGCCCGTCCCCGGCATCGGCTACTGGGCGAACCACTTCAAGTACGTGGCGGCCCGCGACTCCGGCGACACGACGCTCGGCGCTCCCGAGGTGCTCGACGCGGTCATCCGCAACACCGCAGTGCAGGGCACGCTGTCGATCATCTTCGTCACCCTCGCGATCATCGTCATGATCGCGGCGGTCGTCGTGACAGTCAGGGCCATCCGCGACGGCGGCGGCGACGACACCGAAGACGCCCCTGTGGCCTCGCGGCGCTTCGCCCCGGCCGGCTTCCTGCCGAACTCCGCCGAGCGCGAGCTCGAGAAGCAGTGGGAGCCGATCCTCGCCGACGACCGCAGGGCCTCGCGTCACTGATGAGTGCGCGATGACGAACCGAACGGATGCCGCGGCCACCTCTCTGCGTGCGCTTCTCAGCGCCGCGGGGCGGGCGGGCCGCGGCATCCGCTGGTACATGACGACGCTGATGGGCGACACGGCGTACGCGACCTATGTCGCCCATCGGCAGCGTGAGCACCCCGACGAGGAGCCGATGACCGAGCGGCAGTTCTGGCGTCAGAAGATGGACGACCAGGACCGCAATCCCGGTGCCCGGTGCTGCTGACGTCCTTATGCTGAACGCATGACCGACGTCGTTCTCGCCGCAGCCCTCGGCGTGCTCGGCGGGATCGTCCTCACGGTGCTCCTGCTGCTCGCCCGCCGACTCGGCCGCGGGGCGGCCGACCTCGGCAGCGACTCCGAGCAGGGCGCGCTGCGCGCCCTGCACCAGGCGAGCCTCGCCGCCCCGCACCTGCGTGGCGGACTCGCGACGCCCGGTGTCGTGAGGGCCGCACGCCACCTGCGCGTGCTCCTCGGCAGCGCGGCGGTAGCGATCGTGAGTGCCGAGGGCTCGGTGTCCTTCGACGGCACGCCGGACGGTCTCGAGCCGGCCGCTCTCCGGATCGCGACACGGGTGACGGAGTCCGGCCGTCGGCAGGTCTTCCCCTCACCCGGCCGAGACGACGAGCTCGAGGCGGTCGGCGCGCCGATCCTCGTCGACGGGCGGGTCGTCGGGGTGGTCGTCGCGTTCGCCGCGCCCGTGCGCGCGGCGCTCGTGCGCGCGGCCGAGGAGGTCGCGGACTGGTGCGCGGCCCAGGTCGAGCTCGGCGATCTCGACGCCTCGCGCACCCAGCTCGCCGAGGCGGAGCTGCGCTCGCTGCGCGCGCAGATCTCACCGCACTTCATCTACAACGCGCTCACCGCGATCGCCTCCTTCATCCTGACCGACCCCACGAGGGCCCGCGAGCTCGTGCTCGAGTTCGCGGACTTCACCCGCTACTCGTTCCGCCGGCGGGGAGAGTTCACCACGCTCGCCGAAGAGCTCGGCAGCATCCACTCGTATCTCGAGCTCGAGCGCGCCCGCTTCGGCGATCGGCTGCGTGTCACCCTGCAGATCGCACCCGAGACCCTCGCCACCGTCATCCCGTTCCTGTCCGTGCAGCCTCTGGTCGAGAACGCCGTGCGGCACGGTCTGGAGCCGGGCGAAGGCGGAGGGGAGATCCGCATCAGCTCGCGCGGCGACGGCACGCACACCGAGATCCTCGTGGAGGACGACGGCGTCGGCATGGACCCGGATGCGCTGCGCGCCACCCTCACCGCCGGCGACGACGGGCTGCACGTCGGTCTCCGCAACGTCGACACGCGCCTCCGCCAGCTCTACGGCGCCGAGGGCGGGCTGGTCGTGGAGACCAACACGGGCGCGGGTACCCTGGTGCGCATGCGCGTGCCCAACTCGCAGCCGCTGAACGATCCGCTGCTCGACTCGGAGCGCCGATGATCGACGTGCTGGTCGCCGACGACGAGAAGCCGGCGCTGGACGAGCTCGTCCACCTGCTGCGCACCGACGACCGCATCGGCGAGATCCTCACCGCGGGCAGCGGCGCCGACGCGCTGCGCCAGCTGTCCGAGCGCGCCGTGCGGATCGCCTTCCTCGACATCCACATGCCGGGGCTCACGGGCACCGAGCTCGCGCGCGCCCTGCTCGCCCTCGCCCGGCCACCGGCCGTCGTGTTCGTGACAGCCGACGACGCCCGCGCCGTCGAGGCATTCGAGCTGCGCGCCGCCGACTACCTGCTGAAGCCGGTCAGGGCCGAGCGCCTGCGCAGCGCCGTCGACCGCGTGCTCGAGAACGGCGATGCCGCGGCATCCGGGGAAGACGAGATGCTCCCGGTCACGGTCGGATCGACGGTGCGGTTCGTCCGTCGCAGCGATGTGCACTGGGTGCAGGCGCAGGGGGACTACTCGCGGCTGCACACCGGCGACGGTGCGGGGCATCTCGTGCGCATCCCGATCTCGGAGCTCGAGACGCGGTGGGCGCAGGCAGGTTTTCTCCGCATCCACCGCTCGTCGCTGGTGCGCATCGCTGCCGTGACCGAGGCGCGTCTCTCCGGGGCCGAGCCGTCGGTCGCGATCGGCGAGCTGTCGCTGCCGGTCAGCCGGCGCCTGGTGCCGGCGGTGCGCGAGGCGCTCGTGCGCGGCGAGAGCATCCGATGAACGAGGGCCGGACGGGCGATGCGCCAAAGCGCGTGCGGGTGACGGCCGACCTGCCCGCTCGGCTCTCATCGACGTACACCCGCGGCATCGCCCTGCCGGGTTCGCCGGTGGACGAGGCGGATGCCGTCTACGCGCGAGCCCTCATGCGCAGCCAGCTCCGCCTGGCGCTCGGCACGATCGCGGGCTTCGTGCTCGTGGTGGTCGCTCTGACGCTGACGATCGCGCTGGCCCCTGAGATCGGCAGGGTCCTCGTGTGGGGCCTGCCGCTGTCCTGGCTGCTGCAGGCCTACGCGTTCTATCCGGTCATCCTCGTCTTCGCGCTGCTCTACCTGCGCACAGCCGCCCGCAACGAGCGGCGCTACCCGGCGCTCCGGGACCGCGAGTGAACGCCGTCCTGGATCTGGTGGGCGTCGCGCTCGTCGTTGTTGCGACGCTCCTGATCGGCGTCTACGGGCTGAGGATCTCGCGAACGACCAGTGACTTCTTCGTCGCCTCCCGCACGGTGCGGCCGGTGTGGAACGCGTCGGCGATCAGCGGTGAGTACCTCTCGGCCGGCACGTTCCTGGGCCTTTCCGGGCTGGTGCTGCTCGACGGCGCCCGCGGCTTCTGGTTCCCGATCGGATACGCGGCCGGGTACCTGCTGGTGCTCGCCTTCGTGGCGGCACCGCTTCGTCGCAGCGGCGCGTACACGATCCCCGACTTCATCGAGGCGCGGCTCGAGTCGGTTGCCGCGCGGCGAGTCACCAGCATCGCGGTGCTCATCATCGGCTGGCTCTACATCGTGCCGCAGCTGCACGGCGCCGGGCTCACCCTGCTGGTCGTCGCCGGAGTGCCCGAGTGGGTCGGCGCGGTGACGGTCGCGGTGCTGGTCGCCGCGGCGGTGGCGGCGGGCGGCATGCGCGCCATCACCTACGTGCAGGCCTTCCAGTACTGGCTGAAGCTCACCGCGCTCCTCGTGCCGGTGGTCTGCATCGCCTTCGCGCTGAGCGGCGGACCTCACGACTTCGATCCGGCGCTGGTCTTCCCCGCCGAGGCAGGGCCATCGGGGTTCGACGCCTATGAGACGGCATCCCTGCTCCTCGCCCTGCTGTTGGGCACCATGGGGCTCCCGCACGTGCTGGTGCGGTTCTACACGAGCCCGACCGGGGTGTCGGCCCGTCGGACCACCGTGATCGTGATCGCGATGGTGAGCGCGTTCTACGCCGTGTCGAGCACGATGGGCCTGCTGGCGCGCATCGCCGCCCCCGACCTCGCGGTTCCCGGCATCGCCGACACGGTCGTGCTGCTGCTGCCGTCCCGCGTCTTCCCCGGAGTATTCGGCGAGCTGCTCACGGCGCTGATCGTGGCCGGCGCGTTCGCCGCGTTCCTGGCGACCTCTGCCGGACTCGTCGTCTCGCTTGCGGGCGTGATCAGCCAGGACGTCTTCTCCGGCTCGGTGCGCTCGTTCCGCCTGTCGGCCGTGCTGTGCGCGCTGGTGCCCCTCGCCGTCGCGCTGCTCACCGCCCCGGCGGGGCTCGGATCGAGCGTGGGGGTCGTCTTCGTGGTGGCTGCGTCGACCCTGTCGCCGGTGGTGCTGCTGGGGGTGTGGTGGCGGGGTCTCACCGCCCGCGGGGCGGTGGCGGGGATGCTGTCGGGCGGTCTCGCGGCAGGACTCGCCCTGCTGGTGAACGCCCTGATCGGGGGAGTCGGCGCCGCCGCCCCCTATCTCGCGCAGCCGGCCGCCTGGACCATCCCGCTCGCGGCCGCCGTCACGATCGCTGTGTCGCTGCTCGATCCGCGGGGCCGGTCGCCGCGCGCCGAGCGCTTCCTCGCACGGGTGCACACGCCGGAGCGCGTCTGACCGGCGTCAGGGGCGGGCGGAGCGCAGCGACCAGGCCGGCCACCAGCCGTCGGGGAGAGACCGGAGAAGCTCCGCCGCGTCGTCGACTCGCTCGGGCGGGGATGAACCGCTGGGCTCGCCGCCGCTCGAGCCGCCGACGCCGTCGGCGGTGTGGATCCGCGTGTGCAGCCAGCGCTGCCGACCGACAGGGAACACCTCCCTCAGCCCGCCGGCTGCGATCGCGAGCAGGGTCTGCTCGAGGTGGGCGGCAACGGTCTCGGCGGACTCGTCGCAGGCGTCGCATGTGCAGCCGGGCGCCGAGTCCCGGAACAGCGCTCCGGCTTCGATGCCGACGGATTCGACCGTCGCGGTGATGGTGATCGCGGCACCCGTCGCGGGCCGCAGGTGCAGTACGCGCTCGCCTGGTCCGCCGGCTCGCCGGTCGACGTCGACGACGTACCAGGTCTCGAGGTGGTCGACCAGCGCGTCGACGACGGACAGCACGGGGGCGAATCGCTCGGGATGGGAGACCCGGGAATAGGCCTCGTCCGGCGGAGACGCGTCGCCCCAGCGGGAACCGTAGTCGATGACCCGGCCGGTGTCGTCCAGGAACTCCGGGGTCGCGATCGCCGGACGCGCGAAGGGCACCGGCGCGACGACGAGGTCGACGTCGACCTGCTCGTGCGCGAGGGCCGCGAGCTCCTGATCGTCGAGGTCGGCCTGCGGCCATGACGCGAGCATGTCCCGGAAGGGCTCGCGCTGATCCGGGCGCTCCACGATCGTCCGCAGCAGGCCGGCGACCGTGATCGATCTCGTCGACGTGCCCACCTCGGGTTCGCTCGTCATCCGCCACGTCGCCGCCGGATGCGCCACCGCGATCGCGTTCCCCAGGAACCGCGTCGCCGCATCCGCGGTCTCTGCAGACGCGAGGAGTTCGGGGTGCGCGGCCACGAAATCCCACAGCGCGACGGGGTCGGCGGCGAGGACGACGGGGTCTGCGCCGGCGTCGCGCGCGAACGCCTCGAAGGGCTCGAACCCCTCCACGAACCGCGGGGGGCGGACCTTCTCAGCACCCGGCCAGACGATCGTGGCGAATGCCGTGGAGTCCGGCATCGGCGCCAGCGGGCCCGGAAAGACGTCCGACGGTGTCATCGAGGTCAGATCCTGCGCCCGCGCGGCATCAGCCGGACATCGGGCAGCGGCGGCGCCGGGATGCGCACGTCGTGACCCTCGACCACACCGAACCGGCCGGTCGGGCCGCCCGCTGACTCCGTCTCCCACTCCTCGCGCGCCGCGGCGATCTCGTCGTGGCTGCGGCCGGCGAAGTTCCACCACATCACGATCTCGTCGACGAACGGCTCGCCGCCGAGCAGGAACAGCAGTGCGTCTGCGGTGCTCGACACTTCGACGCTCTCCCGCGAGTCGCCGAGGTAGAGCACGTCGTTCAGGGTCATCGGATGCTCGGCCACCACGGAGTCGCCCTCGACCAGCATGATCGCGTGCTCCCAGTCGGCGCGCAGCGGCAGGTGCACCGTGGTCCCGGCAGGCACGACGATCTCGGCTCCGACGATCGGGGTGTGCACGGTCGCGGGAGAAGTCGCGCCGGCGAACTCGCCGAGCACGACGATGGCCTCGGCATCCGCCCCCTGCTCGGCCGGGAGCGTCACCGCCGGCAGCGATGTGTGCCGCTCGAACCCGCCCTCGCCGTGCCGCGCGGATTCGGGCAGCACGACCCAGAGCTGCAGCGCGTCGAGCGGGATCGGGCCCTCGCCGATCGAGTACTCCGAGTGCGAGATGCCGTGGCCGGCGGTCATCAGGTTCAGCTGTCCGCGGCGGAGGTCGGCGTCGCTGCCGAGCGAGTCGCGGTGGCGGATCTCGCCGACCAGCGGCCAGGTGACCGTCTGCAGGCCGATGTGCGGGTGCGGCTCGACGCGCATCCTCGTCTCGGCCGGGCCGAACCTGTCGAGGAAGCACCAGGCTCCGATCGTCGGCAGGTTCCGATGCGGCAGCACGCGCAGCACATCCATGCCGCGGACGCCGCCGAGCGGAACCTCCCGCGGCTCGAGGACGAGCCGGTGCCGGCCGATCATCCGTCGGTCCCCGCCACCGGCGCCGGGCGCTGCGGCCAGCGGATCTCCGCCCCCGGGATCTCATGTGTGCTCAGGTACTTCGCGATGTACGGGCACAGCGGCACGATCGCGAGGCCTGAGGCCACGGCATCCGTCAGCGCGCCCTTCGCGAGGATCGCGGCGAGGCCCTGGCCCTGGAACGCGGGGTCGACCTCGGTGTGGATGAACCTGATCGCGCCAGGGCGCAGATCGAACTCGGCGAAGCCGGCGAGCGTGTCGCCGGACCTGATCTCGTAGCGGGCGGCGTCGTCGTTGCGGGTCACGGTGAAGTCGGTCATCGGATGCTCCTTCTGGCGTCTGCGTCCAAACTACGCCCGCTTCGGGACACAGGGACCCGCGAAATCCATCCCTCGGCGGGGGCAGGAGCTGTGGAGGACGGCGGCCGGCGTCGGCGGGGGTGGTTACGCTTGAGGGATGCCGCAGACTCCCCGTGATCCGTACGCGGACCTGCCGTACGCCGACGAGCCCTTCGACGGCGGGTGGGAGTCGAGCGAGCCGCCCGAGCCGATGGACTGGGAGCCGCAGGGCGCCGGGTTCGAGCCGCCGCTGGACTGGGGCCAGGGTCCCGTGACTGCGGTGGCCGGCCCTTCGTCTCGTCCCTCGGCTGCTCGCACGGGAACCGGAACCGGAACGGGAACCGGAACCGGAGACGCCGCCGTCCGCAGGGCGACGCCGAGCAGGTACGCGACCGCCGGCGAGGCGCTGCACACGGTCTTCGGCTATGAGGAGTTCCGAGGCGACCAGGCGGCGATCGTCGAGCAGGTGATCGGCGGCGGGGATGCCGTCGTGCTGATGCCGACCGGCGGCGGCAAGAGCGTCACGTACCAGGTGCCAGCGCTCGTGCGCGAGGGCACAGGGCTGGTGATCAGCCCGCTCATCGCGCTCATGCACGACCAGGTCGACGCGCTGCGCGCCAACGGCGTGAAGGCCGCGTACCTCAACTCGACGCAGGCGATCGACGAGCGCCGCGAGGTCGAGCGGGCGTACGTCGCCGGAGAGCTCGACCTCATCTACGTCGCGCCCGAGCGGCTCTCGAGCCCCGCCACCACGGCGCTTCTGCAGCGCGGAATCCTCAGCGTCATCGCGATCGACGAGGCGCACTGCGTGTCGCAGTGGGGCCACGACTTCCGCCCCGACTACCTCGCGCTCGGCGATCTCGCCGAGCGGTTCCCCGGCGTCCCGCGGATGGCGCTCACCGCGACCGCCACGCACGAGACGCACAAGGAGCTCACCGAGCGCCTGCACCTGCCGGACGCGAAGCACTTCGTCGCCAGCTTCGACCGCCCGAACATCCAGTACCGGATCGTTCCGAAGGTCGATCCGCGCAAGCAGCTCGTGACCTTCATCCGCTCGCAGCAGGAGGGCGCAGCCGGCATCGTCTACGCGCTCAGCCGCAAGTCGGTCGAGCAGACCGCGACCTACCTCGCAGCGCAGGGACTCGACGCGCTGCCGTACCACGCGGGCCTGCCCGCCGAGGTGCGCGCGGCGAACCAGTCGCGGTTCCTCCGTGAGGACGGCGTCGTGATGGTCGCGACCATCGCATTCGGGATGGGCATCGACAAGCCGGACGTCCGCTTCGTCGCGCACATCGACCTCCCGAAGTCGGTCGAGGGGTATTACCAGGAGACCGGCCGCGCCGGCCGCGACGGCGAGGCATCCGTGGCCTGGATGGCCTACGGGCTCGGCGACGTCGTGCAGCAGCGCCGGCTGATCGACCAGAGTCCCGGCGACCGCACGTTCAAGATGCGCATGGGGCAGCACCTCGACGCGATGCTCGCCCTGTGCGAGACCGTCGAATGCCGCAGGCAGAACCTGCTCGGCTACTTCGGCCAGGAATCCCAGCCGTGCGGCAACTGCGACACCTGCCTCGAGACCACCGAGACGTTCGACGGGCTCGTGCCGGCGCAGAAGCTCCTCTCCACGATCGTGCGGCTCAAGCGGGAGCGCAACCAGGCGTTCGGCGCCGGGCACCTCATCGACATCCTCCGCGGAGCCTCCACCGACCGCATCCGCCAGCAGGGGCACGAGAAGATCGCCACCTACGGCATCGGCTCGGATCTGTCCGATCAGGACTGGCGCAGTGTCGTGCGGCAGCTCCTCGCCCGCGGCATCCTCGCGGCACAGGGGGAGTACGGCACGCTCGCGCCCGGTGAGCAGGCCGCCGGGGTGCTGCGCGGTGAGCTGCCGGTGCCGCTGCGGAAGGACACCATCGGGCGTCCGGCCTCGTCGGGCCGCGCCCGCAAGGCGAGTGCGGCGGATGCTCTGGGTGCCGGCGACCGGGGTCTCTTCGAGGCGCTCCGCGCCTGGCGCGCCGAGACGGCACGCGAGATCGGCAAGCCGGCGTACGTCGTCTTCGGCGACGCCACGCTGCGTGCGCTCGCCGAGCTCCGCCCCGGATCCATGGACGAACTCGAGGGCATCACCGGCATCGGCGAGAAGAAGCGCGAGTCCTACGGTGAGCGCGTGCTCGCGGTGATCGCCGCCGCCTGAGACCTCCGGCACCCCGACCGCGAGGGCTCACCGCCGCGGCAGCACGTCGTCCAGATGCGCCTGCAGCTGCTCGGCCACGTCGACGGCTGAGCGGTCGTACAGCCACTGGTACTGCAGTCCGTCCCACAGCGCGACCAGCCAGGCCGCCTCACGCTCAGGGTCGCGATGCTCGGGCAGATCGCCGTCGGCCTGCGCGAGCCGGAACAGGTCGGCGAAGTAGTCGACACCCTGGGCGAAGCGGTGGGCGAAGTACTCGTGCGCCGGGTGCGCTGCGGGCAGCGCCTCGCACGAGAGCACCGCGTAGACCTCGATCAGGCCGGGCTCCTCCTCGGCGTCGGTGCGCGCATTCGACGGGATGCCGCGCAGCACATCGGCCGCGCGGCCATCGGCGGCGACGCCGCCCCGCTCCCGGATCGAGCTGTCGCGCTCGGAGAGCACCGCGCTGAGCAGCAGCTCCTTGGACGGGTAATGGTGCAGCAGCGTCGACTTCGAGACGCCCACCGCCTCCGCGATCTCGCGCAGGCTCGTGTCGCCGTAGCCGCTCCGGGAGAAGAGCCGGGTCGCGTCGGCGACGATCTGCGCGCGGCGACGTCGACCGACCGCGTACCCGGCATCCGCCTCTCCCGGGCGCTCGCCGAAGACCGGAGGCAGCGGGCCCGCAGACTCGACGCGGGCGGGCGCCTCTTCGGCGTCGTGCCAGCCGAACGGCGTCGCCCACAGCCCTTCGCGCTCCTCGAGCAGGCCGACCACGTCGACTCGATCCGGCAGGTACTGCGAGAGGAGCTGCAGGCCGTCCCACGCGGCCATGAGCCGGGTGATCTCCCCGTCCACGTTGCGGTCTGGTGAGATCACTCCGTGGAACGCGGCCTCCTGCATGCCGTCGGCGCTGAGCTCCCGCATCCGCGCGTATCGCTCCTTCATCCGGTCGTGGGCAGGATGACCCGGTGCGGATGCTTCGCCGGTCAGTGCCGCGAACAGCTCGAGGTATCCCTCGGTCGCGGCGTTGTGCGCGGCGATCTCCGAGAAGAGCAGGGAACCGGGCTCGCCGGCGGCCGTGATCTCGCTCATGAGCGCCGCGTTCTCGTCTTCGAACCCGGCGACGACCTCGGCGAGCAGGTCGTCCTTCGAATCGAAGTGCCCGAGGAGGCCGGGGTGGCTGACGGATGCCGCCGCCGCGATGTCGCGCAGAGACGTCGCGCGGTAGCCCTGTCCGATGAACAGCTCGCGGGCTGCGGTGAGGATGCGCTGCCGCGTCGCGGCACTGCGGTCCTGCCGGGTGCTCGTCGTCATCAGCATCCTCTCCTCTCCCCATTCTCACCCATTACCAATCGGTCGATATTCACTTACCAAACGGTCGAGATTCGTGTATCGTCGTCTCGACGTCGAGTCGTGGACGACCGGCGCACCCCTTGCCCGAAAGGACTCACTCATGACAGAGCTGTCATCGGCCGCCAGCGCCGCGGCCGTCGGAACCACCGGCTTCAAAGCTCCTGGAACGAC
Source organism: Microbacterium sp. SD291 (assembly GCF_017355365.1). GTDB lineage: Bacteria > Actinomycetota > Actinomycetes > Actinomycetales > Microbacteriaceae > Microbacterium. Next base: position 25,939 of record NZ_JADIJR010000015.1, on the reverse strand, counting down.
CCCGGCGAAGACGCCCCGCGGCTACACCGGAGGCCTCGCCGCCGTGAACTTCGGCGTCTACCTCGCCCTGCTGACACCCGTGATGGTGTCGATGGCGTTCAAGATCCAGCACATCGACCCGGTCAGCACCGAAGGCAGCCTCGGCCTCGTGATGGGTGTCGGCGCGGCGTTCGCGCTCATCGCCAACCCGCTCGTCGGGCGCCTCTCCGACCGCACCACCTCGCGCTGGGGCATGCGCCGCCCGTGGATCCTCGGCGGGGCGATCGTCGGCCTCGGCGGCTTCGCGCTGATCGGCGCCGCGACCTCGGTGTGGGTCGTCCTCCTCGCCTGGTGCCTCGTGCAGACCGCGATGAACGCGGTGCTCGCGGCCGCGAACGCGACGCTCCCCGACCAGGTGCCGGTCTCCAGCCGCGGCAAGGTCTCCGGTCTCGTCGGCATCACGACCCCGATCGGCATCCTCGCCGGCAGCTTCCTGGTCAACTTCCTCCCCGGAGACTTCGAGCGCTTCGTCGTTCCCGGCGTGATCGCGCTGCTGCTGGCAGTCGTCTTCGTCCTGACGCTGAAGGACCGCGTGCTCACCGAGAGGCCGGCCGATCGCTTCACCGTCGCCACGTTCTTCGGCTCCTTCGTCTTCAACCCCCGCAAGCACCCCGACTTCGGCTGGACCTGGCTGACGAAGTTCATGGTGATGTTCGGCTACGCCGGCATCGCGACCTTCCTGCCGCTGTACCTGGTCACGAAGTTCGGCCTCGACGAGCAGGGCGCCGTCGGCACCATCCTCGCCGCCAACCTCGCCTCGATGGCGGCCATGGCGATCTCCTCGCCGCTCGGCGGCTTCCTCTCCGACCGGCTCGGCAAGCGCCGCCCGTTCGTCGCCATCGCCGGCCTCATCATGGTCGTCGGCCTCGTCATCCTCGCGGTCGCCCCCAGCATTCCGGTCGTCATCCTCGGCCAGGCGATCATCGGCCTCGGCGCCGGGTCGTTCTTCTCCGTCGACCTGGCGCTCGCCACCGAGGTGCTGCCGAACCCGGACGACGTCGCCAAGGACCTCGGCGTGCTCAACATCGCCAACGCGCTGCCGCAGTCGATCGCCCCCGCGATCGCTCCCGGCATCATCGCCCTCGGCGCAGCCACGCCGCTGGGCGGCTACACCACCTGGTACCTGTTCGGCGCACTGGTCGCGCTCGGCGGCGCCGTGCTCGTCTACCGCATCAAGGGAGTCAAGTGACCATGACAGAACCGACCGCCGAACGTCCGTGGCTCGACGCGAGCCTCCCCGTCGACGAGCGCGTGCAGCTGCTGCTCGACGCGATGACACTGGAGGAGAAAGCCGGCCTCTTCTTCCAGACCATGATCGCGATGGGGGAGAACGGCGAGCTTTCCGAGGGGAGCGACGCCTTCGGGATCCCGTCGAACCGGCACCACGTCGTCGACCTGAAGATGACGCACTTCAATCTGCTCGGGGCGGCGCCGACCGCCGGTGAGATGGCGCGCTGGTACAACGCGCTGCAGGAGCTGGCGGCATCCACCCGTCTCGGCATCCCGGTGACGATCTCGACCGACCCGCGGCACTCTTTCAGCGAGAACCCCGGGGCGTCGATCCTGTCGGGTCCGTTCTCGCAGTGGCCCGAGCCGCTCGGCCTCGCCGCGACCCAGGATGCCGGGCTCGTCGAGCGCTTCGGCGACATCGCGCGTCAGGAGTACACCGCCGTCGGCATCCGGGTCGCCCTGCATCCGCAGGTCGACCTCGCGACCGAGTCGCGGTGGGCGCGTCAGCTGCAGACGTTCGGGGAGGATGCCGACCTGTCGGGAGAACTCGGAGCGGCCTACGTGCGCGGCTTCCAGGGCGAGTCGTTCGGCCCCGGATCCGTGTCGACCATGACCAAGCACTTCCCCGGCGGCGGCCCGCAGAAGGACGGCGAGGACCCGCACTTCGACTACGGGCGCGAGCAGGTCTACCCCGGCGACAACTTCGAGCATCACCTCGCGCCCTTCGAGGCGATCTTCGCGGCCGGCGGCCGGCAGATCATGCCCTATTACGGCATGCCGGTCGGCACTGAATACGAGGAGGTCGGCTTCGGCTTCAACAAGGGCGTGCTCACGGGCCTCCTGCGCGAGCGCTTCGGCTTCGACGGCATCGTCTGCACCGACTGGGGCCTTGTCACGGATCAGCCGATCATGGGCACCGACTTCTCTGCGCGGGCCTGGGGCGTCGAGCACCTCACGCCGGCGGAGCGGATGACGAAGATCCTGGATGCCGGCGCCGACCAGTTCGGCGGCGAGCAGGAGCCGCAGATGCTCATCGATCTGGTGCGCGACGGCATCGTGGGCGAGGGCCGGCTCGACATCTCCGCGCGCCGGCTGCTGCGGGAGAAGTTCGAACTCGGCCTGTTCGAGGACCCGTACGTGGATGCCGATGCGGCCGACGCGATCGTCGGATCGGACGAATTCCGCTCGGCGGCGGATGCCGCGCAGCGCGCCTCCGTCACGGTGCTGTCGAACGGCGGCGCCCTGCCGATCGAGGCCGGAGCGAGGCTGTACGTCGAGGGAATCCCGGCCGAGACCGCCGCCCTCTACGGCACCGTCGTGGCGTCGCCCGCCGAGGCGGACATCGCGATCCTGCGCCTGCAGGCCCCGTACGAGGAGCGCGCGTCGATGTTCGAGAACTTCTTCCACGCGGGCTCGCTGGACTTCCCGGCCGACGTGCTCGCGCACGTCGCCGAGGTGTCGGCGGCCGTCCCGACCGTGGTCGACGTGTTCCTCGACCGTCCTGCGATCCTCGCGCCCGTCGTCGACTCCGCGAACGCGGTCGTTGCGAACTGGGGCTCCAGCGCGGCCGCGCTCCTGGACGTCCTCTCCGGGGCGTTCCCCGCCCAGGGCAGGCTGCCGTTCGACGTGCCGCGCTCGATGGCCGCGGTCGAGGCCTCGCGCCCTGACGTCCCCTTCGACACGGCCGACCCGCTGTTCCGGTTCGGGCACGGTCTCTCGCTCTGAGAGCCTGCACGTCCGATCGCCCCGCATGCTCCGGCATGCGGGGCGATCGCGCGTGAGGGAGCGGTCCGGCGGGCGCGCGCCGGCGTCCGAGGTCGCACTGGTGCGACCCTCGCCGCAGGTCTACTGTGAGCCTCAGCACGCCGACGACGACGTCGGCGGGTCGGCCTCGGGGGAGACCGAACAGAGATTCTGGGGATCATCATGAAGCGACGTCTCATCTCAGTCCTTGCCGCGCTGACTCTGGGCGCGGCTGCGCTCGGCGGCGCTGCTCCCGCGATCGCGGCCGACGATCCGGGCGGGGCTCCGTATGTCGCTCTGGGCGACTCGCAGGCCGCCGGCACCGGCAACCTGCCGTACGCCGATCTCGAGTGCCTGCGCTCGAAGAAGGCGTACCCGAGCCTGCTCGCCGCGATGTCCTGGATGCCGGTCGCATCCAGCGCCTGCGCCGGCGCGACCACGGATCTCGTCGTGTCGGAGCAGCTGGGAGACCTCGGGCCGGCGACGACGCTCGTCACCCTCACGGCCGGCATCAACAACGTCGGCTGGCAGGATGCTCTCGCCGCATGCAGCAGCGGCGGCAGCCCGGCGCTGTGCTCGGCCGCGCTCGCCGCGGCGCAGGGGGCCATCACCGGCATCCCGGTCAGCATCGGGCAGACGGTCGGCGCGATCCGCTCGCTCGCACCGAACGCGCTGATCGTCGTGACGGGGTACCCGCTGCTGTTCGGCGCGGTCGCCGACAGCTGCAGCGTGGGACATTCGCTGAAGTTCTCCGCACTGCAGGCGGCCATGATCAACGCGGGAATGGCCGGCGTGAACACGGCCGTGCTCACAGGCGTCGAGGGATACGTCGGCTTGACCGGAGACCCCGGCGTCCGCTTCGTCGACATCGCGCAGGGGTTCGCGGGGCACGGCCTGTGCGACACCGGCGACCGCTGGATCAGCGGACTGGTCTCGGGTGCCCCGACCATGGACCGCGCATTCCACCCGAACGCGGCAGGGCAGCAGGCGTACGCGACGATCATCGCGGGAGCGCTGGCACCCTGACCTGTGGCCCGGGCTGTGGCGTCGCCACAATCCCGGTGGGGATCGAAACCCGAGGCGCTTGGAGGAACCGCACAGGTGGTTTCCTCCAAGCTTGTGGCAGACCTACCATGACAGCATCCCTACTTCTCCTCGAGAGGAATGCTCATGGTCGCCGCCGTCCGCCCTTCGACGACACACACCGACGCGAACAGCGCTGACGCGAACAGCGCTGACGCGAACAGCACTGACGCGAACCCGCAGATCGATGTCGCGCGCGTCAACGAGCTCCTGATGGGCACGTGGGGTGAGACCCGCCGTCAGGCGCGCGAGATGATCAAGGACCCCGCGTTCTGGCGCAAGGACGAACTCGGCATGGACGAGCACCGCGAGCGCGTGCTCAGCCAGCTGCACCTGCTGGTCGAGAACCGCACGGTGCACCGCGCCTTCCCGAAGCAGTTCGGCGGAGAGGAGAACAACGGCGCCAACATCGCCGGCTTCGAGGAGCTCGTCGCCGCCGACCCCAGCCTGCAGATCAAGTCGGGCGTGCAGTGGGGGCTGTTCGGTTCGGCGATCCTGCAGCTGGGCACCGCCGAGCACCACGAGAAGTGGCTCCCAGGAGTCATGGACCTCTCGATCCCCGGCGCGTTCGCGATGACCGAGATGGGGCACGGATCCGACGTCGCCGCGATCGGCACCACCGCGACGTACGACCCGGAGACCGAGGAGTTCGTCATCAACACGCCGTTCCGCGCGGCGTGGAAGGAGTTCCTCGGCAACGCCGCGCTGCACGGGATCGCCGCCACCGTGTTCGCCCAGCTCATCACGAACGGCGTGAACCACGGGGTGCACTGCTTCTACGTGCCGCTGCGCGGCGAAGACGGCGTCGACCTCCCCGGCATCAGCCGTGAGGACGACACGCTCAAGGGCGGCCTGAACGGCATCGACAACGGCCGTCTGCACTTCGACCACGTGCGCATCCCGCGCACCAACCTGCTCAACCGCTACGGCGACGTCGCCGCGGACGGCACATACACGAGCACGATCGACAGCCCCGGCCGCCGCTTCTTCACGATGCTCGGCACCCTGGTGCAGGGCCGGGTGTCGCTCGACGGCGCCGCGTCCTGGGCATCCGCCCTGGGGCTGCACATCGCGATCACCTACGCCACCCAGCGCCGTCAGTTCGACGGCGCGGACGGGCAGGAGGTCGTGCTGCTCGACTACGGCAAGCACCAGCGGCGCCTGCTGCCGCGCCTGGCGACGACGTACGCGCAGATCTTCGCGCACGATGAGTTCCTGCAGAAGTTCGACGGCGTCTTCTCCGGCCGCACCGACACCCCCGAGGACCGCGAGGACCTCGAGACCCTCGCCGCAGCGCTCAAGCCGCTGTCGACCTGGCACGCGCTGGACACGCTGCAGGAGGCCCGCGAGGCCTGCGGCGGCGCCGGGTTCATGTTCGAGAACCGCCTGGTCGGGCTCCGCCAGGACCTCGACATCTACGTCACCTTCGAGGGCGACAACAACGTGCTGCTGCAGCTGGTCGGCAAGCGCCTGCTGACCGACTACGCCGGGCAGTTCAAGGGCAAGGATGCTGCGGCGCTCGCGCGCTTCGCCGTCGAGCAGACCGCGGGCAAGGTGTTCCACGGAGCAGGGCTCCGGCAGTTCGGGCAGGCCGTCACCGACCTCGGCTCCACCGCCCGTTCCGTGGAGAAGGGCCTGCGCGAGGATCAGCAGCACGAGCTGCTCTCCGACCGGGTGCAGCAGATGATCGCCGACATCGCCGGGCGCCTGCGCCCAGGCGCAAAGGACAAGGCGCTCGGCGCCCGCCTGTTCAACGAGAACCAGGCCGAGCTCATCGAGGCCGCGCGTGCACACGGCGAGCTGCTGCAGTGGGAGGCGTTCACCGACGCGGTGCACCAGATCGAGGATGCCGAGACGAGGAAGGTGCTCACGTGGCTGCGCGACCTCTTCGGCCTGCAGCTCATCGAGAAGCACCTCGCCTGGCACCTGATCAACGGCCGCCTGTCCATGCAGCGCGCTGCCGCGGTCTCGAGCTACATCGACCGCCTGTGCGCACGGCTGCGCCCGCACGCGCTCGAGCTGGTGAACGCGTTCGGCTACGAGCCCGAGCACGTGCGCGCACCCATCGCCTCCGGCGCCGAGGCCGAGCGCCAGAATGAGGCCCGCGCGTACTACGCCGACCTCGCGGCATCCGGCCAGGCGCCCGTGAAGGAGAAGAAGAAGCGCTGACCTCTCACCGCCGCTGGGTAGGCTCGGCGATATGACCCGCGTACACGCCTATGCCGCCCCGAGTGAAGCCGCCCCGCTGGAGAAGACGCTGATCGAGCGCCGCGAGATCGGCCCGCGCGACATCCTCATCGACATCGCGTTCGCGGGCATCTGCCACTCCGACATCCACACCGTCCGCGGCGACTGGGGCCCGCAGCAGTATCCGCTCGCCCCGGGGCACGAGATCGCGGGCGTCGTCGCGGCGGTCGGCGGCGAGGTCACGCGGCACGCGGTCGGCGACCGGGTCGGCGTCGGCTGCCTGGTGGACTCGTGCGGCGAGTGCGCGAGCTGCCGCAGAGGCGAGGAGCAGTTCTGCGCCGATGGCGTCGTGTTCACCTACGGCAGCACCGACCGTGACGGCACGGTCACGCAGGGCGGCTACTCCCAGCAGGTCGTGGTGACGGAGTCCTTCGTGGTCCGCATCCCCGATGCGATCCCGCTCGATTCCGCGGCTCCGCTGCTCTGCGCCGGCATCACCACGTTCTCGCCGCTGCGCCGCTGGAACGTCGGCCCCGGCACCCGCGTCGCCGTCGTCGGCCTCGGCGGGCTCGGCCACATGGGAGTGCAGTTCGCGCACGCGCTCGGCGCGGAGGTCACCGTGCTGTCGCAGACCCTCAGCAAGAAGGACGACGGCCTCCGCCTCGGCGCCGACCACTACCGTGCGACCGGCGACCCCGCCACGTTCAAGGAGCTGCGCGGCTCCTTCGACGTCATCCTCAACACCGTCAGCGCCGTCGTCGACCTGCGGGCCTACCTCGGCCTTCTCGACGTGGGCGGCGCGATGGTGTGCGTCGGCGCCCCCGGCGAGCCGCTCTCGCTGAACATCGGGTCGCTGATCGGCGGCAACAAGACGCTCGCCGGCTCGAACATCGGCGGCATCCGCGAGACGCAGGAGATGCTCGACTTCTGCGCCGAGCACGGCATCGTCTCCGAGATCGAGGTGATCCCGGCATCCGCGATCAACGACGCCTACGAGCGCGTGCTCGCCTCGGACGTCCGCTACCGGTTCGTGATCGACGCCTCCACGATCGCCGCCTGACGTCGGAGCCTCACGATAGCGTCGGACGCATGACCTCTCTGATCGTCGGGCCCGACGCGCACGGCCGCTGCGCCTGGGTCGGCGACGACGTCGAGTACCGCCGCTACCACGACGAGGAGTGGGGCACGCCGCTGCACGGCGACCGCGCCCTGTTCGAGAAGATGGCGCTGGAGGGCTTCCAGGCGGGCCTCTCCTGGATCACGATCCTGCGCAAGCGGCCGCGGTTCCGCGAGGTGTTCGCCGGGTTCGACCCCGAGACGGTCGCCGAGTTCGGCGAGCCCGATATCGAGCGCCTGATGGCGGATGCCGGCATCATCCGCAATCGCGCGAAGATCGAGGCCACGATCGGCAACGCCCGGATCGTGCGGACCCTGGCCGACGGCGAGCTCGACGAGCTGATGTGGTCGTTCGCTCCCGCAGCCTCCGGCATCCGCCCCGCATCCATGGCGGAGGTGCCTGCCGTCACGCCCGAGTCCACCGCGATGAGCAAGGAGCTGCGCCGCCGCGGATTCCGCTTCGTCGGCCCCACCACGATGTACGCGCTGATGCAGTCGGCCGGCATGGTCGACGACCACGTCGAGGGATGCTGGCGGGCCTGACGCACTCCGGATGGGAAGTACTCCCCATCGTGGGCGTCAGGACCTCCGGTTAGGATTGCCCGGTGCGTCGTGTCGCCGTCAGGTGCGTCGCGCCTGAGAACCAGTGAGTGCATGATCCTTGGGGGAACCGGGAATGAAGGCGTTGTCGTGGATGCGCAAGCGACCGAAGACTCTGGCCTCCGCTGCGAGCGTCACCGTTGGCGTCGTCGCGCTGACCACGATGGCGTTCACATATGAGGGACTCCCGACCACGAAGGTCGACCTGAACGACGGCGGCGTCTGGATCACCAAGGCCTCGAGCCTGCTCGTCGGGCACTTCAACCACGAGTCCACGGTTCTCGACGGCGGGCTGCGCACGGCGAGCGAGGACTACGACATCCTCCAGGACAAGTCGAACATCGTCGTGGTCGACGAGAGCGGCTCCACGATCACCGCGGTCGACCCTGCGCGCGTCGCTCTCGCCGATTCCTCGCCCATCCCTGGTGCCGCGAAGGTGGCGCTGGGCAACGAGACCGCGGCGATCCTCGACCAGAAGTCGGGAGAGCTGTGGGTCGTCCCGGTCAAGGGCATCGCCGGGTTCGAGATCGAGGCCGCCGAGCCGGTCGCCGAGCTCGGTGCGAACGCCGATGTAGCCGTCGCCCAGGACGGCACGGTCTTCGGCGTCTCCTCGGAGCGGGGCGAGGTCGTCACCGTTCCGGTGGACAACGAAGGACAGGCGCTCGAGCCGTCCACGGCATCGGTCGGCGAGATCGAGGGGGAGACCCCTCAGATCACCGTGGTCGGCCGCACTCCGGTCGTGCTCGACACGGCAGCGGGCGTCGTGACGACGCCCGGCGGGTTCCGCACCGAGATCGGCGGCGCGGCGGATGCCGTGCTGCAGCAGTCATCCGCCGACTCCGAGAGCGTCACGATCGCCACCAAGACCGCGCTGCTGCGGGTCCCGCTCGACGGCGCGGAGCCGACCGAGACCGCGGCGCGCGGCGAGGGCACGCCGGCGGCGCCGGTGTCGCTGCGCGGCTGCGCCTACGGCGCCTGGGCGGGTTCCGCCACCTTCATCCGCGAGTGCGCGGGCGACGCGCACGACGTGAACGAGACGATCGAGGGCGCTGAGGACTCCACTCGCCTCACCTTCCGCGTGAACCGCGACGTGATCATCCTCAACGACGCCGTCGGCGGTGCCGCCTGGATGGCCGACGACACCCTGCAGCGCGTCGACAACTGGGAGGACCTGATCCCGCCGGAGGGCGAGTCGGAGGACGCGGAGGAGAACACCGAGGAGACGGTCGAGACCACTCTTCCGGAACGCAGCGAGGTCAACACGCCGCCGATCGCCGAGGACGACACCTTCGGCGTGCGCCCCGGTGCGTCCACGCTGATCCCGGTGCTCGACAACGACAACGATCCGGACGGCGACGTCCTCGTCGCCACCCTCGCCGAGCAGCAGCCGTCGATCGGCATCGTGCAGCAGGTCTACAACGGCGGCTCGCTGCAGATCGCCGTGGACGAGAAGGCGTCCGGCTCGACCACGTTCACCTACGAGGCCGATGACGGCCGCGGCGGCAAGGACACCGCGGCGGTGACGCTCTCGGTTCACGACTGGGATGTCAACGGCGCACCGAAGCCCAAGCGGAAGACGAGCCTCACCGTCGAGAGCGGCGGCACGATCTCGTACAACATCCTCCCGGACTGGACCGACCCCGACGGCGACGACGTCTACCTGAAGAGCGTGGTGGCGGCACCGGGCGACGAGGTCGACTTCAGCACCGACGGTCAGCTGACCTACAAGGCCACGGCGAGCCTGCAGGGCCGCAAGGACGTGGAGGTGACCGTGGCCGACGCGTTCGGCGAGGTCGGGACGGCCACGATCTCGCTGGACGTGCGCCCGCAGGGCACCACGAAGCCCAAGACGAACGCCGACCACGTGGTCACGCGCGTGGGAGAGCAGATCTCGGTGTCGCCCCTCGCGAACGACACCAGCTCCGGGCGCGAGCCGCTGCGACTGGGTCGTGTCGACGAGGTCCTCGGTGCGACGGTCCTGCCGGACTTCCCCAACAAGAGCTTCACCTTCTCGGCTCCGGCGCCTGGGGTCTATTACGTGCTCTATCTCGCGACCGCAGGACCGCAGAACGGTGAGGGGCTCGTCCGCATCGACGTGCTCGAGGCCAGCGAGACGGACATGCCTCCGGTCGCGGTCCGCGATGTCGCGCTCCTCCCCTCTGGAGGGGACGCCCTCGTCGGAGTGCTCGCGAACGACGCCGACCCCGCCGGCGGGATCCTCGTCGTGCAGTCCGTCTCGCTCGAGCCGAGCAGCGGCGTCTCGGTGTCCGTGATCAATCACGAGACCCTGCGCATCACGGATCAGGGCGCGCTCGACGAGCAGGTCAGGATCACGTATCGCGTCTCGAACGGGAAGGATTCTGCGGAGGGCGAGGTCATCGTCATCCCGATCGATCCGCCGGAGAAGATCCTCCAGCCCGTCGCGAATCCCGACACGGTGTACGTGCGCGCGGGTGACGTCGTGACGATCCCCGTGCTCGACAACGACACCCACCCGAACGACGATGCGCTCCATGTCGCGCCGGAGCTCGTCGAGACCGTGGAGCCGGAGGACGGCGAGGCGTTCGTGTCACAGGACACGGTGCGGTTCAAGGCCGGCGCCGAGGCGAAGACCGTCTATCTCACGTACGACGCGGTCGATTCCCGTCAGCAGAAGGCCGCGGGCTACGTCACCATCCAGATCCTCCCGGTCGACGAGGAGAGGAACGCCGCACCGCGTCCGCGCGACCTCGTGGCGCGGACCCTGGCCGGCACCGAGGTCAACATCGCGGTGCCGCTGGACGGCATCGACGCCGACGGCGACTCGGTCGAACTCTTGGACATCACCTCCAACCCGTCGAAGGGCCGGATCAACGAGACCGCGCAGAACTACTTCGTCTACGAGGCGTTCGAGGGCTCTGCCGGCGTGGACACCTTCAAGTACCGGGTGCGCGACCGGCTCGGCAAGGAGGGCATCGCGACGATCCGTGTCGGCATCGCCCCCGCCGAGCAGGTGAACCAGGCGCCGTATGCCGTGAAGGACGCCGTGGTCGTGAGGCCCGGCCGCGAGATCGCGGTGCCGGTGCTCGCCAACGACTCGGACCCCGAGGGCGACAAGATCGCGCTGGTGAAGGAGGGGCTCGAGGTCCCCGAGATCGAGGGGCTCTCCGCTCGCGTCTCCGGGGATCGCGTGCTGGTCCAGGCGCCCGAGTCGGCGGTCGAGACCTCGCTGCAGTACACGATCGGCGATGCCCGCGGCGCCAGCGCGTCAGCGGTGCTGCAGATCACCGTGGACGAGGACGTCCCGCTGCAGGCTCCGGTCGCGCGGGACGACCGCCTGCGACCGGCCGATCTGAAGGACGAGACGCTCTCGGCGGACATCGAGATCCTCACGAACGACGAGGATCCGGACGGCACCACCGACGCTCTCGACGTCGAGGTCGCCGAAGGCGGCACGATGCTGGAGAACGGCAAGGTCCGGGTCACGGTGGGCGAGGAGCAGCAGCTGATCCGCTACACCCTCACCGACCAGGACGGGCTCTCGGCATCCGCCTTCATCTTCGTTCCCGCACAGGAGGGACTGCGCCCGACGCTGGACTCGACGAAGCCCGTCGAGGTCGTCAGCGGCGAGACCAAGGAGCTCGCCCTCTCCGAGTACGTGACGGTCGCCGGTGGCGGAGACGTCGTGATCACCGAGCACGCCAAGGTCAGCGCGGTGCACTCCGACGGCGCTGATCTGGTCAAGGACGGCAAGACCCTCGTCTACACCTCCGCGGAGGGGTACTTCGGTCAGGACGCGATCACCTTCGAGGTCACGGACGGCACGGGGCCTGACGACCCCGAGGGCCGGAAGGCCACGCTGACCATCCCGATCAGCGTGCTGCCGCCCGAGAACCAGCAGCCGACGTTCGTCCGCGGCGAGGTCAACGTCGCCCCGGGTGAGGATGCCACCACGCTCGACCTCGCGGCGCTCACGACCGATCCCGACCCGGAGGACAAGGGCGACCACAGGTACACGCTCGTCAGCGGCGAGGAGAAGGGCATCACCGCGCGCGTCGACGGCAGCAGGCTGTCGGTCGAGGCGTCCTCCAACGCCAAGAAGGGCACAGCCGTGACCCTGACCCTCCGCATCACCGACGGTGAGACCGAGCCGATCGAGGGCACGGTGCGTGTGCTCGTCACGGCTTCCAACCGTGCTCTTCCCGCCGCGAACACCGACACGATCTCGGAGGCGGATCAGGGCAAGAGCATCACCGTGCCGGTCCTCGCGAACGACTTCAACCCGTTCCCGGAGACACCGCTCGAACTCGTCGCAGCCAACGTGGAGACCGGCAGCGGCACGGCGGTGATGAACGGCGATGAGGTCGTCGTCACCCCGAGTGACACGTTCGTCGGCACCATGGTGGTCGGCTACCGGATCCAGGATGCGACGGAGGACGTCGACCGTGAGGCCAACGGCCAGATCGTCGTCACCGTGCAGGGCGTGCCGGAGGCGCCGAGCGCTCCGGTAGTGACCAGCGAGCAGGATCGCACCGTCGTCGTCTCGTACGGCGCTCCCTCGAACAACGGCGCCGAGATCACGAAGTACACCGTGCGCTCGGTGCAGGGAACGCCGTACACCAAGGAGTGCGCGTCGACGACCTGCACCCTCGACGGACTAACGAACAACGTCGAGTACACCTTCCAGGTGACCGCGACCAACCGCGTGGGCGAATCGAAGCCCTCCGGGACCTCGGGCGTCGGGCGGCCGGACGTGCGCCCCGACACCCCCAACCCGCCGACCCTGACCTTCGGCGACAGGTCGCTGAACGTCAGCTGGGTCACCCCGACCACGCCGGGCTCTCCGGTCGAGAGCTACACCCTCGAGATCTCTCCCGCCCCGCCGTCCGGGATCACCCAGAAGACGGCCACGGGCAACTCGCTGGTCTGGGAGGGCCTCGAGAACGGCGGCAACTACCAGGTCAAGATCCAGGCGCACAACCGGGCGCCGGAGCCGTCGAGCTGGAGCAACTGGTCGACATCCGAGGTGCCGGCAGGGCCCCCGCTGACGCCCGGCGCACCGACCACGGAGGAGCTCGCTCCCGTCGGGAACCAGGCCCAGATGCGGGTCAACTGGATCCCGCCGAACAGCAATGGCGACGCGATCGACAGCTACCGGCTCGAGGTGTACGAGGGCGGGGCCCTCGTCGGCACGCACACGCCCGGCGCCGGCGCGACCAGCTTCACCGTCGTCGTGCCGACGTCGGAAGCCGCGTACACGTACCGGATCCAGGCGCACAACAAGGCCGGCTGGGGAGAGCTCAGCGCCCCGTCGGCCCCGCGCCGCGGTGTGATCGCGCCCTCGCCGCCCACGATCAACTCGGTGACGCCACACGACCGTGCGATCACGGTCGCCTACACGCCGGGAAACCGAAACGGCGCACGTGCCGGCGAGGTCTCGTACCAGTACCGCCTCAACGGCGGCGGCTGGGGGGTGCTCCCGGCGGATCAGGTCGTGCGCGGCCTGGTCAACGGCACGCCGTACCGGGTGGAGATGCGCGCAGTGGCCACCGTGGACGGGTCGACCTACGCGAGCGGTGCATCGAACGTGGTCGCCGAGACCCCGTACGGTGCGCCGTTCGCGCCCAGGGCGACCGCCCGGAACCTCGGCACGAGCGTCGAGCTCACCTGGGATTCGCGGGGGTCGGACAACGGCCGCCCGATCGTTCTGACGCAGATCAACGTGAACGGCAACGGCTGGCAGGACGTCGCGCAGACCGGCTCCCGGACGCCCGGCAACGGATACAGCCAGACGCACAGCATCCAGGTGCGGGCGAAGGACTCGACGGGCGCCTGGACGCCGGTCGCCTCGGCATCCGCCACCACGAACAATCCGCCGGCACCGACCGCGAGGACGGTGAAGGGCGCGTCCGGCAGCTGGAGCAACTGTGACAGTGCCTCGTGCGCGTACATGGCGGTGAGCGTCGAGAACTTCCCGGCGGGCAACTACTCGCTCGTGTGCCACGACAGCAACAGCAGCTGGGGTGGCGGCAGCACGACCTGGGTTCCCGCGAACGGGCAGGCCAGGGCCAACTGCTACCACGGGTACCCGGGAACCAAGGTCTGGGTGCAGATCGTCGGCTGGGGTGCCGCTGATCCGATGACCTGGTACTGACGGCTTCGATGGGGAGCCCTCCCCATCGAAGCCGCGCAGGCACCGCGGTTAGGATTGTCCGGTGCGCCGCACCGCCTCGGCGGATCCGGTCGAAAGTCATGAAGTGTGAACCCTGGGGGGACCGGGTATGAAGGCGTTGTCGTGGATGCGCGCGCGGCCGAAGAGCCTGGCCTCGGCCGCAGGTGTCACGATCGGCGTCGTCGCGCTGACCACGATGGCGTTCACATATGAGGGTCTCCCGACGACCAAGGTCGACCTGAACGACGGCGGCGTCTGGATCACGAAGACATCGAGTCTCCTGGTCGGGCACTTCAACCACGAGTCCACGGTTCTCGACGGCGGCCTGCGCACCACGGGCGAGAACTACGACATCCTCCAGGACGAGAAGAACGTCGTCGTCGTCGACAGGACCGGATCGACGGTCACCGCGATCGACCCCGCCCGAGTTTCACTCGGCGATTCCGCGACGATCCCCGCGTCAGCGAAGGTCGCCCTCGGCGACGCCACCGCGGCGGTCCTCGACCAGAAGTCAGGCGACCTCTGGGTCGTGCCGGTCCGCGGGCTGGCCTCCTTCGAGATCGAATCGGCCGAGCCGACCGTCGAGCTGGGCGCGAACGCCGATGTGGCCGTCGCGCACGACGGAACCGTCTTCGGCCTGTCGGCGGAACGCGGCGAGATCGTCACGGTGCCGGTCGACAACGAGGGAGAGCCGCTCGAGCCGTCCACGGCATCCGTCGGCGACATCGATGACTCCGCGGCCCCGCGCATCACCGCAGTGGGCCGCATTCCGATCGTTCTCGATGTCGCGGCGGGCGTCGTGACCACGCCAGGCGGATTCCGCACCGAGATCGCCGGTGCGGCGGATGCCGTGCTGCAGCAGGCCTCCGGCGACGCGACCGCCGTCGCGATCGCGACGAAGACCGCGCTGCTCAGCGTGCCGCTGGATGGCGGCGAACCCGTCGAGACGGCGGCGGGGAGCGACGGCGTCCCAGCCGCCCCCGTATCGCTGCGCGGGTGCACGTACGGCGCCTGGGCCGGCTCGGCGACCTTCATCCGCGAATGCGCCGGTGAAGCTCACGACCTGAACGAGCGGATCGAAGGGGCGGAGGACTCCACCTCCCTCACGTTCCGCGTGAACCGCGACGTGATCATCCTGAACGACGCCGTCGGCGGTGCCGCATGGATGGCCAACGAGAGCCTGCAGCGCGTCGACAACTGGAACGACCTCACCCCGCCCGAAGGGGAGACCGACAACCAGGAGGACACGACAGAGGAGACGGTGGAGACGACGCTCCCCGAGCGCAAGGAGCAGAACACCGTCCCGATCGCCGAGGATGACACGTTCGGCGTCCGCCCAGGAGCATCCGTCCTCCTGCCGGTGCTGGACAACGACAACGACCCTGACGGCGACGTCCTCGTCGCGTCCCTCGCCGACGGGCAGCCGGACATCGGAGACGTCCAGCCGGTTCAGAACGGCGGAGCCCTGCAGATCTCGGTAGACGAGAAGGCGTCGGGCTCGACGACCTTCACGTATGAGGCCGACGACGGCCGCAAGGGCAAGGACACCGCGGTCGTCACGCTCTCCGTGCACGACTTGGACACGCACGGCGCCCCGGCCCCGAAGCGGAAGACGAGCCTGACCGTCGAGACCGGCGGCACGATCTCGTACAACATCCTTCCGGACTGGATCGACCCGGACGGCGACGACATCTACCTCAAGGACGTCATCCCCGCACCGGGTGACGAGGTCGACTTCAGCACCGACGGGCAGATCACCTACAAGGCCACGGCGAGCCTGCAGGGCCGGAAGGACGTGCAGGTCACGGTCGCCGACGGCTTCGGCGAGACCACGACCGCGACGATCTCGCTCGACGTGCGCCCGAAGGGCTCGACCAAGCCGAAGACGAACGCCGACCATGTGGTCACCCGCGTCGGGGAGCAGGTGACCGTCGCGCCGCTCGCGAACGACACCAGCTCCGGTCGCGAGCCGCTGCGTCTCGGCCGCGTGAACGAGGTGCTGGGAGCGACAGTGCTGCCGGACTTCAGCAACAAGACCTTCAGCTTCACGGCGCAGGTGCCCGGCACCTACTATGTGCTGTATCTCGCCACCGCCGGCCCCGAGAACGGTGACGGCATCGTCCGGATCGACGTGCTCGAGCCCAGTGAGGCGGAACTGCCGCCGATCGCCGTGCGCGATGTCGCGCTGCTCCCCACCGGAGGGGACGCGCTGATCGGCGTGCTCGCCAACGACATGGACCCCGCAGGCGGGATCCTCGTCGTGCAGTCGGTGTCGATCGAGGAGAACTCCGGGATCTCGGTCTCGGTGATCAACCACGAGACCCTCCGCATCACCGACCAGGGCGCGCTGAAGGACCAGGCGCGGATCAAGTACCGCATCTCGAACGGCGCCGACTCGGCCGAGGGCGAGGTCGTCGTCATCCCGATCCCCGCCCCGGCGGAGTTCCTGCAGCCGCTGACCAACCCGGACACGGTCACCGTGCGCGCGGGTGACGTCGTCACGATTCCCGTGCTCGACAACGACACGCATCCGAACGACGACGTGCTGCACGTCTCCCCTGAGCTGATCGAGCCGCTGGTCGAGCCGGAGGACGGCGAGGCGTTCGTCTCTCAGGACACTGTGCGCTTCATGGCCGGTGCCGAGGCGAAGACCGTCTACCTCACGTATGAGGCGGTCGACTCTCGTCAGCAGAAGGCCGCCGACTATGTGACGATCCAGATCCTCCCCGTCGACGAGGAGACCAACGCGGCGCCGCGGCCGCGGGACCTCGTGGCACGCGCCCTCGCCGGCTCCGAGGTGAGCATCGCGGTGCCGCTGGACGGCATCGACGCAGACGGCGATTCCGTAGAGCTCCTGGACATCGCCTCCAACCCGTCGAAGGGCCGGATCAACGAGACGGGGCAGAACTACTTCACGTACGAGGCCCTGGAAGGGTCCACGGGCGTCGACGTCTTCAAGTACCGGGTGCGCGACCGGCTCGGCAAGGAGGGCATCGCCACCATCCGGGTCGGCATCGCGCCGGCTGAGCAGATCAACCAGAAGCCCTATGCGGTGAAGGATGCCGTCGTCGTCCGACCGGGCCGTGAGATCGCGGTTCCTGTCCTCGCGAACGACTCCGACCCGGAGGGTGACGAGATCGTGCTGGTCGAGGACGGACTCGAAGTGCCGACCGATCAGGGCGTGGAAGCGCGCGTGTCCGGCGACCGTGTGCTGGTACAGGCGCCGGAGAAGTCACTCGAGACGTCGCTGCAGTACACGATCAGAGACGCCCGCGGGGCGACGGCCTCCGCGGTGCTGCAGGTCACCGTCGATGACGAGGTCCCCCTGCAGGCCCCGATCGCCCGCGACGACCGCGTGCGACCGGAGGACCTCGGAGACGACAGCCTGAGCGCCGACATCGAGATTCTCGAGAACGACGAGGATCCCGACGGAACGACCGACCGTCTCGACCTGGAGCTCGGGCGCGGCGCCACACTGCTCGAGAACGGCCGGGTCCGCGTCACGGTCACCGACGAGCTGCAGCTGATCCGCTACACCCTCACGGATCAGGACGGACTCGCGGCGTCGGCGTTCATCTTCGTCCCCGCTGAATCGGGACTGCGTCCCTCCCTCGACTCGACCAAGCCGGTCGAAGTCGTCAGCGGCGAGACGAAGGAGCTGCCGCTGTCGGAGTACGTCACCGTCGCGGGCGGGGGCACGGCACGGATCACGGAGCACGCGAAGGTCGGCGCCCTCAATGCCGACGGCTCTGATCTCGTCAAGGACGAGAAGACCCTGGTGTACACCTCGGCGGCCGGGTACTTCGGTCAGGACGCGATCACGTTCGAGGTCACCGACGGCGACGGACCGGACGATCCCGAAGGGCGCAAGGCCACACTCACCATCCCGATCGAAGTGCTCCCGCCGGCCAACCAGCAGCCGATGTTCGTCGGCGCCCAGATGGATGTCGCCCCTGGCGAGAAGCCGATGACGCTGGACCTCGCGGCACTCACCACGGACCCGGATCCCGATGACGAGGGCAAACACGACTACACGCTCGTCGACGGGGACGGCGACGGCATCACCGCGAAGGTCGACGGCGACGAGCTTCGCGTCGAGGCATCGTCCGACGTGAAGAAGGGCACCGTCGCCTCGCTCACGCTGCGCATCACCGACGGCGTGACGGAGCCGATAGGTGGCACGGTCCTGGTGCGGGTCGGCGCGTCGACACGATCGCTGCCCGCCGCCAACACCGACACCGTCGCGCAGGCGGATCAGGGCGAGAGCATCTCGGTCCCGGTGCTGGCGAACGACTTCAACCCGTTCCCCGAGACACCGCTCAAGCTGCTCACCGCCTCCACGGAGTCCGGCTCTGGAGGCGCGACGGTCGACGGCGACGAGGTCGTGGTCACCCCTGCAGCCGACTTCGTCGGCGTGCTGGTGGTTCGCTATCGCATCCAGGACGCCACGAAGGATGCCGAACGTGAGGCGAACGGCCAGATCGTCGTCACCGTGCAGGGCGTGCCGGACGCCCCTGGCGTCCCCACGGTCACGAGTGTGCAGGACCGCACCGTGGTGCTCTCCTACTCCGCGCCGTCGAACAACGGCGCCGAGATCACGAAGTACACCGTGAAGTCGGTGCAGGGGAGTGCGTACTCCAAGGAGTGCGAGTCGACCACCTGCACCCTCGAAGGTCTCACGAACAACGTGAAGTACACGTTCCAGGTGACGGCGACCAACCGGGTCGGCGAGGGAGAGCCTTCCGCGGTCTCCGAAGAGGCTCGTCCGGATGCCAGGCCCGACACGCCGAACCCGCCGACGCTGAAGTTCGGCGACAGGTCGCTCGCGATCGCGTGGGAGACGCCGACCACTCCCGGTTCTCCCGTGGAGAGCTACACGCTGGAGATCTCCCCGGCCCCGCCGTCCGGGATCACGCAGAAGACCGCCACCGGCAACTCGATGGTCTGGGAGGGGCTGGAGAACGGCTCGAACTACCAGGTGAAGATCCAGGCGCACAACCAGGCGCCGGAGGCCTCGAGCTGGAGCAACTGGTCGGCATCCGAGATCCCCGCCGGCCCGCCGGTGCAGCCCGCTGCGCCGACCACACAGGAGATCCAGGGCGTCGGCGAGCAGGCGCAGATGCAGGTGAACTGGCAGCCGCCTGCCAACAACGGCGACGCTATCGACAGCTACAAGCTGGAGGTGTACAACGGCTCGCAGCTCGTGCGCACCATCACGCCCGGCGCGACCGCCACCTCCCAGGCCGTCACGGTGCCGACGTCGGAGACTCCGTACACCTACCGGATCCAGGCGCACAACAAAGCGGGGTGGGGCGGCTGGAGCGATCCTTCGGCTCCGCGCCGTGGGGTGAACCGGCCCGGCGCTCCCACCGGCGTTTCGGTGCGCGAGCTCGACCAGGCGCTCGAGGTCTCCTACACACCCGGTTCGCGCAACGGCGCCTCGACAGGCGAGACCGTCTACCAGTACTCGCTCAACGGCGGGGGCAGCTGGGCGAACCTGCCGTCCGGCAACAGGATCGGTGGCCTGAACAACGGCCAGAACTACACCGTCACGGTGCGCGCTCTCGCGACCGTGGACGGGACCCAGTACCCCGGAGCCGCTTCCAGCGGCGTGACGGGGAACCCTTACGGACCCCTGAGGCAGCCCCGGGTGGGAGCCACCCAGAACCCGACCAGCGTCACGCTGTCGTGGGACGCGTCTCCCTCGGCGAACGGACGCTCGATCACCAGGGTCGAGATCGAGATCGACGGCGGAGGATTCACGGCTCAGGCCCTCAGCGGAAGCTACACGCGGGGCAACGCCTACTCGGAGCGCCACTGGATCCAGGTCAGGGTCACCGATTCCGCCGGGCAGCAGATCACGAGTCCGGTCGTCGAGGCGTACTCCGGCCCCAGACCGCCGCCCAAGGCGTGGGTGACGTCATCCGGGGATGCCAACGGTCAGCCGAACTGCAGCGACGGCAGCTGCTCCTGGTACTACTTGAATGCAGAGAACTTCCCAGCCGGGACCTACTCCGTGCAGTGCGTGGACTACGAGAACGCCACGGGCGACCGTGGCGTGTGGGGCGGGCCGTATTCGGTGACGATCGGCGGGGACGGAAAGGCATCCCAGCGCCTCGGCTGCTATCACGGACATCGCTGGGGCGGGGCGTACGATGCCGCGGTCGTCATCAACGGCGTTGAATATGAACGGAGGACGTGGCAGTGATGCGGACTCCTCCTCAGATCGGAACAGAACAGGAAGCGACAACCTCATGAGCATGACCCCCGAACAGGCCGCCTGGTTCCAGGGCACCTTCCAGCGCCTCGTCGACAACATCGACAAGGCCGTCCAGGGCAAGCGCGAGATCGTCAGCCTGGTCCTGGCGGCGATGCTCGCCGAAGGACACGTGCTGCTGGAGGACGCGCCGGGCACCGGCAAGACCAGCCTCGCGAAGGCGCTCGCCGCCACAGTGCAGGGCACCAGTGCGCGCATCCAGTTCACGCCCGACCTGCTGCCCTCCGACGTCACCGGCGTGACGATCTACGACCAGCAGTCGCACCGGTTCGAGTTCCACAAGGGACCGATCTTCGCGTCCATCGTGCTCGCCGACGAGATCAACCGCGCCTCGCCGAAGACGCAGTCCGCTCTGCTCGAGGTGATGGAGGAGTCGCGCGTCACGGTCGACGGCGTCACGCACGAGGCCGGCCGCCCGTTCCTCGTCATCGCGACGCAGAACCCGATCGAGCAGGCGGGAACGTACAAGCTCCCCGAGGCGCAGCTCGACCGCTTCCTCATCAAGACATCGATCGGCTACCCCGACCTCGCCATCACCGAGAGCATCCTCGCGGGAGCATCCGATCGCAACCCGTCCGCCGGGCTCTCCGCGGTCATCACCACCGGCGCCGTCGCCGACATGGCCGACCTCGGCGCGTCGGTGCACGTCGAGTCTGCCGTGCTCCGCTACGTCGCGGAGCTCGCCGAGGCGACCCGCGAGGACGCGGCGATCCGCCTGGGCGTCTCGGTCCGAGGGGCGATCGCGATGATCCGCATGGCCAAGATCTGGGCCGCGGCGCACGGCCGGCACTTCGTGCTGCCCGACGACATCAAGACGCTCGCCCGTCCCGTGTGGCAGCACCGTCTGCTGCTGGACGCCGAGGCGGAGTTCGCCGGCACGTCGAGCGACACCGTGATCGCCCGGGTGCTCGACGCCGTGGCGGCGCCGCAGGCGCGAACGGCGGCCTGATGACGACGGAGGCCCTCCAGGCGCCGACCGCGCCGATCGATCGCGACGCCGGCTGGCGCGACATCGCGGCGGTCATCGGTGCGCGCGTGCTGGCGCGCCTCCGGATGATCACCGCGGCGATCCGTCCGCTGGCGTGGGTGCTGATGGCGCTCGCCGTCGGCTTCTGGATCCTCGGGCAGATCGCCGGATGGGCGGAGTTCACCGTCGCGGCGGTCGTCATCGCGCTCACCGTGGTGATCTGCGCGCTGTTCCTGATCGGACGCACGGCCTACGACGTCGCACTCGACCTCGCCCGCACCCGCGTCGTCGTGGGCGAGCGCGCCGTCGGCGCCCTGACGCTCGCGAACAGGGGGAGCAGGGCGATCCTGCCCTCTCGCGTCGTGCTTCCCGTCGGCTCCGGTCGCGGCGAGTTCGGGATCCAGCGCCTCGCTCCCGGGGAGGAGGCGGAGGAGCTCTTCGCCATCCCCACGCAGAAGCGCGGTGTGGTGCAGGTCGGTCCCGTGAGCGTCGTCCGCGGCGACCCGCTCGGGCTGTTCGAGAGGGCGCATCGCCGTGACGACCCGGTCGACCTGTACGTGCATCCGCGCACCGTGCTGTTCGAAGGGCAGTCGCTCGGCTTCCTCCGCGACCTCGAGGGCCTTCCCGCTGCCGACCTGTCGCGTGACGACGTGTCCTTCCATGCGCTGCTCGAGTACCAGCCGGGCGACGATCTCCGCCACGTGCACTGGCGCTCGACGGCACGCACCGGCACGATGATGGTCCGCCAGTACGAGGAGACCCGCCGGTCCCACTTCGTGATCGGCCTGTCGACCTCCTCCGGCGACTACGCCACCGACGACGACTTCGAGCTCGCGATCTCGGCCGCCGGCTCCATCGGCCTGCGCGCGATCAGCGACTCCCAGCGGGTCGACGTGCGCGTGCAGGGGCGGGAGCTCGCGGCCGGCACCGGCAAGCAGCTCCTGGACTCGCTCGCCGCGGTGGAGAACTCGAAGCCCCGAGACGGCGGCATCGACCATCTCGCCGGAGTCCTCTCCCGGACGATGCCCCTCGCGAGCGTCGTCGTCCTCGTCTGCGGATCGAAGGTCCGCGGCGACGACCTCCGTCTCGCCTGCTCGCGCCTGCCCTTCGGCGCCCGCGTCCTCGCCGTCGTCGCCGACCGCAGCGTGACCGCGCCGGCCCTCCGTCGCATCGGCGATGCCGACGTGGTGACCATCGGGGCGCTCGAGCAGATCCCCCTCGCACTGCAGAAGGTGCTCGCATGACCTCGCTCCCCGCAGAACGCACGCCCTTGCCGCTGCGCCGCTGGATCCTCGACCTCGGCATCGCGGCATCCCTCGTGCTGGTCGCGATCGCCGGCTTCTGGCCGACCTTCGCCGGTCCCGCATACCTGCCCGCCGCTGTCGGCGGACTCGTCATCGGCCTCGCGATCGCCGCAGTCTCGGCCTGGCGCCGCTGGGGCATCCTGATCGTCACCGGCCTGACGGTCGCCGCGTACTTCGTCTTCGGCGGCGCGCTCGCCCTTGCGCACACGACGATCGCCGGCGTCGTCCCGACGTTGGAGACCCTGCAGGGTCTCGCGCTCGGCACGGTCACCTCCTGGAAGCAGCTGCTCACGACCGTCGCTCCGGTCTCCGCGGCCGACGGCCACCTCATCGTGCCGTTCCTGCTGTCGCTCGTGATCAGCGTGCTCACCGCCTCATTCGGGCTGCGGCTGCCGCACGTCGCGTGGGCGCTGCTGCCCGCCGGTTTCATGCTCATCCTGGTGATCGCTCTCGGCACGCCCGAGCCCGCGTTCCCCGTCATCCAGGGCATCGCGTTCGCGGTCTTCAGCATCGCCTGGCTGGCGCTGCGACAGCTCTGGGCTCCGCAGAACGCGGCGATCTCGGTGGGCGAGGTCGACCCGTCGCGGGCAGCGCACATGCGGATGCGCAGGCTGCTCGCCGGAGTCGCCGTGCTCGCCGTCGCCGGAGGCGCCGGTGTCGTCTCGAGCGCGATCGCGGCTCCTCTGCAGCCGCGCCATGTGTTCCGCGACGTCATCATCCCGCCGTTCGACGTCCGCGACTACCCGAGCCCGCTGCAGGCGTTCCGCAAGAACGTCCGCGACGAGGCCGACGACACCCTGTTCACCATGCAGGGCCTGCCCAAGGGCGCGCGCGTGCGCACGGCCGTGATGGATCAATACGACGGCATGGTCTACAACGTCACCGACGGCGGGCCTGGTTCGTCGAGCGCGTTCGGCCCGCTGCGGTCGAACATGTCGCCGGATGCCGAGGGGATCCCGGTCACCCTCAAGGTCGAGATCGACGAGTACAGCGGAGTGTGGGTCCCGGATGCCGGTGCGGTCTCCGCGATCGAGTTCACCGGCGACCGTGCCGAGGAGCTGCGCCGCTCGGGCTTCTACAACGCCGAGACCGGCACCGCGGTCGTGACCGCGAAGCTGAAGAGCGGCGACACCTACACCGTGGATACGGTGATCCCCGCAGACCTCGACGACGAGCAGCTCGCCGAAGTCGAGTTCGGCAAGGTGCCGCTGCCCACGCAGAGCAACGTGCCGGAGGAGCTCACCACTCTCGCGTCCGAGACCGTGGCCGGTGCGGAGTCGCCGATCGAGCAGGTGCGGGCGCTGGAGACCTTCCTGGCGGATGGCGGCTTCTTCAGCCACGGGCTCGAGGGGGAGGTCCTCTCCCGCGCCGGTCACACCGCCGAGCGCATCTCGACGCTCATCGGCGGCGACCAGATGATCGGCGACGACGAGCAGTACGCCGTCGCGATGGCGCTGCTCGCTCGTGAGGTCGGGATCCCCGCCCGTGTCGTGATGGGCTTCTACCCTGACGAGGAGCAGGCCGGCGACCCCGAGTTCGCGGCGACCGGCGACAACGTGCACGCCTGGGTCGAGGTGAACTTCGACGGCATCGGCTGGCTGACGTTCAACCCGACGCCGCCAGAGGACAAGGTCCCGAACGACCAGAACACCAAGCCCAAGGTCGATCCGAAGCCGCAGGTGCTGCAGCCGCCGCCCCCGCCGCAGGAGCCGGTCGACCTTCCGCCGACCCTCCCCGACGACCGCAAGGGCGAGGAGGAGAACCTCAACATCCTCGGCATCATCGGCACGATCCTCGCGATCGGCGGCATCTCGCTCGGCATCCTGGCTCTGCTCGCGTCTCCGTTCATCGTGATCGGCGCGTGGAAGGCGGCCAGGCGCCGCACCCGGCGCAGCGCCGCCCGCACCGCGGACCGCATCAGCGGCGGATGGGACGAGCTCACCGACCGCGCCGTCGACTACGGAGCGCGACTCGCGCCGGGAGGCACCAGGTCGGAGGAGGCCGCGACGGTCGCGACGTCGCTCAGCATCCCGCAGGTCACCGCGCTAGCCGACCGCGCCGACTCGGGCGTGTTCGGACCGAGCGAGCCGACCGCCGAGGACGTCGACGCGTTCTGGACCGAGGTCGACGGCATCGTCGGCGGCCTCAGCAAGGAAGCCGGCTTCTGGAAGCGCGCGAAGGCGCGGCTGAGTCTGCGGTCGCTGATGGGCGGCACCGCCGTCTCCGCCGGACTGCAGAGCCTCAAGGACGCCGCCGCGGCGCGCGTGGGTCGTGAACCTGGCACGATCAGAAGTGAGAACAGTACGATGACGTCCTCTGCACCCGAGAGCGAGAACCCATGACGCAGCTCGCGTTCGACCACATCGCGCCGGTCTCCCGGCGCGCGGTCGCCTATCTGATCGACGCCCTGATCGCGAACGGGATCGCCGTCCTGCTGGCCGGCGGCCTCGTGGCCGCAGCCTATGCCGGCGGTGATCCGCAGACGATGCTCTCCACCGTCGCGATCGGCGGCCCCGTCGTGGGGCTGCTGCTGCTCGGCTGGTACGTGGTCTACACGATGATGCAGGCGGGCAGAGGCTCGATCGGCATGCGCGCGCAGGGTCTCCGGCTCGTGTCGGAGTCCAGCGGGGGACCGCTCGGCTTCGGACGAGCGCTCCTGCGCAACATCGTCTTCGGCCTCGCAGCCGGGTTCGTCGTCGGGTACTTCACGCCGCTGTTCGACGGCTCCGGCAGGTTCCAGGGATGGCACGACAAGGTCGCGAAGTCGGTGATGCTGGATGCTCGCGCCGCCGGTGCGTCCGCTCCCGCTGCCGCGTCGGCGGCACCCGCTGCGCAGCCGACGCCGCCCGTGCTGCCCGGCTTCCCGGTGGCACCGGCGAACCAGGCCGCCCCGGCGTTCCCGGCTGCGCCCGCCTTCCCCTCCGCTCCGGCCTTCCCTGTGGTGCCGGGCCTGCCCGCGCCATCCTCGGCTCCCGGTTCGTTCGCCGCGCCGGCCGGGGCGTCGCAGACCCCGCTGCCGCCCGCCTTCCCGACGGGCTCACCGAGCTTCCCCGCGGAGGCCGCGCGCCCCGCGGCGCCAGTCTCCCCCGCAGCGCCGGTGGCGGATGCCGGTTCGCTGATCGCCTACGTTCCCGGCATCACGCAGGACGCCCCTCCGCGGCGCGAACCAGCCCCGGCTCCTGCCCCTGTTCCGAGCCAGGTGCCGGACCCGGGCCAGGCCTCGGATCCGAGCCCGCTGGACC
>NZ_JADIJR010000014.1 GCF_017355365.1 Microbacterium sp. SD291 | reverse complement strand
GGAGCAGAGCGCTCCGGCAGCGAGCTCGCCGCCCGCCTCGGGGTCTCCGGCCGCACGGTTCGCCACGACATCGAGCGCCTCCGCGACCTGGGCTACCCGGTCGACGCGACCCGCGGCTCGATCGGCGGCTACCGGCTCGGCGCTGGGGGCAAGCTGCCGCCGCTGCTCCTCGACGACGAGGAGGCGGTGGCGGTGACGGTCGGACTCCGCGCGGCGGCCGGCATCTCGGGTATCGCCGAATCCGGCGCGAGGGCGCTCGCGAAGCTCGAGCAGGTGCTGCCGTCGCGCCTGCGCCCGACCGTCGACGCGCTGCGGTCGAGCGTCGATCGCGCACCGGAGAACAACGACACCGATGCGGCGGATCCCGAGGTCGACGCCGCCGCCCTGCAGGCGATCGCGAGTGCGATCCGCAGCGCGGAGTGGCTGCGATTCGACTACGAGGACGACCCGGTGCTGGTCGAGCCGTACCGCCTGCTCACGTGGTTCCGCCGCTGGTACCTCGTCGCGCGGGATCCGCAGTCGGGCGAATGGGGCACGTACCGCGTCGATTGGATGGAGCTGCGGATGCCGACGCACCGGCGCTTCGACCCGCAGCCGCTGCCGGGCGGCGACTACACGGCGTTCGCGATGCGCACGATCGCCGTGAGCGGGTGGGTCGTGCACGCCCGCCTGCGCATCGACGCACCGGCCGAGGCGGTGCTCGACCGGATCCACGCCGCGGTCGGCGTCGTGGAGCCGGTCGACGACGAGCACTGCATCCTCGTCACCGGCGCCGACAGTCTCGACACCGTCGCCGCCTACATCGGGATGCTGATGATGGACTTCACTGTCGAGAGCCCGCCCGAGCTGATCCCGCGCCTGCGGCTGCTCTCCGAGCGCTATGCGCGCGCCGTGGCTGGTTCGGCCGCGCCATGATCAGGCGGCGCCGTATCTCGTGATGATCTCGGCGGTGAGCGGCGGCCAGATGCGCTTGTGATCCTCGCCGAACGGGACGCCGGAGAGGAAGGCGGCGGCGAGGTCGCGTGAGCGGTCGATGAACAGGAAGCTGCCCTGCGCGCCGAAGTGCCCGGCGGTCTCCGGCGGGAGCGTGTCGCTCAGCCAGTGCGGGCTCTTCTCGCCCTTGATCTCGAAGCCGAGACCCCACGTGTTGTCGGCGAACGAGCCGTAGCCGGGCACGATGCCCCGCAGGCCCGTGTGCGACACCATGAGGGCGAGGTCGCGCAGTGCCGCGGGGATCAGCGTCGGTCGCAGCACCTCCCGCCCGAAGACCAGCAGGTCCTCGATCGAGGCGCGGGCGCCGGCGGACGGCCGCCCGGTGACGTCGGTGCGCTCCATCCCGAGCGGAAGCACGACCTCGCGCCGCATCCAGTCCGCGAAATCCATGCCCACGGCATCCGCGACGTGCGCGGCAAGAGCGTCGAAACCGGCATTCGAGTAGATCCGCCGCTCCCCGACCGGCCGCAGCGGCCCAGCACCCTCCATCGGCATCCCGCTGGTGTGGTCGAGCAGATCCAGCACCGTCGCACCCGGCGGTCCCGCCGGCTCGTCCAGGTCGACGAGGCCCCGCTCGATCGCGACGAGCACTCCCCACGCGGTGAGCGGCTTGGTCACGGATGCCAGCGGCAGCACGGCCCGCGGATCGCCCTGCACCGCGAGGGTCTCGTCCGGTCCGGTGACGCCGACGAGGGCCGGATGCGGGAAGCCGTCGGTCGCGGCGAAGGTCGTCGTCTCCACACGGACATCGTCCCACGCGGAGCGGATCGACGGCGAAGGCCGGGACGATTCCGTCCCGGCCTTCTCATCGGTGTGCGCTCAGGCGCCCTTGAGACGCTCGGCGAGGTACTGCTGCAGCTCGTCGATCGCGACCCGCTCCTGCGCCATCGTGTCGCGGTCGCGCACGGTGACCGCGCGATCGTCGAGGGAGTCGAAGTCGACGGTGACGCAGAACGGGGTGCCGATCTCGTCCTGACGGCGGTACCGGCGCCCGATCGCGCCGGCATCGTCGAAGTCGACCGACCAGGAGCCGCGGAGCGTGTCGGCGACCTCGCGGGCCAGCGGCGAGAGCCGCTCGTTGCGGCTGAGCGGCAGCACCGCGGCCTTGACCGGCGCGAGACGAGGATCGAGCTTGAGCACGGTGCGCACGTCGGTGCCGCCCTTTGCGTTCGGCACCTCCTCCTCGACGTACGCGTCGACGAGGAACGCCATCATGGCGCGCGTCAATCCGAACGACGGCTCGATGACGTACGGCGTGTAGCGCTCGCCGGAGGCCTGATCGAAGTAGGTGAGGCTCTGGCCCGACGCCTCGCTGTGGCTCGACAGGTCGTAGTCGGTGCGGTTCGCGACGCCCATCAGCTCGCCCCACTCCTTGCCCTGGAAGCCGAAGCGGTACTCGACGTCGATCGTGCCGGCCGAGTAGTGCGCGCGGTCCTCCTCCGGCACGTCGAAGCGGCGGATGTTGTCGGCGTCGATGCCGAGGTCGACGAACCAGTCCCAGCACGCCTCGACCCAGTGCTCGAACCAGTGCTGAGCATCCGCCGGCGGAGTGAAGAACTCGATCTCCATCTGCTCGAACTCGCGGGTGCGGAAGATGAAGTTGCCGGGGGTGATCTCGTTGCGGAACGCCTTGCCGACCTGGCCGATGCCGAACGGCGGCTTCTTGCGGCTCGCGGTGAGCACGTTCGAGAAGTTCACGAAGATGCCCTGGGCGGTCTCGGGGCGCAGGAAGTGCAGGCCCGACTCGTCGTCCACGACGCCGAGGTAGGTCTTCACGAGGCCCGAGAACGACTTCGGCTCGGTGTACTGGCCCTTGTTGCCGCAGTTCGGGCAGGGCACGTCGGCCAGGCCGTTCTCGGCCTTGCGACCCTTGCGGGCCTCGAAGTCCTCGACGAGGTTGTCTGCGCGGAAGCGCTTGTGGCAGCTGAGGCACTCGACCAGCGGGTCGGTGAATGTGGCGACGTGACCCGACGCCTCCCACACCCGCTTGGGCAGGATGATGCTGGAGTCGAGACCCACCATGTCGCCGCGGCCGCGCACGAACGTCTGCCACCACTGCCGGCGGATGTTCTCCTTGAGCTCGGTGCCGAGGGGCCCGTAGTCCCAGGCCGAACGCGAGCCGCCGTAGATCTCACCCGCCTGGAACACGAACCCGCGGTGGCGGGCGAGGGCGATGACCTTGTCGAGGCGGGACTGTTCGGCCACGGTGGCTCCAATGGTCGGATGCTGCGGGGAGAAGCCCGTGATCACGGGCATCCACAATCTTAGCCGCGACCGGCGGATGCCTCTCGGCCCGGTCAGGTGCGGGGGAACGCCTCGCCGCCGCCCGATGCGAGAGCCTCGGCGACGATGCGGATGTGCTCCGCGCCCATCTCCTGCGGCATCGCCGGCAGCATCCCGTCCCAGAAGGCGAGGACGGCGCCGCGCCCCTGCATCATCCCGGCCGGTCGCGCCAGCGCCCACAGGTGCAGGTGCGCCGAGCCGTCGTTCCAGCGGGCGAAGTGGCAGCGGGCGACTCCGGGGATGCTCTTCACCGCTTGCGAGATGCGCTGCATCAGCGGACCGTAGGCGGCGAGCACCTCATGCGGGGCGTCCTCGAGCAGCCAGTGCTCGCGCGGCGAGATCGCGCCGATGAACGGGAGCCCGCCGACGTCCCACCCGGCCCGGACCTGCCACAGGTCGTCGTGCCAGATCGTGTGCTCGCTGGGCAGGCACGAGGAGCAGCTCTCCGGGTCGACCTCGCCGCCGCGGGGCTTCTCGGGCACCAGCATCGGCTCGAGCGGTCGCATCGTGATCTCCTCGAACGCCCAGGGCAGGCCGTCCGTCAGAGGTGCGGCGTCCGGGCGCTCGCCGATCGGGAGGCGCGCGTGGAAGGCGGTGTCTGCGGGATGCTGTTCGAGCTCGCTCATGCTGTCATCGAACCACAGCCCGCGCGCACTCGGCGGAACAGCCGGGGGCTCACTCGGTGAAGAGGTAGCCGCGCTTCGTGTCGAAGCCGGCGATGCGGAGGCCGCGTCCGAGCGTCTCCTCCATCTGGGCGCGGAGGCGCAGGCGCCATTCGTGCGCGGCCTCAGGGTCGGAGACGCGCATCGCCTCGATGTCCGTCGGGATCTCGAGAGCCGCGACGACCGCGTCGTCGGCCGGAGGCCTGGCGATGTCGGCCAGCGCCCACTTGACGTCGAGCCGGTCGCTCTCGTCTCCCGCGTCACCGCCGCCGAAGATGCCGTACACGTTCACCGAGTAGGCGGTCACGCGCGCGCCGAGCACCGTGAGGAAGAAGTGCGCGTTGCGCGCGACGAGCGGGTCGAACGTCCAGGTGATCTGCCCGACGTCGCGGGAGAACGCCCACTGGCGCTGGTGCTCCTTGAGCTCGCGGCCCCAGCCGCGCCCGCGGTACTCCGGCAGCAGCGCGGTGATGTGCGAATGCATGGCACGCCGGCCCGGCTCGCCGAAGAACGCGATGGAGGCCCCGACCATGCGCTCGTCGTCGCCCTCGCCGTCGAAGAGGCCGACCACGTAGTTGCCGGACTGCTGCAGCGCGCGCAGCGTGCCGGCGTCGATGACGCGCTCCTTGCCGCGGATCGCGTCGAGCACGCCCTGCGCGTCGATGATGAGTTCAACGGTGTCGAGATCACGGATGGTTCGCACGAACCCAGTCTGCCCCTCTTGCGGCCTTTCCGGGAATCGGGCCCAGTCAGGGGATGCCGGTTCCCGTTCGTCGGATGCCGGTGCGATGATCGGTTGATGGATCAGCGCGTCAGCTTCATCACCCTCGCGGTCGCGGACATCGCACGCAGCCGCGCCTTCTACGTCGACGGGCTCGGCTGGGAGCCGGTCTTCGCCGGCGACGACGTCCTCATGCTCCCGATCGCGGACCGGGTGATCCTCTCACTGTGGTCGATCGAGGGGTTCACGGCCGAGATCGGCGAGGCGCCGGCATCCGGTCTCGCACCGATCACGCTCGCACACAACCTGCGCACGCCCGCCGAGGTCGACGACGTGCTGGCCGAGGCGGCTCTGCTGGGAGCGCCGGTGAGCCCTGGGCGGCAGCGGGAGTGGGGCGGCTACTCCGGTTACTTCGCCGACCCCGACGGATTCCGCTGGGAGATCGCGGTCAATCCGGGGGCCACCGGCGACTTCGTGCTGCCGGGCTGAACCAGGCGGCCCCTCTGACCCTGCCGCCCGCTCACAGGCGCCGATACGTCATATGCGTGACGAGCGAGGTGGCGCGGACGGACGTGCGCACCAGCCGCTGCGGCGGCACCCCGTCGAACACGCGCTCTCCGGCGCCGAGGATGCACGGCGTGACGTGCATCCGCAGCTCGTCGAGGAGGCCGGCCGCGAGGAACTGATTGACGGTGCGGGCGCCGCCCGCGATCGAGATGTTCCGCTCCCCCGTCGCCACCCGTGCCCGCTCCAGCGCCGCCTCGATGCCGTCGGTCACGAAGTGGAACGTCGTGCCGCCCTCCATCTCGATCGAGTCGTGCGGGTGGTGCGTGAGGACGAACACGGGCCCGTGGTACGGCGGGTTCGGGCCCCACCAGCCGCGCCAGTCGCGATCCCACTCGCCGCGCACGGGGCCGAACATGTTGCGTCCCATGATCGTGGCACCCGAGTCGACGATCGCATCGACCTCGGCGCTGTTCTCCTCATAGGCGTCGAACATCCAGCTGTGCAGCCAGCTCTCGTCGATGTCGCCGAACGGCGCCTCCTCCCGTTGATCGAGGCCGGTGGCGAAGCCGTCGGCGGAGACGGAGATGTCGCTGTAGACGATGCCCATTCGCTGCTCCTCGGTGATCGCGTCGCCCTCTGGTCTGCGCGGTCGGGCGGCCGGCCGTCAACGGGTGATCGTGCGAGGATCGGGGTCGCCCGCCCGCGGCGGGCGCAGGCGATCGGGCACCGGCCACGGCAGCACGAACTGCGCGGTCGCCGGTCTGGTCATGTCGCCGAAGTCGTCGACCTTCGCCACGATGCGCCCCGGGGCGCCCTCCTCATCGGGCGTGACCTCGAGGATGCGCACCCGGAGCGGCCGGTCGGCCTCGCCCTCCAGCATCCACGGGTCGGCGAGCCAGGCGATGCCGTGCTCCTCGAGAGCCTCTTCGGCGTCGAGCCATTCGGTGGGTGCGGCGACAGCGCGGCCGAGGACGTCTACGGCGACCCACTCTTCGCCTTCGCGGTGGATCCAGCCGAGCAGTTCTCCGTCGTCGCGGCGGTGCGGGGTCCAGTCGGGGCGCGGCATGGTTCGAGGTTAGCCGCGCGGCTGTGGCGAGCGCCTGCTTCCCGCGGGTGCGGGGTCAGAAGTGCATCTGGGATGCCCTCCAGCGATGCGCTTCTGACCCGGCACCGAGCGGCGGATGCGCTTCTGACCCGGCACCGAGCGGCGGATGCGCTTCTGACCCGGCACCGAGCGGCGGGTGCGCTTCTGACCCCGCACCGGATGCCGAGGCGCTCACCCCGCGCAGGAGGTCAAACGAGCATCCCGAACGACGCCGGCGGATGCGTTTCTGACCGGGCACGGAACGGCGGATGCCTGTTCGACCCCGCACCCGGCGACACGACCCAGTCAGCCGCGCGCCGGGCTCAGTGCGTGTACTCCATGAGCTCGACGCCGAGCACCCGGAACGCGTCGTGCGCGCGCAGCCGGTGCGTGATCGAGAGGTCGTCGAAGCAGACGATCAGCGAGTACGCGATCCCGGCGCGCGGACCGGCGAGCACGCCGGCCTCGGCGCGGACGCCGCGATCGCGACCCGTCTTGTTGATGAACAGCAGGCCGTGCGCGTCGTGCTCGTGGGCGAACGGATCGAGTCCGGTGGATGCCGCGACGAGGCTGAGGTCGTGGTTCAGGCTCAGCCACTCGGCCACCTGCGCGCTCACGGCCGGGTCGACGACCTGCGAGTTCACGAGTGCCGAGAACAGGCCCGCGAGCTCGCGGGTGGAGCCGACCGCGACATGCGGGGCGTCGTCGGGGCCGCGCTCGTCGCGGAACCGGTCGAGCAGGGCGGTGCGGCGAAGGCCGAGCGACTCGATGCGGGCGCTGACCCGCTCGTGCCCGACTCGCTGCAGGAGGGTGTTCACCGCGATCGGGTCTCCCGAGGTCGCTGCGAGCACCGCGAGATCCTCGAGCGGCAGCGCGGGCGCGTGCAGGTGACGCCACAGGCCCGCGGTCGTGACCGGCTCGACTGCGGTGCGCTCAGCGATCTCCAGCTCGTCGAGGCTGCCGTCGGCGAAACCGGCCGCGACCTCGATCAGCAGCGGGACGATGCCGAGTCCCGCGATCGGCATCGTGACATGGTCATCGCCGGCGAGCACGTGCACATGGCTGTCGAGATCGACGACGTGCACCGACACCTGCGCCCCGGCATCCGCCAGCGTCTCCAGCGATCGAAGCGTCGAGACGAACGACCGGCGACCCGCGGCGGCGCGCCGGGGCAGCCGCCTGCCCGCGCTCTGAGAGCGCCGGAGCATTGCGTGCGACCCTTCGACAGGCTCAGGGACCGAGGGTTTGGAGGAGCCCACGCGTGATCCTTCAGAGGGGGGTGGATGGCGGGATGCCGCGAGGCTCATCCCTCAGCGGCATCGCTATCGTAACCCCCGCCGCGGTCGTTCATTCACGAACGCCGGAGAATGGTCACCAGATCGTCACACGCGCGTCCTCGGGGAGCCAGAGCGCATCGGATTCCGCCACATCGAACGCCTCGTAGAACGCGCCGATGTTGCGCACGATCTGGTTGCAGCGGAACTCGTTCGGCGAGTGCGGGTCGATGGTCAGCAGACGCAGCGTCTCGGCGTCGCGGCTCTTCTGCTGCCACACCTGCGCCCACGACAGCAGCAGCCGCTGCACGCCGGTGTATCCGTCGATGACCGGGGCGTCGGCGCCGCCGAGCGACAGCTCGTATGCCTTCAGCGCGATGCCGAGCCCGCCGAGGTCGCCGATGTTCTCGCCGATCGTGAGAGCGCCGTTTACGTGGTGCTCGCCGTCCAGTCCCTCCGGAACCAGCGCGTCGTACTGCGCGATGAGCGCCTTGGTGCGCTCCTCGAACGCCGCGCGATCGGCATCCGTCCACCAGTCCTCGAGCTTGCCGTCGCCGTCGTAGCGGCTGCCCTGGTCGTCGAATCCGTGACCGACCTCGTGGCCGATGACCGCGCCGATGCCGCCGTAGTTCGCGGCCGCATCGCGCGACGCGTCGAAGAACGGGTACTGCAGGATGGCCGCCGGGAACACGATCTCGTTCATCGACGGGTTGTAGTACGCGTTGACCATCTGCGGCGGCATGTGCCACTCGGTGCGATCGATGGGCTTGCCGACCTTGTCGACGTGCCGGTCGTGCTCGAACATCGCTGCGCGGCGCACGTTGCCGAACAGGTCGGCGCGGTCGATCGTGAGCGTCGAGTAGTCGCGCCACACCTCGGGGTGCCCGATCTTCGGGGTGAACGCGTCGAGCTTCGCGAGCGCGCGCTCACGCGTCTCGGCCGTCATCCACTCGAGCTCGGTGATGCTCTGCCGGTACGCCTCGATGAGGTTCTCGACCAGCTCGTCCATCGCCGCCTTGGCGTCGGCCGGATAGTGCCGCTCGACGTAGACCTTGCCGATCGCCTCGCCGAGCGCACCCTCGGCGACCGAGACGCCGCGCTTCCAGCGCTCGCGGATGGCGGGCACTCCCGACAGCTCGGTGCCGTAGAACGAGAAGTTCTCCTGCACGAGGTCGTCGGTCAGGTACGGGGCGGCCGCGTGCACGACCTGGGCGCGCAGCCACGCCTTCCAGTCGTCGAGGCGCCCCGGGGTGAGCAGCGCGCCGAGTCCCTCGAAGAAGCTCGGCTGGGAGACGACGACCTCATCGAAAGCGGCGGGGTTCGACGGGGAGACCGCCTCGCGCCACGGGGCGAGGTCGACGCCGGCGAGCGTCTGCAGCTCGCCCCACGTCTTCAGGTTGTACGTCTCGACCGCGTCGCGGCTGCGGACGTTGTCCCAGTGCTGCGCCGCGATCTCGTGCTCGAGGGCGATCGAGCGGTCGGCCTGCGCCTCGGCATCCGCGATGCCCGCGAGCGCGAGCAGGCGCCCGAGGTGCTCGCGGTACTTCGCACGGGTGCCCTCGAAGGTGTCGAGACGGTAGTAGCTCTCGTCGGGCAGCGAGAGGCCCGACTGCACGAGGATCGGCACGTAGCGCTCCGGGTCGCCAGGGTCTCCGTCGACGTAGAGGCCGATCAGATGCGCCCGCCCGTCGCGGTCGTAACCGCCCACGGTGCGCAGGAACGAGGGGATGCCGTCGATCGCATCGATCTCGGAGAGGGTCGAGGCGAGCGGGGCGACGCCGTCTGTGGCGATGCGCTCCGTGTCCATGAAGCTCGCGAACAGGTCGCCGATCTTGCGGGCGAGGGTGCCGCCCTCCGCGTCCTGCGACTCCTCGATGATCGCGCGGACGTCCTTCTCGGCCTGCTCGGCGAGCAGGTGGAACGAGCCCCAGCGGGCCTTGTCGCCCGGGATCTCGGTGCGGTCGAGCCATGCGCCGTTCACGTGACGGTACAGGTCGTCCTGCGGGCGGATGTCGGAGCTGAACTCTTCTGTGGCGAGGCCGGATGCGAGCGCGGCCTCGGCGCCGGTGGGGAGAACGTCAGTCATGCGACCCAGCCTAAGCGCCGTGCGGACGTTCGCGGCAGGATCACCATCCGGTCGCGAGGAGCGACTGCGCGAGGATCGCGAACACGATCTGCCCGCCGAGCAGCGTCCGTCGGGTCGAGGCGCCGAAGAGGGCGAGCCCGATCGTCGCCCAGGGCACGAACGGGAGCCAGATGCGCTCGACCTCCGCCCTGCTCATGTTCGACAGATCCGCCGCGAGCACCATCAGCCAGGCGGCCGCGCACAGGATCAGCACGGTCGCCTGCGGCGTCCACCCGGCATCCGCTCCCCTGCGGGCACGGAGTCGCGCGATCACCCAGGCCACGACGGCCGCGAGCGACGCGCCGATCGCGGGCCCTGCGCTGATGCCGAACGCCGCGAGGTTTCCCCACGTCCAGTACCCGGGCGGGCGGCGCGAGGCCACTCCGTCCCAGTACCGCTGCTGCAGCACCGGGAACGCCTCCCACCAGGCGAATCCGTTCAGGGCGAAGGCGCCGACGACGCACAGTGCGGCGGCGGCGGCGATCGGCAGCGGAGTCCAGCAGCGCCCGGCGATCAGCACGGCGACGGCGAGGATGCCCAGCAGCGGCAGGCCGTAGGAGAGCATCACGCAGTATCCGAGCAGCAGGCCTGCGCCGATCGACCAGCCGACCTGCCGCACACCGCGGGACCGGGTCGCGAGTGCGAGCGCGCAGATTCCCCACGCCGCGACAGCCGCGAACATCCCGTCGCCCGAGACCGCGACCCAGATCGCCGAGGGCGTGAACACCAGAAGGGGCGCGACGCCGCGCGCGAGGCGCTCCGCCCCGAGGGCGCGCAGCGTGATCAGCACGGCCATGACCGTGGTCGCCCCGACCAGCAGCACGGCGAACCCCGCGCCGAGCGCGCTGCCGAGCCCGAGCCGCACCAGCACGACGAAGAAGAGCAGCGCCGCCGGCGGGTGACCGGCGATGTGCACCGGCCAGTTGTCCTCGTGCGCGAAGGGGATGCGCTCGACGTATTCGCGCAGCGTCGCCCCGAAGTCGTCGACCTCTCGCGCCGTGCCGAGGTACTCGTAGCGGTGATCGAGGATCGTGCCGATGCCGTCGAGGCCGTCGACCGTCGCGAGCGCGAACATCCACAGGGCGGATGCCGCGAACGAGAGCAGTACGAGCCGCCCCCATCGCGCGGATGCCGCCAGCCGAGGCCCCCAGACGACCCCGGCCGCGCCGAGGAGCACCGCCAGCGGCGTGCCCGGCCCGAGCCGCGGCATCCATTCGGCGTGCAGCGGCGGGAGGGAGACGTGCACCTTCCAGCCGGTGAGCGCGGGGACCGCCATGGCCGCGGCGATGAGCAGGAGGACCGCGGCGACGCCCCACGCCGCGGTCCTCGCACCCGGGCGGGCCCCCTCGACGCCGTTCATCCGCTCGCTCTGGCTCGAAGCGGCGCTGCGGCGAACTCGCGCACGCCCTCATCGAAACCGACCTTCGCGCGCCAGCCCAGCTCGCCCTGCAGCCGGTCGGCGGATGCCGTGATGTGCCGCACGTCGCCCATCCGGAACTCCCCGGTGCGCACCGGTGCAGGTCCGCCGAAGGCCGCGGCGAGCCCGTCGGCGAACTCGCCGATCGTGCGCGGCACCCCGGTCGCGACGTTGAACGCTCTCGCGGTCGCAGGCGCCGCCGAACCCGTCCAGCGGAGTGCCGCGATGTTCGCCCCGGCGACGTCGCCGACGTGGATGAAGTCGCGGCGCTGCGCGCCGTCCTCGAAGACGCGCGGTGCCTCCCCGCGCTCCAGCGCCGAGCGGAACAGCGACGCGACACCCGCGTACGGAGTGCCCTGCGGCATCCCCGGGCCATACACGTTGTGGTACCGCAGCATCGCGGCGCGGCCGCCGCCCTGCGCCCAGGTGCGTGCGAGCAGCTCCTGCTCGAGCTTGGTCGCCGCATAGACGTTCCGGGGGTCGCACGGCTGGTCCTCGCCGATCGAGATCGGCACGAGGGGCTCGCCGGTCTCGGGCGAGAGCGGCTCGAAGCGGCCGGCCTCGAGGTCGGCGCGGGTCCGCGGCGGCGCCTGCATCAGCCGGTCGCCGTCGAGATACAGCCCCTCGCCGTACACGACCATCGACGAGGCGAGCACGAGCCGCTCGATGCCCGCGTCCGCCATCGCGGTGAGCAGCACGGCGGTGCCGAGCGAGTTCGAGGAGACGTAGTCGGGCGCGTCACGGATGCTGACGCCGAGCCCGACCTTCGCGGCCTGATGGCACACGGCGTCGACGCCCGCGAGTGCTCGGCGCACGACCGCCTCGTCGCGCACATCGCCTCTCAGGAACTCGGCGTCGGCGGGCGGAGACTGGCCGGCGGCGTGGACGTCGGGGCGAAGCGAGTCGAGCACCCGCACGCGCCAGCCGGCGGCGAGTGCCTCGGCGACGACGGCCGAGCCGATGAAGCCGGCACCGCCGGTGACCAGCAGCGTCTCCGTCATCTCGAGCTCATCCCTGCCACCTCAGCAGCGCGTCCACGACCTCGGGCGCGAGTCGCTGCGGCGGCCGGTGACCGTGAGGCACCGCGGCGATGATGGCCGAGACCGAGGCGCTCAGCCGCGGTTGCGCCTGCGCCATGACGGCGAACACGCGCTCGGCTGTCGCCGAGGTGTCGGCATCGGAGGTGCCGCGCTCGGTGTCGGTGTCTGTCACGATCGCGAGGTTCACGTGCGCGAAGCCGAGCTCGGCGGCCAGTGCCGCCTCCGGCAGCTGCGTCATGTTGACCAGGCTCGCGCCCATTGCCCGGTGCCACTGCGCCTCAGCCGCCGTCGCGAACCGCGGCCCCTGGATCACGACGCTCGTGCCGGCCGGGTGCACCCGCTCGCCGAGCCCCTGCAGCGCCGTGAACGCGATCTCGCGCAGGGTGCGGTCGTACGGCTCGGCGAACGGCAGATGCTGCACGCCGGCGCCGTCGCCGTCGCCCTCGAAGAGGGTGTCGCCGTCGAAGAAGGTGTCGGCCCGGCTGTGGGTGCGGTCGATGAGCTGGTCGGTGAGCACGAAGTCTCCGGAGAGGAGCCGCGCGTCGAGGCCGCCGACCGCATTGGTCGACAGCAGGATGCTCGCTCCGAGCCGGCGCAGGCCCCACAGCAGCGCCCGCGCGTTCACCCGGTGCGGAGGCACCCGGTGCCCGGCGCCGTGACGCGGGGCGAAGGCGACGCCCCGGCCGTGCAGCCGGCCGGTCGTGATCTCCGGCACCCTCCCCCAGGGTGAATCGCGCGGGGGCAGCACCGCCCGATCGGCCAGGTCGAGGCCCTCGAATCCCGAACCGCCGATCACCGCGAACTCGATCTCGGCGTGCGCCTGCGCATCCGTCATGAGAACAGACTGCTCGCGTCGAGGGCTCCGTGGCCACCCATTTCCTTACACCCCGATGACAGCCGTGGCCTCCGATCCGCACCGTCACCGCTCTGTAATCGGATCGGCGAGCGTCCCGCCTGGACGGTTCGCATACTGAGGGCATGGGCGGCGACAGCACGGCGGGCTCGGTCACCGAGCGGGTCTCGGACGCGCTGCGGCAGCGGTCGGAGCGGGTGCAGCGCGCGCTCGGCTCACCCCTGCGGACGACGCGGATGGCGGTCGTCATCGGCCGGTTGCTGGGCGGCGCCTTCGTGATCTGCTTCTTCACCGGCCTGTACAGCCACCTCCTGCAGGACCCGCTGCCCTGGCTGCCGCTTCCGGCGCGGCCCGTCCACCTCTACGCATGGAACCAGGGGGGGCACGTCGTCGTCGGCACGATGCTGATCCCGCTGCTGCTCGCCAAGCTGTGGACGGTGTTCCCGAAGCTGTTCACCTGGCCGCCGGTGCATGGCATCCTCCACCTGCTCGAACGGATCAGCGTTGCGGTGCTCGTCGCGACCGCGCTGATGCAGCCGGTCACCGGCCTGCTCGATGCGCTGCAGTGGTACCCCTGGGGCTTCTCGTTCCGGCGAACCCATTTCGCGCTCGCGTGGGTGCTTCTCGGCGCGATGGCCGTGCACATCGCAGTGCATCTGCCGACAATCACGCGGGTGTGGCGGGCGGATGCCGGAGAAGCGGATGCCGAGCGGTCAGACGATGCGGACACCGTGAGCGGTCAGGAGGCACGCGATGAGCGGTGAGGTCTCGCGGCGACGGTTCCTGTGGGGAGTCGGCGGCGCCTCCGCGTTGTTCGGCGCCGCAGCCCTCGCGCACGCGACGAGCCCGATCGGACCGTTCAGCCTGAAGGATCCGCGCTCCCGCATCGGCAGCCCGCAGGATCTCCCGGTCAATCGCTCGGCACACCAGGCCGGCGTCACCGCACTCGCGCAGGATCCGGGCTGGACGCTGCGGCTCGGCATCGGCAGCGCAGCGATCGCGCTCTCGCTCGCCGACCTCGACGCCCTGCCGCAGCGCACCGAGGTGCTC
The DNA here is from genome assembly GCF_017355365.1 of Microbacterium sp. SD291. Classification (GTDB taxonomy): domain Bacteria; phylum Actinomycetota; class Actinomycetes; order Actinomycetales; family Microbacteriaceae; genus Microbacterium. Next base: position 72,308 of record NZ_JADIJR010000014.1, on the reverse strand, counting down.
CCGATCGCCTGCGTCGAGGGGTGGACGGTCGATGCGACCTGGACGGGGGTGCGGCTGCGCGATCTGCTCGCACTCGTCGATGCGCCGGATTCCGCCACGATCAGGTTCCGCAGCCTGCAGCAGCGCGGGGCGTTCCGCGAGACCACCATGCCGGCCCCGTTCGCACGCGACCCGCTGACCCTCGTCGCGCTGCGGCTGAACGGCGAGCGTCTCGACCTCGACCACGGGTACCCGGCGCGCGTGATCGCGCCTGGGCGCCCAGGGGTGCTGCAGACCAAGTGGCTCTCGGCGATCGAGGTGGCCTGATGCGCGCCGCCAGGATCGTGCTCGTCATCGCCGGCATCCTGCTGTCGGCCTGGGGCGCATGGCTGCTGGTGAGCGGGCAGGATCTCGGTCAGCTGCTCGGCGTCGTCGTCTGGCTCGCCGCGGTCGTGATCGTGCATGACGGGATGCTCGCGGCTCTCAGCGCCGTCAGGAGCCGGATGCGCGGATCAGGCGCGAGCGAGCCGGACGAACGCGCGCCCTGACACGGCCCAGGTCTCGGCGATCTGGAGTCCGGTGCCGCCGAGATGGCCTCGCAGCGCGTCGGCGCCGACGTCGTACCAGGGGAAGGCCGAGCTCGAGCGCCCGTCGTCGTCGACCACGGTCGCCTCGTAGCCGCGATCGGTCGCCGGAACGGGGTCGACCTCGACGATGATGCCGGCGTCGGCGGAGACGATCTGCGCGCACCTCGTGAGCAGCGGCTGTGGCGCCCCGCCGATGCCGATGTTCCCGTCGAGCAGCAGCAGGGTCCGCCACGAGCCCTCCTGCGGCAGATGGTCGAATACCGATCGGTGCAGTGCGGGCAGGCCGAGGGCCCTGGTCCGCTCGACGGCGGTGCGGGAGACGTCGACGCCGAGGCTGAGGTGCCCGGCGCGGATCGCCGCGTGCACCATCCGGCCGGGGCCGCAGCCGACGTCGAGCACCGGTCCGCGCACGCGCGAGATCACCGAGTCGTCTGCGGCATCCGCTGCCGCGAGGAAGCGTCCGATCTCCACGTGCCTGCCGCCGTCGGCGCCGAGCTCGATCAGGCGCAGCGTGCCGCCGCCGTTGCGCAGCGCGAAGTCGTAGGGGGCGTCGCCGCCCGCACCGTAGTGAGCCGCCAGCGCCTTGCTCATGATGCCTCCCTGACCGAGCCGGCTGAGCTGACAGAGCCGACAGAGCCGGCCGTCAGCGTTCGGAGCAGCCGGGCCAGATGCCCGCCGGCCGGCAGCACGGCGGCGACCTCCCGCAGGGACGCCAGGTCGTCGATGTCGGTCAGCTGCGGTGCGTCCGCCACCCGCAGCCCTGCGTCGACCAGCCGCCCGCGCTGCCGCCGCCCTGTGTCCGGCGCCGACATCGGCACGCCCCGCACGAGGTCGCCCCGCCGTCGCCCGCCGAGCCGCCGGGGCGCGATCTCATCCAGACCGAGCAGCCAGAATCCGCCGTCGGCGGCGGGACCGAACCAGGCGTCGACATCGTACGGCCAGTCGTCGGCGATGCCGCGCAGCATCCGCGGGTCCACCTGTGGCGTGTCCATCCCGATCAGCAGCACGCGCCCGGTCCACTCGTCCACCACCGCCGCGATGCGCTCGTCCAACTCCCCCGGCACCTGCGGGATCGACCGGAACCCGGGGCGCACGGGAACCTCGCCCTGTGCGCACACCAGCACGGGGAGCCCTGTCGCGGCGACCGCGTCGAACGTGTCGGCGAGGCTCGCGGCGGCGATCCTGGCGGCATCCGTCAGGCTGAACGGCGGATGCAGGCGCGTCTTCACACGTCCGGGCACGCATTCCTTCGCCATCACGATGATGGTCGTCGGGCGCTTCTCAGATCGAGTGCTCATGCGAACCTCCGCAGGGCCCGCCGCATGTCGGTGACCGCCGTGACGGTGCCGCGCACCGTGCCGGTGACCTTCGACCGACCGAGCCGCGGGCGGTAGTCGACATCCGTCTCGCTGATCCGCAGATCCGACTTCCAGGCGCGCAACAGCAGTTCCAGGGGGTAGCCGCTGCGGCGATCCTCCAGCCCCAGAGCGAGCAGCTGCTCCCGCCGGCCGGCCCGGAACGGTCCGAGATCGTGCACCGCGAGCCCGGTGCGCCGGCGCACCATCGCCATCAGCACCGTGTTCGCGAAGCGGGCGTGCACGGGCCACGCCGACATCCGCACGACCCGGCGCCGTCCGAACACGAGGTCGCTCTCGCCCCGGTGCACGGGGCCTGCGACCCGGTCGAGCTGGCCGAGATCGAACGACCCGTCGGCGTCGCAGAAGGCCACGACCGGTGCCGTCGCCGCGCAGAGTCCCGCATGCACGGCTGCGCCGTATCCGCGGACCGGCGCCTCGACGACGAGCGCCCCGAGCCTGCGGGCGATATCGGCCGAGCCGTCGGTCGAGCCGTTGTCGACCACGATCGCCCGCGCCCCCTCCGGGAGCGCACCGAGCACGCCGGGGAGGGCAGCCGCCTCGTTCAGACACGGCAGCACGACGTCGGTGCGGATCCTCATACCGCGACGTTAGGGAGGCGGGTCGTCGCCGGGAACGGGGAACTCCTTACGAACCGAGGAAGGATGCTCTCGGATGCGGGTTACCCGGTTGCACGAGGCCCTGCCGAACCTACGATGAGAGCATGACGCAGCTGCCTGGGGACGCCCCCGAGCTCGCAGATCGCCGGGTGCTCGTGATCGAGGACGACGCGATGGTGAGCGAGGTCGTGCACTCCTATCTGCGCGCCGCCGGCTATCTGGTCGACACCGCCGTCGACGCATTCTCGGGGCTCGCGGCGGTCTCCGAGACCTCGCCGGATCTGGTGGTGCTCGACCGGATGCTGCCCGGCATCGACGGGGCGGAGGTGTGCCGCCGCATCCGCTCCGAATCCGTGGTGCCGATCATCATGCTCACCGCGCTCGGCTCCGAGGAGGATCGCATCGACGGACTCGAGGCCGGGGCCGACGACTACGTCGTGAAGCCGTTCTCCCCTCGGGAGCTCGTGCTCCGGGTGAACTCGGTGCTCCGCCGCAGCCTGCCCGAGTTCGCGCGGGAGGCGCCGTTCGAGCTGGGCCCCTTCCACCTCGACCCGTCCGCGCGCATCGTGAGCAGAGACGGGGTGCCGCTCGAGCTGTCGGTGCGCGAGTTCGACCTGTTCGCGTTCTTCCTGAAGCATCCGCGGCAGACTTTCGACCGCCCGACCCTCCTGCGCAGCGTCTGGGGCTGGGATATCGGCGACCTGTCCACCGTGACCGTGACCACCCGGCGGCTGCGCGAGAAGATCGAGGACGATCCGGGCAACCCGGCCTTCCTCGTGACCGTGTGGGGCGTCGGATACCGGCTCGAACTGGGGAGCCCCTGATGCCTCTCGCAGACGTCGCGGCGATCGCCGGCATCGCGCTCGCTTGCGCCCTCCTCGTCGGCCTGGCGGGCGTCGTCGCACTGTGGCTGCTGCGGCGTCGCTCCCTGATGGTGCAGCTGTGCGTCGTGATCCTCGCGGTCGTGCTCTCGTTCGCCGCCGGGGTGCTCGCGGTCGCCGAGGCGATGTACATCTCCCCGCACGACCTCCTCGTGGTCGTGGTCGTGACCGTCATCTCGGCCGTCGTGGCGCTCGGGGTGGCGGTGCTGCTGTCGGCGCAGCTCGTGCGCGGCATCCGCTCACTCCAGCAGCTGACGCACTCGGTGGGCGACGGCGCGCTGCTCGACGGCACCGGCTCTCTCGCGGTCAACGCCGACTTCACCCGCGTGGCCGACGAGCTCGTCGCGACGAGCGAGCGGCTCGCTGCGGCGCGCGACGAGGTGCAGCTGCTCGACCGGTCGCGGCGCGAGCTGATCGCGTGGATCTCGCATGATCTGCGCAGCCCCCTGGCGGGGCTCAGGGCGATGACGGAGGCGCTCGACGACGGCCTCGCCGAGGATCCGGCGCGCTTCCATCGGCAGATGCGGCGGCAGGTCGATCACATGACCGACCTGGTCGACAGCCTGTTCCAGCTGTCGAAGATCACGTCGGGCACGCTTGTGCTGCGGCCCGAGCCGATGTCGCTGCACGACCTGGTCAGCGACGCGGTCGCCGAGCTCGCGCCGATCGCGCAGGCGAAGGGCGTCTCGCTGGTCGAGCTGACCAGCCCCGATCACACGGTGGTCGGCGACGTGCGCGAGCTCGCCAGGGTGATGGTCAACCTGCTCGCGAACGCGATCGAGCACACGCCGGAGAACGGCACGATCCGCATCAGCACGGCCAGGGAGGACGACGCGATGCTGCTGTCGGTGCAGGACTCAGGGGCGGGCATCGCCCACGACGACCTGACGCGCGTGTTCGAACCCGGATGGCGCGGCACGGATGCCCGCACCCCGGGAGCCGGCATCCACGGCACGAGCGGAGCGGGGCTCGGGCTGGCGATCGCCCGCGGCATCGTCGAGGCGCACAACGGGGCGATCAGCGCCCACAACACAGGAATCGGCTCGCGGTTCGACGTCAGGCTGCCGGTCGGGGCGTGACCCCGGTTCACCCGCGGAGAGCTCGTCCCCGCGGGTGATGCGGGATCGGCGGTCAGGCGGGCCCCAGCCCGCACACCTCGAAGGCTGCGCCGATCTGCGGGCCGTACACGGCGAAGAGGTGATCCACGCCCGCGCCGTCGGCCATCCAGTCTCCCGCCGCGCGGTTCTCACCGAGGGTGTGATGCCCGAAGACCAGCGTCGACGTGTCGACTCCCTGCTCCTCCAGGGAGGAGTTCAGGCATTCGGCGGCATCCCCGGCGAACATGGCGATGATGTCCGCGAGCGGCGTCCACTGCTGCGAGTTGGCCGCGCTCTCGTTGCCCTTGTCGGAGCGGTTCGGGATGAAGCATTCGTGCGCGAACGCGCTGGCGCCGCTTCCGAGCACCAGCGCCGCGGTCAGGCCCGAGACGACACCCGCGCGGGTGAGGAACTTCTTCACAGAGGTCATGTCATTCCCTTCGTCAGAACCGGGTCGGTCGGCCCGATCTACTAGAGGTATAGTCCTGCGATCTCCGCATGTCAATGATTTTCTCCAGACGATATATGAAATCGGGAGAGGCGGCGGGTCGCACGGAGTTCGCGTGCCTCGGCTCGCACCCGTCCAGCGCCCTCTGATGCCCTTGCGCCTCGCTACGCTCCGAGCAGCACGGCGGCAAGGGCGCCTGCGAGCATCGACGGCCCGAATGGCAGCGATCCGCGCAGCGTGACTCGACGCAGCGCGAGCATCACGACCGCGATGATCCCGCCGCACAGGAACGCGCCGACGAGGCCCACGAGCCAGGTGCTCAACCCGAACCAGCCGAGGAGCAGCCCCAGCGGCGCCGCGAGTTTGACGTCGCCCATGCCGATCGACTTGGGCGAGATGATCGCCAACACGACGTAGACGGCGAACATCGCCGCGGCTCCGGCCAGCGACCAGAGAAGGCGCAGCCAGTCCCCCGTCAGCGCGGCGGCGAGCACCAGCGCCGCCATGATCGCTCCGATCATCGACACGATGACGGCGTTCGGCAGGCGGAACTCGATGATGTCGACCAGCGTGAGCACTGTGGCAGTGGCCGCGAACACCAGCGCGGCAGGCAGCACGCCGACTCCGGCGCCGTCGCCGAGGCGCCAGGCGATCAGTGCGAAGGATGCTGCGGTCAGTGCGGTGGAGGCGATGCGGATGCCGCGGGGCGACGTGTTCCGCTTCAGGCTGTGGCGTGTCCAGAGGTGGAGGGGCCAATAGCCGAGGATGGCGCCGAGGAGGGCTGCGATGGCGATGAGCAGCGGCAGCGAGGCCACGGCCGAAATGGCAACCATTGGTGAGCGGAGGTGGTCAGGTACGGCTGAAGGCGTCGATGATGCCTGCCACAGCAGGCGTCATGACGACGATGAACAGCACCGGCAGCAGACAGAAAATCAGCGGGAACAGGATCTTCACCGTCACCTTCTGCGCCTGCTCCTCGGCGCGCTGTCTCCGCTTGATACGCATCTCACCTGACTGCACGCGCAGCACATCACCGAGGGCGATGCCGTAGAGATCGGCCTGCACGACGGCACGAACGAAACGGCGCAGCTCGTCGACGTTCGTGCGGTACTCCAGCTCGTGGAACGCGTCCTTGCGGGTACGTCCGATCGCCATGTCCTGCTGCACTCGTACCAGCTCGTCGGACAATGGTCCACTCCCGCCACGAGCGGCCTTCATCATCGCGGCATCGAAGCCGAGGCCGGCTTCGACCGCGACCGTCATTTGGTCAAGCGTGTCCGGCAGAGCGCGCTTGATCGCCTCCTGCCGATCATGCGCGCGCGAGTTGATCAGCGCATCGGGCAGGAAGAACGCGATCACGACTACGACGAAGACCATCAGAACGACGAGCGGCGGCGATCCGGTGCGACCGAGCACGACCAGACCCAGTAGAAGCGCGATCAGGGGCAGCACGATCTTCCACACGACCATCGTGCTCGGCGTCCACCCCTTGGGCCGGCCAGCGAACACGACCTGCTTCTCGAGCCAGCCGATGTATCCGCGAGGAGCCGCAGCAACCAGACGCGAACCGATCGACCCCTGTTGCACGGGGCCGACCTGGGGCACGAGCACGGCGCCGGCAGCCTCGGCATCAGCGAGGTCGGTGGCCGCGGTGCGCTTCTTGCGCGCAGGGAACATCAGGAAGACGAACACCCCGAACAGCAGGGCTGTGGCCCCGGCAATGGCGAACATCAGCGGGGACGTCATAGCGTCACCTTCACAGAGTGCGACACCCAAATGGTGCCGACGATGAGCAGCACGGCAGCCACGATCAGCGCGATCACACCGACCACGGTTGTGAAAAAGAACGAAATGTATGCCGCGTTTGCAACGGTGAGGAATAAGAACACGCCGATCGGCAACATCACGAGGATGATCGCGGAAAGCCGGCCTTCGGCTGAGAGCGCCTTGACGTGACGGCGGATCTGGCCGCGCTCGCGAATGGTCACGCCGACCTGATCAAGAACCTCGGCGAGGTTGCCGCCGGTCTCCTGACTGATCGCGATCGCCTGCGTCACCCACTCGAAGTCGGTACTCTGCATGCGCTGTGCGACCGTGTGCAGCGCATCGGCGAGCGGTCGTCCAAGTCGCGTTTCGTTGACCACTCGGGCCAGTTCGTGGGATGCCGGTGCATCACTCTCTGCGGCAACTGCTGCGATCGCACGGTTGAGTCCGTGACCAGCTCGAAGGTTCCCCGCGACCATCTGCACGAGGTCGTCGATCTGGTCGGCGAACTTCGCCCGGCGCGCAGACGTGCGAATTATGAGCAGAATCTTGGCGAGCAGCGGCCCGAGCAGCGCGAAAATGAGGGCTAGCAGGAGCGACAAACCTCTGCTTATGCCGAGCACGGCGCCCAGCAAGGCGAGGAGCCCGGAACCCGCGGCGACCAAGATGACGAAACCCGACGAGGCAGTCTCGATTCCCGCGAGTTCGAGCTCCTCGGCTCCAAAGAGCCGACGACGATTCTTCGCGCCTGCGGCATCGAGGGCCTCAGCCGTGCGCAATGTCGCCCGAGAAAGCGCGGTGACGTGCGCCTGCCCCGGCGCGAGCCGACGTGCGCGCGCGACGCGGGGGCCCGGTGGGGCGATCACCATGAAGACAAGAACGAAAAGAAAGAGCGCCCCGAGTACCAGGCCGCCGACCAGAAGCATCGGGTTCATCGGGTCCCTCCAGGGTGAGGATCGTCGAAGACGCCTTCCTGGAACAGCGACATCGGCAAGTTGATCCCGGCATCGGCGATGCGCTCAGCGAAGCGGGGCCGGACACCGGTCGGCTTGATCCGCCCGAGCATCCGACCCTCGGGATCGAAGCCGGAAGAATAGTCGAAGGCGAAGGCATCCTGCAGGGTGATGATGTCGCCCTCCATACCATGCACCTCGGTCACGTGCGTGACGCGGCGACCGCCGTCCTTGTGCCGCTGGATCTGCACGATCACATCGACGGCCGAGGCGATCTGCTCGCGGATGGCACGCAAGGGCAGATCCATCCCTGCCATCAGCACCAGGGTCTCCATGCGGCTGATCGCGTCGCGCGGCGAGTTCGCGTGGACCGTCGAGATCGACCCCTCGTGTCCGGTGTTCATCGCCTGCAGCATGTCGAGCGACTCAGCGCCGCGCACCTCGCCGACGACGATGCGGTCGGGTCGCATGCGCAGCGAGTTGCGCACGAGATCTCGGATCGTGACCTCACCTCGGCCCTCGATGTTCGGCGGCCGGGATTCGAGGCGCACCACGTGCTCCTGCTGAAGCTGCAGCTCGACCGCGTCCTCGATGGTGACGATGCGCTCGTCGCCGGGGATGAAGGCGGAGAGCACGTTGAGCAACGTCGTCTTTCCCGTACCGGTACCGCCCGAGACGATCACGTTGAGCTTCGCCTTTACAGCCGCGTCGAGCACCGCGGCGACCTGGGGCGAAAGCGAGCCGAAGCCGATGAGGTCGGTGACGGTGTACGGGGTCGCCGCGAACTTTCGGATCGTAAGCGACGAACCGTCGACCGCGAGCGGCGGAATGATGGCGTTCACACGAGATCCGTCTTGCAGGCGTGCGTCGACCATTGGCGAGGACTCGTCGATGCGGCGGCCCACCCGGGCGACGATGCGTTCGATCACGCGGCGCAATTGCGGTTCACCGGTGAAACGCGTAGCGACGGGCAGTATGCGCCCTCGAACCTCTACGTAGATGTTGTCGAAGCGGTTGACCATGATCTCGGTGACGTTCTCGTCGTCGAGCAGCGGCTCGAGCGGACCGTAACCGAGTACGTCGGCGCCAATGTCGTCGATCAGCCGGTTGCGCTCGGCGATCGTCAGCGCGAGCTGCTCTCCGGCGACGATCTCCGCAAGCTCCTTACGGGCGAGTTCATGCAGCTGCGCCTCGGTGAGTGTCGAGTCGTTGAGCCGGGTTCCGATGCGAACGAACAGTTCCTGCGCGGCCTTCTCCTTCACCCCGGCGAGCGGATCGACGACCGGAGCGGGCGGGGGCGCTTCGGCCAGGCCGAACGCGACCTCTACGCCGCTCTGGGACCCGGTCGGCGCTTCGCTTCCGTTCTCCACGAAGACCGGCGGCGGGGGCGGGAAGGCTCCGGAATCGGGCTGGTCGGGAGCGGCCCAGGCGGGCAGCTCTCCGGGCTCGACGTGCGTGGCAGGATCGGGCGACTCCGGGGTGCGTCGGTTGGCATTCAGGCGGTCATAGAGGCTCATGGTCTGCGGTGCCTCCTCAGAGAACGGGAACGTGCCTCGGGTGCGATCTGCGTGACGAGGTCGATGAGTGCGCGTGCCGCGTGATCCCGAGGGTCATCGTCGATAAGCGGAATCCCTCGGTTGCTGGCAAGCAGCACAGCAGTTGAGCGAGGCACCTCGACATCGACGGGCGCGCCGATGATGTGCTCGGCATCCTTCACCGTGATGCCGATGTGCTTCTCACTCCGGTTCACGACGATGCGGCGGTTTGCGGGGATGAGTCCGAGCGTGCGAAGCATCTCGAGTTCGGTGCGAAGGGCGCGCAACGACGGAACGGCGAGGTTCGCGACGAAGATCGCATCCGTCACGTGCTCGATGACCGTGAGCGTCTGCTCGTTGAGACCCGGGGTGGTGTCGATGATGACGTATCTGAAGATCCCACGCAGCTGCTGGATCAGACGACCGAGGGAGTGCGGCGTGATCTGGTCGCCCAACTCCGGAGACGGGGCACTCGCCACTACGAAGAAGTTGTCTTTGTGATGGGTCAGCGTCGTTTTCAGGATGAGTTCGTCGACGGCGGCATCCGAGGTCGCCTCAACGACCGTGCCATCCGGCATGAGGTCGAGAGCCGCGGTGATGTCACCGAACTGTGTGTCGGCGTCCACCAGCACGACGGAGTTCGGTGCGATCTTAGCCAGGCCCGCGGCCAGATTGATCGACAGAGTCGTTTTACCCTGCCCACCCTTGGGCGCGAGCACCGCGATCGCCTCGGGCCGCTGGTCGGATTCGAGAGGCGGAAACTCCCACTGCGGCGGCTCCGTCTCAGCGAATACGTCAATCGCCTCCGCAGACGGATCCTCCTCCTCTTCGGCGATGACGGCGAGCGATACGTCCCCCGAGTCCACAGACGGCAGAGCGGCAGGTTCAGGCTCTTCGGACACGACCTCTTCGGGCTCACCCATGAGTTCGGCGAACGCGCGCCGCCGCTCATGGATCTGTGGGTCAGCTTGGGGGCGGAAGTCGTCAGTGACAGCCTTGCCCTCGTTGATGAGCCACCGGGCGACCTGCGCGATCAGCTCCTTCAGCTCATCGTCGGCCGCCAACGGGCTGACGACGGCGTGCAGATGCAGGTCGTCGACCCAGTCTTCGAGGTCGCTGCGCTGCTCGCGCACGACGACGAGCGCAAGGTCGGGGAAACGCGCGATGAGTTCTTCCGCCACAGAGCGGGTCTCGTCGAAGTTCAACACAGGGCCGAGGAACGCGATCTTCGGCGCATCGCCCGCTTGTTCGGCGATCACCTCGGCGCCGAACGTCAGATAGACACCCGGCACGACTGCGAGCCGTCCGCCGAGCAACTCACGCAATCGTGCTTCGAACTCGGCAGACCTGCTGACGAGCAGAAAGGGGACACTCACCAGGCGTTCTCCACAGAGACTCCGGCCGCTCCGGAGTTGTCGGTGGTCGGGTTCTCAAGGGTGAGCCACATTTCGGCGTACTCGTTCTCTTGTTCACCCTGGGCCCACCAGACCCAGCGCTCGGCATCGAACGCGCTGAGCGCGATCGTGACCATGATGCTCGAACCCGCGTCCTGTTCGACCGTCTCACCCTCTTGGCCGTCACCCGTCGGCTTCGCAACACCCTGTACGCGAGTGACCAGTACACCGTGGAACGCAAAGCGCGAGATCGGGTTGATTATGTCTTCAGCGTCGCCAGCTTCGTCTGGCTCAAGGGTTCCGATCATGCCGATGCGGTCGCCTGCCTTGACTTCCCCGCCGACGACGCGGTCCGCGGGGAGCGTGAATGACAGCACCTGCATGCCCGTCGGCACCGGCACGCCGCCGGACTCAGCGATGTCCGCGGGCTTCACGAATCGAGCAGCGCTCAACTGATCACCGGGAAGCAGGTTGGCGGCGGCGAGAAGCCCTTCGAGATCGGTAAGGTCGGTGACCGCTTCGGGCACCAGGTTCCTCTCCGGCACCGTATCCACGACAACAAAGGTCTTGATCTGCTCACCCGGCGTGCCCCGAGGAATCTCCTCCTTGACAACGTAGACCTCGGTGAGCTCAGCACCCTGCTGCGCCCGGAGATCAGCGCCTCGTACGTAACTAACGAGCACGAATGCTCCGACGACAGCGAGGACGAGCGCGAGAATGGCGCCGATGATGCGGGTCTTCATGTGGCTATGCCTTCAATGTCGATGCCACGCGAGGGTCACGGGCGTGAAGATAAACAGGGGTTGGAGGGTCCAGGACCAGCTTCAGCCGGTCAGATCGGCAAGTTCTTCGGCAGTGATGATCAGGCGTACCACTCGGATACCGCTGGACTCATCGCCGTCGCCGAGTTCAAACTCCAGTTCATCGACGGAGACGTACTTGACGAAATTGCCCTGGAGGTAACCGTTGGCCCCGCCTGCCGGCGGATCGTTCGCATCGGCATACGGATCCGACTGCTGGAACGAGCCGATCTTGCCACCGGTGAGGTAAAACGCAGCGAACTGCGAGATGTGATAACAGTGCTTCGAACCGCTATCGGGCGCCGCGGCCGTGCAGGCAGGTGCGCTCGCCGCGACATTCTTGTGACGGTCAAAGACAGGAATCAGGATCACAGTGTTGAGGCGCGGCTGGAGCCATCCATTGATGCTCCCGCAACCGGCGCCGCCAGCACCGACACCACCACCCGTGCCGAGCATCCATAACTCATCTGGATCCGTGGTCTCAAAGTCGATGTGAACGGCACAGTTGTCGTCCTCGAGCCAGCCGAAGCCACCGGGGTTGTCTGTGGGATCGCAACCCGCGCGGTCCAGGACTCCAAGCTCGATCGTGACTCGGTTATCAGTCGCTCCGGGCTCCGAGATAACCGCATCCTCGAACTCACAATTGCCGAATCCAAGCGGTAGCACGCCGCCGGCGACGGGGCTGCCCCATTCGGCGGAACCGGATGCGCCGACCTGCTCGCTGGAGCCGTCGACAATCACGCTCGCGAAGATGTGATCGACGTTCGTGCGGGCGGTGACCGTGACCGTGTCCTCTGTGGAATCGATCACGACGGCATCGACCGTGGCGTCGCGCGGAATCGAGGCGTTGCCGTCGAGGTAGTCCTGGGCGATGGTGATCTTTCTCGTCTCGCAGTCGGACTGATCTTTGGCGCATGCGGAGGCGACCGCCAGGGCAGCCGCGTCGACACCATTCTGAAGTTGCGCCCGCTCAGCGAACAGCGCGCCGACGTCGACTGCGAGTGCGCAGATACCCACCAGCGGCACCATCAAGATCGCAACAAGCACCGCGGTCGCGCCACGCTCTGCGCGCTTCCAAGCATTCAACCACCGCATACTGTCTGCCCCGATCCAGTCAGTTCCAACGTGGTGCCGCCGTCGGGCAACACCAGCCCCAAGAAGCCGGCAAATGGCAACACGGCCGGGTACGTCACCGTCGCGACGACAGGTTCGCCTTCGTTGCCGACACATGTCGCTACGCTCAACCCCACCTGACCGGGCGTCAGATCGGGATCGAGGCTTGGCGCCGACGAGGCCACTGCAGCGGCCTGTGCATCACTGACGCTGTCGGTGATCGCCATCACGCGAGCTGCCTCGCGTGCCGCATTTGACACCGCGATCTGCTCATTGAACATACGTCCAAACTCAAAGATGCCGAGCAGCAATACCATCAACAGCGAAACCACGAGTGCGAACTCCACCGCAGCGGCACCGCGCTCGCCGGACATCCGGATCATCGACTTTCCCCACTCGCGTTGCCGTGCAGGCCTGGAACAATGAGCAAAGAGTGGCGGACCGCTTCGTTGGCCCACCACCCTTCACTAGGGAACTTACGGGGCTGCGGGGCCGCCCGGGATCCCATCGACGATGGTCTGGAATGCCTGTCGGATTTCCCCGCCGAGCAGGATCACGACGGCGATGATGACGGCGGCGATGAGTGCGACGATGAGGCCGTACTCGACGGCGGTCGCGCCCTCCTCCTCCTCGCGGAGCGAGTTGACGAACGCCTGTGCCTTGGTGAATGCCTTCAGCATGATTTGCAACCTTTCTGGGTCATGAAAAAATGACACGGCCACAAAACGTGCAGAGCCCCCAGTGCAGAGCGTCCCCAGTGATGCGTAGGTTTTCCCCAGCCCACGCCGCATCTACGTACATAGTGGCGAACCGAGATACTGCCCGCAAGTCTCAATTGTCACGGTTTCATCACGCGACTTGAAGAAAGTCAAGCCACGACGAATCGCGCCTCTGCTCCCAACTGAGACGCCGGTTCAACATATGCGAGACTCCGGTTCCAAGATTGGCGCGGTACGACCCCCGTGGACCTCTGCGTCGTCTACCGCCGGGTCGCTGGCCGACTTCCCAGTCGACGTATGTCAGAAGCGCCTCCCATTCCGATGTCCCCGATCCCCAGCGAGCGGCGCTTGCTCATGCCATTGGGTCAGCAACGCAGAAAGAGCCCCTGCTCGAACTTGAGATCACGACCCAGTGTGCGGCGGAGGGGGCAGCCGAGACACTGGAGCGTCGCCACCTTCGGCCAGCCACCACTATTGGGGGGGGGGTCAGAGCTCGCGGTTACAACCACCTCCGCAATGTTCGGCTTACCCCAACCACCACTTCTGGGTGTCCACGAGCGCCTTCGGACGAGAATGCTCTGGAAGGATCATCCGAATGAGGTCGAAACGCATCTGGCCGATCGCCGCGCTCGGAATCGTTGCATTCGCGGCCACTGGCTACCTCCTGTCGGAGAGCGGCCTCAGCCCGAACGGAACCGCTCCTTCGATCGACATTACGGAGCCTGCATCCGATGCGCCGCCGGCTGGCGAGACACTGCTCGTCGCCGCGCCGTGGACGTGTCACTGGGACCCGACGTACGACGACAACTGGCACGACGATGTCCTGTGCACAAACGGGCTGGAGTTCGATCGCCCAACCTTGCGTCCGGACGATGACTTTGTCACAGAAGAAGAGATGCTGCAGTCAGCCACCGAGTACGCGGCATCCCTCAATCAATAGATCAACTTTGGCATCTTGCCGATTGCGGCGACATCGCCGATGCGTCGATCCGCGCAGCTAGCGTTGCGTCACACTCTCCGACCTGCTTGGGACGGCTGACCTTTCGCCATGCGAACACTAAACGCAGATCGCGCCACTCAAGTTGAGGTAGCGCAACTTCAATAAGGGCACTTCACGCCACGCGCACGAGGTCAGCGCCGGCGCAGTCATCCCCCGCCTGTGCGGCGTCTCATGCTCCGGCGGTCGGTAACGCGCCTCCCGCCGCTGCCACTACGCTTCCGCCTTGGCATGCACGTCCCGCAGCGACGTGACGACTGGCAGCCCGCCGAGCAGCTGACACCGAGTCTCGACGACCCTGCGATTGAAGTCCGCGAGCACCTCGCGCACGTCCTCCTCGCGGCCGAGCAGGTCGAGCTGGTCGTTCAGTTCGCTGACCTCGCTTCGCAGCACGGTCGTCCGCGGCGCCGGCGCACGGCAGGAGGCTCTCCAGGCATCTGCATGGGTGACTGCGAAAGGCCCACCATTCGTACTGCCATGCTGGGCTGATGGCAAAGCAGAATGATCTTCTGGCCGTCCTCATCGACGCCGATAACGTGCCGCCCCTCACAATCGGCGCGGTTCTCACTGAGGTCGCCAGGTTCGGGACCGCGTCGGTCAAGCGGATCTATGGCGACTGGACCAGCCCGACCCTGAGGAGTTGGAAACCGCTCGCGAGCGAGCACGTCATCCAGCCGATGCAGCAGTTCGCGAACACGACCGGCAAGAACGCGACCGACAGTGCCTTGATCATCGACGCCATGGACCTGCTCTACACACGGCGATTCGACGGTTTCTGCATCGTCTCTTCCGACAGCGATTTCACTCGCCTCGCTTCACGCATCAGAGAAGAGGGCGTCACCGTCTACGGCTTCGGCGAGCGCAAGACACCCGAAGCGTTCCGGAACGCTTGCGATCAGTTCACGTATCTCGAAGTGCTCAACGAACCCGCAGCAGAACCCACCACTTCTTCGATTGAGCGAGTCCCCTCTCCGAGACTGCGGGCCGACACCAAACTTGTATCCGGGTTGCGGCAGAGTGTCGCCTCGGCCTCGGACGAGAGCGGCTGGGCAAATCTCTCGGCGGTCGGCTCGCTGATGCGCAAGAACCGGCCCGACTTCGACCCGCGGAACTGGGGCTACGCGAAGCTGTCCGACCTGGTGCGCGCGACGGAACTCTTCCTCGTCGAGGCACGGGCCAGCGGCGGTCTCCAGCTGAAGGCCGACAAGCGCACCGGAAACTGACACCCACGCAAGGCAGTTCCGACTCGCGCCGGCGCCGAGGTCAGCGCCGGCGCAACCATCCCCGCCTGCGCGGCAGCTCAGACTCCGACGGCCGCAGGCGTGCCTCCCGCCGCTCCCGCCACGCCCCGACCTCGGCATCCACGTCCCGCGGCGTCGTGACGACCGGCGGCCCGCCGAGCAGTTGGCGCCGAGCCTCGACGACCCTGCGATTGAAGTCCGCGAGCACCTCGCGCACGTCCTCCTCGCGGCCGAGCAGGTCGAGCTGGTCGTCCAGTTCGCTGGCCTCGTTCCGCAGCAGGATGGCGGGCGGCCCGAGGCCGGTCAGGTTCTCGGTCTCGATCTTGCGCCTGATCCACCAGTCCGGGTCGTGATGCGTGCCGAGCCCCTCGAGCGGCTTCCCTGCGCCGGGAAGGTCATCGAAGTCGCCTCGGCGGATCGCGAGCTGGATGGCGGTCTCGATGAATGCGGCGCGGTCGACGGCCGCACCGGCGCCCGGCGCGGCGCCACCCTCTTCGGCGGCATCCGCCTCGTCGTTCTGCTGTCGAGCGCGGTATCGCGCTGCGGCCTCACGTGGGTCGGTCATCGTGCACCTCCGCGGCATCCGTTCGTTCCAGCGTATGTCGTGAAGTCGACCGAAAAGGCCGAAAATCCGCGGATCACCTCTTCCCTTTCTCGAAGTTATGTTCTAAACTGGAGCCATGACCTTCTCCTCCGATCTCGACCCCGAACAGCGTCTCGCGCTGCTCGACGAGTGGCACGAGACGCAGCGTGAGATCGCCCGGCTGGAGGCGAAGTCGGCCCATCTGCTCGCCGAGCGCGCCCGGCTGATGGATGAAGACGTGGCAGAGTATCCGCGCCACCGTGACGCGATCAAGCGGTCCATGGTCGCCGAGTACGCGGCGGCGGGCCGACGGGCCACGGGCAGCATGGAAGGCGCGTTCGCCGACGCCGTGGCCCTCGAGTCGTGGCTGCCTTCGGTGCGCGAGGCGTTCCAGAACGGCTTGATCTCGGCGGCCCATGTGCGCGAGGTCGTCAACGCGGGCGGTGTCGTCCGCGAAGCGGTGCTCAACAAGAAGGCGGATGCCGCGGTGCTGGCCGCCTACGACGCTGCGGCCCTCGTCGTCACCGAGATGGAGTCACCGTTCCGCACTCGCGCGCACGTCCGGCAGATCGCCTCGGCCCTCGTCGGAGAGACTGTGACCGAGCGCCACCGTCGAGCGGCCGGCGAACGCACCGTCACGGTCCGTCCGGTCGGCGACGGCCTCGCCCTGCTCACCGTCGTCCTCCCCGAGTACCTCGCCGTCGCGATCCTCGACCGGCTCACCCAATTGGCCCGACAGGTCATCGAGACGCGCGACGACCGGGAGCCCGTGCTCGACCCGTCCGTGATCGACGACGGCCCAGACCCGGTGTTCCCCGAAGACATCTCGCCCGAAGACCCGTCCTACGACGCGGCCTGGGGAAGCGATGTGATCTTCGGTGAGTCCGACACGTTCACCACCGACCCGTTCGGCGGCCCGTTCAGCGGCGGCCCGGTCAGCGGCGGTGCGGATGCCGATGACGTCGAGCACATCCCCGCCGACACCCGCACCCTCAACCAGGTCCGCGTCGATCTGCTCACCGATCTGCTGCTGGCGAGCGACCCGACCGAGGCGCACGGCACCGCTCTCGACAACATCACCGCTCGACTGCAGGTCACGATCGCCGCCTCGACGCTCGCAGACGCCGACGACAAGCTCGCGGAACTCGACGGACACGGTCCGCTCGACCCCGACATCGCACGCGCCATCGCCGGACGCGACGGCGGATGGTCCCGGCTCTTCCTCGATTCGACCGGAATGGTGGTCGAGACCGACGCCTACGCACCGACGGAATCGATGCGCCGGTTCCTGCGCGCTCGCGATCAGCACTGCCGGTTCCCCGGCTGCCGGATGCCCGTGCACCGCTGCCAGATCGACCACAACCACGACCACGCCAAGGGCGGGCGCACCGCTGTCGGCAATCTGTGTCACTTCTGTACCGGTCACCACACGCTCAAGCATCCGGACATCGACGATCGTTTTCGGTGGTCGGCGTGGGCGCTGCCAGACGGGTCGATCCAGTGGACCAGTCCGCTCGGACGGGCGTATGCGGATCCACCGCCCCGCCGCGTGATGTTCGTCTGACGCAGTCCGAGGGAACGTCCCCGCCACCCCATAGGCTCTGGCCACCCCATAGGCTCTGAGAGTGACCGCGCGCGCCTCCCTCAATCGAGAGATCCTGCGCCTCGCCGTCCCCGCATTCGGTGCGCTGATCGCCGAGCCGGCCTTCCTCATCGTCGATGCCGCCCTCGTCGGGCACCTCGGCACCACGCCTCTCGCCGGGCTCGGCATCGCCGGTGCCGTGCTGCAGACGATCGTCGGACTGATGGTGTTCCTCGCCTACTCGACCACCCCTGCCGTCGCCCGCCGCTTCGGCGCCGGTGAACACGGTGACGCGGTCTCGGTCGGCATCAACGGCATGTGGCTCGCGCTCGGGCTCGGCGCTGTCCTCGCGGTGATCGGCGCCGTCTCCACCCCCTGGCTGATCTCGCTGTTCGGCGCGAGCGAGGCGGTCGCGGCCGAGGCGAACTCCTACCTCCTGATCTCGATGTGGGGACTGCCCGCGATGCTGATCGTCTTCGCGGCCACCGGGCTGCTGCGCGGCATGCAGGACACGGTGACGCCCCTCTGGATCGCGGGCCTCGGCTTCGCCGCCAACGCCGTGCTCAACGCCGTCTTCATCTACGGCCTCGGCTGGGGCATCGCGGGTTCAGCCGTCGGCACCGTGACGGCGCAGTGGGCCATGGTCGCCGCCTACGCGCTCGTCGTGCAGCGCCTGGCCGCGAAGCACAGCGCCTCGCTGCGAGCGCAGCGCGCCGGCATCCGCAGCACCGCCCGATCCGGCGGCTGGATGTTCCTGCGCACCGTGAGCCTTCGGATCGCGCTCCTCGCGACCGTCGGCATCGCCACCGGCATCGGCACCGACGAGCTCGCCGGCTGGCAGATCGTGTTCACGATCTTCTCGGCCGCAGCCTTCGCCCTCGACGCGCTCGCGATCGCCGCCCAGGCGCTGATCGGCAAGGAACTCGGCGCAGGAGACGAGCAGCAGGTGCATCGCGTGCTCGGCCGCACCGTGGCCTGGGGCGCCTGGTTCGGAGTGATCGTCGGCGCCCTGATCGCCGCCCTCTCCGGCGTGCTCGGCATCGTTTTCACCGGCGACCAGACCGTCGCGACGCTCGTGCAGCCGGCACTGCTCGTGCTGGCGGTCGCGCAACCCGTGGCGGGCGTCGTCTTCGTGCTCGACGGCGTGCTGATGGGCGCGAACGACGCCCGCTACCTGGCGATCGTCGGCGTGCTCAACCTCGTGCCGTTCCTGCCAGCGCTCTGGATCATCGCGGCCACCGGCGTCGACGGCAGCGCCGGCCTGATCTGGCTCTCGGTCGCGTTCTTCGGCGTGTATCTGCTCGCCCGCCTCGGCACCCTCGGTTGGCGAGTGCGCTCGGGGCGCTGGGTCGCAATCGGCGAGTAGCCGAGCGTCACCAGTCCCGAGGACCGGGACTTCTCGTCGTCCGCCCCGATGAGCTCGGCGGCTGCGAGTGCCGCATCGGACGCTCCTTCGGCTTCTTGGGACTGCCTGTCGCCTGCCACCTCATGGCGTCCATGGAGCCATGACGGACAGCGAGCCGGATCAGCCAATAGGTGCCCCACACGATGAGCGCAGTGGGAATCAGCCAGAACAGGAGCGCCAGCATCCCGAGTCCGAAGAAGCCCCCGGCCATCCCGCCGAGGAATCCAGGATCCGGCTCCACCGGCAGGAACGTCACAGGAGCGACCGGCGGAGGCGTGGGAACGGGAGTCATGGCCACAACCTACAGCCGGAGCAGACGCTCATCAGTTCGTCGCCGATCCCAGCCCGCCGGCGGTCAGCAGACTCCGCAGCCGAGACCGATAGCTCCCGACCTGCTCGTACTCGAGCTTGCGGCAGGATGTTGAACCATGACGACCGCACTGACCTGGCCTGGCGACTCCGAGACGCTGATCCGCTGGATCCGCGTGAGCCTGCAGCCGAGCGACGCCGAGACGGTGCGCGGTCTCGACGACGTGCGCATCACCGCCGACGTGTCAGGCGCAGACGTCGAGAACCTCCTGATCGATGCGACAGGCGTGGACCTGAGCCTGCACCCGGAACGAGAGCTCCCCGCCGTCACGCCGCCACCGGCCGAGCCTGAAGTCGTCCAGAGGACCCGCGGAAACCTGCGAACAGCCAGGATCACCGCTGAGCCGATGCGGATCGAGGGCATCTCGCTGAGATTCGACCTCCGGCTTCACGATGCTGCGGTGGACTGGCTGCTCCATGCGGAGCCGGTCGATCCCGCGCATCCGGAGACGATCCACGGCATGGATCTCGCGAACGACGGAGCGGGGATGCACGGCTCCGTCACCGCCTCGCTCCGTTCCGATGATCTCGCGCCGCTGCTCACCGCCGTCATCCGCCCGCTGCTCGAGAGCGGCGGCATCCACCTCCGCAGTCTCGACGCGACGGTCGTGCAGGACGGCGCCGACGGCATCCGCATCGAAGGCGCCGCCGGCATCCGATGGCGCCTGCTGGGAGCGTCGGCCCGCGGGAGTGCGCGCATCGGCGTCTCCTCGGATGGCGTCGTCGCCGTCCGGGACCTCGAGCTCGGCAGCCGCAATCCGCTGGTCGCCTTCGCGCTGCGCATGATCAGGCGGCAGGTGCGGGCGCAGATCGGGAAGACCATCGACCTCAACGAAGACCTCCCCCTCGACGGCGACGGCCCGCGCCTCACCGACGTGCGAGTCACCGCACGCGACGACCTCAGCGTTTCGGCACGCCTGGGGTGAGCACCGTCAGGCGTTCTCGAGCTCGGCGATCACGATCTTCTTCATCCCCATGAACGTCTGCATCTGCTCGGGGCTCTGCATCAGTGCGCCGAGATCCGCCGGAAGCACCTGCCAGCTGACCCCGAACCTGTCCCTGCACCACCCGCAGGCCTCGGCCTCGGGCACGGCCGACAGCGCACCCCAGTAGTAGTCGATCTCGGCCTGGTCGGCGCACGAGATCACGAACGAGATCGACTCGTTGAACGTGAACAGCGGGCCCCCGTCGAGGCATCCGAACGGCACGCCGTTGAGCGTGAACTCGCCGTTGATCACCTTGCCGCCCATGCCCTGGAAGTGCTGGTCGAGCGACTCATCCGGGTAGTTGGCGACCTGGTCGATCGACGAGTTCGGGAACACCGAGACGTAGTACTCCATCGCCTCCTGCGCACTTCCGTCGAACCACAGGAACGGGCGGATGGGGGTGAGCGCTGCCATGTCGGCCTCCTTGGTCGGCACTCACGCTACGCCCGCGACCGCGGACTGTCGAGGGTCATTGCCGGCCAGCGGATGCTGCGCCCGCCGCATCGCGTACGCCCAGGTCGCGAAGCCGAGCAGCGGGCCCCAGAGCCAGAACGGGAACATCAGCAGCAGGTAGAGGTGCTCCTTCGCCTGCCCGACGCCCTCGATCGCGAACTCGATCCCCGCTGCCGTGAACAGCACGCTCACGATGCTCGCCGGGATCACGACGAGTGCCACCGGAACCGGCCTTCCGCCGAGTCCTGCGAGGAAGCGTGGGAACCGCTCGCCCCACGGCAGCACGAGTCCGAGCGTGAGAACGCCGCCCGTCAGCATCCCGAGTCCGAGCACGAGGCCCATCACCCGGACGGACGGATCGGCGTCGAACATCTCGGCGCTGCCGCCGAACAGCGGCCACGGGGTGAGCCAGCTCGCCCTGGCGAGCACGTACGGCAGCGCGCAGGCGGCGGCGATCGCCGTGATCGCGACCCGGTGCCGCAGCACGAGACCGGCGATCCGCCCTGGCACGGTCCTCGCGTCGGTGACCGCCCACACCAGCAGGCCCGCCGCGGCGACGACATGGGCGAGCGCGAGCGACGTCTCGGAGAGGATCGCGCCGTACGCGCCGAGCATTCTCGGCAGCAGCGAGGCCGCATCATGCGCGATCACGGCATAGGCGACCGCGCCGCCTGCGACGACGGCGAGCAGGATGCCGAGCCAGGGCCGGCGCAGCACGGTCAGGACGATGAACACCGCGATGCCGATCAGCACCGTCATCGCGAACGTGTACCCGGCGACCGGGATCACGCCCCCTGGTGTGGTGGCGGCGAGGAGGGAGCCTGTGAGGAGCGCGGCGCCGCGAACGGCGCCGCGAGGGATGGCGTCGCGTGAGGTGCGCTCTGCGGCGAGCGCGAGCACGGCGAGAACGAGCACCGCGAGAGCTCCGGTCAGCGCGACCGCGAGCTCGACGCCGTGACCGAACCGCCCGAGAAGGCTGGTCGGCAGCGCATCGAGGAAGCCGGGGACGAGCATCCGCAGCAGGCTGATCACGGCGACATGCAGAGCCGCGGATGCCGACGCGCAGAGGACGAGGATGCGAGTGCGAGTTGTCATGCCTCCATGCTCGCGAGGTGGTCATCCCGCGGCATCGCCCGCGCGGGTCGACCCGATCACCCGCGCGGGTGACCCTTCGACAGGCTCAGGGACCCAGAGTGCGCGGCTCAGGGACCCAGAGTGCGCGGCTCAGGGACCGAGGGGTGCGCGGTCCAGAGACCCGGAAGGGCGCGGCTCAGGCTCCGGGCCGGAGGACGCCGTTCTCGTACGCCCAGATCACGACGTGCACGCGGTCGGGCAGGCCGAGCTTCGCGAGCACGGCCTTGACGTGCGTCTTCACGGTGTTCTCCGACAGGAACAGCTGCCGGGCGATCTCCTCGTTCGACGAGCCTGTGGCGAGCGCCCTGGCGATCTCCTGCTCCCGCGGGCTGAGCACCGCCAGCGCCTCCTCGGGGGTGCGCGCGGGCGCGCCGTCGCGCACGAACCCGACGAGCGCCGCCGTCGCCCGCGTCGACATGACCGGTTCGCCGGCGGCCACCGCGACCGCGGCATCCGCGAGCTCCGCAGCGCTCGCGTCCTTCGTGAGGAACCCGCTCGCCCCCTCACGGATCGCGGCGTACACGTACTCGTCCAGGTCGAACGTCGTCAGCACGAGCACCCGCGTCGAAGGACGCGCCCGCAGCACCTCGCGGGTCGCGGCGATGCCGTCGATCCCCGGCATCCTGATGTCCATCAGCACCACGTCGGCCGCGTGCGCGCGGACGTGCGTGATCGCCTCCTCACCGGACGCGACCGCGACCACCTCGTCGATGCGCGGATCACGTGCCAGCATCACCGCGATCGCGTCGCGGAACAGCTCCTGGTCGTCGACGATCAGCACCCGCAGCGTCATCCGGGCGTCCTCTCCGCGGGGAGGTCGACCCGCACCGTCCATCCGCGCGGATGCCGCTCCCCCGCCGTGCACGTCCCGCCGGCCAGCCGCACGCGCTCGGCGATCCCGACGAGGCCGATGCCGCTCCCGAGCTCGCTCCCGACGGGCCCCGCGCCGCCGTCGTCCGACACCTCGGCGCGCAGAGCATCCGCCGTCCATTCCAGGCTCACGTCGATGCGCACCGGCGGCGCGACATGCCGGATCGCGTTGGTGAGCGCCTCCCGCACCGCGTGGTGCAGCGCCACCGCGGCATCCGGACGCAGCCTGCCGGCCGCACCCATCTCCGCGAAACGCACGTCGACCGAAGGCGTGCGCACCGCGTCGATGAGCGCACCGAGCGACGCGACGGTCGGCAGCGGCTCGCGAGGAGCCTCGTCCGCGACGACCGTGCGCATGCCGCGCAGCGCCTCGCGTCCGGTGTCGATCACCACGCCGAGGGCCTGATCGCTGCGCTCGGCGTCGGAGTCGCGCAGCGCACGCGCGACCTCGGCCTGCGCGATCATCACTGTCATCGAGTGCGCGACGATGTCGTGCAGGTCGCGGCTGATCCGCATCCGCTCGTCCGTGATCGCCTGCGCGACGCGCGCCTGCAGCCGCTGCTCGGCCTGCGCGCGGCGCAGCCGCAGCACGATACCGATCGCCCACGCCGCAGCGATCGCGCCGCTGAGCCCCACGAACGCCCCGATCTTCAGCATCGCGTCGTCGAAGCGCGGCTCGGTGAAGGCGATCAGCGCCGCCCCGAACACGCCGCCGGCGAGAGCGGCGACCCGCATCGGCAGGCTCGTCTGCATCGCGACCTGCGCGATCACCAGCAGGTAGGCGGCAGCCGACGGGAACAGGGCGCCCGAGACGGCCTGGATCCCCGGCACCAGCGCCAGCACGCACATCGCGACGCTCGCGACGCCGTACGCGACGAGCGGATGCCGCACCGCCAGCAGCGTCGCGAGGTGCAGCACGACATACGCGCCGACCGCCAGGGAGACGGCATCCGGCCCGGGCCTCGTCGACGGATCCGTCAGCAGCGCGATGCTCGCAGGCAGCATGATCGTGGCCGCGACGAGCGCCACCACGGCGTCGACGCGCAGCCACGCGCGCCAGCCGGCCGCTGCCTGTGACGATTCGGTCCGCATCGCCCTCATGCTCTCACGCGCCCTCGCGCACCGGATCGCCCGTGCGGGTGATTCAGCCCGCGTACCTCCGGCACCATTCGTACATGATCACGGCCGCCGCGGCGCTCGCGTTGATCGAGCGGGTCGAGCCGTACTGGGTGATCTCGACATGAGCGGATGCCGCGGCGAGCGCAGCCTCCGACAGGCCGGGGCCCTCCTGTCCGAACAGCAGCACGCAGCGCTGCGGCAGCTCGGCACGGTCGACCGGCACGGCCCCTTCGACGTTGTCGATCGCGACGATCGGGATGCCCTCGGCGGCCGCCCACGCGGCGAAGGTCTCGACGTCCTCGTGGTGCACGACGTGCTGATACCGGTCCGTCACCATGGCGCCGCGCTTGTTCCACCGGCGCCGTCCGATGATGTGCACGGTGTCGGCGAGGAACGCGTTCGCGCTGCGCACGATCGAGCCGATGTTCATGTCGTGCTGCCAGTTCTCGATCGCGACATGGAACGGATGCCGGTGCAGATCGAGATCCGCGACGATGGCCTCCATCCGCCAGTAGCGGTAGCGGTCGATCACGTTGCGGGTGTCGCCGGTCGCGAGCAGCTCGGGGTCGTAGTGCTCGCCCTCCGGCCACTCCGCCTCGCCGCCCGGCCAGGGGCCGACGCCGTACCCCGGCTGGGTCGCTGAGCCGGTCGAAGCGTCCGGCGTCTGCTCATCCATCCAGCCAGGCTATCCGGCGCGGATCCCGGCCGACGACAGGTTATTTAGGCGTACCGAAAAATCCGCTAGGATTTCGGCATGCCTCAAAGTCGTCGCGTCCTCACCGGAGCACTCCTCACCGCGCTCCTCCTGCCGCTCGCGGCCTGCGGAGTGCGACCCGACGCGCCGGCATCCGATCGCCCCCTCGTGCTGACCACGTTCACCGTGCTGGCCGACATCGCCGACAATGTCGCCGGCGACCACCTCGAGGTCGCCTCCATCACGAAGCCGGGCGCCGAGATCCACGGGTACGAGCCCACGCCGCGCGACATCACGAAGGCGACGGAGGCCGACCTGATCCTCGACAACGGCCTGAACCTCGAGGCGTGGTTCTCGCAGTTCGTCGAGTCGGTCGACGTGCCGCACGTGGTCGTGTCCGAGGGCATCGAGGTGATCGACATCACGGAGGACGCGTACTCCGGAAAGCCGAACCCGCACGCGTGGATGAGCCCCCTGAACGTGCAGGTCTACGTCGACAACATGGTGGCCGCCTTCAGCGAGCTCGACCCGGCGCACGCCGAGGACTTCGCGCAGAACGGCGAAGATTACAAGGCGACCCTCCAGAGCGTGAACGACGAGCTCGTCGCCGAGCTCTCGGCCCTCCCGGCGCGCCAGCGCGCGCTCGTCACCTGCGAGGGCGCCTTCTCGTACCTCGCCAGGGACGCCGGCCTCACCGAGGCGTACATCTGGCCGGTCAACGCCGAGCAGCAGGCGACTCCGCAGCAGATCAAGCGCGCGATCGAGTACGTCGACGACAACGACGTGCCCGCCGTGTTCTGCGAGTCGACCGTGTCCGACAAGGCCATGCGCCAGGTGGTGGAGGCGACGGCTGCCGAGTTCGGCGGCATCCTGTACGTCGACTCGCTGTCCGAGGCGGATGGCCCGGTGCCGACGTATCTCGAGCTGATCCGCCACGATTCCGAGACGATCGTGCGGGCGCTCACGGGCGGTGACTCATGACCGCCGCGATCGAGGTCGAGGGAGTCGCGGTGCGCTACGGCGACGTGGTCGCGCTCGACGACGTGTCGCTGAGCATCCCGAGCGGGCGCGTCACGGCGCTCGTCGGCATGAACGGCTCCGGCAAGTCGACGCTCTTCAAGACCCTCACCGGCATGGTCAGGCCCGAGCGCGGGAAGGTCACGCTCGACGGCGTGACGCCAGCCGAGGCCCGCAAGCGCCGCACGATCGGATACGTCCCGCAGAGCGAGGACGTCGACTGGGCCTTCCCCGTCTCGGTCAGGGAGGTCGTGATGATGGGCCGCTACGGCCACCTCGGGCCGACCAGGCGTGCGCACAGGACCGACCGCGAGATCGTCGACCGGGCCCTGGAGCGCGTCGAGCTCACCGACCTCGCCGAGCGGCAGATCGGCCAGCTGTCAGGCGGGCAGCGCAAACGCGTGTTCGTCGCCCGCGGCATCGCGCAGGACGCCCGCATCCTGCTGCTGGACGAGCCGTTCGCCGGCGTCGACAAGAAGTCGGAGGCGATGATCGTGCGGCTGCTGCGCGAATCGGCATCCGAGGGGCGGACGGTGCTGGTCTCGACGCACGACCTGCACGCGATCCCGGCGCTCGCCGACGCCGCCGTGCTGCTGCTGCGGCGCGTGCTCTTCCACGGGTCCGTCGACGAGGCGCTCAGCCCCGATCAGCTGGCGCGCGCCTTCGGACTCGACATCCTCGGCAGGGAGGGAGAGGAATGACGATCCTCGACTTCCTCCTGGAGCCCCTGCAGTACGAATTCATGGTGCGCGCACTGGCCGCGACCGTCGTCGCCGCGATCCTGTGCGCGGTGCTGTCGTGCTGGCTGGTGCTGATCGGCTGGTCGCTCATGGGCGACGCGGTGTCGCACGCCGTGCTGCCGGGCGTCGTGCTCGCCTACGTCGTCGGGGCGCCGTTCGCGATCGGCGCTCTCGTGTTCGGGTTCCTGGCGGTGGGCCTGATCGGCCTCATCCGCGGCACCAGCAGGGTGAAGGAGGATGCCGCGATCGGCATCGTGTTCACCACGCTGTTCGCCCTCGGTCTCGTGCTGATCTCGGTCACGCCGAGTCAGACCGACCTCAACCACATCATCTTCGGCAACATCCTCGGCATCTCCGTGGCGGAGCTCGTCCAGATCGCGGTGCTCGCGGTCGCCGCGTTCGTCCTGCTGATCGTGAAGCGACGCGACCTGACGCTGTACGCGTTCGACCCCGCCCACGCCTTCGCGATCGGCCTGTCGCCGCGGCTGTTGGGCGCCCTGCTGCTGAGCGTCCTCGCACTCACCGCGGTCGTCGCGCTGCAGGTCGTCGGCGTCATCCTGGTCGTCGCGATGCTCATCATCCCCGGCGCCACCGCGTACCTCCTGACCGACCGGTTCGGCACGATGCTCGTCGTCGCACCGGCCATCGCGGCGGTGTCGTCCGTCGTCGGCATCTACCTCAGTTACTGGTTCGACGCGGCATCCGGCGGTCTCGTCGTGCTCGTGCAGGGCTGCGTCTTCGCGCTGGTCTACCTGTTCAGCCCGCGCCAGGGCGTGATCCGCAGCCTGCTGCGCCGACGGCATCCGGCACGCCGATGAGCGCGGGATAGGCTCGAAGGATGACTGCCGCAGCCAAGGTTCGCACCCTCACCTGGATCGGCCTCGCGACCGGCGTGATCGGCGCCCTGCTGATCGCCTTCCCGACGGTGCTGCCCGCCGGCGGCCCCTGGGTGCAGCTCGCACTCGGCATCGCGACCCTCGTGCTCGCGTTCCGGGCGCGCAAGGCCGGCATCGCCGACGTGCCCGGCTTCGACGGCCGGCTCTCGCTCGCCGCGGCCCTTCTCGGCTTCGGCGTCGTGTTCTTCGCGGGGCAGGTCGCCTACGGCATCCTCGCTGCGGCGACGAGCTGACCCTGCCGTAGGCTGGAATCGTGGCATCCCCGGCGGCAGACGACTACCTCAAGACCGTCTACGCGCACACCGAGTGGCAGGACGCCCCGATCACCCCGTCGGTGCTCGCGGCGAAGCTGGGCATCGCCCCGTCATCGGTGACCGAGATGGTGAAGAAGCTCGCCGCCGCCGGTCTCGTCTCGCACGTGCCGTACGGCGCGGTGCGGCTGACGGATGCCGGAACTCAGCGGGCGCTCGCGATGGTCCGCCGCCACCGGCTGATCGAGACCTGGCTCGTGCAGGAGTTCGGCTACGGCTGGGACGAGGTGCACGACGAGGCCGAGGTGCTCGAGCACACCATCAGCGACAGGCTGCTCGAGGGCATCGACGAGCGCCTCGGACGGCCGCGGTTCGACCCGCACGGCGACGCGATCCCTGACGCCGATGGCATCATCGACCGGGTGCCGTTCGTGCTTCTCGCCGACGCCCCGGCCGGGCACTCCGGGCGCGTGCTGCGGGTGGACGACCGCGACCCGGAGCTGCTGCGCGACCTCGAATCGCTGGGGCTGACCGTCGGCTCGCCCGTCGTCGTCACGGCATCCGGCGTCGAGCTCGACGGCGCGTCCGTCACCCTGCCGGAGGGCGCGGCCGAGGTCGTCTGGCTGAGCGCGTAGCTGCGCTGTCCGCCGCCGCCCGTTCACAATTCCTCCGGAATCCACGGCTGCGGTGCCGATCACCCCGGAATCGGGCGTCTGCGCGCCGATTCTGAGGAGTTGTGCACGGGGGCGCGCGCCATGACTCCGGAGAATTGCTGCACTTCGAGCCGCCGAGCCCCCGAATCCGCCCGTTTCGCCCCGGATCTCCGGAGTTGTGGCGCCGCCGAGCGCGACACCTGCCTGAAACCTGTGCGCCCTAGGCTGGGCACATGGCTCAACGAGACGACATCGAATGCTGGCTCACCGACATGGACGGCGTGCTCGTCCATGAGAACGACGCCATCCCCGGAGCATCCGAGCTGCTCGCCGGCTGGGAGAGCAGCGACATCCCCTACCTGGTGCTGACGAACAACTCGATCTTCACCGCGCGCGACCTCTCAGCCCGCCTCCGCGCGAGCGGCCTCATCGTGCCGGAGGAGCGCATCTGGACGTCGGCTCTCGCGACCGCCGACTTCCTGCAGTCGCAGGTGCCCGGCGGCTCCGCCTTCGTGATCGGCGAGGCGGGGATCCTCACCGCCCTGCACGACGCCGGCTTCATCATGACCGAGACGAACCCCGACTTCGTCGTGGTGGGCGAGACCCGCAACTACTCCTTCGAGGCGATCACGAAGGCGATCCGGCTGATCCTCGCCGGTGCCCGGTTCATCGTGACGAACCCCGATGCCACCGGCCCGAGCGCCGACGGACCGCTCCCCGCCACGGGCGCGATCGCCGCTCTCATCACGAAGGCCACCGGCAAGGAGCCGTACGTGGTCGGCAAGCCGAACCCGATGATGTTCCGCTCGGCGCTGAACAAGATCGGCGCGCACTCGAAGCGCACCGGCATGATCGGCGACCGGATGGACACCGATGTCGTCGCCGGCATCGAGGCGGGACTGCACACCGTGCTCGTGCTCACCGGCATCAGCGACCAGGCCGAGATCGAGAAGTACCCGTTCCGCCCGGACGAGATCGTGCAGTCGGTCGCCGACCTGCTCCCCCGCATCACCGACACGATCAAGACGATCCCCGACGCGAAGCACTGACGGGAGCACTGACATGGGCGCGCTCGACGACGGCGAACGGATCAGGGCGGCGGATGCTGCGGCCTGGCGCACCTGGCTCGAGGAGAGTCACGGCCGCGCCGCCGGGGTGTGGCTGCTGAGCGTGCGCGGCAACGACGCCACCGGCGTCGGCTACGAGGACGCGGTGCGTCACGCGCTGTGCTTCGGCTGGATCGACGGCCCCGTGCGCACGTTCGACGACCAGACCGTGGGGCAGTGGTTCTCGCCGCGACGGGCGGCCAGCGGCTGGGCGGCGACGAACAAGGCGCGCCTCGCCGAACTGGAGGCCGCCGGGATGCTCGCGCCCGCCGGCGTCCGCGCGATCGAGGTCGCGAAGGCCAACGGGTCGTGGACCATGCTCGACGGACCGGAGGCGGGGATCGAGCCGCCGGAGTTCGCCGAGGCCCTCGACGCCGCGCCCGCAGCCAGGGCGAACTGGGACGCGTTCCCGAAGTCGGTGAAGAAGCTCGGGCTCACGCAGATCGCGACGGCGAAGCGCGTCGAGACGCGTGCCGCCCGCATCGCGAAGATCGTGGCGGATGCCGCGGAGGGGAAGCGACCATGACCCAGTCCGACCTGCTGTTCCTGGTGCTCATCCTGATCACCTCCACCTCGCTCATCGTGTTCGCGGTGCAGTTCTTCCGCTCGCGCCGCCGAGGCCCCGGCGACGGCCAGGGAGACGGCGACGGCCGCGCGGGCTGGTGGGAAGGTCCCTGGGACGACGACGACCGCAGGCGCTGAGCGCCGGCGTTACTGCGCGTCAGCGCAGGACGAGCGCGGCCGCGCCGATGAGCGGGCCCTCGTCGCCGAGGCCGGAGCGCACCACGCGGGTGCGCCGCGAGTACTCGTGCGCGGCGCTCGCGGTGAGCGCCTGCTGCACGAGGTCGATGTAGTCTGCCGACACCCGCGAGAAGCCGCCGCCGATCGCGACGACGTCGAGGTCGACGAGGGTCGCGGCATCCGCCAGCGCCTCCCCGACCGCGCGGGCCGAGCGCTCGATCGCCGCGCGCGCGACCGCGACGCCGGCTGCGGCATCCTTCGCCAGGTCCTCACCGGTGTTTCCCGCCCAGCCCTGCTGCTGCGCCCAGGCGGCGCTCGCGGGGCCTGACGCGATCTCCTCGAGAGTCAGCCCTCCCTCGCGTCGCACCTGGCCGAGGTGCCCGGCGTTGCCGGTCGCGCCGGGGATGTACGCGCCGTTCACGACGAAGCCGCCGCCGACACCGGTGGACACCACGATCGACAGTGATGCGCCGGCATCCTGCGTCGCACCCAGCCAGGATTCGGCGAGCGCGAGCGCACCGCCGTCGTGCCCGAGAGTGGTCGGGACGTCGCGGCCGAGCACGGCGGATGCCGCGGTGCGGACGGACTCGACGAGGGCGAAGCCCCGGGCCAGCGGCATGTTCACCGGCAGGATCGTGCCGTCCGTGCGGTCGACGGGTCCTGCGCTGCCGATGCCGGCGCCGGCGAGCTCCGCACCGTCGGGAAGAGCGGCCAGCGCGTGCGAGACGATCGCGGCGACGGCGGCGTGCAGAGAGTCGGAGGTCGCCTCGCGGCCCGTGGGCCGGCGACTGCGGCTGCCGTCGACGACGGTTCCGTCGCCTCGGACGAGAGCGGCCTCCATCTTCGTGCCGCCGATGTCGACGGCGAGCGCGTACTGCATGGCAGCGGGCGAGCCGGTCACTGCGGGTCGAGCCCGAGGTCGTCGAGGTCGAAGGCTGCGCGCCATTCGAGACCCTCGGCCTCGATGGCGGCCTGCGCGCCGGTCTTGCGGTCGACGATCACCGCGACCGCGACGATCTCCGCGCCTTCGCGGCGCAGGGCCTCGACGGCCTTGAGCGCGGACTGCCCGGTGGTGGACGTGTCTTCAAGGACGACGACGCGCTTGCCCTTGATGTCGGCGCCCTCGACCTGACGGCCGCGCCCGTGGTCCTTCGGCTCCTTGCGCACGACGAAGGCGTCGAGGGGGCGGTCGGTGCCGACCGAGGCGTGCATCACCGAGTTGGCGATCGGGTCGGCGCCGAGGGTGAGCCCGCCGACGGCGGCGACGTCGAGGTCACCGATCAGGTCGAGCATGATGCGCCCGATCGCGGGGGCCGCGCGATGGTCCAGAGTGAGCTTGCGCATGTCGACGTAGTACGTCGCCTTCTTGCCGCTGGAGAGGGTGAAGTCGCCGTGGAACACCGCCTCGTCCTTGATCAGGTCGAGAAGGGTCTGGCGGTCTGCGTCGAGTGCGGTCACGGCATCCAGTGTAGAAGGCGTGACACCCTGATTCGGAGGCGGCCGGCGATGAGGGAAGCGCGCCCCTGGACACAGCCGGTCTTGATGGCGTAGTATTCCGTCATGCGAAAGTAACTGTTCGCAATGTGAATACTTAACCCGATTGCATGACCCCGGCCTGCACGAGACGAGGAGACGACATGTCTACCCACCGCCAGATCGTCGCGATCACCTACGAGACCGCCGTCCGCGCCGTCGCCATCGCAATGGAGGAGGGCGAGCGCGCGGGCGTGAAGGCCGTCGTCTCGGTCGCGGATCCGTCCATGACGCTGATCGCCTACGGCATGTCCGACGGCGCCACCCCGCACAGCGCCGAGACCAGCCGTCGCAAGGCCGCGACGTCGGCATCCACTCGCCGCCGCACCGGGCAGATCCCGGAGTCGCTGACGATCGCGCTGCCCCTCGGCACCGGCGGCGCCCTGACCACGATCGACGGAGGCATGCCGATCTTCTTCGACGACGCCCACGTCGGCGGACTCGGAGTGGCTGGCGGAAGCCCCGCCCAGGATGCTGAGATCGCACTTGAGACCCTGAAGCGCCTCGGCGCTGTCGTTACCGGATTCGAACAGTAGAAGGAATGGAACCATGACCTCGTATCTCACCCGCGCCGACCTCTCGGTGGCCGCGCCGATCGTCGAGTTCGCCGAAGCGGCGCTGACCGACGCAGGACGCGACGTCGACGCGTTCTGGTCCGGAACGAGTGCGATCATCCACGACCTGGTGCCGCGCAACGCGGCCCTGCTCGCGAAGCGCGAGGAGATCCAGGCGCGCATCGACGGGTTCCACCGTGCGAACCCCGGCATGCCCGACAAGGACGCCTACCGGGCGCTCCTCACCGAGATCGGCTACCTGGTGCCAGCGCCGGCGGACGTCGCGGTGACGACCGAGAACGTCGACCCCGAGATCGCCACGATGGCAGGCCCCCAGCTGGTCGTGCCGCTGCTGAACGCCCGCTTCGCGCTCAACGCCGCGAACGCCCGCTGGGGCTCGCTGTACGACGCGCTCTACGGCACCGACGCCATCAGCCAGGAGGGCGAGCTCGCCCCGGGCAGGGAGTTCAACTTCGCCCGCGCCGCCGAGGTCGTCGTCTGGGGCCGTGAGCTGCTCGACGAGATCGCGCCGCTCACCGACGGCTCGCACAGCGAGGCCACCGCGTACCGCGTCGACGCCGACGGACTCGCGGTCGAGACGCCCGCGGGCATCCGCCGCCTGGCCGCGCCGGAGGCGCTCGTCGGCTTCAACGGAGAAGCGGATGCTCCCTCGGCGGTGCTGCTGGTCCACAACGGCCTGCACGCCGAGATCGTGATCGACCGCGCCGGCCGGATCGGCGCGACGGATGCCGCCGGCGTCCAGGACATCATCCTCGAGTCCGCGCTCACCGCGATCCTCGACCTGGAGGACTCGGTCGCCGCCGTCGACGGCGAGGACAAGGCCCTCGGCTACCGCAACTGGCGGGGCTTCATGGACGGCACTCTCACCGAGACGGTGACCAAGGGCGACCGCACGTTCACCCGGCAGCTCGCCGACGACCGCACGTACCGAAAGTTCGACGGCGGCGAGATCACGCTGCCCGGCCGGGCCGTGCTGTTCGTCCGCAACGTCGGGCACCTGATGCGCACCGATGCCGTGCTCGACCGCGACGGCGGGCAGACGTTCGAGGGCGTCCTCGACGCGATCATGACCGCGCTCGGCACCATCCCCGAGCTCGAGGGGCCGAACGCGGGACGCAACTCGCGCACCGGCTCGATGTACATCGTGAAGCCCAAGATGCACGGACCGGAAGAGGTCGCGTTCGCGGCCGAGCTGTTCGGCCGCGTCGAGGAGCTGCTCGGCCTGCCGGCGCGCACCATGAAGGTCGGCATCATGGACGAGGAGCGCCGCACCTCGGCGAACCTCACGGCGTCGATCGCCGCGGTATCCGACCGGGTCGTGTTCATCAACACCGGCTTCCTCGACCGCACGGGCGACGAGATCCACACCTCGCTGCACGCAGGGCCCTTCCTTCCGAAGGCCGCGATCAAGGCGCAGCCGTTCATGAAGGTCTACGAGGACCGCAACGTCGCGATCGGCCTCGCCGCCGGCCTCGACGGTCGCGCCCAGATCGGCAAGGGCATGTGGGCCGAGCCCGACCTCATGCACGACATGCTCGAGAAGAAGATCGCGCACCCGCGGTCCGGTGCGTCCACCGCGTGGGTCCCGTCTCCGACCGCGGCGACGCTGCATGCCCTGCACTACCACCAGGTCGACGCGTTCGCGGTGCGGGCGACGCTGCCGCCGGTCGGCGACGACGCGCTCGACGCGCTGCTGGTGCCGCCGCTCGCGGGCGAGGGCGACCTCACGCCGGAGATCGTCGCGGAGGAGATCGACAACAACGTGCAGTCGATCCTGGGGTACGTGGTGCGCTGGATCGACCAGGGCATCGGCGTCTCGAAGGTGCCGGACATCAACGGCGTCGGCCTCATGGAGGACCGCGCGACGCTGCGCATCTCGAGCCAGCTGCTCGCCAACTGGCTGCAGCACGGCGTGATCACCGTCGAGCAGGTCGACGACAGCCTGCGCCGCCTCGCGCCGGTCGTCGACGAGCAGAACGCCGGAGACCCGAACTACGAGCCGCTCGCATACGCCGAGGGCGGAGAGCCCGGCATCGCCTACACGGCCGCGCGCCGCCTGATCCTCGAGGGCGCAGCGCAGCCGAGCGGATACACCGAGCCGCTGCTGCACGGCCTCCGCCGCGAGAAGAAGGCCGCGAAGGCCGCGAAGGCCGCGCAGGCCGCGCCAGCCGCTGTCTGACCTGAGGCGCGGGATGCCGGCGGTCCACACCCCGGCATCCCCTGTCCTCCCCCGCAACTAGGCTTGACCCATGCGCTTGGCCACCTGGAACGTCAACTCGATCCGCACCCGCGTCACCCGCACCGTCGAGTTCGCCGTGCGCGAGGACATCGACGTGCTGGCGATGCAGGAGATCAAGTGCAAGCCCGAGCAGTTCCCGTACGGCCCGTTCGAGGACGCCGGGTACCACGTCGAGGTGCACGGCCTCAATCAGTGGAACGGCGTCGCGATCGCGAGCCGTCTGCCGATCACCGACGTGCAGACCGCGTTCGCGGGCATGCCGGGGTTCGCGAAGGGGCATGAGGGGCCGGATGCTCCGCAGGAGGCCCGCGCGCTCGGCGTGATGGTCGACGGGGTCAGGGTGTGGAGCCTGTACGTGCCGAACGGGCGCTCGCTCGACGACCCGCACTACGCGTACAAGCTGCACTGGCTCGAGGAGCTGAAGAAGGCGACGGCCGCCGAGCTGTCGGCCGACCCCGGCCTGCCGCTCGCGCTGGTCGGCGACTTCAACATCATCCCGTTCCCGCATGACAACGGCGACCCGGCGATCGTCGAGGGCGTCTCCACGCACGTCTCGCCGCAGGAGCGGGCCGCGTTCTTCGCGCTGGCGGATGCCGGCCTCACCGACGTCGTGCGGCCGCTGCTCCCGGAGGGCTACACCTACTGGGACTACCAGCGGCTCAAGTTCCCCCGCAACGAGGGCATCCGCATCGACTTCATCATGGGCTCCTCGGCGCTGGCGGATGCCGTGACCGGGGCCTCCATCCACCGCGACGAGCGCAAGGGCGAGCAGCCGAGCGACCACGTCCCGGTTGTCGTCGATCTCGACTTCGGGAGTGCCGCCGAAGACGACGATCTCCCGATGATCTTCTCCTGACCCTTCGACAAGCTCAGGGAGCCGACAGATGCATCCCGTCCAGCTGATCGCGACCGACCTCGACGGGACTCTCCTCGACTCGGCATCCGCCGTGTCCCCGCGCACCCGCCGGGCGCTGGACGCCGCACGTGCCCGCGGCGTCCACGTCGTGCCGGTCACGGCTCGCCAGCCGATCGGCCTGCGCGCGATCGCGGCCGACGCGGGATTCGACGACTGGGCGCTGTGCGGCAACGGCGCGTACGCGACGCATCTGGGTGACGGGCGGATGCTGTTCGCCGAGGAGCTCCCTGCCGACACGATCCGCACGCTTGCCGAGGCGCTGCGCGCGAGCGTTCCGGGTCTGCTGTTCGCGAGCGTGCGCGAGGGCGGCGAGACGTTCGTGGCCCAGCACGGCTACGCGGAGCTCTCGAAGCTCTCCGACCACAAGCGCGATCCGCGGACGATGGGCGGGGTCGAGCTCGACCACGTGCTCGCGGCTCCGAGCCTCAAGCTCGTGATCCGGCATCCGGAGCTCGCGCCGTCGGTGCTGTTCGACACGCTGCGCGATCTCGGGCTGTCGGGCTTCGAGGCGACGCTCTCCGGTGCCCCGTTCGTCGAGGTCATGGCCGAGGGTGTGACCAAGGCGACCGGCCTCGCGCGGCTCTGCGAGCACCTCGAGGTCGAGCGGGCCGACGTGGTCGCCTTCGGCGACGCGCTCAACGACGTCGAGATGCTGCGCTGGGCCGGGCATGGGGTCGCCATGGCAGGCGCCGAGGACGTCGTGCAGGATGCCGCCGACGAGATCGCCCCGTCGAACGACGACGACGGCGTCGCGCACGTGATCGAGCGGCTGCTCGGGCGGCGCTGATCCCGTCAGCGCGCGGAGTCGTCGAGGAAGGCGACTGCGCGGACCGGCGCCCCGTCGCCCTCGAGCCGCAGCGGGAAGAACCCGACGGGGACCCTCGTGGGGAGGCCGTCGAGCCCGTAGAGGTTCTCGACGATGAGCCCGTCGCCGCCGAGCACGATCTCGTGCACGGGGAATGCCTCGGCCGGCGTCGGATCGGGACTCAGGGTGTCGACCGCGAGAACCCGCATGCCGCGGCGCGTGAGTTCGCGGGCGGCGTCGGGGGCGAGAAACGGATGCCGCAGCGCACGCTCCGTGCCGAAGAAGCGCGCCCAGCCGGTCTCGACGATCACGATCGGCGGCACCGTGTCGGGAGGGGCGAGGTCGTCGAGGACGATGGCGCGTTCTGGTTCTGCGTTCGAGACCCGAAGGACGATCGCCTCGCCGACGAGCTCATCCAGCGCGACGTCGGCGAGGGTGCGCCCGCCGCGGATCGTGTGCGCCGGGGCGTCGACGTGCGTGCCGGTGTGCGACCCGAGGCCGAGGCGGGTGACCGCGGCACCATGAGCGTCGAGTGTCAGCGCCGGCTCGACCGAGACGGCGGGGTCGCCGGGGTACACCGTCATCCCGCTTCGGATCGGGTGGCTCAGATCGCGCAGCATCCGACAATCATGGCGCGGATGCTGCGCGATCGCGCGAGATCAATCCTCGAACGTGCCCACCTCCGGCACGCGGTCCGTCCGGCCGTACCGCAGGAGTGTCACGCCGCCGTCGTCCGTCACCGGAGGGTCGAGCAGCGTCAGCACCGACGGCATCGCGTGATCGTCGAAGACCTTCTTGCCCGCGCCGAGCAGGATCGGGTAGACCCAGAGGTTCAGCTCGTCGAAGAGCCCCTCGGCGAGCAGTGTGTGCACGAAGTCGATGCTGCCGATCACGTGCACCTCACGGTGCTTCGCGCGCATCTCGGCCACCTCGGCCACGAGGTTCTTCCCCACCCGCGAAGAGCCCTCCCAGCCGAGCCGAATGCGGGGGTCACGGGACGCGACGTACTTGGGCACCCGGTTGAACAGGCGGCCGATCTCGCCGGACGGCCCCTCGGTGTGCTGCGGCCAGTAGCCGGCGAAGATGTCGTACGTGCGGCGGCCGAGCAGCAGCGCATCGAGCCGCTGCATCCCCGCCATCACCGCCTCGCCGACACCCGACGACGGGTGGCCGGCCTGCCAGCCGCTGAAGCGGAAGCCGCCGGAGGTGTCCTCATCGGTGCCGCCGGGCCCCTGCGCGACGCCGTCGAGGGTGGTGAACAGGTCGATCAGGATGCGACCGGTCATGATCTTCTCCTTACACAGTCAGTGGTGCGGCGAGCGGTGCGATGTGGAAGGTCGCGGCGAAGGATTCCAGGTGGGCGAGCTCGCCGCGCACCACGGCGAGGACGTCCTGCTCGATCGCCTCGGCCGGCGTGATCTCGCCGACGATCAGGCGACGGATGCCGGGGCCGGCGACGATCACGGCATCCGGTTCCCCGGCAGGAACCCGTCCGCCGACGGGCGGAGCCGGCGGCGCAAGCTGAGCCACCGACAGGATGCCGCCCCGCACCGAAGCGCGCAGCGCCACGTCGCCGACGTGCAGCTCGTACTCGGCATCCGCGGCGGCATCCGTCTGGAACGCCGTGCGCAGCGCCATCGTGAGCGAATCCGCGGTGACCACGTCATCCGGCGAGGGGTCGCCCATCGTCTGGAAACCCCAGCGCCCGAGCTCCAGGATCACCGGCTCGAGCGCCCGCCCGTATGGGGTGAGCTCGTACACGAGGCCGCAGTTGTGCAGCGGGACCCGTCGCACCACCCCGCCCTGCTGCAGCTCCTTCAGGCGCGTGGACAGGATGTTGGTGGGGATGCGCGGCAGGCCCTGCTTGAGGTCGGTGTACCGACGGGGCCCGACGAGCAGATCGCGGATGATGAGCAGAGCCCACCGCTCCCCGATCAGCTCGACGGCCGTCGTCACACCGCAGTACTGGCCGTAGCTGCGCGCCGCCATGTCAGGACGCTGCGCCCTGCTCCGCCACGTGATCCGGGCCGTTCTCCGCGGCTTCGGGGGTCATGTAGAGGAAGCCCAGCGAGTTGCCGTCGGGGTCGTCGATGTCGCGCGAGTACATGAAGCCGTAGTCCTGTGCGGGCTTGGGCTCGGAGCCGCCGGCCGCCAGGGCCTTGCCGGCGAGCGCGTCGACGTCTTCGCGCGTGTCCTGCGCGAACGACACGGAGACCTGGCAGACCTCGTTCGGGTCGGCGATCGGCTTGTCGGTGAACGTGGCGAAGAACTCGCGCTTGAGCACCATGAAGTAGATGTCGTCGCTCCACACGATGCAGGCGGCGTTCTCGTCGGTGAACAGCGGGTTGATCTCGCAGCCGAGCGCCGTGTAGAACGCCTTGGCGCGCTCGAGGTCGGTGGTCGGAAGGTTGACGAAGACCTTGGTGGACATGCTTGCTCCCTCTCGTGGCGATCAGTCCCGGCTGGGTCGCTGAGCCTGTGGAAGCATACTTGCAAAAAGCAAGCGAGCTTGTCAATAGCAACTTCAGGAAGTTCGGCGCAGCCCCAGCAGGGCCAGCACGCCCGCTCCGGCCGTGAGCGCGGCCACGACCCCCAGGCCGATCCCGGGGACGGATGCCGTCGCCACGGCGCCCGCGACCAGCGGCCCTCCGGCATCCCCCAGCTCCCTGCCGAGCTCGGCGCTTCCCATCGTCCGGCCCATGCGCTCTGGCGGCGTCGTCGCCGCGAGATGCGCGAATGCGACCGGCGTCGCCATGCCGACGCCCGCCCCGACGAGCGCGGCGGTCGCGACGAGCGCCACCGGATGCGGCGCCGCGGCGGTGAGTGCGATGCCGAGGGCGATCAGCGCCAGACCGCCGACGGCGCCGGCGCGCACCGAGAGCCGGCCGCGGTCGTGCCAGGACCCGACGAGCGGCTGCACGATACTCGAGACCACGGCGAGCACGGTCACGATCGCCATGCTGCCGACGATCCCGATGCCGAGCTGCCTGCCGAGAAGCGGCAGGAAGCCGACCGCGACCGCGAGCGCGCCGGTGGTCGCCGCGAGCACCAGCGTCGGCACCAGGAAGCCCGGCGTGACAAGCTCGCGGCCGAGATCGAGCAGCGTCACCCGCTTGCGCGGCAGCACCGGGACGGCAGGGACCGCGAATGCGACCCAGGCCGCAGCCCCGAGGCCGAGCGCGGCGAGCGCCCAGAACAGCGCCGGCATCCCTCCCCAGACCACCAGCACGGCCCCCAGCATCGGCCCGAGCGCGTAGCCGAGGCTCTTCCACGAGCCGTAGCGGCCGAAGTAGCGCCCGCGGGTCGAGTCGTCGGTGAGCCGAGCGACGGCCGCCGACGACGACGGCGAGAAGGCGGATGCCGCCGCCCCCTGACCGAACCGGCCGATGACGAGTCCGAGCATCCCGGGCACGACTGCGCCGACGACCGAGAACGCCGAGAACGCGAGCAGCCCGCCGATGATCACCGGGCGCACGCCGATCCGGTCGCTGAGCGCGCCGAAGAACGGCTTGAGCAGCACCTCGGCCAGGTCGTAGAGCGCGAGGGTGAGCCCGAAGGCGAGCAGCGTCCAGCCGATGTCCTCGGTCTCGGCGCCGAGAGCCGCGGCGATGCCGTGGGCACCGAACGCGGTCGTGAAGCCGGCAAGGTAGAGCGGAGCGAGGCGGGGGCGCGCTGCGGAGGTCACGGTTGATTCTCGCAGGGGCCCCCGGATCCTCCGTCCTGCGTCGATCCGCCTCGAGGGGGATGCCGCGGCATCCGCTCCCCCGTACGGTGGAGAGATGCCGTCCCTCCGCACGCCCACCCGGCGCGAGCTCCGCAGCGACCTCGTGCTCGCGGGCGTGATGTTCATCGGCGCCGTGCTCAGCGCGGCGCTGTCGTCGATCGCCGAGGTGTACGGAGAGGACCAGGCGGAGCTGTGGACCGCCCTGGTCTACGCGGTGTTCGTCACGGTGCCTCTGGCCGGGCGCCGCCGGTGGCCGGGCATCGTCGCGGTCATCACGGCGCTCGCCTACTTCACGGCCGTGACGATCCGAGTCCCCGAGATCTACGTGGGCAACATCGCGATGTTCGTGAGCCTGTACACGGTCGGCGCGTGGATGAACGACCGCCGCCGCGCCCTGATCGTGCGCGTCGGCATCATCGTCGGCATGTTCATCTGGCTCGTCATCACGATGTACCGCGACGCGATCGCCGAGGCCGACAAGGCGGATGTCGCGGCCGGCGCCTTCTCGCCGTACGTGGCGTTCATGCTGATCCAGATCATGCTGAACATCCTCTACTTCGGCGGCGCCTACTACTTCGGCGAGCGCTCATGGCACGCCGCCCAGGAGCGCGAGGTGCTCGAGCAGCGCACGATCGAGCTCGAGCGCGAGCGCGAGGTGACGGCGGCGCAGGCCGTGGCCCTCGATCGCGTGCGCATCGCCCGCGAGCTGCACGACGTCGTCGCCCACCACGTGTCGGTGATGGGCGTGCAGGCGGGAGCCGCGCGGATGGTGCTCGATCAGGATCCGGAGCACTCCAAGCGCATCCTCACCGGCATCGAGGGGTCTGCTCGCGACGCGATCCACGAGCTCCGCCAGCTCCTCGAGACCCTGCGCACGCCCGGCGGCGATCCTTCGGCTGTCTCCGGTCGGGCAGGAACCACGGATGCCGGGTCGACGGTGACACTCGAAGACATCGCGGTCCTGGCCGGCGCGTCGACCGAGGCCGGCCTGCCCACCGCCTTCGCGGTCGTCGGCGACCCCGTGCCGGTGCCGACCCTCGTGGCCGTGAACCTGTACCGGATCGCGCAGGAGTCGCTCACGAACGCCCGCCGCCATGCCGGAGAGGGCGCGACCGCCGACGTGCGCGTCCGCTACGACGAACAGGGGGTCGAGCTCGAAGTGGTGAACACCGGCCGGTCCGTCACCCAGTTCCGCCCAGGACTCGGACAGCTCGGCATGCGCGAGCGGGCCGCGGCGTCCGGCGGCACGCTCGAGGTGACGCCGAGGCCGCAGGGCGGGCTCCGTGTGCGCGCCAGGGTGCCGCTGCCGGGGAGGGCAGCGCTGAGAACAGCTCCCGAGGAATCAGCGCCCGAGAGGAGCGCCACGCGATGACCGTCGGACAGATCCGGGTGCTCCTCGTCGACGACCACGCGATGCTTCGCGCCGGCTTCCGCACGATCCTCAGCACCCAGCCCGACATCACGGTGGTCGGCGAGGCGGCCACCGGCGCGGATGCCGTGGCGATGGCATCCGCCCTCCGCCCCGACGTCATCACGATGGACGTGCAGATGCCCGACATGGACGGCATCGAGGCGACCAGGCTCATCGTGGCCGACCCGTCGATCGAGGCGGCCATCGCGATCATCACGACGTTCGATCGCGACGACTACCTGCACCAGGCGCTGGATGCCGGGGCGAGCGGCTTCCTGCTGAAGAACGCCGGCGCCGATGACCTCATCGCCGCCGTCCGGGCACTCGCGGCAGGTGACGGGATGCTCGCGCCCGAGGTCACCCGGCGCGTGCTGGCGCGGTTCGCCGCGGCATCCACCCCTGCGCCTGCCGCAACCGC
This sequence comes from Microbacterium sp. SD291, assembly GCF_017355365.1. Classification (GTDB taxonomy): domain Bacteria; phylum Actinomycetota; class Actinomycetes; order Actinomycetales; family Microbacteriaceae; genus Microbacterium. Next base: position 30,605 of record NZ_JADIJR010000014.1, on the reverse strand, counting down.
CGCTCCGGTCGCAGTTCCTGCCGGTGCGACCCCGGCGGCACTGTCGCGAACTGCGACCGGAACACTCGCGGAGCCGCTCACCGACCGCGAGGCCGAGGTGCTCGAGCTCCTCTCCGACGCCCGCAGCAACGCCGAGATCGCGAGCGCCCTCTTCATCGGCGAGGCCACGGTGAAGACCCATGTCTCGCGGATCCTGCAGAAGCTCGGCGCGCGCGACCGGGTGCAGGCGGTCGTGATCGCGCACCGGATGGGCCTCGCCCGAAGCTGACCGCTAGCCTCGGAAGCATGCCAGAGGCCGCACCACTGTCCCGCCCGATCATGGCGGGCGTCGTCACGGCGCTGGTCGGATTCACGAGCGCCTTCGCGGTCGTGCTCACCGGGCTCACCGCCGTCGGGGCCACACCTGCGCAGGCGGCGAGCGGCCTGCTCGCGGTCAGCATCACGATGGGACTCGCCTGCATCGTCCTCGCGTGGCGATATCGGATGCCGATCACGGTCGCGTGGTCGACCCCCGGAGCGGCGCTGCTCGCGGCGACCGGCATCGTCGACGGCGCCGCCAGCGCAGCGGGAGACAGCGACTGGCCGGCCGCGGTGGGCGCCTTCCTCCTCACCGCCGCGCTGATCCTGCTCACGGCTCTGTGGCCCGCGCTCGGCACGCTGATCGCCCGCATCCCTCCCTCGATCGCGCAGGCGATGCTCGCCGGGGTCCTGCTGCCGCTCTGCCTCGCACCGATCACCGGGCTCGTCGCCAACCCGTGGGGTGTCGTGCCCGTCGTGCTGACCTGGCTGGTGTTCGCGCGGCTCGCGCCTCGCTGGGCGGTGCCGCTGGCGTTCGTCGCGGCGACCGTGGTGATCGCCGCCTCCCTGTTCACCGAGGGCGCCCCGTTCGATCCGGCGTCCCTGTTGCCGAAGGTCGAGCTGACCGCCCCCACGTTCACGATCGGCGCGGCCGTCGGCATCGCGCTGCCGCTGTTCATCGTCACGATGGCGTCGCAGAACGTGCCTGGTATCGCGATCATGCGCAGCTTCGGCTACGAGGTGCCGTGGCGGCCGGCGATGCTGGTGACCGGCATCGGCACCGCCGTCGGCGCGACGGCCGGCGGGCACGCGATCAACCTCGCCGCGATCAGCGCCGCACTCGCGGCCGCGCCCGACGCCGACCCCGATCCGAAGCGCCGCTGGGTCGCCGGAGTCTCGACCGGGGTGTCGTACCTCGTGCTCGGCGGCTTCTCCGCCGCGTTCGCCGCGCTCGTCGTCCTCGCCCCCGCGTCCGTGATCCCGGCCGTCGCCGGCCTCGCACTGTTCGCCGCGTTCGGCTCCTCCGTGCAGCAGGCGATCGACGACCCCGGCGAGCGGCTCCCCGCCGTCGTGACCTTCCTGATCGCGGCATCCGGCATCGCCGTCCTCGGCGTCAGCGCCGCGTTCTGGGCTCTCGTGGCCGGTCTCGTCGTCCGCACCGTGCTGCACGCCGGGCGGCGCTGAGCGGCGCTGAGCGGGTCCGCCCACGGGGGGAGCCGTCGCGATCCGCCGCAGGGGGGATGCCGTGCACCCGCCGCATCCGTAGCGTGAAGGCATGACCACAGGAGAGCTGCAACTCACCGGCATCACCAAGAGCTACGGCTCGCGGCTGGTGCTCGACGACGTCTCGTTCCGGGTGTCCCCCGGGCGCCTCACCGGCTTCGTCGGCGGCAACGGAGCAGGCAAGACCACGACCATGCGCATCGTGCTCGGTCTGCTCTCCTCCGACGGAGGCTCGGTCGAGCTCGGCGGGACGCCGATCACGACGGAGGACCGCCGCCGGTTCGGCTACATGCCGGAGGAGCGCGGCCTGTACCCGAAGATGAAGGTCCTCGAGCAGATCGTCTACCTCGCCCGCCTGCACGGCTTCAGCAAGGCGGATGCCGCGGCCCGCGCCACCGCGCTCCTCAGCGAGCTCGGGCTCGAGGAGCGACTGAACGACACGATCGAGTCGCTCTCGCTGGGCAACCAGCAGCGCGCGCAGATCGCCGCGGCCCTCGTGCACGACCCCGAGATGCTGATCCTCGACGAGCCGTTCTCCGGACTCGACCCGCTCGCGGTCGACGTGGTCGCCGGCGTCCTGCAGGCCAGCGCCGCGAAGGGCGCGGCGATCCTGTTCTCCTCGCACCAGCTCGACGTGGTCGAACGCCTCTGCGACGACCTCGTGATCCTCGCCGGCGGCACGATCCGCGCCGCCGGCTCCCGCGAGGGACTCCGCGCCGAGTACGCGAGCGATCGCTACGAACTCGTCTCGGCGGGCGACGCGGGGTGGCTGCGCGCAGAGCCCGGCATCACCGTCCTCGACTTCGAGGGCGGCTACGCCCTGTTCGACGCCGACGGGCCCGACACCGCCCAGCGCGTGCTCCGCACCGCCGTCGAGCGCGGCGACGTCGCGAGCTTCGCGCCCAAGCATCCGTCCCTCGCCCAGATCTTCAAGGAGGTCATCCAGTGAGCCCTTCGACCAGCTCAGGGACCCAGATGGTCTGGCTCGTCGCCGAGCGTGAGATCGCGTCGAAGCTTCGCAGCAAGGCCTTCCTGATCTCGACCGGCATCCTGCTGCTCATCGCGCTCGCCGGCATCCTGATCGGCGGCTTCACGAGCCAGAACCCCGAAGCGACGCAGGTGGCCGCGACCGCGGAGACGGCATCCCTCGTGTCAGGACTGCCGAACGTGGAGGTCACGGAGGTCGCCGACCGCGGCGAGGCCGAGGCACTGCTGCGCTCGGAAGACGTCGAGGCCGCGGTGCTGCCGGACGGCAGCGACCTCGGCTACGCGGTCGTCGCCCTGGAGGACGCGCCGACCTCGATCGTGATGGGGCTCGCCGAGACGCCGGAGGTCGAGATCCTGCAGCCCGCGACCGCCGACCCCCTCATGCGGTACTTCATCGCCATCGGGTTCGGCATCGTGTTCCTGATGGCCGCGTCGACGTTCGGCGGCACGATCGCGCAGAGCGTGGTCGAGGAGAAGCAGACCCGCGTGGTCGAGGTGCTGCTCTCCGCGATCCCGGCGAGAGCGCTGCTCGCCGGCAAGGTCATCGGCAACACGATCCTGGCGATGGCACAGATCCTCGCCCTCGCGGCGATCGCGACAGTCGGGCTGATCGTGACCGGTCAGCGCGAGGTGCTCGCGAGCCTGGGCGCGCCGATCATCTGGTTCGCGGTGTTCTTCCTGTTCGGGTTCATCCTGCTCGCGGCGCTGTTCGCCGCCGCGGCATCCATGGTGTCGCGCATGGAGGACGTCGGCTCGACCACCATGCCGATCACGATGCTCGTGATGGCCCCGTACTTCCTGGTCATCTTCTTCAACGACAACCCGCTCGTGCTGACGATCATGTCGTATGTGCCGTTCTCGGCGCCGGTCGGGATGCCGATGCGGCTGTTCGTCGGCGAGGCGCAGTGGTGGGAGCCGCTGGTCTCGCTCGTGATCCTGCTCGCCAGCTGCGTCGCCGCCATCATGCTCGGCGCGAAGATCTACGAGAACTCGCTGCTGCGGATGGGCAGCAGGGTGAAGCTCGCGGAGGCGCTGCGCGGCTGATCGCCCCGATCAGTCGATCGGGGCGATCGGGCGCCACTCAGATCACGCCGTCGGCGAGAGTCGTCGGGTTGCCGAACCGGTGGTTCGTGATCGACACGGCCTGCTCGTGCAGGAACGGCAGCATCTCGACCCGGCCGGCGCCGGTGACCGCGTGCGACCACACGGCGACGTCCGGCGAGCCGTCGAGCGCCGCGAACAGCGCCGAGACGTCGCCGCCGACCATACGGACCCGCTGCCAGTCACGGTCGGCCTTCGCGAAGCGCTTGAGCCAGGCGGCATCCTTCTCGTGCTTGACGGTCACGCCGGTCGCACGCAGCGCCTTCTTCACGACCGAAGGCAGGGCCGGAGCCGACACCGTGAACGGGCTGCCGCTGCGCAGCGCCGCGGCCAGAACGCGGATGCCGTCGACCAGAGGAGCCTGCTCGGCGATGCGCACGTCGACCGCGACCGGGCGGTAGCGGAACACGTTGCGCTCGACGCCGAGACCCGACCTGTCGGTCGCCGCGCCGAACTCGTCGATCCAGGCGCGCTCGTCTGATGCCGCCGCGCGGTTCAGCCACTCGCGCTCTGCCGCGTCGAGGTCGTGGCCGGCCGCCTTCAGCAGCGCGTCGACCGCCGGTGCGATCGCGGCGCCGGGGGCGGCAGCGGGGAGTTCGGCGGGGGTCCACTCGCCCAGGCCGAACAGGTAGTTCGGGCCGCCGGCCTTGGCGCCCGCGCCCACTGCGGAGCGCTTCCAGCCGCCGAACGGCTGGCGCTGCACGATCGCGCCGGTGATGCCACGGTTCACGTAGAGGTTGCCGGCCTCGACCCGGTCGAGCCAGTCGGCGACCTCGTTCGAGTCGAGCGAGTGCAGGCCTGCGGTGAGTCCGTAGTCGACCGCGTTCTGCAGGCGGATCGCCTCGTCGAGATCCGTCGCGCGCATGATGCCGAGCACAGGCCCGAAGAACTCGGTGAGGTGCGTGGTCGATCCCGCGCGCACGCCGGTCTTGACGCCGGGCGTCCACTGCCGGCCCTCGTCGTCGAGCCTGCGGGGCTCGACCAGCCAGCGCTCGCCCTTGTCCAGCGTGGTCAGCGCCTTGAGGAGCTTGCCGGAGGCCGGCTCGATGATCGGCCCCATCTGGGTGGCCGGGTCCCGCGGAAGGCCGACGCGCATCGACCGCACGGCGTCGACCAGCTGGCGCTCGAACCTCTTCGACTCGCCGACCGAGCCGACCAGGATGGCGAGCGACGCGGCCGAGCACTTCTGGCCGGCGTGCCCGAAGGCGCTGCGGGCGACGTCGGCGGCGGCGAGGTCGAGGTCGGCAGACGGCGTCACGATGATCGCGTTCTTGCCGCTGGTCTCGGCGAGCAGCGGCAGGTCGGGGCGGAACGAGCGGAACAGCTGGGCCGTCTCGTAGGCGCCGGTGAGGATCACGCGGTCGACCGACGGGCTCGCGACGAGCTGCGTGCCGAGGTCGCGGCTCGCGAGATCGACCAGCGCGAGCAGGTCGCGCGGCACGCCGGCCGCCCACAGCGCCTCGACCATGACGGCACCGCAGCGCTGGGTGAGCTTGGCCGGCTTGATGATCACGCCGGAGCCCGAGGCGAGACCGGCGAGCACGCCGCCGGCGGGGATCGCGACCGGGAAGTTCCACGGCGGGGTCACCACGGTGACCTTCGACGGCACGAACTCTGCACCCGGGATCTGCTCGAGCTCGAGGGCGCGCTCGGCGTAGTAGTGCGCGAAGTCGATCGCCTCGCTGACCTCGGGGTCCGCCTCGGCGAGGGTCTTGCCGGCCTCGTGCGCCATGATCTCCATCAGCTGGCCGCGGCGGGCGGCGAGCTCGTCGCCCGCGCGGTGCAGCACGGCGGCGCGGTCGGAGGCGGGAAGCGCCGCCCATTTCGCGGCGGCGGCCGTCGCTGCGGCGAACACCCGGTCGAGCTCGTCAGCGGTCTCGATGCGGGCGGAGGCGATGGCATCCGTCCCGAGCTTCGTCGACACGGACCGGCGCAGGATCTCCCGGCCCCAGGTGCGGTTGGCGGCGATCGCCGGATCGGTGTCGGGCTGGTTCTCGAAGCCGGTCGTCACGGTGTGCGCAGGCTCCGCCTCGCGGTTCTGCACGCGGTTGGATGCCGGCACGGAACGGTCGGCCTCGAGGGCGGCGAGCGAGCGCTCGAAGCGCTGGCGCTCGCGCTTGAGCAGCTCGGGGTTCGAGGCGAGCTCGAACACCGCGGACATGAAGTTCTCAGAGCTGGCGTTCTCCTCGAGGCGACGCACGAGGTACGCGATCGCGACGTCGAACTCGGCCGGGTTCACGACCGGCGTGTAGAGCAGCAGGCGGCCGACGTCCTTGCGGACGGCCTCGGCCTGCCCGGTGGCCATGCCGAGGAGCATCTCGTACTCGACCGCATCTGTGACATTGCGGGCCGTGGCGAGCAGCCAGGTATAGGCGATGTCGAACAGGTTGTGGCCGGCGACGCCGATGTGCACCGCGTCGAGGCGCTCGGGCGTCATCGCCCAGTCGAGCACGCGCTTGTAGTTCGTGTCGGCATCCTGCTTGGTGCCGTACGTGGCGAGCGGCCAGTCGTGGATCTTGGAGTCGACCTCCTCCATCGCCAGGTTCGCGCCCTTGACGACGCGCACCTTGATCGGCGCTCCGCCCTTGGCGCGGCGGTCCGCCGCCCACTCCTGCAGGTGCTGCATCGCGCCGAGAGCATCCGGCAGGTACGTCTGCAGCACGATGCCGGCTTCGAGGTTCTTCAGCTGCGGCTGGTCGAGGATCTTCGTGAAGGCCGCGATGGTCAGGTCGAGGTCGCGGTACTCCTCCATGTCGAGGTTGATGAACTTCTGGGTCCCTGAGCCTGTCGAAGGGCCGGCCTCCGAGCGCGCGGCGAGCTCGTAGAGCGGAGTCAGCTTCTCGACCACGTCGGCGACGGCCTCGTCGAACGACCACATCGACAGCTGACTGACGACGCTCGACACCTTGATCGAGACGTAGTCGACGTCGTCACGGGCGAGGAAGTCGTAGGTGCCCTGCAGGCGCCGCCCGGCCTCGCGCTCGCCCAGCACCGCCTCGCCGAGGAGATTGAGGTTCAGGCGGTTGCCGCTCTTGCGGAGCTTCGCGATCGCCGGGCCGAGCTTGGAGGGAGTGGCGTCGAGCACGAGGTGGCCGACCATCGCGCGCAGCACGCGGCGCGAGGTCGGCACGACGACGCCGGGCAGCTTCGGCGCCCAGAAGCCGCCGGCCTTGATCGCGGCGCGGAGGTAGCCGGGCAGCAGGGTCGGGGTGATCTCGGAGAGCTCGTCGAGCTTGCGGCCGGCGACGCTGAGGTCTTCCGGACGCATCACACCGTCGACGAATCCGACGGTGAAGGCGAGGCCGTTCGGGTCTTTGAGGACCTCGGAGAGGCGCTGGGCGGCCGGCTCGACGGGGTGCGTCTCGCTCTCGGTGAGCCAGCGCTGCACAAGGGCGGCGACCTCTTCAGTGCGCGGAGTGGTGGTGTCGACGACAGACATTGGCGGGGAACCTTCCAGGGGGAGGCGCACACCCGGGTCGCGTGCGTCCCGATCATTGTCCGGCCCGCGAGTAGGCTACGTCTATCAACCGATTTGCATGATTTCTGTTCGGTTTGACTGAACGATTCCCCGCAGCGATTGGAGAGCGGATGCTCGACGTCAACCGCCTGCGGATGCTGGTCGAGCTCAGCCGCCTCGGAACGCTCTCCGCCGTCGCCGACGCCCTCTCCTACAGCAAGGCGACCGTATCCCAGCAGCTCAGCGCACTCGAGCGCGACGTCGGCGTCCCGCTGCTGCGCCGCGTCGGCCGGGGTGTGCAGTTCACCCCCCAGGGGAACGTGCTCGTGGCCGAGGCGATCGGCATCCTCGACCAGCTCGAGCACGCACAGGTGGCCGTCGCCGAATCGCTCACCGAGGTCACCGGCACCGTGCGGATCGCGGTGTTTCAGACTGCCGCGCACGCGCTGCTGCCGCCGGCACTGCTCGCGCTGCAGGCGCAGCATCCGGCCCTCCGGGTAGATGTCACCGAACGAGACCCGGAGACGAGCCTCGTCGGCGTCGCGAGCCGGGAGTTCGATCTCATGCTCGCCGAGCAGTACCCGGGGCGGACCCGCCCGATCAACGCCGACCTCGACCGGGTGGTGCTCACACACGACGCGATCGCCCCCGCTCGCCGGCCGGGTGCGCGAGTGGAGCGGGATGCCGCGACCGCCCTCTGGGCGACCCGGGACGAGCCGTGGGTGCTGGAGCCGCCGGGCACGGCATCGCGCGCCTGGGCCGAGCAGCTGTGCCGCACAGCGGGCTTCGAACCCGACGTGCACTTCGAGGTCGCCGACCTCACCACGCACATCCGGCTGATCAGGGCCGGGCTCGCCGTGGGGCTGCTGCCGGAGCTGGTGTGGGCGGGCGACGCGCCCTCGGTCGACCTGACGCCACTGCCGGAGGCGCCTCGGCGCGAGATCTTCTCGTCCGCCCGGCGCGTGTCGGCCGCGGCCCCGTCGATCCGCGCGGTCCGCAGCGCGCTGGCGGACGCCGCAGCGCTCATCCTCCCGGACTGAGCGCGGCGCACTCGCCCCGCCGGCAGGGCCGCGTCATCGCACACGCGTCTCGTCCCGCCACTGCGGAAGTCGCCCCATGACATCGGGAATATGCATGCACATGCATGTGTTTAGACTCCATGTACCCGGACGAAGGAGTCCGAACCGACTCCCTCCGAAAGGCAATCCGTGAGCACTCCTGTCCTCGACCGCACCGCCCCCACCGAGCACCCCGTCCTGGACGTCCTCGCCGCACGCTGGAGCACCCGCGCCTACGACGCGGAGACCGCCATCGACGAGGCGAAGCTCTCCGCCGCGCTCGAGGCGGCCCGCTGGTCGCCGTCCGCTTACAACCTGCAGCCGTGGCGCTTCATCGTCGCGCGCCGCGGCACCGCGCTCCACGCTCAGGTGGTCGACTCGCTCGTCGAGTTCAACCAGCTGTGGGCGGCCAACGCGGCCGTGCTGATCGTCGCGATCGCCGAGACCGAGTCCGAAGACGGCAAGGCGATCAGCCACGCGGTCTACGACCTCGGCCAGGCCGTCGCGCACTTCTCCGTGCAGGCGCACAACGACGGTCTGCTCGTGCACCAGATGAGCGGCTTCGACCCCGAGGTCGTCCGCGAGTTCGCCGACCTGGCCCCGCGCTTCAGCGCCACCACCGTCATCGCCGTCGGCGAGCTCGGCGACGCCGCAGGCCTCCCGGAGGGTCTCCAGCAGGCCGAGACCGCTCCGCGCGTGCGCCGCGCGATCGACGAGACGGTCGTCCTCAGCGCCTGAGCCTGAGCGCCTGACCGCGCCTCATCGAACACACGACGACGCCCCACCCGGCGGTCGACGCCCCACCCGGCGTCTGCCGGGTGGGGCGTCGTCGCGCAGGCGGGGCATCGGCAGGTCACTCCCCGGCTTGCGACTCGTCAGTGCGCCGGCCGGTCGACCTCCACCTCGTTGCCGTCCTTGTCGACGATCTTCCCGCCGACGATCGAGTCGCCGTCCTCGAAGGCATCCAGGTACGCGATCGGGATGCTGCGGGTCGGCGCGGCGGCGAGCACCGAGGCGTCCTTGCCTGGGCGACTGCCGAGGTGATTGAACAGCAGGTTCAGCAGGATCGCCGCGACGGCCGCAGAGCTGATGCCGGAGTGGAAGATCGTGACGAACCACGACGGCATCTGATCGTAGATGGTGGGCGCCGCGATCGGCAGCATCCCGATGCCGATCGCCGAGGCGACGATCACGAGGTTCATGTTCCCGCGGTAGTCGACCTTCGCGAGGGTGCGGATGCCGCTGGCCGCGACGCTTCCGAACAGCACGATGCCCGCACCGCCGAGCACCGGCGTCGGCACGGCCGCGACGACCCGGCCGAGCACCGGCAGCAGGCCGAGCACCACGAGCACCACGCCGCCGGCCGTGACCACGAAGCGGCTCTTCACGCCGGTGATCGCGACGAGGCCGACGTTCTGCGCGAACGCCGACTGGGTGAACGACCCGAACACGGGCGAGACCGCGCTGGAGAGCATGTCGGCGCGCAGGCCAGCGGCGATCCGCTTCGAGTCGACCTTGGTGCCGACGATCTCGCCGACGGCGAGGATGTCGGCGGTGGTCTCGGTGAGCGTCACCAGGATCACGATGAACATCGAGATGATGCCGGCGATCTCGAACGTCGGCATCCCGAACGAGAACGGACTCGGCAGGGCGAAGATCGGGCCGTCCGCCACGGCGCCGAAGTCCACGCGTCCGAGGATCGCCGCGATGATCGTGCCGAGCACGATCGCGAGCAGGATCGCCAGACGCGAGATCGCGCCCACAGGCACCTTGCTGAGCACCAGGACGATCACCAGAGTGATCCCGGCGAGCAGCAGGTTCTGCGGGGCGCCGAAGTCCTCCGCCTCCCTGTTGCCGCCCATCGCCCAGCCGGCGGCGACCGGCAGCAGGGTGAGACCGATCGTCGTGATGACGACGCCGGTGACGACCGGCGGGAAGAACCGGATGACGGTCGCGAAGACCGGCGCAATGAGCAGCCCGATGATCGACGCGACGATGACCGCTCCGAACACCGCGGGAAGCCCTCCTCCGCTCGTCACGATCGCGCCCATGGTCGCGACGCCCGCGAACGAGACGCCCTGCACGAGCGGCAGCTGGGACCCGAAGAACGGGATGCCGACAGTCTGCAGGATCGTCGCGAGACCGCCCATGAACAGGCAGGCCGTGATCAGCACCCCGATCTCGGCACCGTCCAGTCCCGCGATCGAGCCGATGATGAGCGGCGGGGCGACGATGCCGCCGTACATCGTCAGCACGTGCTGGATGCCGTAGGCGATGGTGCTTCCGAGCGGGAGCCGCTCGTCTTCCGGTCGCGTCGCGACCGCTTTCGTCTTGTTCATGTCGACCTCTTCGTCGTCTCGGTGGTTATGGGTCTTGTGGTGGTGGACGTGTGATCAGGCGTGTCTCGCGAGGAGGCTCCGTGCCGCCTCGCTGTGGTGGGCGATGAGCTGCGGGACGTCGAGCCCCTCGATCCGGCCGTCGACGACGCGCCAGCGGCCGGCGACCATGACCCGGTCGGCGCGCTCCGCGCCGCAGAGCAGCAGCGCCGCGACCGGGTCATGGCTGCCGGAGAACCGCAGCTCGTCGAGGGTGAACATCGCGAGGTCCGCCTGCTTGCCCGGCGCGAGCACGCCGATGTCGGAGCGCCCGAGCGCGCGCGCCGAACCCGCGGTGGCCCAGCCGAGCGCACGCTCGGGCGTGACTGCCGCCGCGCCGTACCGCAGCCGCTGCAGGTAGAGCGCCTGGCTCACCTCCTGGATCATGTTCGACCCGTCGTTCGAGGCCGATCCGTCGACTCCGAGCCCCACCGGAACCCCGGCCTGCTCGAGCTCGACAGCGCGGGCGATCCCCGAGGCCAGACGCATGTTCGAGGTGGCGCAGTGCGCCACGGCGGTGCCGGCGGCTCCGAGCCGGGAGATCTCGTCGTCGTCGAAGTGGATGCCGTGCGCCAGCCAGGTCCGGTCCGACAGCCAGCCCACGCTCTCCAGGTAGTCGACCGTGCGCAGGCCGAACGTCTCGCGGCAGAAATCCTCCTCGTCGAGCGTCTCGGCGAGGTGCGTGTGCAGCCGCACGTCGAGCCGCTCGGCGAGAACCGCGGTGTCGCGCATCACCTCGGTGGTCACCGAGAACGGCGAGCACGGGGCGAGGCCGATCTGGACGAAGGCGCCGTCGCCGCGCTCGTGGTGGGCGCCGATGAGCCGCTCGCTGTCGGCGAGGATCGTCTCGGCATCCTGCACGGTCCGCTGCGGCGGAAGCCCGCCGTCCTCCTCGCCGAGCGACATCGACCCGCGGGTCAGCGTCGCGCGCATCCCGAGGCTGCGCACGACGTCGGCCTGCACGTCGATGCCCTGCTCGAGTCCGTTCGGGAACAGGACGGTGGAGTCGGCAGGCGGCCCCACAGGGTGCCAGCTCAGTTTTCCTGTCTGCTGATCCAGGTTCTCCGTCTTCGGATGCTCCAGATCTAACCACGGGACGGTGGTGGACGTCAACGATTTATTCCGAATATCGGATGCCCGATTCCACATTGTGAGAATCAACTGCCTCACCGAGGGCGCTGCACAAGCCGGGCGAGCGTGTCCGCTGCGCGCACCAGCGCGAGGTGCGAGAACGCCTGCGGGGTGTTGCCGAGCTGCCTGCCGCCGACCGCGTCGTACTCCTCGGACAGCAGCCCGACGTCGTTGGCGATCCCGCACAGCCGGTCCATCAGCGCGCGGGCCTCGTCCGCTCTGCCGCTTGCCGCATACTGCTCGACCAGCCAGAAGGAGCAGGCCAGGAAGGACCCCTCGGAGCCGCGCAGCCCGTCGACGCCGGTGCCGGTGCGGTAGCGGTGCACCAGCCCGTGCTCCATCAGGGTCTGCTCGATCCGCTCGACCGTCGCGAGCATCCGCGGATCGTCCGGCGTGCAGTATCCGACCTCCGGCAGCAGCAGGAGCGACGCGTCGACCTCCTCCGTCCCGTAGTACTGGACGAAGTGCCCGTTCACGACACCGTCGCGATCGATCTCCTCACGCATCCGATCGCGCAGCCCCCGCCAGCGCTCCACCGGGCCTTCGAGACCGAACTCCTCCACGCCGCGCACCGCTCTGTCGAACGCCGCCCAGATCATGACGCGCGAGTGCGTGAAGTGATGAGGCTCACCGCGGATCTCCCAGAGGCCGTGGTCCTCGCGCTCGATCTGCTCGGAGGCGAACCGCACGAGCTGCCGTTCGAGCGGCCACGAGAACGCGGAGTCGTCGAGACCCGCCGAGCGCGCGGCGCACAGCGTGACCAGGACCTCGCCGACCACGTCGGCCTGATACTGCGACGACGCCCCGTTGCCGACGCGCACCGGGGCGGAGCCCTCGTAGCCGGGCAGGCTCGGCAGCACGCGCTCCTCCAGGTCGCGCTCGCCCGCGAGCCCGTACATGATCTGCAGATCGGCGGGGTCGCCGGCGACGGCGCGCAGCAGCCAGCTCCGCCAGCGGTCCGCCACGGTGAGGAAGCCGTGGTCGAGGAGGGCCTCGAGCGTGAGCGCGGCATCCCGCAGCCAGACGTACCGGTAGTCCCAGTTGCGCTCCCCGCCGATGTCCTCGGGGAGGGCCATGGTCGCGGCCGCGGCGATCCCACCGGTCTCGTGGTTCGAGAGCGCCCGGAGCACGAGCAGCGAGCGCACCACCTCGGCGCGGTGCGGGCCGTCGTGCGAGATCCGGTCGGCCCAGCCCTGCCACCAGCTCTTCGTCTGCTCGAGCTCGGTCGCGACGTCCAGCGGCGGCGGCACATCCCGGTGCGACGGGAACCAGGTCAGGTGGAGGTCTCGCACCTCGCCCGCGCGCACGACGACCTCGCCTCGGTGCCGGTGATCGGCCGCCTCCAGCGGCGCGCCGCGGAGGGCGACGGCATCCGGCCCGCCCATCGCGGTCACGCAGGGGTCCTCGGCCGTGCCGGTCTGGCGGACCCAGGGCATGACCCTGGCGTAGTCGAAGCGGATGCTGAGCTCCTGCTCGAACGTCATCTCGCCGTGCACGCCGACCACGCGGCGGATCAGATCGGTCCGCCGGATCGCGACATCGGGATCGAGTCCGATCGGCATGAAGTCGTGCACCTCGGCGACGGCATCCGCGCTCTCCCAGCGGGTGATCAGCACGAAGGTGTCGCCGTCGTACCGGCGCGTGCAGACCGCGTCGGCTTCCGCAGGGCGGATCCGCCACGACCCATGCGACTCGTCGCCGAGGAGAGCGGCGAACGTCGATGGCGAGTCGAGTCTCGGCAGGCAGAGCCAGTCGATGCCGCCGTCCTTCGAGACGAGCGCCGCCGTGCGGCAGTTGCTGAGCAGTGCGTAGTCCTCTATGCGTCGAGCCACGCTGCGGAGTCTTCCACCCGAGACTGTGCGGCGCCAGAGATTGTCCTTCGTGACCGGTTCGGGCTACCCTCACGGCCATGGCCACCACTCCCACACTGTTCATCCTCGGCGCATCCGGAGACCTCACCTCGCGTCTGCTGCTGCCCTCGTTGGGTGCGCTGCTGGCGCGCCAGCCGCATCGGCGCGTGATCCTCCGGGGCTCCGGCACAGAGGAGCGCGACCCTGACGCCTGGAAGAAGCTGATCGGCGTCGCCCTGGCCGACTCCCCAGGCGCGATCGACCGCGTCACGATCGGCGACTACATGGCGGCGGATGTCACGGACAAGGCGTCGGTGTCGACGCTGATCGACTCCCTCGAGCCGAACACGGTGCTGTACTTCGCGCTGCCGCCGGCGGTGACGCGCGCGGCGATCGCCGCGATGAACGGCATGGAGCTGCCTGCGGGCACCGTCCTCGCGATGGAGAAGCCCTTCGGCGACGACGAGGCCAGCGCCCGCGAGCTCAACGACATGCTCACGGCGCTCGTGCCCGAGCGCCAGATCTTCCGGGTCGACCACTTCCTCGGCCGCTCGACGCTGCTGAACCTCATGGGCGTCCGCCTGGCCAACCGCATCTGGGAGCCCGTGTGGTCGGCCGAGCACATCGAGTCGGTGCTGATCCGCTTCGACGAGTCGCTCGCGCTCGAGGGCCGCGCGGGCTACTACGACAAGGCAGGGGCGATGATCGACATGATCCAGAGCCACCTGCTGCAGGTGCTCGCGCTCGTCGCGATGGACCCGCCGGCGAGCATCGACGAACGCGACCTGCGCGACGCGAAGGCCGCCGTGCTGCGTGCGACGCACGTGCGGGGCGACGATCCGGCGCAGTCGTCGCGACGGGCCAGGTACACGGCGGGGAAGATCGGCGACCGCGAGCTCCCCTCGTACGCCGACGAGGAGGGGGTGGATGCCGCGCGCGGCACCGAGACCCTCGCCGAGGTCGTCTGCGAGGTCGCGAACGACCGCTGGGCCGGCGTGCCGTTCGTGCTGCGGTCTGGGAAGGCGCTCGAGGCGAAGCGCTCCGAGGTGGTCGTGACGTTCCGCCAGGTTCGGCACCTCCCCCGCGGACTCAAGGGCACGCCGACGGACGGCGGGCGGCTGACGTTCTCGCTCGGACCGGACGAGATGTCCCTGCGCGTGCACGTCACCGGCGGCGACGACCCGTTCGCGCTGCGCGTCGAGGACCTGCTCGCCGACCTCGGCGAAGGCCAGCGCCGATCCTACGAGGAGGTCATCGACGAGCTGCTCGACGGCGACGTGGCGCTCTCGGTGCGTGCGGACGAGGCCGAGCAGTGCTGGCGCATCATCCAGCCGGTCCGGGAGGCCTGGGCCGACGGCGCCGTACCGCTCGAGGAGTACCCGGCCGGGTCGACCGGACCTGCGGACTGGACGGCGCTCCCGGGTCGCTGATCCGGCCCGCCGGCCGGGCTCAGTCCTCGAGCAGCTCGACGTCGGACTCGGGCTCGGGCTCGGGCTCGGGTCCGGAGGACGTGAGCACGAGCCCGCCGCCGTCGTCCGCCACGTCGACCCTGACCGTGTCGCCGTCGCGCACGGCTCCGGCGAGCAGCGCGGTGGCGAGCCTGTTCTGCACCTCGGTCTGGATGAGCCGGCGCAGCGGCCGGGCGCCGAACACCGGGTCGTAGCCGCGCTCGGCGAGCCAGGCCCGGGCGTCGGGGGTGACCGCGAGCGTGAGCCTCCGGTCGTGCAGGCGCCGGTGCAGCTGGTCGATCGACAGCTCCACGATCTGCGCGAGGTCGTCCTCACTGAGCGTGGAGAACATCACCACGTCGTCGAGCCGGTTCAGGAACTCGGGCCGGAACGCCTGGCGCACGAGCGCCATCACCTGCTCCCGCCGCTCGTCGGGCGACAGCGTCGGGTCGATCAGGATGGGCGAGCCGAGGTTCGAGGTGAGGATCAGGATGACGTTCGAGAAGTCGACCGTCCGGCCCTGCCCGTCCGTGAGCCGCCCGTCGTCGAGCACCTGCAGCAGGATGTCGAAGACCTCGGGGTGCGCCTTCTCGACCTCGTCGAGCAGGATCACGCTGTACGGGCGCCGCCGCACGGCCTCGGTGAGCTGACCGCCCTGCTCGTAGCCGATGTAGCCGGGAGGGGCTCCGACGAGCCTCGAGACCGAGTGCTTCTCGCCGTACTCCGACATGTCGATGCGCACCATGGCGTGCTCGTCGTCGAACAGGAACTCGGCCAGGGCCTTGGCGAGCTCGGTCTTGCCGACGCCGGTCGGGCCGAGGAACAGGAAGGATCCGGTCGGGCGGCCGGGGTCGCTGATGCCGGCGCGCGAGCGCCGCACGGCATCCGACACCGCCCCGACGGCCTCCTTCTGCCCGATCAGGCGCCTGCCGAGCTCGCGCTCGAGCTGGAGGAGCTTCTCACTCTCACCCTGCAGGAGCCGGCCGACCGGGATGCCGGTCCACGCCGCGATCACCGCGGCGATGTCCTCGTCGGTGACCTGCTCGTTGACCATCCGGCCCTCGTCGGACACGGCCGCCTCCGCCTGCTCGGCCTCGGCGATGTCGCGCTCCAGCCGCTTGATCGTCTCGTACTCGAGCTTCGAGGCCCGCGTGTAGTCCGCTTCGCGCATCGCGAGGTCGCGCTGCGTGATCGCGTCGTCGAGCTGCTTCTTCAGCTCGCCGACCCGGTTGAGCCCCTGCCGCTCGCGCGCCCAGCGCTCTTCGAGGGAGGCCAGCTCCTTCTCCTGCTCGGCGAGCTGCTCGCGGAGGGTGCTCAGCCGCTCCTTGGACGCGGCATCCTTCTCCTTCTTCAGCGCGAGCTCCTCGAGCCGCAGCCTGTCGACCTGGCGCTTGAGCTGGTCGATCTCCACCGGCGACGAGTCGATCTCCATCTTCAGCCGCGACATCGACTCGTCGACCAGGTCGATCGCCTTGTCCGGCAGCTGCCGGGCCGGCAGGTAGCGGTTCGAGAGCGCCGCCGCCGCGACGAGCGCGCTGTCGGAGATGGTCACCCCGTGGTGCGCCTCGTACCGGCCCTTGAGGCCGCGGAGGATCGCGACGGTGTCCTCGACGCTCGGCTCGCCGACGTAGACCTGCTGGAAGCGGCGCTCGAGCGCGGCATCCTTCTCGATGAACTCGCGGTACTCGTTGAGCGTGGTCGCGCCGATCAGCCGCAGCTCGCCGCGCGCCAGCATGGGCTTGAGCATGTTGGAGGCCGCGACCGAGCCCTCACCGCCGCCCGCGCCCATCAGCACGTGCAGCTCGTCGATGAAGGTGATGACCCTGCCCTCGGACTCGGTGATCTCCTTGAGCACGCTCTTCAGTCGCTCTTCGAACTGCCCGCGGTACATGGCGCCGGCCACGAGGGCGGAGATGTCGAGGGTCACCAGCTCCTTGTCCTTGAGGGACTCGGCGACGTCGCCGGCGACGATGCGCTGCGCGAGACCCTCGACCACGGCGGTCTTGCCGACGCCCGGCTCGCCGATCAGGACCGGGTTGTTCTTCGTGCGGCGCGTGAGCACCTGGCTGACGCGGCGGATCTCGCTGTCGCGCCCGATCACGGGGTCGAGCTTTCCCTGGCGGGCGCGGTCGGTGAGGTTGATCCCGAACTGCTCGAGGGCGGACTGCTGATCCTGGTTGTTCGCGCTGTTCTGAGAGCTGGTCTGCGGCATGTTCATGCGTCCTCCTGAGGAGACTCCTTCGCGGGGTGAATCGTGCCCGACTCAAAGTTGAGTGAGCTTGACTCAACTTTATGCCCGAACATCCTCTCCCGTCAACGCGCGGCAGGGTGGGTCTCGGCGTCAGTCGGTCATGCCGCGGCGCAGCAGGCGGCCGCGCGGGGTCTCGAAGTCGATGACCTCGCCGTGCAGCCACGTCTTGCGCACGACACCTGCGAGCGCCTTGCCGTGGTACGGCGTGAGCGGGTTCTTGTGGTGCAGCTTCTTCACGTCGACCACGTAGGCGTCGTCCGCCGCGAACACCGAGAAGTCGGCGTCGTAGCCGGGCGCGATGCGGCCCTTGCCGGTGAGGCCGGCGAACTGCGCAGGGCGCTCGCTCATCCACGCCACGACCGTCTCGAGGGTGAGACCGCGCTGACGCGCCTCGGTCCAGATCAGCGACAGGCCGAGCTGCAGCGAGGCGACCCCGCCCCAGGCGACCGCGAAGTCGCCGTTCTCGAGGTCCTTCAGGTCGAGCGTCGACGGCGAGTGGTCCGACACGATGAAGTCGATCGTGCCGTCCTCGAGCCCCTGCCAGAGCAGCTCCCGGTTGCCCGCCTCGCGGATCGGCGGGCAGCACTTGAACTGCGTCGCGCCGTGCGGGATCTCCTCCGCGGTGAGCGTGAGGTAGTGCGGGCAGGTCTCGACGGTGAGCTTCAGGCCGTCGTGCTTGGCCGAGCGCAGCATGGGCAGCGCGTCGGATGACGACAGGTGCAGGATGTGCGCGCGTCCGCCGGTCCAGCGGGCGCGCTCGATGACCTCGGCGATCGCGAGGTTCTCGGCTCCGCGCGGGCGGGACGCGAGGAACTTGCCGTAGTCGTCGCCCTCGGGCTGCGGAGCCCGGTCGATCGCACGCGAGTCCTCGGCGTGGACGATCATGACCGAGTCGAACGACGCGAGCTCGCGCATGTCCTTCTCTAGCTCGTCCGCGTCGAGCGGCGGGAACTCATCGACGCCCGAGTGCAGCAGGAAGCACTTGAAGCCGAAGACGCCGGCGTCGTGCAGGGCGCGGAGCTCCTCGGTGTTGCCGGGCACCGCGCCGCCCCAGAAGCCCACGTCCACGTGCGTCTGGCCCTTCGACGCCTCGCGCTTGACGTTCAGCGCCTCCACGCTCACGGTGGGCGGGATGCTGTTCAGCGGCATGTCGACGATGGTCGTCACGCCCCCGGCCGCGGCGGCGCGGGTCGCCGAGGCGAAGCCCTCCCACTCGGTGCGGCCGGGCTCGTTGACGTGCACGTGGGTGTCGACGAGGCCGGGGATCAGCGTCTCGTCGTCGGCGAGCTCGATGATCTCGTCGCCGTCGAGGTTGTTGCCCAGAGGCTGCATCGCGACGATGACGCCACCGCGGACTCCCACCTCCCTGGCGCGGACCCCGGCGCTGGTGAGCACGCGCTCACCGCGGATCACCAGGTCGTAGTGCTCGCCTGTCGGGTCGAGCGACGTCGCCCCGGCATCCTGCTGTTCGGTCTCCTGCGACATGTCGCCGTTCCCTTCCGCCGGCTGTGCGCCGGCCCTGCTGCTGTCTGTGAATGTATATCGATCGCGCGGCGTCAGCGCGCCAGCGAAGGGAAGCCGGTGATCCGCTTCGGCCGAGGCGGCGCGTAGGTGCGCACCTTCGACGTCGTGAGCCCCAGTCGCACCAGGCCCTCGGCGACGGCGACCGCCGCCTGCACCCCGTCGACGACCGGCACTCCGCAGAGCTCGACGACGCGGTCCTTGAGCTCGGCCATGCCGCCGCATCCGAGGACGATGACCTCGGCGCGGTCGATCTCGACCGCGCGCTGCGCCTCGGCGGCGATCGCCTCGATCGCCCGCTCCGGGTCGGACTCCAACTCGAGCACGCCGAGCCCTGAGGAGCGCACCGACGCGCAGCGGTCGTGGAGACCCGCGAGGATCAGCCGGTCCTCGATCAGCGGCACCGCCCGATCGAGGGTGGTGACCACCGAGTATGAGCGCCCGAGGTACATGGCGGTGGATGCCGCGGCCTCGGTGATGTCGACGATCGGGACCGTGAGGAGCTCCTGGAGCCCCTCACGTCCGTGCTCGCCGTAGCCGGCCTGGATGACGGCGTCGTACTCGCCCTCGTACCTGACCACCTTGTCCATCACGGCGATCGCGGCGAGGTAGCTCTCGAAGTTACCCTCGCACGACTCTGCCCCGAAGTCAGGGGTGATGCCGATGATCTCGGTGCCGGGCGACGCGACCGCCCTGGCAGCCTCGGCGATGCCGTCGGTCATCGACTGTGTCGTGTTCACGTTCGCGACGAGAATGCGCATGATGATCGGTCCTTCGGTTTCGACGGGGTCAGTGGGTCGGGGTGACGGCGATGTCGCCTGCTTCGACGTCGCGGAACGGGCCGCGGCGGTCGGCGAGCAGCGCGTAGGCGACGGCGCCGAGACCGGCGGCGAGGAACCAGGAGAACTGGCTCACCACCTGGAAGGCCGGCACGAAGGTGAGGAGCAGGGCGATCACGCCCGAGATCACCAGGGCGATGACCGCACGCGGGTTGAAGCCGCGCCTGTAGTGGTATTCACCGGTGACGTGCTCGGAGTACAGGTCGGGGATGTTGATCTTCTGCTTCCTGATGAGCCAGTAGTCGACCATGATGATGCCGAAGAGCGGTCCGAGCAGGGCGCCGAGCCCGTTGAGGAAGATTCCGATCACCACGGGAGAGTTGTACAGGTTCCAGGGCAGGATCACAAGGCCGATCACGGCCGACAGGAGCGCCGCCTTGCGGAAGTTCAGGTGCCGCGGGAACAGGTTGGTCAGCGCGTAGGTCGGCGCGACGAAGTTCGCCATCAGGTTCACCGCGATCGTGAGGACGATCAGGGCGAGGGATGCCAGCACCAGCAGCAGCGTGTTGGGGATGGCGGCGACGACATCGGCCGGAGACGCGATGGCCTGGCCGTTGATCGTGAAGGACCCGCCGGCGAGGACGACGACGATGAGACCGAAGAACAGCATGTTGATCGGGATGCCCCAGAAGTTGCCCTTGACGATGGCCTTCTTGGACTTGGCACCGCGGGTGAAGTCGCAGAAGTTCAGCACGAAGGTGCCGTAGATCGCGACCCAGGCGGAGGCGCCGCCGAGCATGTTGAGCCAGAGGTCGACGCCGGTGAGCGGCTCGTCGTTGGTCCACGCGATCTGGAAGTCGGCCTGGATGAGCACCCACAGCGCGAGCGCGACGAACGTGACGAGGATGATGGGGCCGGCGAAGGCCTCGTACCGGCGGATCATCTCCATGCCGTAGCTGACGATGATCGACTGCACGACCCAGAGGGCGAGGAAGGTGATCCAGCCGAGGGCGGAGAGACCGAGGAAGGCACCGTCCTGAAGGCCGGCGGCACCGGGGATCAGCGCGATGACCACGACCTGGAGGACCTGCGAGGCCAGGTAGGTCTGGATGCCGAACCACGCGATCGCGACGCCGCCGCGGAGGAGGGCGGGGATCTGCGCACCGTGGATGCCGAAGCTGATGCGACTCATGACCGGGAAGGGAACGCCCGTCTTCTCACCCATGAAGCCGGAGAGGCTGAGCAGCAGGAAGAGGAACAGCGCACCGAAGGCGAGGGAGCCGAGGATCGCGCCGCCGCTCATGCCGAGGGAGAAGAGGCCGATGGCCCAGACGTAGTTGCCGAGGCTGTGCACGTCGTTCGCCCACAGGGCGAAGATGCTGTACGAGCTCCAGTGGCGGCCCTCGCGGGTGGTCGGAGCGAGGTCGCTGTTGTAGAGGCGCGGGCTGAGGCCGGCCTGCACTGCGATGAGCGCCGAAGGGGCCTCGTCGAGGCCCTCCGATGCGCGACTCGGAACGTGGACGTACGGTTCAGTGGACATCGGGACTCTTTCCTCGACTGCATCGTCAGGTGAGAAGGGCGGTGGAATTATTTCCATATGCTGGAATCCGACTTCCAACTAGAGAAAAGTAGATCACATCATATGACGACTGTCAATGGCGTGCGGTGCCGGAATCCTGGCGTTCTCCGGAGACCTTCAGAGGTCGGCGGCGATCCGCCGGCCCACCTGCACGAGCAGCGCCTTCGCGTTCGCGATGCTCACTGCGGGGTCGGGTTCGAGGTCGCTCAGCGGATACACGGCACGGAACCCGGATGCCGTGGCCTCGGCCGCGCTCAGCGTCGATCGGCCGCACACGGCGATCACCGGCCTGCCCGCCGCTTTCGCAGCGGCGGCGACGCCGAGCGGCGTCTTGCCCCCGAGGCTCTGGTCGTCGAGGCTCCCCTCGCCGGTGATGACGAGGTCGGCATCGGCGATGCGGTCGGCGAGGCCGGTCAGGCGCTGCACCACATCGATCCCGGGCTCGCGGTGCGCGCCGAGCACCGCGAGTGCCGCGTAGCCGACGCCTCCTGCGGCGCCGGCGCCCGGCGCGTCGACCGACGGCCGGACAGCCGGCCCGGCCTCGAGCAGGGCGGCGAAGCGGGAGAGGGCCGCCTCGAGGGCGGCGACATCGTCGGCGCTCGCCCCCTTCTGCGGCGCGAACACCGCAGCGGCCCCCCGGTCTCCGAGAAGCGGGTTGTCGACGTCGCTGGCGAGCACGACCGTGGCGCCGGATATGCGCGGGTCGAGGCCGGTGATGTCGACCGAGTTCAGTGCGGCGAGCGCCGCACCGCCGGGTGCGACCTCGCCGTCGGCGGTGCGCAGCGAGACGCCGAGCGCCTGCAGCATCCCGGCCCCGCCGTCGGTGTTGGCGCTGCCGCCGACGCCGAGCACGATCGTGGTGCAGCCGCGGTCCAGCGCCGCCACGATCAGCTCGCCGGTGCCCCGGCTCGTCGCCGAGAGCGGAGCCTTCGCGCCACCAGGAAGGACGTCGAGGCCGCTCGCCGCAGCCATCTCGATGATCGCCTCTGCTCCGCGCGCCGCGAACCGGGCTGACACGGGTTCCCCCGTGGGCCCGGTCACGGTCGCTGTGACCGGCTCGAACCCGATGGCGAGGGCGGCGTCGACCGTGCCCTCGCCGCCGTCGGCCACGGGGACCGCCTCGATGACGGCATCCGGGATGATCTCCCGGATGCCCTCACCGAGCGCTGCGGCCACCTCGGCCCCGGTCGCCGACCCCTTGAACTTGTCCGAGGCGATCAGGATGCGCATATCGTGCCGCGGGCTCAGTCGAGCAGCGCGTAGATCGCCTCGGGTGCGTCGGCGGGCGACGTCGCGAGGTCCTCGAACTCGTTCATGGTGTCGAGGTCCGCACCCATGGCGATGTTCGTGACGCGCTCGAGGATGACCTCGACGACGACCGGCACCTGGAACTCGGCCTTCATTCGCTCGGCCTCGACGAAGGCCGCCGCGAGATCCTCAGGACGCTCGACGCGGATGGCCTTGCAGCCGAGCCCCTCGGCCACCTTGACGTGGTCGACGCCGTAGCCCGTGGCGACGCTGTTCTCGTCGTAGGGGGTGTTGATGTTGTCGAACGCGAGCGAGACCTCGTAGTCCATCTCGAACGGGCGCTGCGACTGCCGGATCAGGCCGAGGTAGCTGTTGTTCACCACGACGTGGATGTACGGCAGCTTGTGCTGCGCGCCCACGGCGAGCTCCTCGATCATGAACTGGAAGTCGTAGTCGCCCGAGAGGGCGACCACGGCCTGCTCCGGCTTGCCGCGAACGACGCCGAGGGCTGCGGGCAGGGTCCAGCCGAGGGGGCCGGCCTGGCCGGCGTTGATCCACTGGCGGGGACCGTACACGTGCAGCAGCTGCGCGCCGGCGATCTGCGAGAGGCCGATCGTCGTGACGTAGGTGGTGTCGTGGCCGAACGCCGAGAGCATCTCCTGGTAGACGCGGTGCGGCTTCATCGGCACGTTGTCGAAGTTCGTCTTGCGCTGCAGCTTCGCCTTGCGGTCGCGGCACTCCTCGGCCCAGGCGTTGTAGTCGGGCAGCTCGGCGACGCGGTCGCGGGCGGCCTCGAGCAGTGCGTCGATGAACGCGCCGGCGTCGGAGACCACGCCGTAGTCGGGCGCGAACACGCGGCCGATCTGGGTGGGCTCGATGTCGACGTGCACGAACTTCCGGCCCTTGCGGTAGGTGTCGAGACCACCGGTGTGGCGGTTCGCCCAGCGGTTGCCGATGCCGAGCACGAAGTCGCTCTCCAGGAAGCTCGCGTTGCCGTAGCGCTGCGAGGTCTGGATGCCGACGAGGCCTCCGGCCAGCGGGTGGTCGTCGCCGATCGCGCCCCAGCCCATCAGGGTGGGGAACACGGGCACGCCCAGGGTCTCGGCGAGCTCGACGAGCTTCGCGGAGGCGCCCGAGTTCACGATGCCGCCGCCGGCGATGATCGCCGGGTGCGCAGCGGCCACGAGCATGTCGAGCACCTTCTCCGCCTGTGCGCGGGTCGCGACGGGCTTCGCCACGGGCAGCGGCTCGTAGGTGTCGATGTCGAACTCGATCTCGGTCATCTGCACGTCGAACGGCAGGTCGAGCAGCGCCGGGCCGGGCCGGCCGGAGCGCATGACCTGGAACGCGGTCTGGAACGCGCCGGGGATCTGGCCCGCCTCGAGCACGGTCTTGGCGAACTTCGTGACAGGCTTCGCGATCGAGGCGATGTCGACGGCCTGGAAGTCCTCCTTGTCGAGCTTCGCGACCGGCGCCTGTCCGGTGATGCAGAGCATCGGGATGGAGTCGGCGATCGCGGCATACAGGCCGGTGATCATGTCGGTGCCGGCGGGGCCGGAGGTGCCGATGCAGATGCCGATGCGTCCGTCACCGGTGCGGCTGTAGCCGTCGGCCATGTGCGCGGCGCCCTCGACGTGGCGGGCGAGGGTGTGGCGGATGCCGCCGTGCCGGCGCATCGCCGAGTACAGCGGGTTGATGGCGGCACCCGGCAGGCCGAACGCCTCGATGGCGCCCTCCTTCACCAGGATCTGGACGATGGCGTCTACTGCGCGCATGCGGGTCATGAGAAGTCCTTAGAGAGGTGTGAGTTGTCCGGGCGAGGAATCAGCGGCCGGAGAGTTCGGTGGTGAGCTTGAACAGCCCGGAGTGGTCGAGTCCGCCGTCGCCGCGGGCGACGAGGGCGCTGACGAGCTGGGCGACGGCTGCGCCGAGGGGGACGGTGACCCCGACGGAGCGCGCAGCGGAGGTGACGATGCCCAGATCCTTGTTGTGGAGGGCGAGGCGGAATCCGGGGGCGAAGTCGCGGTTCAGCATCTTCTGCCCCTTCTGGTCGAGGACCTTGGAGCCGGCGAGACCGCCGCCGAGGACCTTGAGTGCGGCATCCGTGTCGACGCCGAAGGCCTCGAGGAAGGTGACGGCCTCGGCGAGCGCCTGGATGTTCACGGCGACGATGAGCTGGTTGGCGGCCTTGACGGTCTGGCCGGCGCCGGCGGGGCCGACGTGCACGATCGTCTTGCCGATGGCGTTCAGCACGGTCTCGGCGGCTGCGAAGTCCTCGGGGGATCCGCCGACCATGATCGACAGCACGCCGTCGATGGCACCCTGCTCGCCGCCGGAGACGGGGGCGTCGACCGCGCCGAAGCCGGCCGCGACGGCCTCCTCGGCCAGGGTCTTCGCGACGTCGGGGCGGATCGAGGAGTTGTCGATCCACAGCGCGCCCGCCTTGGCGTTGGCGAACACGCCGCCCTCGCCGCGCACGACTCCCTCGACGTCGGGAGAGTCGGGGACCATCGTGATGATGACGTCGGCGTTCTTCACGGCATCCGCGATGTCGGTCGCGCCCTTGCCGCCGGCCTCGACGAGCTTGTCGATGGGCTCCTGGCTGCGGTTGAATCCGGTCACGTCGTAGCCGGCCTTGACGAGGTTCTTGGCCATGGGCAGGCCCATGATGCCGAGGCCGATGATGGCGATGCTGGTCATGTCGTCGCTCCTTCGCGAAAGGGGGTGTCAGGCGTTCTGGCCGAGCCAGGCGAACGGCGCCGCCTGGGTGGCCTTGTACTCGAGGCCGATGGGCCCGGTGTAGCCGCCGGCGCGGGCGGCGTCGATCCATTCCTGGATGGGCAGCTCGCCGGTGCCGGGCTCGCCGCGGCCGGGGGCGTCGGCGATCTGGATGTGCCCGAAGTCGGCGGCGTGGCCGGCGATGACCGTCGCGACGTCGTCGCCGTTCACGGCCAGGTGGTAGTAGTCGGCGAGCAGCTTGACGTTGTCGACGCCGTGCTCGTCCTTGACGCGCCGGATGATGGCGAGAGCATCCGCCGCCGTCTTCAGCGGGTAGGCGTCCATGCCGGAGACCGGCTCGAGCAGCACGACGCCGCCGATCTTCGCGACCGCGGCACCGGCGAAGGCGAGGTTCTGCACGGCCAGGTCGTCCTGCGCCTGCGGGTCGGCTCCCTCGATGCGGTTGCCGTAGAGGGCGTTGAAGGCCTTGGTGCCGAGGCGCTCGCCGATGCCGACGACGACGTCGACGTTGGCGCGGAACTCGTCCTCACGGCCGATCCAGGAGACGAGTCCCCGATCGCCGCCGGGCATGTCGCCTGCGAAGAAGTTCAGGCCGGTGAGCTGCACTCCGGCGGCCTGGATGGCGTCGACGAAACCGTCGACCTCCTGCTGTGCGGGGACGGCGGAGGCGAACGGCCACCAGAACTCGACGGCGTCGAAGCCGGCGGCCTTGACCGCCGCGGGGCGCTCGAGGAGAGGCAGCTCGGTCAGCAGGATCGATGCGTTCACGGTGTAGCTCATGGGCTGGTCCTTGATTTCGTATTATGGAAGAAAAGTTCCTAGTAATGAAAAGAGTACGCCGGGTTCGGGTCGATGTCAACGGGTTGCAGTCGCGGAGATCCGGTCAACCGCTCGAGATCCGGAAGAATCCCGCGCGGATGTCCGGTTCTGGCGCGGTTGACCGGATCTCAGGACGGGTGGCGGCGGCGGAGATGGATGCTGACGGCGGATGCAGACGACGAAGGCGCCGCCCGTGAAACACGGACGGCGCCTTCCTCCGGAGCTGAACCTGCTCAGGTGAGCTTGATCTGCCGGTTCATGTCCTTGTACAGCAGGTAGCGGAAGTCCTCCGGGCCGCCGGCGTAACAGGCCTGCGGGCAGAACGCTCGGAGCAGCATGTAGTCGCCGGCCTCGCACTCGACCCAGTCGTCGTTCAGGCGGTAGACGGCCTTGCCCTGCAGCACGAACAGGCCGTGCTCCATGACGTGCGTCTCGGCGAACGGGATCGAGCCGCCGGGCTTGAAGGTCACGATGTTGACCTGCATGTCGTGCGCCATGTCGCTGGCATCCGAGAAGCGGGTGGTCGCCCACACGTCGTCGGTGTCGGGCATCGAGACCGGCTCGATGTCCTTGTCGCTGGTGACGAAGGATGCCGGCGCATCGACGCCGTCCAGCCACTCGTAGGCCTTGCGGATCCAGTGGAAGCTGGTGATCTCGTCGCCCTCGTTCGCGAGCGACCAGCTCGCCCCCGGGGCGAGGAAGGCGTAGCCGCCCTCCTCGAGCACGTGGGTCTCACCCTCCAGTGTCAGCGTGAGCGATCCGGTGGTGACGAAGACGACGCCCTCGACGCCGGCCTCGATCTCGGGCTTCTCCGCTCCCCCACCCGGAGCGATCTCGACGATCAGCTGCGAGAAGGTCGTCGCCGAGCTCGGCGTCGGCTTCGCGATGATCCAGGCGCGTGTGTTCGTGAAGCCCGGCAGGGAGCTGGTGACGATGTCGCGCAGCACGCCCTTCGGGATGAACGTGTACGCGAGCTTGACGACGGCGCGGTCGGTGAGCAGGTCCGTCTGCGGCGGGAGTCCGCCGGTCGGGGTGAAGTAGGACATCAGGCCTCCTCGGGGCTGGGGGTCGTGCTGAGGTTCGTGCTGAGCTTCGGGTGGGCGAGCCGGAGCAGGTCGTCACGGGTGGCGCCGGTCGCCTCACGCGACTCGGCCTCGGTGATCGCTCCGCACTCCAGGCCGCGGACGACGAAGCGGGCGAGGGCACGGGCGGTGGCCGGCTCGTCCATGATCGTCGCGTCGCTGCCGTGCAGGTAGTTGTCCAGGCGCTTGGCGGCGGCGGCGAACCCCTCGCGGTAGAACGCGTAGGTCGCGAGATACCGGGTCGGCAGCTGGGCGGCGTGCAGATCCCAGCCCTGGTAGTAGCCGCGCTCCAGCGAGCGCCGCACCAGGCGGGCGTGCAGCTGCCAGGCCGCGCGGACGTGCTCGGCGTCGCCGACTGGGATGACGTTGGTCGATCCGTCGGAGAGCCGCACGCCGGTCTCGGCGACGGCCACCTGCATGACCTGCTTGGCGTAGTCGGCGGCCGGATGCTCCATCGACTGGTACGCCGCGGCGATCGCTAGCGACGCACTGTAGTCGTAGGTGCCGTAGTGCAGCGCCGAGACGCGGCCGTTCGCGCGGTGCAGGAGCGTCGCGATCGGCACGGTGCCGTCGGCGGCGACGATCAGCTGCGGCGTCTCCATCTGCACCTCGAAGCGCAGCCGGCCGGGCTCGAGACCCAGGCGCTGCTCGAAGATCTCGCACAGCGCGACGCACGCCAGGACCTGCTCGACCGTGGTCACCTTCGGCAGGGTCAGGACGAGCCCGTCGGGCAGCGGCCCCTTCGACGCCAGCGTGGTCAGGAACCGATCCAGGGTGCGGATGCCGCGGCGCCGGGTCGGCGCCTCGAAGCATTTGAAGCGGATGCCGATGAACGGCGGCGCGGTGCCGGCGGCGACCGCCTGGGCGACGAGCTCGGCGGCGCGGACGGCATCCGCGTCCTCCTCGTCGTCACCTCGGGCGCCGTAGCCGTCCTCGAAGTCGAGGCGGAGATCCTCGATCGGCTCACTGACGAGCTTGGCGTCGACCAGCGGAGCGAGCTCATCGGCGAGGTGGCCGAGGCCCACGGCATCCGCAAGCGCCCTGGTGCCACCGAAGGCGGAGACGGCGGCCGCCGCCTCCGCGCCGAAGCGGGCGGGCAGCGCCGGATCGAACCGGTCGGCCGGCACGTACAGCGTGTGCACCGGCTGCCGGGTGCCGTCGTCGCCGGGGTAGGAGTTCGCGAGCAGCGCGTCGGTGCCGGAGAGCCGGGCGTCGATGGCGGCGAAGTCGTCTTCACCGAGGGTCGTGCTGCTCACGGACACTGTGGTCACTCCTGCTCCGAGGCGGTGGCGGCGACGCGGACGATCGCCTCGGCGACCGCGCCGGCCACCAGCGGGTCGAACACGCTGGGGATGATGAAGCTCGCGTTGAGCTCGTCGTCGCCCACGCGGGATGCGATGGCCTCGGCGGCTGCGACCAGCATAGGCGCGGTGATGTCCGACACGCCCGCGTCGAGGAGCCCGCGGAAGACGCCGGGGAACGCGAGCACGTTGTTGATCTGGTTCGGGAAGTCGCTGCGGCCGGTGGCGACGACGGCGGCGTGCTTGGATGCGACGATCGGGTCGACCTCGGGGGTCGGGTTGGCCATCGCGAAGACGATCGCGTCGTCGGCCATGGCGGCGATGTCGTTCTCGTCGAGAATGTTCGGTGCGCTCACGCCGATGAAGACGTCGGCGCCGACCATGGCCTCCTTGAGGGTGCCCTGGAAGCCGCGCGGGTTCGTGGTGGCGGCGAGCTCGGTACGGTGCGCGTCGGTGTACTCGGCACCGGCGTGGATCGCGCCGTCGCGGCCGCAGGCGACGATGTCGCGCGCACCCTCGGCGAGCAGCAGCTGCACGATCGCGTTGCCGGCAGCGCCGACGCCGGAGACGACGATGCGGACGTCCTCGAAATTCTTGCCGACGACCTTGAGGGCGTTGCGGAGCGCCGCGAGGGTGACGATCGCGGTGCCGTGCTGGTCGTCGTGGAAGACCGGGATGTCGAGCTCCTCGCGCAGGCGCGCCTCGATCTCGAAGCAGCGGGGGGCGGCGATGTCCTCGAGGTTCACGCCGCCGTAGACCGGGGCGATCGCCTTGACGATCATGATGATCTCCTCGGTGTCCTTGGTGTCCAGGCAGACCGGCCAGGCGTCGACGTTCGCGAACTGCTTGAAGAGCGCAGCCTTGCCCTCCATCACCGGGAGCGCGGCCTCGGGGCCGATGTCGCCGAGCCCGAGCACGGCGGTGCCGTCGGTGACCACGGCGATGGTGTTGCGCTTGACGGTGAGCTGGCGCGCCTTGCTCTTGTCCTCGGCGATCGCCATGCAGACGCGGGCGACACCCGGGGTGTACGCACGGGAGAGGTCGTCGCGGTTGCGCAGCGGCACGCGCGGGTTGACCTCGAGCTTGCCGCCGAGGTGCATGAGGAAGGTCCGGTCGCTCACGAGACGGACCGAGACGCCCTCGAGCGCGTCGATGGCGTCACGGACCCGCTCGGCGTGCTCCTCGCCCGCGGTGTTGCAGGTCAGGTCGACGACGATGGTCGTCGGGTGCGACTCGACGACGTCGAGTGCGGTGACCGCGGCTCCCGCCTCGGCAGCTGCTGCCGCGAGCTCGCTGGTGACACTGAAGTTCGACGGAGCGTCGATCCGCAGCGTGATGGAGTTTCCGGGACCCGGATTCGCCATGATTCCTCCTCGTCGAGATGCGCTCCGGGCTGCGACGCCCGGACCCACTGTGTGTTTTAGTAGCGATTTTCGTATCGTGGACTCTATTATCTACTTTATGGAAGTTGGACGCAAGCGTCGAACCGATATGACACGGGAGTTTCGGTACGGGCCTCTCGCATGATGGAATGATCGCGACACAATGGAGGTTTCGATGACCGATACCAAGACTCCGAAGGGCGCCGGATCCGGCGTCCAGTCGGTCGAGCGCGTCTTCGAGCTCCTGGAGCTGGTGACGGATGCCGGCGGCGACGTGACGCTCAGCGAGCTCGCGGCATCCACCGACCTGCCGCTGCCGACGATCCACCGGCTGCTGCGCACCCTGGTCTCCCTCGGCTACGCCCGCCAGCTCCCGAACCGGCGCTACGCCCTCGGCCCGCGGCTGATCCGCATCGGGGAGGGCGCCTCCCGGCAGTTCGGCGCACTCGCCCGCCCACAGCTCAAGAGCCTCGTCGACTCGCTCGGCGAGAGCGCCAACATGGCGGTGCTCGACGGCGACATGGTCGTCTACGTCGCACAGGTGCCGTCCCTGCACTCCATGCGCATGTTCACCGAGGTCGGCCGCCGTGCGCACCTCCACGACACCGGCGTCGGCAAGGCGATCCTCGCTCAGCTTCCCGACGAGACCGTGCGCGGCATCGTCACACGGGCGGGCATGCCCACGCCCACCGAGCACAGCATCGGCTCGGTCGACGAGCTGCTGGCCGATCTCGAGCGGATCCGCGAGCGCGGCTACGCGATCGACGACCAGGAGCAGGAGATCGGCGTCCGCTGCTTCTCGATGGCGGTGCCGGATGCTCCGACCCCCACCGCGGTGTCGGTGTCTGGTCCGATATCGCGCGTAGACGAGGCTTTCGGCGGCAGGGCCGTGCCGATGCTCCGCAGAGCCGCCGCCGCGATCGGCTCCGAGCTCGTCGCCTGACCCGTCTCTTTTACCCATCTGACGCCGCCGACG
>NZ_JADIJR010000013.1 GCF_017355365.1 Microbacterium sp. SD291 | reverse complement strand
AACATTTCACTATTGTGACGTTCGGCGTGATCGTTATATGTTTGACGACATGAGCACTGAGAACGAACGCGCACTCGAAGACGGCATCGTCACCGACCTCACGGGTCGCATGACCTACGGGTCCTACCTCGCACTCGACCAGCTGCTCACGGCGCAGCATCCGGTGAGCCGGCCCGAGCACCACGACGAGATGCTGTTCATCATCCAGCACCAGACCACCGAGCTCTGGCTCAAGCAGCTGCTGCACGAGCTGTCGTCCGCGCGCACGCTGCTCGCCAGCGACGACCTCCGCGAGGCGCTCAAGCGCGTCGCCCGCGTCAAGAGGATCCAGGACGTGATGACCCAGCAGTGGTCGATCCTGGCGACACTCACCCCCACCGAGTACGCGCAGTTCCGCGGCTCGCTCGGCAGCTCGTCCGGATTCCAGTCCGCGCAGTACCGGTCCGTCGAGTTCGCGCTCGGCAACAAGAACGAGAAGATGCTCGGCGTCTTCCGCGACCACCCCGCGAACCTCGCGCTGCTCACCGCCGAGTGGGAGAAGCCGACCCTCTACGACGAGTTCCTCCGCTACGCCTCCCGCCGCGGGCTGCCGGTCCCCGCCGAGATCCTCGAGCGCGACGTGCGCCAGCCCTACCGCGAGACGCCGGCGCTCGTTCCGGCGATCCGCGAGATCTACCAGGACCCGAGCACCCACTGGGATCTCTACGAGGCGTGCGAGGATCTCGTCGACCTCGAGGACAACTTCCAGTTCTGGCGCTTCCGGCACCTGAAGACGGTCGCGAGGACGATCGGCATGAAGGTCGGCACCGGCGGCTCCAGCGGCGTGGGCTTCCTGCAGCGCGCCCTCGACCTCACGTTCTTCCCCGAGCTGTACGCCGTGCGCACCGAGATCGGCGGCTGATGAAGGCCGCGACGTTCTTCGACGGGGAGGGATGGCGCGACGGCATCCTGACCGCGGATGACGACGGGCGGATGCTGCTGAGCGATGACTCCCCCGCGGTCGGACTCCCCCGGTTCGACGGCGTGATCATCGGCGGATTCACCGACCACCATGTGCACCTGCAGCTCGTCGATCACGCGCTGCTCGCTGGATCTCGGCTCGGAAGAGTCGTCGACCTCGGGGCGAACCCCGCGGCGATCGCGCGGCTCGCTCGCCACAACTCCGGAGAAACGCACCGTTTCTCGGCCGCAACCGGCGATTCGGGCGGATTCGAGGGCGGAACTCCGGAGTTGCGAACGCCGCACGAGGCCCGCGCGACCTCGATCGAGTTCGCCGGAGCCTTCCTCACTCCACCGGGCGGGTACCCGTCCGAACGCTCCTGGGCGCCGGCAGGCTCGTTCCGCCAGATCGCGAGCCCGGCGGATGCCGCAGCGGCAGTGGCCGAGATGGCGGACGCCGGAGCATCCTGCATCAAGGTCGCCTGCAACAGCGACGCAGGCCCCGTCTTCGGCGACGACACGATCCTCGCGATGGTCGACGCGGCATCGGCCCGCGGCCTCCCCGTCGTGGCCCATGCCCAGGGCCCCGGCGAGGCGCAGCGCGCCGCCCGTCTCGGCGTCGACACCCTCGCGCACGCGCCGTTCACCGAGCGGCTCACGGACGACGAGATCGCTGCGCAGGCGGCATCCGTCTCCTGGATCTCCACGCTCGCGATCCACGGCGACGCCGACCGGTCGGTCGCGATCGACAACGTGCGCCGGTTCCACGCCGCGGGCGGCACCGTCCACTACGGCACAGACATGGGCAACGGCCCGACCCCGGTCGACGTGAACCCGCACGAGATCGCCGCGCTCCGCGACGCCGGCGTCGACGACACAGCGCTCCTCCGCGCGCTCGCACCTGCCGACCCGCTCGATCCGGCATCCGTCCTCCTCGTCCTCCCCGCGACGACCTCCGACCCCCTCGACGCCCGACCCCTGAAGGTGTGACATGACCGACCTCCTCGCAACCGCCCGCGCCCTCGACGCCGCCGACCCGCTGGGCGCGCACCTCGCCGCCTTCGCCGAGGCGCCAGGGGTCAGCGCCTACCTCGACGGCAACTCGCTGGGCCGCCCGCTCAGGGACATCCCCGAGAAGCTCGCGGCCTTCGTCCGCGACGACTGGGGCACCCGGCTCATCCGCTCCTGGGACGAGCAGTGGATGGCTCTGCCGATGGAGCTCGGCGACCGCATCGGCGCCCTCGCCCTCGGCGCCGCGGCCGGGCAGACCGTCGTCGCCGACTCGACGAGCGTGCTCATCTACAAGCTCATGCGCGCCGCTGCCGGCGCCGACTCCACCCGCACCGAGCTCGTGATCGAGGCCGGCAACTTCCCCACCGATCGCTTCATGGCCGAGGGCGTCGCCGCCGAGACCGGCATGACGGTGGTCTGGCTCGAGCCCGACCCCGTCCACGGCGTCACGGTC
The DNA here is from genome assembly GCF_017355365.1 of Microbacterium sp. SD291. Classification (GTDB taxonomy): domain Bacteria; phylum Actinomycetota; class Actinomycetes; order Actinomycetales; family Microbacteriaceae; genus Microbacterium. The sequence goes on along the minus strand of NZ_JADIJR010000013.1, from coordinate 95,486 downwards.
GCCGACGTCGAAGCCGCCGTCTCCGACCGCACGGCCCTCGTCTCGCTGAGCCACGTGGACTACCGCTCCGGCGCCCTCGCCGACATGCCGGGCATCACCGCGGCCGTGCACGAGGCCGGCGCGCTGATGATGTGGGACCTCTGCCACTCGGTCGGCGTGATCCCGATGCAGCTCGACGCCTGGGGCGTCGACATGGCCGTCGGATGCACCTACAAGTACCTGAACGGCGGCCCCGGCTCCCCCGCCTTCGCGTACCTCCGCCGCGAGCACCAGGGCGTGCTGCGCCAGCCTATCCAGGGCTGGTGGAGCGCCGCCGACATCTTCGCGATGGGCCCCGAGTACGTCCCGGCCGGCGACATCCGCCAGCTGCTCAGCGGCACCCCGCCCGTCACCTCGATGCTCGCCATGCAGGGGATGCTCGACCTGATCGAGCAGGCCACGATCGACGGAGTCCGTGCGAAGTCGAAGTCCCTGACCGACCTCGCCGTGCGGGCGTACGACGAGGTGCTCGCCCCGCTCGGCGTGCGACTGCTGAGCCCGCGCGACCCGGAGCTCCGCGGCGGGCACGTCACGATCGGCCACGACGACTTCCGCGAGGTCACTCGCCGGCTGTGGGCGGACGGGATCATCCCCGACTTCCGCTTCCCCGACGGCATCCGCCTGGGCCTCTCCCCGCTGAGCACCTCGCACGTCGAGACCGTCACGGGCGTGCTGGCGGTGCGCGACGCGCTGGCCCTTCGATCCCAACGCCCTCTCCGCGCATCGCCTCCGGCGCTGCCCGGAGCCTCGGGGCGCGTGGGCCCGGCTCAGGGGTCCGGCCTGTGAACGATGCCGCCGTGCTCGACGACATCGACGCGCGCCCCGGCAGCACCGCCTCGCTGCTGCGCACCGTCGTGGGCCTGTATCTGCGGCGGCTCGGCGGCTGGATCTCGGCGGCGCAGCTGGTGGCGCTCGCCGGCGACCTCGGCATCCCGGCCGCGCAGGCCCGCACCGGCATCACGCGCCTCAAGCAGAAGGGGCTGCTGATCGCCGAACGCGACGCCGCGATCGGCTACCGGCTGAACCCGGCAGCGGTGACCATGCTCGAGCGCGGCGACCGGCGCATCTTCGAGATGCGCGAGATGACGGATGCCGACAGCTGGTGCCTCGTGTCGTTCTCGATCCCGGAGAGCGCGCGGAGCGTGCGCCATCAGCTCCGCCGCCGCCTGCAGTGGATCGGCGCAGGTGTCGTCTCGCCCGCGCTGTGGATCTGTCCCGGCCACCTGCAGGGCGAGATCGAGCAGATCCTGGCGGAGCTCGACGCGAGGCAGTGGGCGACCCTGTTCCAGGCGGCGACCCCGAGCACCGCGGGAACTCTGCCTGAGGCTGCGGCCGAGTGGTGGGACCTCGGCGCGCTGCGCGCCGAGCACCTCGCCTTCCAGGAGTCGCTCGCGGCGCTCCCCGCCGCCCCGTTCGCCGCCTACGTGCAGCTGATCGACAGCTGGCGGGTGCTCCCGTACGTCGACCCCGGGCTGCCGCCGGCGATGCTGCCGGACGGCTGGCCGGGCCGCCGCAGCTTCGCCGAGTTCGCCCGCCGCTCGGCGGCGCTGCAGGCGCCGGCATGGGAGCACGTGCGCAGGATCGCGGCATCCTGACCCGCGGCGGTCAGCCCGCGTGGGCGGCCGTCGTCGCGCGGACCACCAGTCGCGTCGGCAGGATCACGTGCGTCTCCTCGAGCTCGCCGCCCGACAGGAGCGTGAAGACCATCTCGGCGGCGAGCGCGCCGAGCCGGCGCATCGGCTGCTGGATGGTCGTGAGCGGCCGCGCCCGGCGCGACGCCTCCGGGACGTCGTCGAAGCCGATCACCGAGAGGTCCTCCGGAACCCGCAGCCCGAGGTCGTTCGCGACGTCGATCACCGCGATCGCCGACAGGTCGTTCGCGGCGAACACCGCGGTCGGGCGCGTCGGGGCGCCGAGCATGACGCGTGCCGACTCCCTGGTCGTCTCCAGCTCGTACCGGCCGACCTTGATCAGGGCGGGGTCGACCAGGATGCCGGCATCCGAGAGCGCCCGGCGATAGCCCGCGTCGCGCAGCGCCGCGGATCGCAGGTCGGGGCGCCCGGCCAGGAAGCCGATCCGCCGGTGTCCGAGGTCGATCAGGTGTCGGGTGGCGGCGTATGCGCCGCCGAAGCTGTCCGATTCCACCGTGGGAAGGTCGGCGCGCCCCGTGTGCGGGTCGATCGCGACGACGGGGATCTCCGTGCCCGGGCTGACGACCGTCGGAGTCACCATGATCGCCGCGTCGATCAGCGTGCCGGAGAGCCTGCTCAGCGAGCGGCGCTCCCAGCCGTCTCCGGCGCCGTGATGCGACCCGCTGTAGGCGAGGAGGTCGAACGCGGTGTCGTGCACTGCGGCGCCGACGCCCTTCAGTATCTCCGCGCTGAACGGCTCGAAGTCCGCCAGGAGCACCCCGATCACGCCGGTTCGCCGTGCCCGCATGCTGCTGGCGACCAGGCTCGACTCGTAGCCGAGCTCGCGCACCGTGTCGAGTACCCGCTGCACCGTGACATCGGCGATCCCGTAGCGCCCGTTGACGGCCTTCGACACGGTGGACACCGAGACGCCGGCCGCTCTCGCGACGTCGTGGATCGTTGTCCGTGCCCCCATGACACGCCAGCGTAGCCCCGCGCGGGCTCGCATGGAAACTGTTTTCGAAAACGTTTGACGAGTTGATCGCACGACACGAGACTGCTTCCCACCGCGGTCTCATCCGAGCCGCCGCGGGCGCCCGCATCGACGCGGTGCGCCACTCGATGAGGAGAACAATCACATGATCAGCAGAAGGCTCCCCCTCGCCTCCGCAGCCGCACTCGCGGCCGTCGGAGCGCTCGTCCTCTCCGGCTGCACCACCGGCGGATCCGACAGCGGCGACGGCAGCACCTCGATGACGCTCTGGCACAACTCCACGACCGGACCGGGCGTGGATTTCTGGGAGCAGACCGTGGCCGACTTCGAGGAGGCCAACCCCGGGGTCACGATCGACGTGCAGTCGATCCAGAACGAGGACCTCGACGGCAAGCTGCAGACGGCGCTCAACTCCGGCGACGCCCCCGACATCTTCCTGCAGCGCGGCGGCGGCAAGATGGCGGCAATGGTCAAGGCCGGCCAGCTCAAGGACCTCACCGACGCGATCAGCGGCCCGGCAGCCGAGGAGATCCCGGATGCCGCATACTCGGCGAACAGCCTGGACGGCAAGGTCTACGCGATGCCGGTGGCGGTCCTGCCCGGCGGGCTGTTCTACAGCCAGGACCTCTTCGACCAGGCCGGGATCGCCGAGAACCCGACGACGCTCGACGAGCTGACCGATGCGACCGCCGCACTCAAGGACGCCGGCATCGACCCGGTCGCCCTCGGCGCTCAGGACGCGTGGCCCGCCGCGCACTGGTACTACTGGCTGGCGCTGCGCGAATGCAGCCCGGAGACGCTGGCCGAGGCGGCCGACGCCATGACGTTCGACGACGAGTGCTGGGTGCGCGCCGGCGAGGACCTGCAGGAGTTCGCGGCCACCGAGCCGTTCAACGCCGGGTTCCTGACCACCTCCGCGCAGAAGGGCGCCGGCAGCTCTGCCGGCCTGATCGCCAACCACCAGGCCTCGATGGAGCTGATGGGCGCGTGGGATCCCGGTGTGATCGGCTCCCTCACCCCCGACCAGAAGCCGCTCGCGGATCTCGCCTGGTTCCCGTTCCCCGAGGTCGACGGCGGCGAGGGCCTGCCCGGTTCGATGATGGGCGGGGTCGACGGCTACTCCTGCTCGGTGGATGCCCCGGACGCCTGCGTCGACTTCCTCAACTTCCTCGGCACGTCGGAGGTGCAGACCGCGTACTACAAGGCGTTCAACGCCCCGCCGGTCAACACCGTGGCGCAGGAGGCGGTCACTGAGCCGTACCTCCAGGACATCCTCGAGGCCTACAACGCGGCCCCCTACGCCTCGCAGTGGCTCGACACCGTCTACGGGCAGAACGTGGGCAACGCCCTGAACGTCGCAGTGGTGACCATGCTCGCGGGTCAGGGAACGCCTGAGGACATCGTCAAGGCTGTCCAGGATGCCGCGGCGAAGGCGTGAGACGGCGGTCCGGCTGGAAGTGATCCTTCTGGCCGGGCCCGCCCTGCTCGTCTTCCTCGCCTTCGTGATCTTCCCCGTGCTGATGGCCGCCTTCTACGGCTTCTTCAGCTGGCAGGGGTACGGCCCGCCGACGGACTTCGTGGGGCTGAAGAACTACCTCACGATCCTGCAGGACCCGCTGTTCCACGAGGCCCTGGCCCACAACGGCATCATCCTGGTGCTGTCGCTGGTGCTGCAGGGGCCCGCAGCGATCCTGCTCGCGCTCCTGCTGAACCGCCGCATGCGCGGGCAGTCGCTGGTCCGGGTGCTGATCTTCGTGCCGTACGTGATCTCCGAGGTCGTCGTCGGCACCGGCTGGAGCCTGATGCTGCAGACCAAGGGCGCGCTGAACGCGCTGCTGGAGAACAGCGGACTCGGCTGGCTGGCGAACGACTGGCTGTCTGACCCCGGCATCGCGATCTGGACGCTGATGGCGATCATCACCTGGAAGTACATCGGCTTCGCCGTCATCCTTTTCCTCGCGGGGCTCCAGGGAATCCCCGAGGAGCTCCACGAGGCGGCCGCGATCGACGGGGCGTCGTACTGGCAGATCCAGTGGCGGATCACCCTGCCGCTGCTCGCGCCGACGCTGCGGATCTGGGCGTTCCTGTCGATCATCGGCTCGCTGCAGCTGTTCGACCTCGTCTACATCATCTGGGGGCAGTACATCGCCTCCACAGCCGGCACGTCGACCATGGCGACCTACATGGTGTCCGAGGGCCGCAACGCGGGCAACTACGGGTACGGCAACGCCGTGGCCGTGGTGCTCTTCCTGATCTCCCTCGTCGTCGCGCTGATCTATCAGCGGGCCGTGCTCCGCAGGGACACCGAGGGCGCACTGACCGATCCGGAGGCCGGGAAGCCGGCAGCCGAGGCGCGCACCGCGCGCGTGAAGGAGAAGACACGATGACCGCCACCTCGGTGCTCGTCACCCGGCGGCCCGGCCGGTCCGCCCGGCCGCGGCTCCCCTGGGCGAACCCCGCCGTCTACGTCGTCGCGGCGGTCGCGATCGGGCTGATGCTCGCCCCCATCGCCTACATCATCGTCGGCGGATTCCGGACGAACGCGCAGATCACGACCGACCCGTCCGGCCTGCCGCAGCCGTGGGTGGTGTCGAACTACCTCGACGTGCTCACCGGCGGCGTGTTCTGGCGGCAGATCCTGAACTCCACCCTGGTGGCGCTGGCCACGACCGCCGGGGCGGTCTCGCTCGGGCTGATGGCCGCGTACACGCTCGCCCGCTACCGGTTCGCCGGCCGCGGTGTGCTCTACGCGTTCTTCGCGGCCGGGCTGATGTTCCCGCTGACCGTGGCGATCACGCCGCTGTACATCGTGATCAGGAGCCTCGGGCTGATGAACTCGCTCGGCGGGGTGATCCTGCCGCAGATCGCGTTCGCGCTGCCGACCACGATCATCATCCTGGTCCCGTTCCTGCGGGCGATCCCCGACGAGATCCAGGAGGCCGCGTTCATCGACGGATGCAGTCGCCTCGGGTTCTTCTGGCGGATGGTGCTGCCGCTGTCGCTGCCCGGTGTCATCACCACCGGCATCCTGGCGTTCATCGGCAGCTGGAACGGCTATCTGCTGCCGCTGTTCATCCTGAACGACGACGCCGCGTTCACGCTGCCGCTGGGCGTGCAGTCGTTCGCCTCGCAGTACTCGGTCGACACCGCCAAGGTGCTCGCGTTCACCTCGCTGTCGATGATCCCGGCGCTGGTGTTCTTCAGCCTGTTCGAGCGGCGGATCGTCGGCGGACTGACCGGTGCGGTCAAGGGCTGAGCGCCGGCCCGGATCATCCGACCGCCAAGAGACCCCGAAGATGAGAGATACGAACGTGCCGCAGAACTCCCCCGCCCCCTCCCCGCGCGTGACCGCGCTCCTGGAGCAGATGACGCTCGAGGAGAAGCAGGCCCAGCTGGTCGGCTTCTGGGTCGACCAGGGCGATGAGGTGGTCGCCCCGATGGCGGGCGAGAAGAAGAGCTCGACCCGATACGAGGAGGCGACCCGCGACGGTATCGGCCACCTCACCCGGGTCTACGGGACCCGCCCTGTCGACCCTGTGGAGCGCGCCGGGTGGCTGTGGGCGGAGCAGCGCCGCCTGCAGCGCGAGACCCGGCTGGGCATCCCGGCGATCGTCCACGAGGAGTGCCTCACCGGCCTCGCGGCCTGGAAGGCGGCGACCTTCCCCACGCCGCTGGCCTGGGGCGCCTCGTTCGACCCCGAGCTGGTCGAGGAGACCGGACGCGCGATCGGCACGTCGATGCGCGCGCTCGGGATCCACCAGGGGCTCGCGCCGGTGCTCGACGTCATCCGCGACCCTCGGTGGGGCCGGGTGGACGAGTGCATCGCCGAGGACCCGCTGGTGGTCGGCGCCCTCGGCGCCGCGTACGTCCGCGGCCTGCAGAGCGAGGGCGTGCACGCCACGCTCAAGCATTTCGTCGGGTACTCCGCATCGAGGGCAGGGCGCAACCACGCCCCGGTGCACGCGGGCCGGCGCGAGATCGAGGACGTGCTGCTCCCGCCGTTCGAGATGGCGCTGCGCGAGGGCGGCGCCCGCAGCGTGATGAACTCGTACACCGACATCGACGGAGTGCCCGTCGCGGCCGACCCGACGTACCTCACCGGGGTCCTGCGCGAGCGGTGGGGGTTCGACGGCGTGGTCGTGTCGGATTACTTCGCCGTCGACTTCCTGCGGAGCATGCACCGGGTGGCTGCGGACGCCGCGCACGCGGCCCGGCTCGCGATCGGCGCAGGGATCGACGTCGAGCTCCCCTCGCCCGACGCGTACACGACGCTCGCCGCACAGGTGCGCGACGGGTCGCTGGGCGAGGATGTCCTCGATCGCGCGGTGGTCCGGGTGCTGTCGCAGAAGGAGGAGCTCGGGCTCCTGGACGCCGATTTCAGCACCCCTCCGGAGCGGATCGACCTCGATTCGCCGGAGCATCGGGCGATCGCGCGCCGGCTCGCGGAGGAGTCGGTCGTGCTGCTGAGCAACGACGGGCTGCTCCCCCTCGACGCGGATGCCGCACGGCGGATCGCCGTGATCGGTCCCAACGCCGACAGCGCCGAGGCGCTGATGGGCTGCTATTCCTTCGTGAACCACGTGCTCGCGCACCATCCGCAGACACCGGCCGGGATCTCCCTGCCGACGGTCCTGGGGTCGCTGCGGGGCGAGTTCGCGGATGCCGTCGTCTCCCTCTCCCCCGGGTGCGCCGTCGAGGGCGAGGATCGCTCAGGCATCGCCGCCGCGGTCGCCGAGGCCGCGCGGGCGGACGTCGCGATCGTCGTGGTCGGCGACCGGGCCGGCCTGTTCGGCCGCGGCACCGTGGGCGAGGGCAACGACGTCGAGACGCTCGAGCTCCCCGGCGTCCAGCGCGCCCTCGTCGAGGCCGTCGTCGCGACCGGGACGCCCGTGATCCTGATCGCGATGACCGGGCGGCCGTATGCGCTCGACTGGGCTCTGCCCCTGCGCGCCGGGGTCCGCGGCGCCGTCGTCGGACTCGGCGCCGTGAACTCGGCGGCGCCGGAGGCCGCCGCTGCGGCTGCGGCATCCGCCCGTCCCGCAGCCGTGCTGCAGGCGTTCTTCCCCGGCGAGGAGGGCGGACCGGCGATCGCCGCACTGCTCAGCGGCCGCGTGTCGCCATCGGGGCGGCTCCCCGTGTCGATGCCGCGATCGGCCGGCGCGCAGCCGTACTCGTACCTGCATCCGGTGCTCGGCGGCCGTACGGACGTCACGAGCGCCGACCCGACGCCCGCGCGTCCGTTCGGATTCGGCCTGAGCTACACGACCTTCGACCACGACGACCTCGCCGTCGCTTCCGCCGACGGAGTCCTGCGCGCGTCGGTGCGGGTGCGCAACACCGGCACGCGCACGGCATCCGACGTCGTGCAGCTGTACGCGCACGACGAGATCGCCAGCGTCACGCGTCCGATGGCTCAGCTGATCGGCTTCCGCCGCATCACCCTCGAGCCGGGTGCGGAGGAGCGGGTGACGCTCGAGGTGCCGGTCGACCGGCTCGCCTTCACAGGGCTCGACGGCGTGCGCCGCGTCGAGCCCGGGCGGTTCCGGCTCTGGGTGGGACCGTCATGCGAGGACGAGGAGACCGTCGCGACGCTCGACATCGGAGCCGACGGCTAGCCGGCTGACCTCCGCGCAGACCAGGGCGCGGATCGCGCGCTCGTCGATGGCACGCATGGCGGAGGAGTGCCTCCGTGAGCAAGGGCGAGCCTGCACCGGTTTGTTTCACTGAGTGTCGCCGGCGGTTCCCCTCCGCGGGCGGCGCCCCTACTCTTGCGGGAACGCATCCGACCGACAGGAGACTCCCGTGTCCAGCCCGCTGAACCACCTTCCGCCCCTCCAGGTGCGTGAGCGTGCAGCGTGCATGTGCCGTCAGGGAGACGTCTGCTCCTCGTTCGCTTCGGGTCACGCGCTGCACCTGATCCAGGCCCGCATCGCCTCGGCGACGCCGGCCGAGTGGGTCGACGCGATCGTCGAACAGGCGGATGCCGCCACCGGCGATCTCGTGGTGCGCACGCTCGACGGCGTCGCGCACGCACTGTGGAACGCGTCGGGAGCGGCCCTCGAGGCGGCGCCGGGGACTCCGGTCGCCCTGCACCCCCGCTACAGCGTGCTCGCGGTCGGCCGGGCGCAGTTCAACGTCGCCGCGGTCTGAGCTCGCGCGTCAGGCCGACGCCATCATCATGTCCTTCATGGCCATGCACGCATCCATGCACGCCTGGCAGGCCTGAGCGCACATCCGGCAGACGTCGCTGTCATCGGCGTGCGCCATGCACTGGTCCATGCACACCTGGCACATCGCGATGCAGGCGTCGAGCATCGCCATCATCGACGCCGGCGTCATGCCCTGCATCCGCATCATCGAGCGCATGGTCGTGTTGCACATGTCGGCGCAGTTCATGCACGCGGGCGAGCAGTCCATCATCTGCGTGGAGCAGACGACGCACGCCTGCTCGCAGGCCGAACACGCGTCCATGCACGCCTGCATGACGGACATGTCCATCGTGGCCATGTCCGGCATCGACATCATGTTCTCGGACATGGCGCCCATCATCATCGAGTCCATCGCACACCGCTTCCGTCTTCGGCCGCAGCCGAGTGAGAACGGGCAGGACCACCCGCCTGACGCCAGGGTAGTCCTCCGCGGGCGGCGCGTCGATGGCGGATCTCCGCCTCTCATGCGCCGCGCGGATTGTCAATCCCGTGGCCGCCTCCCTGGATGGGTGAGACGGTGTCATCTCGACCGGAACACCCCCATTGAGAGGAGCTGACGATGAGCGGCGCAGACGACATGAAGCACGCAGCGGAGAAGATGGCCGGAAAGGTCAAGGAGGGCGCCGGCAAGGTCACCGACAACGAGGACCTTGAGCGCGAGGGCCGCATGGACCAGGCGAAGGCGTCGGCGAAGCAGGCCGGCGAAGACGTCAAGGACGCCGCGCACGATGCCGGCGACAACGTCAAGGATGCCTTCAGGGAGTGACTCCGAGCGCGTGGGGCCCGCCATCGGGCGGGCCCCACTCGCCGGTCACCCCGGTTCAGACGCTGCTGCGACCACTGATCGCCCTGATCAGCCACGCGATCACAGCGATCGCGAGAAGGACCAGACCGACCCAGAGGAGGAACTGCAGAGACTGCACCAGTCCGCCGGTGATCGCGAGGATCACGGCGACGACGACCACGATGATCAGGAGGATGTTCATCGGTCTTCCCTTCTGCCGAGGACAAGGCGTCCGCTTGAGTGACCTCACGCTACTCGCAGGCGCACCACTCGCCGGAGGGGCTTGACGCGGCCCCCTCCTGGTGCCACGACTCCACGGAGACGGGGAAGCACAGAGGAGATGAGGACATGCCCGAACGGCGGAACAGGTCGCTCAAGGACCCGGAGCTGTACGAGGAGCTCCGCGAGGACGGAGCGTCGAAGGAGAAGGCGGCGCGGATCTCGAACGCGGCGGCGAAGGAGGGGCGCAGCACCGTCGGCCGGCGCGGTGGCGAGCACGGCGACTACGAGGAGTGGACCGTCGACGAGCTCCGCAGGCGCGCGAAGGAGCTGGGCCTGAGCGGCTACAGCGGCAAGCGGAAGTCCGAGCTCATCTCGGCGCTGCGGAACCACTAGGGGCCGGCGATGCCCGCCCGATTCGGCGTCGAGGAGGAGTTCGTCCTCCTCGACGAGGAGACTCTCGTGCCGCTGTCGATGCGCGACGGCAGCCGCGAGCGCATCACCGGCCACAGCAGCGGCGGTGAAGTGATGCCGGAGTACCTCACTTGCCAGTTCGAGTGCGTCACGGAGCCGGCATCGACACGGGCGGATGCCTCGGCGCAGCTCAGCCGGATGCGGCAGCTGATCGGCACCCACGCCGCGCAGCAGCGGGCGGTGGCCGCCCCCTCGGCGACGCCGTTCATCTCCCCCGGCGGTCTCGTGGTGTCACCCTCCGAGCACTACGCGGAGGTCGCCACGCAGCTCGCCGAGATCACCCGCGAGCACGAGGTCAACGGACTCCACGTCCACGTCGAGGTCGACGGCGACGAGGAGCGCGTGCGGGCGCTCAATCGCGTGCGCGGCTGGCTGCCGGCGCTGCTCGCACTCACCGGCAACGGGCCGTTCGCCCACGGCCGGCACACCGGGTTCGCGAGCTGGCGCAGCATCCTGATCCGCCGCCTGCCGTCATCGTGGTGCCCACCCCACTTCCGTGACCTGGACGACTACCGCGCCCGCGTCGACCGCCTGATCGCGCTCGGCGCGATACCGGATGCGGGCTCGCTGGCGTGGGCCGTTCGCCTGTCCGAGCACTATCCGACGGTGGAGGTCCGCGTCTTCGACGCCCAGCTGACCCCGGAGGACGCCCTGTTCGCCGCGACGCTGTCGCGGGCGCTCATAGTGAGCGATCCGCCGCCGAGCGCCCGCGACGAGGAGCTCGACGCGATCGACGCGTCACTGTGGATCGCCGCGAGGCGGGGGCCGGAGGCCAGGGTCATCGACCCGAGCACCGGAGAGGTGGCGCCGCTCTGGGAGGTCGCGGCGACCATGCTCGCGCACGCCGCGCCCGCGCTCGCGGAGTACGGCGACGAGGAGTTCGCGGCCGGGCATCTCGAGCGCATCCGCGTCGAGGGGACGGGCGCGCAGCGCCAGGAGAGGGCGTACGAGCGGGACGGCATCGCGGGGCTCCGATCGCTGTACCGCGCCGGCACGACCGCCGCCTGATCGGAGCCGGGTGGCCCCGTCGTCGGTATCGTCGAACCGTGGCTTCCTTCTCGGCACTCCAGCGTCTCGTCATCACGATCGCGGTCCTCGCCTCGTTCGTGACTTTCCTCGACGGCACGGTCGTCACTGTCGCGCTCCCGGCGATCAGCCGCGAGCTCGGCGGCGGCATCACCACGCAGCAGTGGGTGGTCGACGCGTATCTGATCACGCTCAGCGCGCTGATCCTGCTCGCGGGCTCCGTGTCCGACGCCTACGGCCGCGTGCTCGTGATGCGCGTCGGGCTGATCGCCTTCGGCGTGGCATCCGTCGCGGTCGCCGCCGCCCCCGATCCGCTCATCCTGATCATCGCCCGGGCTGCGCAGGGCGCGGCGGGAGCCCTCCTGGTGCCGAGCTCGCTGGCGCTCATCACCGCCACGATGCGCGCCGACGTGCAGTCGCGCGCCATCGGCGTGTGGACAGCGTTCACGACCGCGGCGATGCTCGTCGGGCCGCTGCTCGGCGGCCTGTTCGTCGATCTCCTCTCCTGGCGGTTCGTCTTCCTGATCAATGTCCTGCCGATCGGCGTCACGCTCGTGCTTCTCGCCCGGCTGCGCCTGCCGGAGCATCCGCGCGGGATCCGCGTCGACTGGTGGAGCGGGGCGCTGTGCGCGATCGGACTCGGCGCCGTCGTGTTCGCGCTCATCGAGCAGCCGAACCTCGGCTGGGCCTCTCCCGCGATCTGGATCCCCGGCACCGCGGGTGCCGCTCTGTTCGCGCTGTTCCTGATCCGGCAGCAGCGAGCGGCGACACCGATGATGCCGCTGTCGCTGTTCCGGGTGCGCAACTTCGGCTGGGGGAACCTCGCGACGCTCTTCGTCTACGCCGCACTGTCACTCAACGGCTTCGTCGTCGGAGTGTACCTGCAGCAGGGCGCCGGTCTCAGCGCGACCGCCGCGGGGCTCGCGAGCCTGCCGCTGACGATCCTGATGATCCTGCTGAGCTCGCGGGCGGGTGCGTGGGCCGGCCGGTTCGGGCCGCGCATCTTCATGACGGTCGGCCCGCTGCTGATGGGCGCGGGCGCGCTGCTGCTGCTCACCGTCGCCTCCGACTTCGACTACTGGTGGCAGGTGCTCCCGGCGATGATCGTGATGGGTCTCGGTCTCGCGCTCACCGTGGCACCGCTCACCTCGGCGATCCTCGGCGCCATCGAGGAGAAGCGCTCTGGCATCGCCTCGGCCGTGAACAACGCCGTCTCCCGCGTCGCCGGACTCCTCGTGGTGGCCATGGTGTCGACCATCGTCGGCGGGAAGCTCGACCTCGACGGCTTCCACAGCGCGGCGTGGGTCACGGCCGCGCTCATGGCGCTCGGCGGGATCGTGTCGTGGATCGGCATCCGGCGGGGCCCGGCCGAGCCGGAGGAAGCCGAGGCCGAGGCGACCCGTTGACGGTGTCGGCGGCCCGGCGCAGACTGGGTGCGTCCACGAGTGATCGGAGACCCCGGTGAGCACGCTTCCCCTTCTCCCTGTCGTCGACGCCGAGACCTGGCAGCGCGAGCTGGACGAGCTGCGGGTGCGCGAGAAGGCGGCGACCCGCGAACTCGACGCCATCGCCGCGCAGCGACGCCGACTGCCGATGGTGCGGATGCCGGAATACATGCTGGCGGGCGAGGAGGGCCAGGTGCGCCTGGCCGACGTCTTCCAGGGGCACTCGCAGCTCATCGTGTACAACCACATGTGGTCGGACGGCAACGAGTGGCAGTGCCCCGGATGCACCGGGTTCACGTCGCAGTTCACCCGGCTCGACGTGCTCGAGCGCTACTACGACACCCGCTTCGTGATCGTCACGAACGGCCCGATCGACGAGGCCCTCGCCTACCGCGACCGGGTCGGGAACCGGATGGCGTGGTACTCGAGCGCCGACAGCCCGTTCGGCGCAGACGTCGGCGCCCCGCCCGACAGCGGCTTCGCCGTGAACGTCTTCCTCCGCGACGGCGACACGGTGTACCGCACCTGGCACACCGACGGGCGCGGCACCGAGCGGCTCAGCCACATCCACGGCCTCATCGACGTGCTGCCGTACGGTCGCCAGGAGGAGTGGCAGGACTCCCCCGCGGGCTGGCCGCAGCACCCGACCTACTCGCGGGGCATGGGCTCGAAGGAGATCGGCGAGCTGTACGGAGCGCACGCCTGACGCCGAGCCGCGCCATAGGCTTGCCCCATGCCGAGCAGCGAGGTCACGACGCTCCGCGTCGGCCCGGTGCGCGTCGCCTGGGCCTTCGGAGCGGATGCGCGCCGGCGCGTGCTCAGCCGTCTGCTCGCAGACGCGGGCGCGCCGGACGACGACATCGTGCACCAGTGCCCGCACTGCGGCTCTGCCGCGCACGGCCGGCCGCTCACCTCGTCGGGGACGACGGTCGTGAGCATCAGCCACCGGGGTGAGCTCGCGGTGGCTGCGCTCGCCCACGCGGATGCCGCGGCCGCCGTCGGCGTCGACGTCGAGGCCGATCGCGGCCGCGAGCAGATGGCCGACCTCGCTCCCCTGTTCGCGCCCCGCCCGCCGCCGGACGTCCGCGGCTGGACCGCGATCGAGGCGGCGGTGAAGGCCGACGGCCGCGGGCTGAGGATCGCGCCCGGCGAGGTCCGCCTCAGCGACACGGCGGGCGACCTGCTCCCCGGAGGAAGACTCATCGCCCTGCAGGGCGACCGGCGCATCGAGGTCGTCGGGGTCCCCGCTCCGGAGGGCTACGTGATCAGTATCGCGATCGACCCAGCCCGAGAATCGGGCCAGTGAGCGGCGCCGGAGTCTCCCCCTCCGGTCCCGCCGGAAGAGCAGGCAGTGCGGCATCGTGCAGCCACGCGGCGAACAGGCCGGCGAGCGGGCGCCCGCTCACGGCCTCCGCGAGCGCGACGAAGTCCTCCGTGACCGCCGAGGCGTGAGCGCGCCCCGAGGTCCATGCGCGCACCAGATCGAAGAAGACGTCATCGCCGATCGTGAGGCGCAGCGCGTGCAGCGTCAGGGCTCCGCGCTTGTAGACGCGGTCGTCGAACATCGTGTCCGGCCCCGGGTCGGCGATCACGACGTCCTGGTCGAGTCCGGACAGGTGCTCGTGATGCGCGAGCGCCTTCGCGTGCGCGCTCGGACCGCCCGACGCCTCCGACCAGATCCACTCCGCGTAGCAGGCGAATCCCTCGTTCAGCCAGATGTCCTGCCAGCGGCGCAGCCCGACGCTGTTGCCGAACCACTGGTGCGCGAGCTCGTGCGCGACGAGCCGCTCGAGGCCGCGCTCGCCGTCGATGTGGTTCGCGCCGAAGATCGCCATCGCCTGCGCCTCGAGCGGGATCTCCAGGTCGTCGGGCGTGACGACCACCGTGTAGCCGGTGAACGGGTACGGCCCGAAGAACCCCTCGAAGGCCGACATCATCCTGCCGAGATCGGCGAAGTCGGCGCGCACCCTGGCGGCGAGCATCCGCGGATAGAACAGCCTTCCGGGCACGCCGTCCAGCGGCATCCGCTCTTCGGCATACTGCCCGATCTGCAGCGTCATCAGGTAGGTGGCCGTCGGGGTCGGGATGTCGAACGTCCAGACGGCCCGTCCGCGTTCGACGCCGCGCGCGGCCGGCACCGACCCGACCACCGTGTACCCGGGGTCGGTCGCGATCCGGATGCCGTAGGTGGCCTTGTCGAACGGCACGTCGTTGCACGGGAACCAGGTCGGGGCCCCCGTGGGCTGGGAGGCGATGAGCAGGCCGTCTTCGAGCTCCTCCCAGCCGAGCGATCCCCAGCGGGTGCGGCGCGGTCCGGGGGCGCCCACGTACTCGATGACCACCTTGATGACGTCACCCGGCTCGGCGCTGCTTCCCAGCGCGATCTTGACCTTGCGCTCGTTCTGCGTGAAGTCCGCCCTCCGACGGCCTTCGACCCGCACCTTCTTGACGCGCAGCCCCACCAGGTCGAAGGCGATCGCCGAGGTCTCCTGCTCTATGCGGACGTCGATCACCGCCGTGCCGGCGAGACGGTTGGTGGAGAGCTTGTACTCGAGGTCGAGGTCGTAGTGCTCGACGCGGATGCGCGCGTCGCCGCTGTGCGGGGTGTACGGGTCGACGTTCATTCGCCTTCCGCCTGATAGGCCCGCACCTTCACGGCGCGCCACGGGCCGATCGGGTTGCCGCTCCAGCGGCTTCCGGCTGGCACGGTCTCGCCTCTCATGACGAGGGATGCCGGGCCGACGGTCGCATCGGCGGCGATCGTCGCGGCCGGCAGCACGACCGAGTGCGGGCCGAGGGTCGCGCCCGATTCCAGGGTCACGGTGTCGATGCTCATCACTCGATCATGGAACAGATGCGTCTGAACCACACAACCGCGGTTCACCGTGGCGCCGTCGCCGAGTCGCACGAGGTCGGGTTCGGGGAGCCAGTAGCTGTCCGTCCAGACGCCGTGGCCGATCTTCGCGCCGAGGCTGCGCAGCCAGATCACGAGCGCCGGCGTTCCCGCTGCCGCGTTCGCGAACCAGGGAGCCGCGACCATCTCGGTGAACGTGTCGGCGACCTCGGTGCGCCACACGAAGCTCGACCAGAGCGGATGCTCGCCGGCGCGGATCGGGCCGACGAAGACCCACTTCGCGACGGTGGCCGATGCCGCGGCCACCGCCCCGGCGGCGAGCAGCACGGCCCCCGACAGCAGGATCGCCGCGAACAGCCCCCAGGTGTCTGTGAGCCAGGCCAGGGTGAGCAGGACGGCGAGGCCCAGCCCGCACGTGAAGAAGACCGGGATGATGCGGCACAGCTCCCACAGGGCACGGGCGTAGCGCAGCGACTGCCGTGGACGGTAGGTGCGCTCGAGGTCGGAGTCGTTCACGACACGGCGAAGCCGCACGGCGGGTGAGCCGAGCCACGACGACCCCGCCTTCGCCTTCTCCGGGGCCACGGAGAGCACGGCGATCAGGCCGTCCTTCGGCACCCTGTGGCCGGCGGCGGCGAGGCCGGAGTTGCCGAGGAACGCACGTTTTCCGATCCGGGCGGTCGCGATCCGCATCCAGCCGCCGTTGAGCTCGTAGGTGCCCACCATCGTGTCGTCGGCGAGGAAGGCGCCGTCATCGATGACGGTCATCTTCGGGATCAGCAGCACCGTCGACGCCTCGACCTCGCGGCCGACCCTGGCGCCCAGCATCCGCAGCCAGACCGGGGTGAACAGGCTGGAATAGATCGGGAACAGCATCGTCCGAGCCGAGTCGAGCAGCCGCTCCGTGGTCCACGCCTGCCAGGCCACGCGCCCGTGCACCGCGTGCACGCCCTCTGTCATGCCGATCGAGAGCAGGCGCACGAGCAGCACGACGGCCGCGGCGAACACCAGGCCGGTCGTCAGCGTCGCAGGGACCAGCCAGAGTGCGAAGTGCCCGATCGCGGCGGACAGGGATGCCGACCCGCGGATGCCGGCGGCCAGCACGGCCGCGCCGACGGCGAAGGCGAGGAACGGCAGGAGGCCGAGCAGCGCGGACGAGGCGCCGTACGCCCAGAGCCAGCGGCGACGCACCGGCGGAGCCTCGGACGCGAGCGGGGTGCTCTTGCCGCCGACGCGCACCGCGGGCGAGCCCGCCCAGCGCTGGCGGGCACGGACCCGGCCGAAGACGGCGGAGCCCGGTGCGATCTCGGCCCCGCGCCCGATCTTGGTGCCCGGCGCGAGCGTGCTGCGCGCACCGATCGTCGCTCCTGCGCCGATGCGGATGTCTCCGATGCGCACGGTGTCGCCGTCGATCCAGTGGCCGGCGAGATCGACCTCAGGCTCGATGGCCGCTCCGTCGCCGATGTGCAGCATCCCGGTGACGGGCGGCAGCGAGTGCAGATCGACGCCATTGCCGACGCGGGCTCCGAGGGCGCGCGCGTACAGCGTCACCCAGGGCGCGCCGGCGAGCCCGACCGGGTCCACCTGCTGCGAGACCTGCTCGGCGAGCCAGAGCCGCAGGTGCACGCCGCCGCCGCGCGGGTAGTCGCCGCCGCGCACGCCGGCGAGCAGCAGCCTGGCTGCGAGCGCGGCCAGCGCCATCCGCCCGAACGGGGTGGTGAAGACGACGAGCCCGGTGATGATCGCCCACGCCGGCGCGTCCGGCAGGAACTCGTAGCCGGGGACGAGCTGCAGCAGCCAGCTTGCAACCAGCAGCCAGGTGATCCAGCGGGCGCCCGAGAGGATGAACAGCGGGATGCCGAGCAGGGTCTGCACCCACTGCATCCGACGCGGGGTGGGCTTGGCCTCGGTGAACGCGCGCGTCTCCTCCACGGAGGCGGCGTCGACGGCATCCGCCATCTGCCTGAGCCTCGGCAGGTCGTAGACGTCGGCCATCGTGTACTCCGGCGCGCGGGAGCGGATGCGCGAGACGAGCTGCGCGGCGGCGAGCGAGCCTCCGCCGAGCTGGAAGAAGTCGGCGCCGTCCTCGGAGGGGCGGATGCCCAGCACCGAGAACCACTGCTCGGCGAGCCACGCGGCCGTGCCGGAGAGCGTGGAGTCGGCGCCGTCCTGGTCGGTGAGAGGCCAGGGCAGAGCCGCCTTGTCGACCTTGCCTGACGTGCGGATCGGCAGGTCGTCGACCACTGCGAGGAGCGGGATCAGGGGCGCGGGCAGAGCCTCGGCGAGCTGGGCGCGCGCGTGCTGACGGTCGAACCCCTCGCCCGGGACGACATAGCCGACGAGGATGGCGATGCCGGCGGAGGTCTTGCGCACCGCGACCGCAGCGGCCGTGACATCGTCGACGGCCTGGAGCGCGGCCTCGACCTCGCCGAGCTCGATGCGCCGGCCGCCGATCTTGACCTGATCGTCGACCCGCCCCTGGAACACGAGGCCTTCGGGATCGGCGCGGACCATGTCGCCGGAGCGGTATGCGCGCGACCAGCCGAGAGTGGGCATCGCCGCATACTTCTCGGCGTCCTTCGACGGGTCGAGGTAGCGGGCGAGGCCGACTCCGCCGATGATGAGCTCGCCGACCTCGCCGTCCGCGACAGGGTCGCCGGCGGCGTCGACGACCGCGAGCGACCAGCCGTCCAGCGGCAGGCCGATGCGCACGAGCGGCTCGCCGCCCATGAGCGCGGCGCAGGCCACGACGGTGGCCTCGGTGGGCCCGTACGTGTTCCACAGCTCGCGGCCCTCGCCGACGAGCCGGGCGACGAGCTCGGGCGGGCAGGCCTCGCCGCCGAAGATGAGCAGGCGCACGTTCTCGACCGTGTCCTCCGGCCACAGCGCCGCGAGCGTGGGCACGGTGGAGACCACGGTGATGCCGTGACCGACCAGCCACGGGCCGAGGTCCTCGCCGGAGCGGACCAGCGCGCGCGGCGCGGGGATCAGACAGGCGCCCGACCGCCATGCGAGCCACATCTCCTCGCAGGAGGCGTCGAAGGCCACGGAGAGACCGGCCAGCACGCGATCGCCGGGGCCGAGGGGCGCGTCCTGCATGAACAGACGCGCCTCGGCATCGACGAATGCCGCGGCCGACCGGTGCGAGACCGCCACTCCCTTCGGCGTGCCGGTGGACCCCGAGGTGAAGATGATCCAGGCGTCGTCCTCCAGCCCCGGCTGGGCGACGACCGGGACGGCCGAGGTGCTCGGGTGCGGATCGGCGCCCGCGAAGAGCGCGGCGGCCTTCGCCGCCTCGGGGGCCTCCGAGGGCGTGTAGACCCCGCCGGGGCCGATGATGCCGCGCACGTCCGCCTCGCCGAAGACGAGATCGGCGCGCTCCTGCGGGTCGTCGGCGTCGACGGGCACGTAGGCGGCGCCGGCGGCCAGGATCGACAGGATCGCGATGTACAGCGAGCGCTCCCCCGACGGCATCCGCACGCCGACCCGGTCACCGCGGCGCACTCCCTGCTCGTGCAGGCGCGCCGCGGTCACGTTGATCCGGGCGATGAGCTCGGCGTAGCTGAGTGCTCCGCCGGCATCCTCGATCGCGGAGGCGTCCGGATGCCGCTCCGCGGTGTCGCGGAGGATGTCGATCAGCGTCCGAGGCGCCGGAGCGTGGGCGGTCCGATCGTAAGCCTTCTGCACGCCTGTCACGTCAGGCGGAGAGCAGAGCGACCAGCTGCGCCTTGGTCAGGCGCGAGAACCCGGTGCGCCCAGAGGCGCGAGCCCGCTCACGGAGCGCGGCGACGGTCAGCGCGCTCAGATCGTCGGATGCCGCGGGCGCGGCGGCGGCCTGCGCGGACGACGTGCTGTCCTCGGCGACGGGCTCGGCGACGACCGGCTCGGTCGCGACGGGCTCGGTCCCGACGGGCTCGGTCGCGACGGGCTCGGTCGCGACGGGCTCGGTCGCGACGGGCTCGGCGACGGCCCGCTCGGTCTCGACGTCGGCATCGGATGCCGCGGCCTTCTTCGGAGCCTTCTTCAGGGCCTTCTCGGTGGCCTTCTCTGTGGCCTTCTCCGGCGACTTCTTCGCGGCCTTCTCGGCCTTCTTCGCAGCTGCCTTCTCCGCGGCTGCCTTCTTCTCGGCTGCCTTCTTCTCCGCGGCCTTCTTCGCTGCGGCTTCCTTCTCGGCGGCCCGCGCCTCGAGCTTCGACGTCGCCTTCTCCAGGCGGACGACCGCCTCGACAGCGGCCTTCTCCACCTTCCGGGGCTTGCCGGCGAGCTTCTTCCTGGAGGGCCGCGCCGCATCCTTCGCGTCGTCGGCGAGCTCGCGAAGCTTCTGTCCCTGCTTCTTCGGGAGGGTCTTGCTCAGCTTCCTGGCATCCTTCGCGGCTGCCGCGGCGGCGTCGAGCGCTGCCACCGCCGACGTCTGCGCCTTGTTGGTCTTGGCCACGAGTCCTCTATTCGTTCGGGCGGCACTGTTCGGGGGTGCCGCGGCGCCGCACATCGTACTCGTCCGGGGTGAACGCTTGGAGAACGGCGGAGCGTCGCGAGACCGGCCGGACACCCGCCCTCATCGAATGAGGCATTGCGCGAGCCGGTCGTGGCCCGGACAATCTGAGCATGAGCGAACTCAAGGGTGATGACGGAGACGCCAAGCTGCTGGATCGCATCGCCGCCCGGTTCCCGACCGTGGCGAGCGCGAGGATCGAGGAGATCCTGCATGAGGAGCAAGCCAGGCTCGACGGCGGCCGCATCCGCGACTACATCCCGGTGCTGGTCGAGCGCGCGACCACCGAACGGCTCCGTGGAGAAGCCGTCCCCGTGCCGTTGACGGCGGTCGACGATCCGAGCCGGCCGGTGGCTGCCGTGCGAGCCGATCCGAATCGCCTCGACCCGCTCGAGATCGACCGACGCTCTCAGGCCACAGGGCCGCTGCTCGGCGACCTCGGCGGGCCGCTCGCCTGAGTGTTCAGTGCGGTGCGGCGGGAGTCCAGCCGTCGCCGCACGCGCCGCCGTCCGCCGTCTCGGCGATCGTGACCTCGGTGCCGTCGAGACGCAGCAGCGGGTTGTAGAACCTCGAGATCTCCACGCTGCTCACCGGGACGTAGTGGAAGATGAGCGATCGCCGGAACCGGTCGGCCGAACGGTTCGGGCCGGAGCCGTGGACCATGCTGCCGTGGAAGAACAGCACGTCTCCCGACGCGAGCTCGGTCTGCTCGGCGGCGAACCCCTCGGGCAGCGTGATCTCGGTGCTGGTGAAGGACTCCTCGGGGTCGGCCTCGTCGGGGCAGATGATCTCGTAGCGATGCGACCCCGGCACGACCTTGAGACCGCCGTTCTCGGCATCGCAGTCGTCGATCGCGACCCACGCCGCGATGCAGGTCTCCGGGTGCGCCTGGAGGAAGATGTTGTCCTGGTGCAGGGCCTGCCCCCGCGCCCCCGGTGGCTTGAAGTAGAACATCGACTGCGCCGCATGCACCGGACCGACCATCTCCTCGACCGGACCGACGATGCGCGGATCCAGCATCCATCGCCGCGCGAGGCGACCCATCTCCAGCTCCGTCCGGCGGTGCGGATGGACGAACCGAGGGTACCTGGACAGCGGGTCGTCGTCGCCGACCCTGTCGTCGTGGCCGACTCCGCGGTCGCTCTCGATCTGATGCATGAAGACGTCGCGGATCTCGGCGATCTCGGTCGCGCTCAGAAGGCCGGGGAGCTGGGTGACGCCGTGGCGCCCGTAGTCGGCGGCGAGGGAGGAGGCGATGCTGCTCTGGATGGACATGACGCCTACTCTCGCCCGAGTGATCGCCCTGCACCATGGAATGATCAGTCGATGACATGGATTATCCTGCTGTTATGTCCTCCCCTATGGCCCCGGCGGAGACTCCGCATCCGCACGTCGTCCGCGTGGTGGCCGGAGGGTTCACCGCTGACCACCAGTACGCGACCTGGCGCGAACACGGCACGGAGGACTGGCTCCTCATCCACACGGTCGCAGGCTCCGGTCGCGTGACCGGCCCCTCCGGCGAGGTCATCACGACCGCCGGCGACAGCATCCTCCTGCGCCCGGGGATCCGGCACGACTACGGCACCGCCGCGAGCTCGTGGACGCTGGCCTATGCGCATTTCCACGCGCGTGCGGAATGGGCGCCGCTGCTGGACTGGCCGCCCAGCGGCGGTGGCGTCGGGGTGATCAGGGCCCCAGGCGAGGTGCGACTGCGCGTCCTCAGCGGGCTGCGATCATGCGCCGGGTTCTCGGCTGGTTCGATGTCGCAGTCCGAGCTCTTCGCGATGAACAGCCTGGAGTCGGCGCTGCTGTGGCTTGACACCCAGAATCCGCTGCGCGGCCGGATGGACGAGCGTCTGCTCCGCGTGGTCGAGCGGATCGGCGCCGACCTCGCCGGCGACCTCAGCGTGTCCGCTCTCGCCGTCGAGGCGCGGCTGTCGCCGTCGCGGCTCTCGCACCTCTTCGCAGAGGGTCTCGGCGTCTCCCCGCAGCGGTACGTCGAACGCGAGCGACTCGGTCGTGCGGCGCACCTTCTCGCGTCGACCGATCGCGCGGTGAGCGATATCGCGCGCGACGTCGGGATGAGCGACCCGCTGTACTTCTCCCGTCGGTTCTCCCGGCTGCACGGGATCAGCCCGACGGGCTACCGGCGCCGTCGATCGTGACGCCGGCGCTCAGGCCCCGAACCGCCGCTGCAGGTCGGCGTAGCCGATCACCCCGTCGAGGAAGCCGAGCGTCCCCGACTCGGCGAGCTCGGCGCCGGCCCGCTCGAGTGCGCTGAACGCCACGCGCGCGAGGCTGCCCCCGAGGCTCACCCGCCTGACGCCGAGCGAGAACAGCGTCGGCACGTCGATGAGGTGCGATGCGAGCCCGGCGACGATGTTGAGCGGCGCCGGAATGGCCTCGACCAGGCGGCGGATGCTCTCCTCGTCGTTCACGCCGGGCACGAAGATGCTGTCGGCGCCGGCCTCGATGTAGCGGAGCGCCCGCTCCACGGTCTCCTCGAACGGGTCGCCGGCCCCCCTGACGAAGTACGCATCGGTGCGCGCGTTCAGCACGAACGTCCCGCGAGGAGCGGATGCTCTCGCCGCCGCGAGCCGCTCCGCGGCCTCTTCGATGTCGAGCAGCGCACCGTCCACGGTGGCGATGGCCGCGAACCCGAGCTGCTCGAGGAGGCGGGCGGAGCCCACGTCCCACGCGTTGGGGATCACGAATCCCGGTCCTGCGTGCAGAGCGAGCAGTGCGTCGGCCTGATCCTGCGTCATCGGCGCTCCCCTCGAGCGGCTTACATGTGCCTACGGTAGCGCCCGGTGCGCGCGGATCAGCCGAGGTCGGCGTCGTCGTCGGCCTCACCGCGGACGATCGCGGCCCAGCGGCTCAGGTAGAGCGCCCCCGCCTCGTCGTGGATGAGCGAGGGGTGATGGCGTACCGGATACGGCGTCGGCGGCACTCCATCACCGGGGCGGACGTCGACGTGCGCGACGTCGTGGCCGTTCTCGTGCAGCCAGTCGGACATGGCGTAGTCGGTGCGGGAATCGCCCAGCGTCCGCCAGCGCGGAGGCACCGGGATGCCCTCGTCGGCGAGGAACGACAGCATCAGGCTCGCGCCGAGGTCCTTCCCCACCTGGTTCGACTCGATGTCGGTGGAGATGATCGTCGGGTCGATCCGGTAGCGCACCTCGCCCGCGGCATCCGGGAATCGCTCACCCTCCCGCTCGTACCCGAGGCCGTGGCGCGTCATCGCGGCGGCGATCGCCTCGTCGAGTGCGGGCTGGCGAGCACGGAACTCCTCGTTGGAGACGTCGGTCAGCTGCTCGACCGAGACCATGGCGCGCTTGGTGTCGTCGAAGAACACCAGGTCGGCGAACTCCTCTCGGACGATCCGCTCGACCTCTCGCCCGAATGCCTCAGGCATCCGCAGCCCGTCGTCGACCGTCACCTCGCCGGCGCCCGCGGCGGTGATGCGCATCCGCACCGCGCCCTTCTCGCAGATGCCCCAGATGCGCACGTGCTCGCCGAGTCCGGCCTCGAGGAGCGGCGGGATCACCTGCTCCCGGAGGAACGCGTCGGAGCGGCCCGTGTTGAAGGCCATCGGGATGCCGGCGTCGGCCAGCGCCGCGAGATCGCGGACGATGCTCGGGATCGCGATCGTGCGCGTCACCGGGCTCGCGATGGGTCCGTCGACGTCGAGGAGGAGGCCGAGCGCAGGTGTCGAGTCAGTCACCTGTCGATCCTATGGGCGGGCTTCGCGGGGGCGCGTACACGTCGCGTCACGCTCGGGAGGCGACGAGGCCGAGCATGATCCGCTCCACGCCCGCCGCGCCGGGCGCGGCTGCCACCTCAGACTCGAGCGCCCGCGCGCACTCGCGATACGACGGCTCTCTCAGGACCTTGTCGACGGCGGCCGCGATGGCATCCTCGCGAGGACGCCCGGTGTGCAGGTTCACCCCGCTCCCCGACCATTCCACGCGCCGGGTCGTCTCGACCTTGTCCTCCGTGTCGCCGGCGACGACCATCGGAACACCATGGGCGAGAGCGTGGTGAAGGCCGCCATACCCCCCGTTCGTGACGAAGACATCGACCTTCGGCATCAGGGCGTCGTACGAGATGAACGCCTCCGCCCGCGCGTTCGGCGGCAGCGCGCCGAGCGAGGCGACGGGCGCATCGCCCGTGGTCACGACGACGAGGACATCACGATCCGCGAGGGCGCGGATCGTCGGGATGATCAGCTCCCCGGGATCCGAGTTGGCGACGGTGCCCTGCGACACATGCACGACAGGGCGCCCCGAGTCCAGGTCCGGCCACCAGCCGGGGAGCGTCACCCGCCTCGGCGGCCGGGAGACGGGGCCGACGAAGCTGACAGTCGGAGCGAGGTCTCGCCTGGCGTACTCGAACCCCGGCACCGTGAACTGCACGTAGTGATCGGCGCGCAGTGCCCAGTCCATGAAGAAGACGTCGAGTTCGGCGCCGGTCTCACGGCGCACGAACTGCTCGACCTGACGCTGGGGCCTGCGCAGGATGACGTGCCTGGCCATCCGGTTCAGCAGCCGGTTCCTGGCTCGGCCGATGGCATCGTGGCGAGGAAGGATGCCGAGGCCCCACGGCGCCGTATCCACGCTGGTGAGCCCGAGCGGGAGGATGCCGCAGGCGACGATCGGGGGCCGCGGATCGGGTGACAGCGCCAGCGCGCCGGCGCCGACCACCGTGAAGTCCGTCAGCACGGCATCGGTGCGCTCCGCCTCGATCGCCGCCCGCATCGCCGCATACTGGTCATGCGCGGGCGCGATGAAGATCTGCTCGACGTCGCGGACGATGCCCTTCGTCCCTCCGCGACGATCGCCGCTGCCGCGCACCTCGGCGATCACGTCCCTGTGGTCGAGGTGCGCGGCGCCAGGCCAGCGGAGGAATTCGGCCCCTGCGCCGCGCACGGCGTCGGCGAACCTGTCGCCGGTGAGGAATCGCACGCGGTGCCCTGCGCCGACGAGATGCTCGGCGACGCCGAGCATTGGAGCGACATGACCGTCGGCCACGTGGGCGGCGAGCAGCAGAGACACCATCGCGGACTCCTTCGTCCGGCGTCGCGCCTCTCGCGCGGTGCGCCATTTGATGTTAATGATAGTAACATGAAATCGCGTCGATACACAGGTGCGGCCCGCGCCCGCGCCGCCGAGGCCACCGGCGAGCGCATCCTTCAGGCGGCGTTCGCCCGGTTCTCAGTCGATTACTACGACCAGGTCACTCTCGACGACATCGCCTCTGCCGCGGGGGTCACTGTGCAGACCGTTCTGCGCCGGTTCGGCAGCAAGGAGAATCTCGTCCGGGTGCTGACCGGGTCACGGGCGACGGCAGTCACCGCAGAGCGCGACGAGGCGGTGGCCGGGGATGTGGCGGGTGCCATCGCGAACCTCGTCGACCATTACGAAGCGCTCGGCGACCTCGACATGCTCCTGCTCCGCCAGGAGGAGCGAGTGCCGCCCTTCGCCGAGATCACGGCGTCCGGCAAGGAGTACCACTCCCGCTGGATCGAGCGCGTCTTCACACCGTGGCTGGACGGCCGCGACGGGGACGCCCGCCGACGCCTGCTGGCGCAGCTGGCCTCGACGTGCGACGTCTACGTGTGGTACCTGCTGCGCAGGCAGCACGGGCTGTCCCGAGAGCAGACCGAACTCGCGCTGATCGAGATGGTGCGCGGGACGCTGGACTGACGGCGCATCGCAGCCCTCAGTCCGGCCGCAGCCACTCGAGCAGGCGCTCGGACGTCTCCCTCTTCTCGAAGTAGTTGCTGTGGTGCACGCCGGTCGCGCCGGGGAACGTGTAGCTGCGCTCGCGGGCGATCGGGAAGACCGGATCCCGGCTGCCCTGGGACACCCCGAGGGTCGGCACCACGAGATCGTTGGCGTCGCGCTCGAAGATCCGGTCGACCACGGCATCCTTGGCGGTGTCGCGCACCATCGCCCAGAACGGTCCCGACTTCTCGGGCCGGTAGTCGGCGGCGATCGAGTAGTACCCGGCTTTCGGGCGGATGCCGGCGTTGATGCTGTCGATGAATCCGCCTCCCGGTGCCATCGATGCGAGGCCGGGCAGACCGTTCAGTGCCGCGTGCCCGATCACCTTGACGACCGTGACGATCGCCTCGAGCACCGAGGCCACGATGTCGGCGGGTCCTGGCGGGGCGAGGTTGAGCAGCGTCGTGCTGCGGTCGATGAAGGAGATCATGTGGTCGGCGTCGGCGAGCGCCGTGCCGTGGTTCGGTGCGGCGACGAACACGGCCCGCTCGACGCGGAGCCCGGGAACGACGGCATCCGCCAGCTCACCGGCGAGCACGCGCGTGACGAGTCCTCCCCTGCTGTGGGAGACCACGTCGACCTCGAGCTCCACACCGTGCGGGATGCGCGCGGCGAGCTCCGCGGCGTTCTCCTGGGGGGAGTGCGACAGCGTGAAGTGGTCGAAGGCGAAGACGCGACCCTCGTAGCGCTGGTGCAGCTCATTCATGGTCGCATCGGGGAGCTGATGGAACGCGGCGTGCGAGGACGAGAAGGTGCCGTGCACGAACAGCAGCGCGCGCCTGCGGTGCAGTCCGGTCCATTCGCCGTCGCTGAGACCGGAGGATGCTGCGGCCCGGAACGAATCCGGACGGAAGGAGCGCACCAGATAAGGGCGCCGCCGTGTCTCCCATCGGTTCGCGAAGTGCTCCGTGACGGGGCCGAGCACGGCATCCATCACCGGGTAGACGAGCACCTTGAGCAGCTTGCGCCCGATGGCGCCGAACAGGCCGCGGTCTCCGCCCTCGGCGGGTGGCGCGGGCGTCGCCTGCCTGATCACGAAGCGCTTCATGCCGCCCGCTCCGCGTGTGGCCGGCGGCTCGACCTCCTGTTCGCCGGTCTCGGGGAAGGTCCAGGTCACGGCCCCGGCCTCGTCGAGTGCGACGACCACCTGACCGACCTCAGGGCCGAGGTCCGGCGTCTCGAGGACGAATGCGTCCTCCCCGGTCACCGTGCGCGTCCGCGGAGCGGACGGCGGCGGCGGCACCTCGCGCACGTCGAGGTCGAAGTTCATGATCTCGACGAGACCCGCCCGCTCGAACGCCAGATCGAGTGCCTCCGTCGCCTGCTCCGGCCCGCGATCGCCGCTTCCCGGCCGACGCGGCAGACGCGCCGTGACCGTGCCGACGAGGCCGGGCGCCGTGATCCGGTAGCCCGGTGCCGCGTCGACTCCGCCGGCTGTGCCG
The DNA here is from genome assembly GCF_017355365.1 of Microbacterium sp. SD291. Taxonomy (GTDB): domain Bacteria; phylum Actinomycetota; class Actinomycetes; order Actinomycetales; family Microbacteriaceae; genus Microbacterium. The sequence continues at coordinate 68,091 of NZ_JADIJR010000013.1, read as the reverse complement.
TCGAGTGTGACCATGTGAGTGCTCCGTTTCGTCTCGGGCCGTCAGGCGGTGCGGGCCAGCACGAGATTCGGGTGGCCGTAGTAGATGTAGGCGAGGTGCGTGGTCTGCGGATCCGCCGCATCCGGGTCGAACATCGCCCGACGCCGCCTGAGCGCCTCGGCCACCGGCACGCGCTCGTCGAGCGCCGCCTGGTAGAAACCCAGAGCCGTGTCCTTCGCCACCTGGTCGTCGACGTTCCACAGCGGCGCGACAAAGCCCGCGGCACCCGTCCTGAGGAAGGAGGTCGCGAGACCGCCGGCATCATCGAGGAGCTCGGTCGACTGGCCGATCTGGCATGCGTTCACGAACACGAAGCTGCGTCGCAGCCGGCTTCCCGCCACGTAGAGCGCGTCGAGCCTGGCGTTGCCCTCGTTCAGCACGATCCCGTTGAATCGCGGGTTCGGGTCGATCTGCCCGTGGCAGGCGAAGTGCACCAGATCGGGTTCGACGGGAGCGCCGTCGTGCTCGAGCGTGCCGTCGAACAGCGCGTCGAGCTCGCCGAGCGTGGCCGTGAGCCGCACCGCCCGGTACAGCGCGGCCAGCTCGTTTCCCTCCTCCGAGGCCTTCGGAAGCGCCCGCTGGCCGCTCGTGGCCAGGTAGTCGCCGATGACGAGCGTCACGGTGCGCACGTCGAGCGACTCCGGCGGAGGCAGCGGCGGATAGAGCATGCCGCCGGTGCCGCGCGGACGCGGCGCGTTCCACCTGCTGACGCACAGCTGCGCGCCGAAGAGCGGCGGCAGCGCCGTGTCGACGAGCTGCTGGTCGATGTACTCGGCCTCGGTCGAGGCCAGCTCCCAGGGGATGTAGGCGTCGGTGCTGACGAGCAGCACGCTCGGAGGACGATGCTCGAGCGCGGTGCGCCGCCACACCTCGCTCAGCGCCTGCCAGGCCTCGGACGGCACCTGATCGGCGATCGTGCGGGCGACCCCGAGAACCCGGTTGCCGACTGCCGCGGCGCCGACGTTCTCGTGGATCAGCCGCACCTGCTGCATCGCGAACGACTTCGCGTTGTGCTGGCGGAACCGGGTGCGAACCTGGCCGCGAGGCAGGGCGACATCCTGATGACGGCTCTCGAACTGCCACTCCAGCTGCGTGCTGTCGTCGTTCTCGCTGATCGTGACGACCAGGTCGGGCGGCCGCTCGGCCTCGACGACCTGCACCGGCGTGGTCAGCCCGCCCTGGGCGCCCGCGGCGGGGGCGGGGATCGCCGGCATGATGCCGTCCGCCGAGACGGCGATGGGGCGCCACGCGCGCCCGCAGAGCACGCCGCCGAACGAGAAGTCGATGAACACGAGCGCCGAGGCGATCGCGCCTTCGATCGGATCGGCCGTGACCGTGAAGGTGACCTGCCCGGATTCCGGGTCGGCGCGGACCACATGCAGGACGTCCCTCGTGCGGGTCGCCGAGAAGCCGTGGGCGACCATCGACACCACGAGATCGAACTCCGCCAGCACGGTGTCGACGACGACCGCGCCGTCGACGGCACCCGCCGAGGGAGGGACGCCGAGGCCCACGACCACATCGAACGGCCGGCCGACGGTCGCGTGAGTGGGGCAGTCGATGCGCGGCGATGCGGTGAACGGCTGTGCGGCGCTCGGCGCCGGTGCGGTCACCGGGACCTCGCCGGCCGAGGTCACAGGAGCTTCCGCGCCCGCCGAGCCCTCCGTGACCTCCGCTGGTGGAGCGGATGCCGGAGGCGGAGCGAGATCCGTCGCAGGAGCGAGATCGGGCGGAGGAGCGGATGCCGGGGGCGGCCCGGGTGCGGGAGGCGGAGCGGATGCCGGGGGCGGCGCTGCCGGCGAGACGGGAGGCGGCGCCATCGGAGCGGGAGGCGGCGCCATCGGAGCGGGAGGCGGCGCCATCGCCGGAGGCGGGCCCGCTTCGACGCCGCGGCCTCCGCTGACGTCCATCAGGACTCCCGCGACGGCATCGCCGTCGAGCACGACTGCGGTGCCGGCATCCGCCTGCCGGGCCTCGGCCAGCTGAACCGTGCGCATCGCTCCGCTCTCGTGCAGGTTCAGGGCATCGACCACCGCCGCATCGGGCTCACGCACCGCCATGGCGCGGAGGAACCGGATGGTGAAGGCGTAGAAGAAGAGCGCGTCGTCCGCGCGCCGGCGCACGACGACGTACGCGTCGTCGGAGATCCCCGCTGCCCGTTCCGCGGCATCGGCCATGCGCTGATTCGCGTCCACGGTGACGGTCGATATGAACACGTGCCTTCCTCTCCTGCGTCGCCCGGCTGCCGCACCGGATCGAACACGGACTCGGCGATGAGTCCGCCGGAGACGTCGAAGCTGCGCACGGTGCGCGCCGCGAGCCTCCCTTCATAAGACACAGAGGCCGGTCGGAGCGCGGTGATACGCACTCGGCGGATTCTGATCCCGGCGGTGTCCCCCGGCGCCGTCTGGTGCCATCATCCTCGCGCCGGTGAGCCTGCGCCAGAGGCGTTTCGCCGGTGTCGGCACCTGGGGCCGCCGCCGCCCCTCAGAACCCGGCGCCGTGCGCCTGGAACGGCGCGACGATGCCGGTCTCCTGCGCCGCCAGTGCCAGCGATCCGGCCGGGGAGACCCCGGCCGCGAGCCGCTCGTGCATCGCGGCGAGCAGGTCGCAGGCGACATCGTCGGCGACCACGACGGGCGACGCGATGACGCAGCGCGTGCCGGCGTGCAGCCAGGCGCGGGTCATGCCCACGGCCTCCTCACCCCAGCGCACGGACGAGCGACCGAGCTCGCAGGCGGAGAGCACGACCGTGTCCGGCACGTTCGGGATGAGGTCGATGTCGTGCCCGAACAGCGAGCCGTCCGCGAGCTCCAGACCGGAGAACAGCGGGTTCTCCGACGAGTGCCTGCCGTGCGCTGCGACGTGCAGGGTGCCGACTCGAGCGGCGAGGGCCTCCGTCGCCTCCACCGTCGCGGCGGCGCGGTCAAGCACCGTGGCCGTGCGCCACGCCGAGGCCGCCCTGGTGACCTCCTCCGTGCCGCGCGCGACGCGGGGGCCCACGACGAAGCCGACGCCCGGTGCCGTCGCGCCGGCCCGGCCGGCGACCCACTGACTCGCCGAATTCGCCACGGTGAAGGCCCTGCCGCGCATGCCCGGCAGCATGCCCCAGGGGATCCCGCCCAGGATGCCGGGCACCGTGATGGCGACGCTCCGCTCCCCGATGGTGGCGAGGACGGGCTCGACGAGCGCCTCCGACAGCGCGATGAGCCGCTCCTCGAGCGAATCCCGCACCACCGGAACCAGCGGCCCCGTGCGCACGGAGGCGGTCACGTCGAGGTCGGCGCGCAGCCCGGCGAAGGCGGAGTCGACGCGCGCCCACGGCCCGATGTCGAGCACGCGGGCGTGCTGCTGCGTCACGGCGAGTGCGGTCAGGCCCGCGCCGTCGAAGATGTACGAGACGAGCGCGGTGCCGTCTGTGAGCGAGGAGCGGAGTTCGTCGAGCGAGATGCGATCCCGCGTGCCGGCCGCCCCGGTGGACGACCACTGCCGTCGCCGAACCCGCTCGCTGAGCTCCGCCGCCCGCGGCGACGAGAGCCAGTCGCCCGCGCCGGACTCGGACCGCAGCACCCGGAGCTCGGCGAGGTCTGCGGCCAGCGCCTCGTCTCGCGGCGGGCGGAGCGGGATCGTCTGCTGGCTGAGGTGCCTCGCCCGCTCGGACCAGTCGAAGACGACGTCGGGACGCCGCGACCGCACGGCCGATCCGAGCCCGGCGAAGACGAGCCCCGCCCCGTGCATCGCGAGCGACGTCGCGAGATCGAGGCTGCCGAACGACCGGTGCCATTCGGCGAGCGCGTCCAGACCGGCGGCGGCATGCCGCCTGGCACCGGACTCGTCACCGCGAGCCCCCGCGCGCGCGGACCGCACCTCCTGCGCCAGCAGACGCACCTGAAGCGGCGCGTCCCGCGGAGTCCGGATCACCGCCGATGCCGCACTCCCCCGCCCCGCGAGTGCGAGCTCCCCGGTCAGTCGAAGCGCCGCGGCCTCCGCGCGCAGGCCCTCGCGGTGCAGCGCGTCGGCGACGGCATCCGCCTCCGTGCCGGGCGATGCGCTCCTCCGCCCGCCACCGGGCACGTCGCGCTCCGCGATCAGCCGCGCGCGCAGGCGCAGCCCGTCAGCGCGCAGCGCCCACCAATCGCTGCCGACCGCGCGGAAGGTGCGGGCGGCGGCGGATGCGGCGGCCACGGCCTTCGCCGGCGTATGCGTGAGCAGCGACCGTGCCAGATGGAACTGCGCCTCGCCCTTCGCCTGCCGCATCCGGTTCGCGCCGAACACCGCGACGACGCGCTCGAGGCTGCGCTCGGCCTCCCGAGCGAGCCCGGCATCCCGCAGCACCTCTGCGCGGTCCAGGTCGCAGATCGCCGCGTTCACGGCGGATGCCGCGGCGAGCGCGCCGCGGGCCTCGCCCATGGTGTCCAGCGCGGCGATCAGGTCGCCCTCGAGCAGAGCGATGTAGCCGGCGTTGTGCATCGCCATCGCCCGCTCCACTTCGCCCCCGACCGTGCGGTAGTCGTCCGCCGCCGCCTCGACGTCCGCCCGCGCCGCCGCGAGCCGCCCGGCCTGGCTGTGCGCGACGCTGCGGTTGACCAGCATGGGCGCCCGGTACTCCGCCTCCTCGCCGATCCCGGTGATCCCGCGATCGAGCAGCGTCACCGCCTCGTCCAGCGCGCCGCGCTCGAGGGCGAGGAGGCCGAGCTGACCGTACACGATCGCCGCCGTGCCGTCGGACACCCCCGGCAGCGCCAGCGCCTCGCGGCACAGCTGCTCGGCGGCTTCCGGATCCCCCTGGCGGATCGTCAGCGCGGCGAGCGAGCCGGCGATGCGGGCGCGCAGGTCCTGGTCGTCCGTCCGCTCGGCGGCGAGCTTCAGCACGCGTCGCGCCGCCGCGTTCCGTCCCGCGTTCAGATGAGCACGTCCCTGACGGTGCAGCTCTGCGGCGGACAGCTTCATGCTCTCAGGATGGCGCGTGATCACTCCATCCGCGAGCGGTCCCGTCCGGCGAGTTCGCTCACCACGATCTTCTTCGCGGCATCGGGGCTCTCGCCCGCCACGATCTGCGCCGCGATGCGACCCGCGACGACGGGCGCGGCGAACGACGTGCCGCTCCACACCCCGAATCCGCCGCGGAAGTCGTCGACGTCCAGCGTCTGCCGGCGACGGCCGTGACCGTCATCCCTCGTTCCGGCCTGGATCCCGCCCTCGAACGCGACCGGCACCGTGGAGAGCAGCGAGACGCCCGGCGCGTACACCTCGACCCAGTCTCCGACGTTCGAGAACAGCGCCACGGAGCGGTCCGAGGGGTTCAGCGCGCCGACCGACACGTGCAGGTCCGGCTTCTCGGCGGGGATCGCGGCGGGATAGGTCGGTCTCGATGTCGCCTCGTTCCCCGCGGAGCAGACCACGGCGCAGCCCCGCCCGCGGATCTCGTCGAGAAGCCGTCCGAGTTCGGACACCGTGCCAGGGTCGTCCGGGGTCTCGTGGTAGTAGCTGAACGAGAGATTCAGCACCGCGACCCTGGAGCCGCCGCGCTTCTTCTCGAGGGTGGTGTCGTCCATGAACTCCACGAGCCGCCCGAGCGCCCCGATCAGGTCGTTCTCGAGGATCACGCCCTCGCCGTCGGCGATCCGCGCCGGCAGGATCATGGCATCAGGGCACTCCTGGCGGATGATGCCGGCGATGAATGTGCCGTGCCCCGCCGCGTCGTCGAAGATCCCGTCCAGCGGCTCGGCGAGCGATGGGTCGCGCTCCGGATCCGTCGGCGACGCCGGGTCGATCCCGATGGGCTCGCCCGAGCGGAGCCGGGGCTCGATCACGGCATCCGCGAGCCACGGATGCTCTCCCGCGCCTGTGTCGAACACCGCGACGATCGGCGGGGTCGCGTTCGGGTGGCGGCGTGCGGGAGCCGGCCCGAGGTAGGTCACCGGCTGCAGGCCGCCGGTGCCGAGGTCGCCGTAGCTGCCGATCCCCACGGTGCCGGCGTTCGCCTTGAACGGATTCGCCTTGAAAGGGTTCGCTTTGAACGGGTTCGCCTTGAACGGATTGGCTTTGAACGGGTTGAGCCCGATCGTGTCGGTGGTCAGCACGTGATTGAGGCCGATGCCCCTCCGGCCCCAGTCGCTGCGCCGCGCCTGACGCAGCAGAGCCCACGCGTCGGGGGTCGCGACCACGCGATCCGCGTCGGATGCCACGCCGAGATGCAGCAGGACCGATGTGCTCGCCCCGCGCGAGCGGCGAGGCGCGCGGCGGCGCTTCGGGTCGGAGCGAGGGCCCTCGACCCCGCCGTCCTCCGCGTCGAGGTCGAGCGCCCAGCCCGCCTTCGCAGCCAGAGCGCGCAGCTCCTCGATCGCACGCGGGTCCGCCTCGGCGGTGTGAACCAGGAGCTCGTCGGCGACGTACAGCGTCGGGAAGACCGAGCCGGGGACCTCGCCGGAGGGGTCGAGCAGCGCGAAGCGCCGCACCTCCCGCCAGTCGTCCGGGTCCCTCATCGTCGCGTCCTGATCGCTCACGGCTTCTCCTCACTCACACTTCGAACTGCGGGGTCTGGAACTCGTGCAGGTCGCCGTCGCCGCCGCGCACGACGATGCGCAGCCTCGAGACCCCTGCCGGGATCGAGTCGAACTGGAAGCGCCCGTGCTCGCCGGCGACGGCCGGCCAGTCCCGCTCGCCCTGCGCGAGGCGGATGGCGAGCGCCTCGGCATCCACCCACCCGTCGACGCGGCGGGAGCCGTCCTCGGTCGCTGTCACGTGCAGCAGCACGCTGGTCTGCCCGTCGCTGAACTGCAGGGTCGCGGTGTCGGTCTCACCGCGGACCACCGCGAGCGGCGTCGCCTCGACGAGCGTCAGCAGCTCGTACGCGCGCGACAGATCCTCGACCGCGACGGCGGCGACCATCCGGTCGACGAGATCGTCCGGCACCGGATCGGCGGCCTCCCACGTCTCGCGAAGCCGCGCGAACAGCGCGGCGTCCGGGCTTCGGGCCCCATCGTCCCTGGTCATGATCTTCCTCCCCAGCCGTCGCCCTCGAGCAGGGCGCGGAGCTTGCCGAGACACCGCTGACGCGTCGGCCCGATCGACCCGATCGGCATCCGGAGGTCCGTCGCGATGCGCGCGTAGTCGGGGCGCTCCTCGAAAGCGACGACCCGCAGCAGTCGCTGGCATCGCTCGTCGAGCGTCCGCACGCAGCTCCACAGCCGGCGGCTGTCGTCCTGCACCTCGGCGGTCTGCTCGGCCGACTCGTGCGCGGGCAGGCGCGGCTCGAGCGAGTCCGCGTCGGTCGCGCCGTCGCGCCGCTGCCCCTTGCCCACGCGCCACGCCTCGCGGCGCGCGCACATCGTCAGCCATCCCGAGATCGCCCGCGGATCGATGATCGAGTCGTGCCGGCGGACGAGCGTCAGCCAGGTCGTCTGCACGACGTCCTGCGCGAGCGCGGCATCGAGCCCGTAGGCGCGCACGATGTGCCACAGCGACGGCGTCATGAGCCGCACGAGCTCGTCCATCGCACGCCCGTCGCCTTCGCGCCAGCGTGAGAAGAGGGAGCCCGCGCGTTCCCAGCGCGCGGGCTCCGTGGAATCGACCGCCGCAACGGCCCCCTCCTGCGTCATACGGTCAATTGTGTCCACACCGGGTAGAGAGCGGTAGAGCGCTCCTGATACATGTCCGCGGAAGATTCTTCAGCGAGCCGGGATCGACCCGACGTCGAGGGCGAGCCACCGGCGGATGACGTCGCCGTACTCTTCGTCCCAATCCGGTTCCGTGACAGCCCAGCGATGCATGAGACGCGCGGCGACATCGCCGTGCCGGCCGGCCTCGAGCACTTCGGCGAGCGCCTCCGCCGCCGCGAAATCCAGACTGCAGATGACCTCCTGCGCTCCGGGTGTACCGCCCAGGAGAGCCCCGACGGTGCGGGAGAGACGGTCGACCGCCTCCTCGAGGCGGGGTGGGACTGCTGTGTTCATGATCCGGTCTCCTTCGTTCATCTCAGAAGCGGAGAGCGATATGCCGGTCGCCCTGATACGTGCCGCTGCGATGTATCAAGGCGGTGCGCGGGCTCTCTTGCACTGTGACCCGGGTCGCGGGTCGTCCCCGGCCCCTGCAGCCATGAGGGTCCGCCGTCGCGGACCGGAAGGAGGGCGCCGACATGGCACCCAGGAAGTCACTGCGCGAGACGGCTCTGTGGGCGATACTCGCGAACCGGCATCCCGCCCTGTGGGAGGAGATCATCGGTCCGAACGGTCCGCTCGGGAGGACTGTGAACTCGGTCGCCCTGAACCCGCAGCCCCTGCCGCCCGCCGAGGCTGCGGTGGGCGTGCGGTACGGCCTCAGGACCGCGTACGCCGTGGTCCAGGCCGCCGGCACTGCGCGATTGCTGGGCGTCGCGTTCGACGACATCCCCGACATCTGCCCGCCGGAGCCGGAGCCGTTCCCGCCGCTGCCGGAGGGGCCGGATCCGATCCCGTGGCGGACGGCGCTGAAGACGGTCCCGAACTTCTACGCGGACTACGCGCTCGGGCTCGCGATCGGACTGGAGGCCACGGCCGGCGACTGGGAGCACCTGCCGGCGGCCGGAGCGCTGGGCAAGCTGCGCGAGCGGGCCATCGGGGTTGCACCCGTGAGGGGCTGATCCGCGCGCACGAGCTGCGAGCAGCCCCGCGATCCCACTTCCCCCGAGGATCGAGGGGCTGCTCGTCGTGCGCGATCTCCAACCACACGAGCCCCGTCTTCACAACCCCCTGGCGAGCGGATGCCGGCGGGCGGAATCTGGGCTCATGGCACGCAATCCAGACGACATCACGCAGCCGCGGGACCACCTCCCGCCGGCCGAGGAGCGCGACGAGGCGACCGACGGCGAAGAGCCGGGCTATCCGGCCGCAGACCCTCCGCAGGCCCCTGAGCACGCCTCACCGGCGACCGAGGCCGAGCCGGACAAGCCGAAGCGACACGGCGTCGACAAGCTGCCTCCCGGTTCCGCCTGACACGGACTTCCGGCCCGCGGTCACGCTCGAACTTCAGTGATCTCACCGATGCGCGTGATCGCGCGTGAGATCAGGATGCGGGAATGGCAACTCGTGTCGCGAAGCCGCGATTCACCGCCGCGCTGAGACATCACGACCTGCGCACCCTCGCGCTGGCGTTCATCGCGGACGGCGGAGCATCCTGGGCTTATAACGTCGTCCTCATCTCCTACGTCTTCGAGCGCACGCATTCCGCCGGCTGGATCGCGGCGCTCGTCACCGTCCGCTGGATCGTCGGGATGCTGTGCGGCGGTTACGCCGGTGTGCTCGCCGACCGCTACGACCGGCGGATGGTGCTGATGGTCAGCGCGATCCTCGCCGCGTTCGTGACGCTGGGCATCGCGACGCTCGTCGTGTTCGACGCCCCGCTGTGGCTGCTCCTGCTCGCGGCGGCGCTGCTCACGGCCGTGTGCTCGCCGGTGAGGGCGGCATCCGGAGCGCTCATCCCCGAGACTGTCCCCGAATCCGATCTGGTGGCGGCGAACGCCTTGTTCGCGGTGCTGGAGAGCGTGATCGTGGTCGTCGGACCGGGGATCGGCGCCGTCCTGCTGCTGGTCGGTGAGCCCGTCTGGGGCATCCTGATCAATGCGGCGAGCTTCGTCGTCGCAGCTCTTCTGTACCGGACGCTGCGGGTGCGATCACGGGGCAGCGCCGAACCCGGCGGCGGCGCCTTCACCCAGTGGGTGTCTGGCGTCGCAGCGCTCGGCAAGCACCACAAGGCGCTCGTGCTCACGATGTTCCTCGTGCTCGACTCGGCCGTCGCCAGCTCCGCGACCGTGCTGCTGCCGTCGCTCGCCGAGCACCTGGACGGCGGCGTCGCGGGATACAGCCTGCTGCTCGCCGCCAACGCCCTGGGCAGCGTGATCGTCGCGGGCCTCGCTCAGCGCCTCACCGGGTCGAGGCGGCTGACCCTGCTCATCACGGGTGCGCTCGTCATCCAGTGCGTGCCACTGTGGATATCCGTCTTCGTCGGATCCATCCCGAGCGCTCTGCTGCTGCAGGTCGTGTCGGGCGTCGGGATGGTGATCGTCGACGTCCTCGCCTTCACCACCCTCCAGCGCGACCTGCCGCGTGACGTTCTCGGGCGGGTGATCGGCACCGTGGACGTGATGATCCTCGCCAGCGCGGTGCTGACCTCCATCCTCGGCAGCTGGCTGCTCGCGCAGTTCGGGATCGGCTGGGCGTTCGCCGCGATCGGCCTCGGCGTGCCGCTGCTCGGCCTCATCGGGGTGCCTGTCCTGCTGCGGATCGACAAGGACATGGCGCAGAAGGCCGCCCGGCTCGCGCCGTACACGAGCGTCCTCGAACAGCTGGACCTCTTCGCCGGCGCGCCGCGCAGCCTCCTGGAGCACCTTGCCGAAGCCGTCGAAGAGCGCACGGTGCAGGCCGGGGAGACCATCATCCGGCAGGGCGACCCGTCCGACGCGCTGTGGGTGCTCACCGACGGGATGCTGCAGATCAGCGCCGTGCGCGACGACGGCGTCGCGATCGACCTGCCCGATGTCGCAACGCCCGGCTATGTCGGGGAGATCGGTCTCCTCGACGACGCCGCACGGTCTGCGACCGTGACGGCCGCGACCGAGTGCCGGCTGCTCCGCATCCCAGGAGCGGACTTCAGCGCCGCACTGGCCGCTTCGACGCCGTCTCCGTCGATGCTCGACCGCGCGGGCGTTCGCACCTCCCGCACATCCATCGCCGCGGCGCCCGTCGAGGATCTCGCGACGGAGTGAGCGGGCCGGCTCGCCGACCGAGTCTAGGTCTGCCCGTCGATCGCCGCCCGCAGAGCGCCTGGCTCGAGCCCGAGCGACCACTCCGCCACATCCGCCACGACCCGCACGTGTGCCGGATGCCCGATCTGCACCGAGGCGTTCACGTAGGACCCGGCACCGTCCAGCGCGATGAGGATGCGGATTGAGCGAGTAGGACAAATCGAAGCGCCGGCCGACTCGCAGTGAAGGAGTCGACCGGCGATTCAGTGGATTCAGTCAGCTGGCATGCACCGGCTTTGCGTTCGGCGCTTCTACTGGATAGTGCCGCTTTGCCCACAGGATAAACAGAGCGAGGCCGAGGAGCAGGAGCACGACTCCACTCAGGCCGATGACTGCCTGACCCGCCAGGAACCGGCCGTTACCGCCGGTTTCGTCGAGGATCATTCCGGCCTCGAACGTAACGATTCCGAATGCGATTATGAGCGCGACGCCGGCGGACAAAAGGCACAGAGATAGAGTTCGCATGATTCACCTCACCAGTTGCACCAGTGTGAGGCGATCGTGGAGCCCCAACCGGAATTGTTTGAACGAGCCTTCTCCAGGTTCCAGGAGTCAGGCTTAAGGATTGCATAGAACGCGTGGCAGTCGTACTGCTGGTGCAGCGTCTCCTTGCTCGTCAGGACGGGCCAACGCGACACGGCCTCCGACCACCCCGCAGAGAGGAAGATCGGCGTCGCGGTCGCGTAGCCGCTGACGACCGCACCCCAGGTGCTACGGAAGAGCGAGTATCGGGGCTGGCTGTTCCACGAGCCCGTATTCATTCGATCGAACAGGTTACCGCCCATCCACGGATCAGCCACGATCGGGTACGAGAAGCTCCCCTCAGTGTGGTCGACGATCTGAACGAGCGTGTCGCCCTGAACTTCGTAGCGAGTGGGGACATTGCGACCGTCCGCATCGAGCGCCCAGGCCGGAGCGACTGCACCCGTGAGTTTCCCGTCGGCCCCAGTGACGAGGACGACGCCCTCATCCGTCAACGAGAGGCTGCCGCCACCTGCAATGGTGATGCCGTACTCATACGCAGTCGGGGACTCTGGGCCATCGAGGACCGTTGCGATCTGAACCGAGCCATCGTCTTTGACCACCGGGATCGTTGTGAACGTGCCCGCATCGAATGCCACCACACCGGGCTCAAGGGCACTGGCGTCTGCTGACTGCTCGCCAGCTGGAAGGTCGACCGCGAAGGCGCTACCGGTTGCGAACGTCAGCGAGATCGGGTCGGATGCGCTCGTCGGGATGATTACTTCGACGTCGTTGACCTCAGCCTCGATGGCTGCGCTACCGCTCTCGTCCGTCGACACATTTGCCACCTCGTCGAGAACCGCCGTTGATTCGCTACTCGACAGGGACATTACGGTCTCGAGGGCCTCGATCGGACTGGTCACGGTGTCGTCTGCCGATGCCGCGACTCCCCCGGATGCCACAAGTACGGTTGTTGCAATAAGTGAGGCGACCGTGAGTGCGGGTCGTCGTCTGCTGGACCATCCTTACCCCTTTCAGATGAATGAGCCTTCAACGTATCGAGGGATATCTCCATCGTCTGTAGGTACTTCAGTGGACAGACGATTGGCCATTCGTCCTAGACAAATGGGATCTGGCCGAAACAGGACGGGACTCACTGCGCATTCGCGCAGTTTCTTCGCGTGCCTCGAGGCCGGTCAGGTACCTGGTGAGCGAGTCACTCTTTGGTGGTCCACTTAACGTTGGCCATTCGAACAAATGTCCACTGTTGTAGTTTTTGCCTCAGGAGCGACTCGTACATTGACTCGTTTCGCATTCGGAGCTATCGTCCGAGGGCCACCTCGAGAGGGAACCTCGGAAAACCTCCCTCCATCAGGCAGAAAGGAGGGCATCCCTTATGAAAAATCAACTTGTTGCCCAGGCGATCGGACTCCCGTCTACCGACGAGGTGACGGAAGTGAGAACGGCTCGGATGAAGCGCGCCGTGATCTACGCGCGTGTGTCGACCTCTCGTCAGGCACGGAAGAACGGCGAACCGGAAGGGTACTCATTGCCTGCCCAGCGCGAGTACTGCACCCGTCACGCGCACGACCTCGGCGCCGAGGTCGTTGAGCAGTTCATCGACGCAGGCGAGTCCGCCCGCACGACCGACCGCCCAGGACTCCAGGCACTCCTCGAGTACATCAAGGTGCACCAGGTCGGGTACGTGATCGTGCACAAGCTCGACCGCCTGGCACGCAACACCGCTGACGATGCGGCGCTTTTTCTTGCTATCAAGCAGACGGGCGCGAAACTGGAGTCCGTCACCGAGCGCTTTGACGACACCACGGCAGGCCGATTCCAGCGCACCGTAACGGCAGCGATGAATGAGTACTACTCCTCGAACGTCGCCACCGAGGCCATGAAGGGAATGGAACAGAAAGCCAGGGGCGGCGGCACCCATGGTGTCGCACCGATCGGCTATCTCAACACCCTCGCCCGTACCGAAGGCGTCGAGATCAAAGGCATCATGCTCGATCCGGAGCGTGCCGAGCACATCACTTGGGCATATCGCACCTACGCCACTGGCGATGTCAGCATCACGACCCTGACCGACCTCCTCGCCGAGCGGGGATTGAAAAGCCGGAAAACGAGGAAGTACGAAGGCAAGGCGCTGAGCAATTCTCAGGTGCATCGCCTCCTGAAGAACCCGTATTACATCGGGAAGATCATCTACCACGGCGTGGTCTACGACGGCGCTCACGAAGCACTCATCGACGATGACACCTGGTATCAGGTCCAGTCGCTACTCTCTGGCCGACGCCTGGCCGGAGACCGGGCATGGAAGCACGACCACCCCCTCAAAGGGCGGCTGCTCTGCAACCGTTGCAGCGGACGCATGGGCTACGGACACTCCCGAGGTCGTGGCGGCGTCTACAGCTACTTCTTCTGCCTCGGCAGGCACACCGGCCGCACCACCTGCGACCTGCCTTACGTCCCTGTCGAAGACGTCGAGCACGCCATGCAACGCGAATGGGACACCCGTGTGCAATTCACCCCTGAAGAGACAACCGTCGCACGCGCTACTGCGCACAGCATCCTTGATACCGAGAGCACCGAGGCCGAGAAGCTCGCCGGGACACAGCGCAAGCGCCTGCGCGCCCTCCAGACGAAGAAGCAGCGGCTCATCGATGCTTACCTTGACGGTGTCATCGCTGCCGAAGACATCAGACCACGACAAGATCAGGTTTCCGCCGAGATTGCCGCAGCGGAACGGATCATCCGCGCCTCCGAAACCGACACGTTGCTCATGCGCGAACACGTCGACACGGTCATAGGCCTCATGAGCAAAGCCGGCGACCTCTACAGCACGGTCTCCGAGCACACCAAGCGCCTCCTCAACCAGGCGGTGTTCACGAGCATCCGCATCGACATCATCGATGAGCCTGATGATCCGCAAGAACGAGAGATTGTGCTCGAGGCCGAATACGCCCCACCCGTGGCGGCAGTGGCTGAACTGGCCCATCCAGCCGTCCTTGCCGCGAACGGGCGACACACGGCGCGAAGTGGCGCGACAAGCCGCCCTTCAGCCCAACCAGCAGCCGGAAACCGGGAAAGCAAAACCCCCGGCAAACTTTCGTTTACCGGGGGTTCCAACGTGTACAACTTGGCGGTGACGGTGGGATTTGAACCCACGGTAGGGGGTTACCCTACACAACTTTTCGAGAGTTGCACCTTCGGCCGCTCGGACACGTCACCGCGGACAAGCTTACGTCACCCGAGGCCTGCTGCGCGAATCCGCGGATCCGCAGGCCACACGTAGACCACAGCCCAGTGCCATATCACACACCACCCCCTAGCATGGGGGCATGGTCGACGTCATTGCCGCTCTCACCCTGGTCCCCGCCCGCGAACTCTCCGAGCGGGTCAGCATGGCAGCCGCGATCGCCGCGATCCAGGAGACCCTTCGAAGCGGCTTCGACCCGGAGTACGACCTGCCGCGCACGATCGAAGACGTTCCCGGCGGCCAGCTCCTGCTGATGCCCGCAGCCGTCGGCGGCGCGGTCGGCCAGAAGCTCGCGAGCGTCGCGCCGGGTAACCCCGCCCGCGGCCTGGAGCGCATCCAGGCCGTCTACGTCCTCCTCGACGGCGACACCCTCACCCCCACGGCGCTGATCGACGGCACCGCGCTGACCAGCCTGCGCACCCCTGCCGTCTCCGCCGCCGCTGCCGATCCTCTCGCCCGACCGGATGCCGGCGACCTGGTGATCTTCGGCAGCGGACCGCAGGCCGTGCGCCATGTCGAGGCCATCGCCGCCATCCGCCCGTTGCGCACCGTGCGCATGATCGGCCGGGACGACACCAGGGCACGCGCCGCCGTCGAAGCCGCTCGGGCGTTCGCGCCCGACGCCGACCTCGCCGTCGGCACCGCAGCCGACGTCCGCAGCGCCGACCTCATCGTGTGCGCCACGACGGCATCCACTCCCCTGTTCCCGGCCGCCCTCGTCCGCGACGACGCGACGATCATCGCGATCGGCTCCCACGAACCCGACCGCACCGAACTCGACCCCGCCCTCCTCGGCCGCTCGCAGGTCGTCGTCGAGAGCAGACGCGTGGCCCGCACCGAGGCGGGAGACGTCATCGGCGCGATCGCCGCCGGGATGCTGTCGCCCGCCGATCTCATCACCATGCACGAGCTGTTCACCGGCGCCGTGGCCCCGGCGACCGATCGCCCTCGCATCGTGAAGACGTGCGGCATGGGGTGGCAGGACCTCGCCGTCGCGCGCCTCGCCGTCTGATCCGCAGAGCCGCTGATCCGCAGAGCCGCTGAACCGCAGAGCCACTGAACCGCAGAGCCACTGAACCGCAGAGGACCACCAAGGAGCACAATGCACTGGACCGTCGAGGACTGGCACACGGCCGGCGAGCCGTTCCGCATCGTCGAGGGCGTGCCGACGACCGGTCCGACCGTCGCGGCACGCCGCGTGCACGCGATGACCGGGGAGGCCGACGAGATCCGCCGGTTCCTGTGCCTCGAACCCCGCGGCCACGACGACATGTACGGCGGCTTCATCACCCCGCCCGACGACGACGGTGCCGACCTCGGTGTGCTGTTCTGGCACAAGGACGGCTTCTCCACGGCCTGCGGCCACGGCACGATCGCCCTCGGCGCCTGGGCCGTGCGCACCGGAAGAGTGCCTTCCGACCCCGACGGCGAAACGGTGGTCACGATCGACGTGCCGAGCGGCCGAGTGCAGGCCCGCGTGCACCAGAGCGGCGGCCGGATCGAGGAGATCGTGTTCCGCAGCGTCGAGTCGCGCGTGCTCGAGCGCGGCATCCGCCTGCACACCACCCGCGGCGATGTCGACGTCGACCTGGTCTTCGGCGGCGCCGTCTACGCGACCCTGCCAGCCGGCGCGCTCGGCCTCGAGGTGGCGCCCGCGCACACCGCCGACCTCATCGCGATCGGCCGGGAGATCAAGTGGGCGCTCGACCAGCACCCGGCAGCGCAGCTCGCCGACGCGCGGCTCTCCGGCGTGTACGGCACCATCCTGTTCGACGACCTCGGCCGCACGGACCGCGGCCCCTGGCAGCGGAACGTCACGGTGTTCGCCGACGGCGAGGTCGACCGCAGCCCGTGCGGCTCCGGCACGGCCGCACGCGTCGCGATGCTCGCGGCATCCGGTCAGCTCGCTGACGGCGAGGAGCTCACCCACGACTCGATCATCGGCACCCGATTCCTGGCCCGGATCGCCGAACGCACTGCGGCCGGCGTCATCCCGGAGGTGCGCGGCATGGCCTACCGCACCGGGTCGTCCACGTTCGAGCTCGACCACGACGACCCGCTGACCCGCGGGTTCAGCCTGCGCTGACACCATTGACTCACCAGACGATTGACTCACCAGACGAGGGGAATGCGATGAAGACCGGATCGCTCACGATCACCGGCGCCCAGGTATGGGACGGTTCGGGCTTCAGCCCGCGCGATGTGCGAATCGTCGACGGCGTGGTCGTCGACGATGATACGGCCCTGGCGGCGGAATCCGAAGAAGTCGACGGCACCGGCGGCTGGCTGATCCCGGGCCTGATCGACGCGCACTTCCACGCCTACGCGACGAGCATGGACGGCTTCGAGAACGAGCGGGGTCCGCTCAGCTTTGCCGCCATCAACGGCGCGAAGCGACTCACGGCCGCACTGCACCGCGGCTTCACCACCGTGCGCGACGTCGCCGGCGGCGACATCGGACTGGCTCGCGCGATCGACGCAGACCTGTTCCCCTCGCCGCGCTACCACTTCACCGGCCCCGCGCTCAGCCAGACCGGCGGACACGGCGACCCCCGCGCCGCGCATGTCGACGTCTGCTTCGCGCACGGCCACATGTGCGAAATCGCCGACGGCGTCGACGCACTGCGGCTGGCCGTGCGCGATCGTTTTCGCACCGGCGCGCACGCCATCAAGGTCATGGCATCCGGCGGAGTGTTCTCACTCACCGATCCCATCCGCAACCCCCAGTACTCATCCGAAGAGCTGTGCGCGGTCGTCGACGAGGCGCAGCGCCGCGGCAGCTACGTCGCCGCCCACGCATACTCGGTCGAAGCAGTGCGCCACGCGATCGAGAACGGCATCCGCTCGATCGAGCACGGCAACCTGATCGACCGCGCCACTGCCGGGCGCATGGCCGAACTGGGCGCCTTCCTCGTTCCCACTCTCGCCGCCTACGACGCCATGGATCGCCGCGGCGCGCAGATCGGGCTCAACGCGACATCGCTCGCGAAGAACTCCGAGGTGCTCTCGAAGGGCCAGGACGCTGTGCGCCTCGCCCACGAGGCCGGCGTCCGGGTCGGCTTCGGCACCGACCTGATGGGCGATCTCGAAGATGACCAGCTGTGCGGCATCCGCCTGCAGATCGAAGCATCAGGAGCCGCGGCGACGCTGAACTCGATGACCGCGGTCAATGGCGAGCTCATCGGCGACCTCGCACTCGGGCACCTGGGGGCCGGCGCATACGGCGACGCCGTGCTGCTCAGCGCCGATCCCATCAGCGATCCGCGTGTGCTGTGGGATCCCTCCGCACGACGCATGGTCGTGCACGGCGGCCGCGTTCTGGGCTGACCGCCGCGCACTCCCCCGCGCCGCCACCGCGGGCAGGACGACCTCAGCGCGCGAACGCGCCCCAGGTCGTCGACTGCCCCGCGGCGCTTCGCCGCTGCGGCACCCTCCACGGATTCTCATCGCGCAGCGGCGCGGGCAGCAGGTCCTGCGGTGCCCCCTGGTAGGAGACTCCGCGCAGGAATCGCGTGATCGACGCGGTACCGACGCTCGTGGCATCGCTCGTGGTGGCCGGGTACGGCCCGCCATGCTGCATCGCCGGCGTCACCGAGACCCCGGTGGGCCAGCCGCCGAAGAGCACCCGGCCGCTCGTCTCGGCGAGGCTGTCGACGAGGTCGCGGAGCGACCCGTCGGCCAGCTCCTCCGCGCGCGCATGCACGGTGGAGGTCAGGTTGCCGGGGAACAGCTCCTCGTGCAGGGCCGGCAGCCCGGCGGCATCGCGGTAGCGCACGATCACGGAGAGCGGCCCGAACGACTCCTCCAGCAGCGCCTCGCGGTTGGCGAGAAGCGCGTCGACATCGACCGTCACGACGGTCGGGGTCGCGTACGTCTGCCCCTCGTCATCCGCCCGCACCTCGCCCTCGCTGAGCACCGTGACGCCGTCGGCACCGAGCACGTCGGCACGGCGCTGAGTGAACGCCCGGCCGATGCCCGGGTTCAGCAGGCGGTGCTCGCCGACCCCGGTCGCGGCCGCGGTCACGGCGTCGAGTTCCGCACCCTCGGGCACGAACAGGAACCCTGGCTTGGTGCACAGCTGCCCTGCCGAGCCCGAGACCGAAGCGACGAAGGCGCTGAGCAGCGCGTCATCCGCATAGGTCGCGTAGACCGGGTTCACGCTGCCGAGCTCGCCGTAGAAGGGGATCGGCACCGGGCGGGATGCCGCGATGTCGGCGAGCAGCCGGCCGACATGCGTGGAGCCGGTGAACGCGGCGGCGCGGATGCGCTCGTCCTTCAGCAGCTCGACGCCGTTCTCCTGGCCCTCGATGAGCTGGAACACGCCCTCCGGCATCCCCGCCTCGCGCAGCGCGGACGCCACGACCGACGCCGTCCGGCGGGAGAGCTCGAGGTGCCCCGAGTGCGCCTTGACCACGAGCGGGCAGCCGGCGGCGAGCGCGGCGGCGGAATCGCCGCCGGCCACGGAGAAGGCGAACGGGAAGTTGGATGCCGCGAAGTTCAGCACCGGCCCCACCGGCTCCAGCATCCGGCGGAGGTCCGGCCGCGGGCCGATCACGTACTCGGGGTCGGCGTCGTCGATGCGCACGTCGAGGTAGGCGCCGTCGACGATCGTGTCGGCGAAGAGCCGGAGCTGCCACGACGTGCGCCGCAGCTCTCCGGTGAGCCGCGCCTCGGCGAGGCCGGTCTCGCGCATCGCGATCGCGATGAGGTCGCCGGCCGCGGCATCCAGCGCGTCGGCGACGGCGACGAGCGCCGCACCGCGATCGCGGGGGCTCGTGCGGGCGAACGCACGCGCCGCGCCCGCGGCCGCAGCGGCCACCTCGGAGATCGGGCGCGCGCTGGTCGCGGTGCTGTCGGTCACGGTGGTGTCGGTCACGATTCCTCCATTAGAAGATGAACCCCTCGGGGAACGGGTCGCTCTCATCGAGCAGGTACTGGCCGAGCCCGGTGATCCAGGCCCGCCCGGTGATGGTGGGGATCACCGCGGGACGATCGCCCACGGTGGTCTCGGCGATCAGGCGCCCGGTGAATTCGGTGCCGATGAACGACTCGTTCACGAACGGCGCGTCCAGCGCCAGTTCCCCGCGCGCGTGCAGCTCGGCCATGCGTGCGCTGGTGCCGGTGCCGCACGGCGACCGGTCGAACCAGCCGGGGTGGATCGCCATCGCATGGCGGGAGCGCACGGCATCCGACCCTGGTGCGATGAACTCGACGTGGTGCACGTGGTTCGCTCCGGAGAGCGTCGGATGCACCGGCGGCGCCTGCTCGTTGATCGCGTCCATGATGGCGAGACCGGCCGCGGCGATCTCGTCCTTGCGGGCGCGATCGAACGGGAGCCCGACCTGGTCGAGCTCGACCAGGGCGTAGTAGTTGCCCCCGAACGCGACCGAGTACTCGATCTCGCCGAGGCCTGGCACCTCGATGCGCTCATCCAGCCGGTCGACGAAACTCGGCACGTTCTCGATGGTCACGTCCACCGCACGCCCGCCCTCGACCCGCACGCGGGCGATCACGAGCCCGGCCGGCACGTCGAGACGGATCTCGGTCACCGGCTCGGTGACTTCGACCATGCCCGTCTCCACGAGCACGGTGGCCACGCCGATGGTGCCGTGCCCGCACATCGGCAGGAACCCGGATGCCTCGATGAACACGACGCCCCAGTCGGCGTCGTCGCGCGCCGGCGGCTGCAGCAGCGCACCGGACATCGCGGCGTGGCCGCGCGGCTCGTTCATCAGGAAGCCGCGGAGCCCGTCGAGGTGCTCCATGGCGTGCAGCCGGCGGTCGTTCATGGTGGCGCCGGGGATCCGTCCGACGCCACCCGTGACGACCCGTGTGGGCATCCCCTCGGTGTGCGAGTCGACCGCCTGGATCACCCGGCGCCCGCGCATCAGGCGACCGCCGCCGTGCGTGCCGCGAGCGCGGCCAGCGCGCGCTCGGTGTCGGCGGTGACCTGGGCGCGCTGCTCATCGCTGAGCGGTCCGCGCGGCGGACGCGTCGGCCCGCCGTAGGAGTTGCCGCAGATGTCCATCGACAGCTTGATCGCCTGCACGAACTCGGTGCGCGAATCCCAGCGGAAGACGGCGACCAGCTGCTCGTACAGGGCCTTCGCCTCGTGCCAGTGGGCGTCCTTGCAGAGGTTGTAGAGCTCGACAGCCTCGCGCGGGAAGGCGTTCGGGTAGCCGGCGAACCAGCCGACCGCGCCGTTGACCATCAGCTCGAACAGCACGTCGTCGGCGCCGGCGATGATGTCGATGTCGCACAGCTCCTTGATCTCGTAGACCCGGCGCACATCACCGGAGAACTCCTTGATCGCGACGACCTCGGGGATCTCGGCGAGCTTCGCGACGAGCGACGGGACCAGGTCGACCTTCGTGTCGAACGGGTTGTTGTACGCCATGATCGGCAGCCCCGCCTTGGCGACCTCCTCGAAGTGCGCGATGACCTCGCGCTCGTTGGCGCGGTAGACCGTCGGCGGCAGGAGCAGCACGCCGTCGGCGCCGTCCTCCCTGGCGATCTCCGCCCACTTGCGCGCCTGGTGGCTGCCGACGCCGTGCGCGCCGGCGACGACGATGCCGCGCCCGTCGACGGCCTCGACCGCGACCTGGATCACCCGGCGGCGCTCCTCGTCGGTGAGCGAGGAGTACTCGCCCAGCGATCCGTTCGGGCCGACGCCGTGGCATCCGTTCGCCATCAGGAAGTCGACGTGCTCGGCGAAGCGGTCGTAGTCCACGGCGAGGCCCGCGGGCGCAGACGCGTCCTCCTTGAATGCGAGGGTCGTCGCGACGACCACGCCGCCCAGGTCCATCGTGCCGTTCATCAGGATTCCATTCTCTCGTAGCTGTTCATGATCGAAGTCTTCATTGAAGAGTAATGTGTAACATATTACTCAGCGGGTGGATGCTGTCGCAAGGAGTTTCTCGCCTCCGGTCAGGCTCCCCCGCGATCCGCCAGCTCCCCGAGCCGGATCGGCGCGAGCAGCGGTCTCCGATCGAATCCCGCAGGCGTCCCGCCCGCCTGCGACACGATCTCCTCCACGGCATGACCGCACGTCCGCCCCTGGCATGGGCCGAGACCGGCCCGGCTCGCGAGCTTCATGGCGCGCCCCGGAGCATCGGCGCTCTGCGCGATCACCCGCCTGGTCACCGCCTCGCAGCGGCAGACGACGGTGTCGTCGTCGAGCCACGCGGTCCACCCGGGGCGGATGCCGTGCGCCCGCTCGAGCCGCGCCGCGAACGCGCGCATCCGCCGCCGCACCGCGAGCGGCCCGCGGAGCCGGGGGTCGTCGATCGCGCCGCCCGCCGCGAGGAACCCGGCGATCGCGCCCTCGGCGAGCGCGGCATCCGCGCCGCCGATCCCGGTGACCTCGCCGGCCGCGAACACCTGCGCGACGCTGGTGCGCTGCTCGTCGTCGACCATCACGAAGCGGGACCTCCTGCCGCCCCCGAGCGCGCAGCCCAGCGAGAGCGCCGCCTCAAGGCGAGGGGTGAAACCGTGCCCGAGCGCGACCGCATCGCAGGCGATCTCCCGCTCGGAGCCGGCGATCGGGCGCCATTCGGCGTCCAGCGATGCGACCACGGCGGCCTCGACCCTGCTGTCGCCGAGGATGCGCACGACCGCGCTGCCCGTGCGGTACGGGATGCCGTGCCTGGCGAGAGCCGTGACGTACTCGACGAGCTCGCCCGCCTTCCCGGCGAGCTGCCACGGCCGCGGCAGCCACCCGGCCGCGAGCGCGCCGAGGCGCGACGCCTCGTGCACGCCCACGACTTCGGATCCGGTGAGCGCGAGCGACTGCGCGACCGGCAGCAGGAAGGGACCGGCGCCGCTGACGACGGTCCGCCGCCCGACGCTCACCCCATCGCGCTTGGCGAGCGCCTGCGCGGCGCCGGCCGTGGTGACACCCGGCAGCGTCCACCCCGGCACCGGCAGCGCCAGGTCGTGCGCGCCGGTGGCCACGACCACGGCATCCGCCTGAATGTCGAGCGGGCGCCGGTCCTGGCCGTCGACGTCGCCGATCAGCGCGCGGAGCGTGACCGATGCGCCGACCTCGGCCGACCACACGCTCGCCCCGGTGTGCACGGTCGCCCGCTGGAGGGCGGCGCGAAGCCGGTCGAACCGTGCCCGGCCGTGCGTCAGCCGGGGGTCGGTCAGCATCTCGTGGTGCCGCCAGAACTGACCGCCGAGGCCGGTCCCCTCGTCGAGGAGAGTGACCTCGGCGCCGGCGGCGAGCGCCGACTGCGCGGCCGCGAGGCCGGCCGGTCCTCCGCCGAGCACGGCGACCAGGGTCATGCGCGCACCTCGCTCTCGATCACGTCGCCGTCACCGGCCGTGCGCTGGCACGCGCGCACGCCGGGCAGCCCGTTCACCGTGACGAGGCAGTCGTGGCAGACGCCGATCCCGCAGAACACGCCGCGCTCTCCCGTCTGCGCGGTGCGCCACGTGATCCGGCCCGACCCGATCAGCACGCCGGCGATCGTCTGGCCGTCCCGGCCCTCGAACCACTCCTCGTCGACGGTGATGCTGATCATGAGGCCTCCTGCAGGCTCGCGCGTCCGGGGAGGAACGGAGCGGGATCGAGTGCGGTCGCGGCTCCCAGCACGGCGTGCGAGATCAGGGATGCCGTCGCCGGCGCCAGGCCGATGCCCGCGCCCTCGTGACCGGTGGCGTGGAACAGCCCGTCGACCGCAGGGTCGGCGCCGATCACCGGCAGGTGGTCGGGTGCATAGGGGCGAAAGCCGAAGTAGCTCCGCAGCAGCGTGGTCTGCGCCAGGAACGGGAACAGCCGGATCGCCTTGGCCGCGATCTCGATCGACGGCGCGACACCGGGATGCTCGTCGAACCCGACGCGCTCGCGGCTCGAGCCGATCAGCACGGTGCCGCCCGGTGTGGACTCCACGACGGTCGAGGTCTGCAGCGCGGCATCCCCCGAGCCGACCGCGCCCACGTAGTCGCTGTCGTAGACCTTGTGGAAGACCCGCTGCGGCATCGGCGCGGTGACCAGGATCACGCCCCGCCGCGGCCTGATGTCCAGCCGCGCGCCGAGCCGCGCCGCCACCTCGCCGGACCAGGGCCCGGCGCAGTTCACCACCGCGTCGGCCTCGATGATCCCGGCATCCGTGTCGATGCCGCGGAGGCGCCCGTCGCGCATCACGGCACCGGTGACCTCGGCGATGCGGAGCGTGGCGCCGAGGCGCAGCGCGGTCGCCAGCAGCGCCTGCGTCGCGGTCGACGGCTGCAGCTGCGCGTCGTCCGGGTAGTGCATCGCGAGGGCGACGTCGGGGGCGAGGTGCGGCTCGGCCGCGCGGAGCGCTGCTGCGTCCAGAGGATCCGCCCGGATGCCGATGCCCCGCTGCGCCGCCGCGAAGCTCTCGAGCGCGCCCTCGCCACCGGGGAACGCGACGACGATCCCGCCCTTCGCCTCGAATTCCGTCGCCGGCTGCCCCGGCGGTCGGTCCGCATCGAGCCGCGCGGCCAGGTCGCGCCACAGCACGTTCGACGCGATCGCGAGATCCGCCTCCGGGCCTGGTTCCTTGTCGCTGACGAGCAGGTTCCCCTCGCAGCGGCTCGAGGTCTCGGCGGCGACGCCGGTGCGGTCGACGACCACCACGTCGGCACCGCGCTCCGCGAGCTCGAGAGCGCAGGCCGCGCCGATGATGCCCGCGCCGATCACCACCACCCGCACTGCATGCTCCTCCGGTTCTGTACCTTCATAGTCGGTTCAGTCATCGCCCGTTCAGCCGCCGAGGTACGCATCGATGACCCTGGCGTCGGCGGCGAGGTCGGCCGCGGGTCCTGACAGCGTCGTCTGGCCCGTCTCGATGACGTATGCGCGGTCGGCGATCTTCAGCGCCGCACGCGCGTTCTGCTCGACCAGCAGCACCGTGGTGCCCTGCGCGTTGACCGCCTGGATGGTCTCCATCACCTGCTTCACCACGAGCGGCGCGAGCCCCATCGACGGCTCGTCCAGCAGGAGCAGCTTCGGCCCGCCGACGATCGCGCGGCCGATCGCGACCATCTGCTGCTCGCCGCCGGAGAGGGTGCCGCCCTGCTGACGGCGACGCTCGGCGAGCCGGGGCATCAGGGCGTACACCTGCTCGACGCGCTCGACGACGAGCTTCTGGTCGCGCACCGTGTAACCGCCGAGCAGCAGGTTCTCGTGCACCGTCATGGTCGAGAAGATCCGCCGCCCCTCTGGAACGTGGATGAGGCCCGCCGACACGATGTCCCACGGCTTCGCGGTCGCGAGGTCCAGTTCGCCCCATCGCACGACCCCCGACTTCGGGCGGACGAGCCCCGAGAGCATGTTCATGGTCGTGGACTTGCCGGCGCCGTTGTTGCCGAGCAGGCAGACGATCTCGCCTTCGCGCACCTCGAAGCTGAGCTCGCGCAGCGCGTGCACACGCCCGTAGTAGACGTCGGCGGCCTCGACGGAGAGCATCCTCATCGGTCCTTCCTCCCCCGGGTCTCACGGGTCTTGCGCGTCTCACGCGCCGGTTCGGCGAGCAGCGAGAGGTCGACGGTGCCGGTCTGCAGCTTCGTCTCATCGAGCGGCTCCTCGTCGACGCCGAGGTACGCCTCGATCACGACCGGATCGTTCTTGATCTCCTGCGGTGTGCCGACGGCGATCTCCTTGCCGTAGTTGAGCACCACGATCCGCTCGGCGAGCTCCATGATCAGGCCCATGTCGTGCTCGATCAGCACGACCGCGACGCCGAGGTCGCGGATGCGCCGGATCAGCTGCATCAGGGCCTGCTTCTCGTTGAAGTTCAGGCCGGCGGCCGGCTCGTCCAGCAGCAGCAGCTTGGGCCCGCTCGCGAGGGCCCGCGCGATCTCCACCCTCCGCTGCTCGCCGTACGGCAGCTGCGTGACGTAGAGGTCCTCGTCGCCGGTGAAGCCGACGAAGTCCAACCAGCCTCTGGCCTGCTCCGTGCACTCCTGCTCGGCTCGCAGGTACCCGGGCGTGTGCAGCAGCGTCGCCCAGACCCCCTCGCGCAGGTTGGCGTGCATCGCGGTCTTGATGTTGTCGATGACGCTGAGCTCGCGGAACAGCCGCAGGTTCTGGAACGTGCGCGCCATCCCCCACTTCGTCACGCGGGACGGCAGCACGCGGTAGAAGCCGAAGCTCTGCAGCAGGTCGACCAGCCGCAGGGTGCGCCAGATCGCCGGGGGCTCGCGGACGATGCTGTTGCCGTCGAAGACCACCGAGCCCGAGGTGGGCAGGTAGAACGCCGAGATGCAGTTGAAGGCACTGGTCTTGCCAGCGCCGTTCGGCCCGATCACCGCGAGGATCTCCCCCGCCTCGACCGAGAAGCTCAGGCCGTCGACGGCCTTGACGCCGCCGAACTGCAGCCGGAGGTCCTTGACCTCGAGCAGCGCGGTCATCGCGCCCCCTCACTGTCGTCGATGTTCTCGTCGCCCGCCGGCACCGCCGCGAAACCGGCCGTCGGAGGCGGGACGGGGCGCTTGCGCCGCAGCCACGGGAGAACAGCGGTGGCAGGCCAGAGACCCGACGGGCGGAACAGCATGACCACGATCAGCAGCACGCCGAAGATCAGGAACCGCCACTCCGAGAACTCCCGCAGCAGCTCGGGCGCCAGGGATACGAACAGCGCGCCGATGATGACGCCGGGCGTCGATCCCATCCCGCCGAGCACGACGGCCATCAGGATCAGGGCCGAGTACAGGAACTGGAAGCTGTTCGGGCTGATCGCCGACAGGTGCGTCGCCATCAGCTGCCCGGCGATGCCCGCCCAGACCGCGCCGATGATGTACGCGGTGATCTTGGCGACGTAGGTGTTGATGCCCATCGCCTCGGCGGCGTCCTCGTCGTCGCGAACCGCCTTCCAGGCGCGGCCGAGCCGACCCCTGGCGAGACGGCCGGCGCCGATGACCCCGACGAGCACGACGATCGCGGCGACGAAGTAGTAGAACACCACGCGCTGCGGGAACTCGATCCCGAACAGGCTGAAGCCGTCGGCGAAGCTCCAGTCGCCGAACGACCAGGTCGGGATGCCGTGGATCCCCGAGGGGCCGCCGGTGATCTCGAGGTTGTTCGCCGTGATGCGGATGATCTCGCCGAAGCCGAGGGTGACGATCGCGAGGTAGTCGCTGCGCAGCCGCAGGGTGGGTGTGCCGACGACGATGCCGGCGAGGATGCAGGCGAGGATGGTCGCCGGCAGCGCCGCCCACATCGGCCAGCCGAGCTCTGTCGTGAGGATGCCGGAGATGTACGCGCCGACCGCGAAGAAGGCGATATAGCCGAGATCGAGGAGTCCCGCGTATCCGACGACGACGTTCAGTCCCATGCAGAGCATCACGTAGATGAGCGCGCTGGTGGCGATCGACATCGTGTAGCGGGATGCGTCGAGGAACGGCAGCACCACCAGCAGCACGACGCACAGGCCGCCGAGGGCGCGCATGAAGCCCGGCTGGGAGGAGAGGATGCCGTGCGCCGCGGGCCGGCGGTCGAACAGCGGGGACGGTGCGCGCAGCGGGGCGTCGCGCAGCGGTGTCGAGATGCCGGGCATGTCACATCCTCTCTACGACGCGGGCGCCGAGGAGTCCGGTCGGTTTGAAGGTGAGGAAGAGGATCAGGAAGGCGAAGGAGAACACGTCGCGCCACTCGCCGCCGAACCACGCCGAGCCGAACGATTCGAGCAGGCCCAGCAGCAGCCCGCCGAGCATCGCGCCGTACAGGTTGCCGATGCCGCCGATCACGGCGGCGGTGAAGGCTTTGAGCCCGATCATGAACCCCATCAGGAAGTCGATCGAGCCGTAGTAGGCGCCGGCCATGACGCCCGCGGCACCGGCGAGCGCCGAGCCGATGAAGAACACGGTCGCGATGACCCGGTTGACGTTGATGCCCATCAGCTGGGCGCCCTGCGGGTCGAGTGCGATCGCGCGCATCGCCCGCCCCTGGCGCGTGCGCTCGACGACGTGCGCGAGCACCAGCATCAGCACGCCGGCGATGACCACGAGCACGATCTGCGCGGCGGTGATCCGCATGCCGGCGAAGTCGAATCCGCTCGACTCCAGCCGCACCGGGAACGCCTCGGGGTTCGGGCCGAAGATCTGCCTGACCGCGTACTCCAGCGTGAACGAGACGCCGATCGCGGTGATCAGCACCGCCAGCCGCGGGCTGCGCCGCAGCGGCCGGTAGGCGATGCGCTCGATGCCGACGCCGATCAGGCCGGTCGTGACCATCGACAGCAGCATGATGACCAGCAGCAGCGGGATCGATGATTCGCTCGAGATGCCGAACGCGGACAGGGTGGCGAAGCCGGTGAACGCGCCGAGCATGTAGATGTCGCCGTGCGCGAAGTTCAGCAGCTTGATGATCCCGTAGACCATGCTGTAGCCGAGTGCGACGAGTGCGTAGAACGAGCCGACGATCAGGCCGTTCCAGATGAGTTGCATCACTGCGGATGTCCTTCCGCGTCTTTCGGACGCCGACGGAGCGGGGCGGCTCGGCCGCCCCGCTCGCCAGTCAGTCCTGCAGGTCGTCTTCGAGGATGAACGCGCCGGTCGCCGGGTCGATGCCGACGATCACGAAGCCGCCGCCCGAGAGCGTGTGGTCCTTCGTGAACGTGAGCGGGCCTGCGAAGGTGTCGAAGTCATTCAGCCCCTCGAGAGCGGCCACGACCTCCTCGAACTCGGTGCTCCCCGCGTCCTCGATCGCCTGCGCGATCACCCGCACGGCGTCGTACGACTGCGTCGAGTACGGCCCGGGCGCGGCACCCGCGAGCTCCTCGTAGTCGGCGATCCAGGCGTCGGCGCCCTCGATCATGTCGGGCGTCTGCGTGAACGTGCCGAGGACGTTCTCGGTGTACCCGTCGCCCGCGATCTCCGCGAACTTCGCGTCGACCGAGCCGTCTCCGACGAGGAAGGCGCCGGTGTAGCCGGCATCCGTCGCCTGGCGGACGATCAGGCCGCCCTCCTGGTAGTAGCCGGTCCAGTACACCAGCTCCGGCTTCTCGCCGGCGAGCTGCGTGGCGACGGCCGAGTAGTCGTTCTCGCCGGGGGTGACCGTCGCCTCGAACGAGACGGTGAGCCCCGCCTCTTCGGCCTGCGCGACGAAGGATGCCGCGAGGTCGGCCGAGTACGCGGTCGCGTCGTCGATCACCGCGACGTTCTCCATGCCGCTCTTCTCGGCGTAGGCGACGGCTGCGGCGGCCTGCTGGGTGCCGGTGCCGTTGATGAGGAACACGCCGGGAAGCCCCTGCTTGACCAGCTCGTTCGAGTTCGCCGCCGGGATCACCATCGGGACGCCGGCCTCGTCGAAGATCGGCAGCGTCGGCAGCGTCGCGCCCGAGCAGTAGCCGCCGACGGAGGCGACGATGCCCTCCGTCACGAGCTTGTTCGCCGCGGCGACCGCCGCTGTCGCGTCGCAGGCGTCGTCCTCGACCTGCAGCTCGAGCTCGCGTCCGTCGATCCCGCCGTCGGCGTTGATCTCGTCGATCGCGAGCTGCGCGCCGTTCTGCATGTACTCGCCGAAGGCCGACTCGCTGCCGGAGAACGGCGCGAGCATGCCGAGCTTGATCGTGCCCGACTCGTCGGAGCCTCCGTCATCGCTCCCGCCGAGGCCGCCGGAGCAGCCGGCCGTGGCGAGGAGCACGCCGGTCGCGGCGGCGAGGACGAGAAGCTTGCGGGTGCGCTGTGTGCGGGTCTTCATGAGAGCCTCCAGGTATGCGTCATTGCAATTGACCACTTGATAGCATGTGACACATTACTCACCGCGAGCACTGAGCGATAGCCCCGATTCCGATCACCGGCATCGGGGCTCGTCCGCGGTCAGTCCTCCCCGTGCCCGCTCCACACACCGCCGACGTGACCGATGTGGCGCCTCATCAGCGCCTCCGCTCCCGCGCCATCGCCCGCGACCAGAAGATCGACGAGCTCGGCGTGCTCCAGCGCCGTCGACATCAGGGTGTCCGTCTCCGCCAGATGCACGAGGCCGACCAGGCGGGTCTGCTGCCGCAGCTCGCGAACCGTCTCGACCAGCTTGCGGTTGCCCGCGCACTCGAGGATGCGCAGGTGGAACTCCGTGTCGACGGCCAGGTACTCGTCGAATCGGCCCTCGCGTCCGGCCTCGACGATCCTGTCGGCGAGATCGCGGAGCAGGGTCTCGGTCTCGGCGTCGAGGGTCCCGGCGATCCGGGCCATCGGCGGCGCCTCCAGCAGCATCCGCACCTCGCCGAGCTCTCGCAGCTCGTCGGGCGAGACCTCGGTGACCTCGAAGCCGCGATTGCGGATGGGGCGGAGGAACCCGCGACGGGCGAGGTTCAGCATCGCCTCGCGGACAGGCGTCGCGCTGACGCCGAAATCGGCGGCGAGCGTCGGCACCGTCAGCACGTGCCCTGGCGGGATCACTCCGGAGACGACGCGCGATGCGAGCTGTGTCTCGACCTGCTCGCGAAGGCTCTCCGCAGGTGTGAGCTGCGTCGCGTACTCGCTCATGAGCGCCCCCGTCCGAGTGTCATACGGCACATGGTACTAGCGGGCTCGTGGTGCGAAGCACCCCCGGCGGGAGCCGATCGAAGAGTTAGGATGGCCTAACCGGCACGGAGGGACACACGGCATGGGATTCATCACGTCAGCGGCGCTGGCCGAGACCGGCTACGTCGTGCTCGACGACCACGACCAGGCCGCAGACCCCGCCGAGTGGCTCGACCTGGAGTACGTCGGCTGGCGCTCCTCCGGCATCACCCGGTTCGCGCCGCTCGCGAGCTACGCGGGCGAGATCGACTGCAACGGCTTCTGGAACCACACACCGCCGCGCACCGACAAGGACGGCGTCTGGGTCGAGTCGCAGATCGCGATCGCGCCGACCCTGCAGCGGCGCGCTCTCGAGCCTGGCGCGGGCGTCGGCCGGTGCCGGGTGATCGAGCTGCAGCCCAACGAGTACGCCGACGCGATCTACAACCTGCACCAGGACGACAACAACCGCCTCAACGACGAGGGATCCGGCTGGGTGGTGCGCGGCTTCTTCAACCTGTCGGATGACGTGGAGTCGATGCTGATCCTCCGATCCGACCGGTTCGAACCGGCGAGCGAGATCCGCCTGCCGCTGCGCGCCGGCTCCCGCATCGTGGTCGACACGCAGCGCTTCTGGCACGCCGTCTGGCACCGCGGCGCCGCGCCCCGGTATGCCCTGATCACCTCGTGGACCTCCGGCCCCGAGCTCGACGCCTACATCGCCGCGCACCACGGCGACCCGCATCCGCCGACCGCCGGCATCGACCCGCAGATCGTCGACGCCGCCCAGATCGAGCTGCACCGCCGCATCGAGGAGCGGCGCCTCGCATTCGAGGCGCTGGGCACCGTGATGGAGCCGCGTCCCGACCTCAGCATCTGAGGTCGGCGTTACTCTCAGTACATGACCTCCGCAGCAGTCCTCACGGTGTCGGATCGCTCCTCCGCCGGCACGCGCGCAGACACGGCAGGCCCGATCGCCGTCGCGGCGCTCCGCACGGCGGGGTTCGACTGCGAGGACGCCATGATCGTGCCGGACGGAGCGGATGCCGTCGAAGGCGCGCTCCGGGGGCTCCTGGCCTCCGGCATCCGGCTCATCGTGACCACCGGCGGCACCGGGGTCGCCCCGAGGGACGCCACCCCGGAGGGCACAGCGCGCGTGCTGGACAGGCAGATCCCCGGCATCCCGGAGGAGCTGCGCCGACAGGGCGCCGCCGTCAAGCCGGTCGCGCTGCTCACCCGCGGTCTCGCCGGAGTCGCCGGGAACGCTCTCGTGGTGAATCTCCCCGGCTCGCCGTCAGGGGTGTCCGACGGGATGCCGGTCATCCTGTCGGTCGCCGGCCACGTGATCGCCCAGCTCGACGGAGAGGACCACCGATGACCGTCGCACTCGCCGCCATCAGCGACACCGCGCTGTCGCTCGACGCGCACCTCGCCGCGATCGACGACGCGCACGCCGGCGCGGTCACGACCTTCATCGGGCGGGTCCGCGATCACGATCCGGATGCCGCGGGCGAGGTCGTCGCTCTCGAATACACCGCGCACCCGGATGCCGAGCGGACCCTCCGCGCGATCGCGGAGAAGGCAGCTGGGGCCGGTGCGAGCGGCGACGCGACGATCGCGGTGAGTCACCGGATCGGGCACCTCGGCGTCGGCGACGCCGCGGTCATGATCGCCGTGGCCGCAGCGCACCGCGACGAGGCGTTCGTCGTCTGCCGCGAGGTCATCGAGGCCATCAAGCGCGACCTGCCGGTGTGGAAGCGTCAGGTCGAGGCCGACGGCACGACGGCCTGGAAGGGCATCGGCGGCTGAGGCCTCGCGCTCACCCGCCGGCGAAGGGCGGCAGGACGTCGACCGTCCCGGCATCCGCGAGCGCGAACTCGTCGCCGACCCGCGCGCCGTCCACCAGCAGCGCGCAGCGGCCGATGATCGCCGCCAGCCCGGGGTGCGTCTCGACCAGGGCCGCCTTCAGCGCGCCCAGCGTCACGGCATCCGACGTCTCGGACTCGACGCCCGCGGCATCCTGCGCCGCCGCGAAATAACGGACGGTCGCCACTCAGCTCTCCCCGCTCGCGGCGCGCGCGTTCGCGAGCTCGACGATCGCGGCGACCGCCTCGCGGACGTCCTCCGGCGACCCGCCGGCACGGCCGGCCACGAGCCCGGCGACGAAAGCGCTGAACGGGGCGGCGGGACGCGCGACGCCGTTCGCGACGTCACGGGCGAGGTCGAGGATGAGCGCGATCGGCACGTCCTGCTCAGCGAGGCCGAAGCGCTCCCGCAGCTCGGCCGACCAGTCTTCCAGCGCCTCCGGGGGGAGTGTGCGGTCGCTCATGATGACTCCTCTGGTTCGGTGCGCGCGCGATCCAGGTCGGCGAGCGAGTCGATGTCGCGGGTGACTCCATCATCGTCCACGATCCAGTCGATCGCGAGCCCTCCGAGGACGGACCTCACCGACGCGTTCTCGAGCGTGCCGCGGCCGGTGAGCACCCGGCGGACGGATGCTGCGCGGTAGACCCCCGCGAGCCACTGCTCCCGTCCGTCGGCCGTGAACGCGATGCCGTCGGCATCCGTCCCTTCCGACAGCAGCAAGGCGAGCCGCTCGACGACGTCCTCCGGCCGTGCGAGGTCGCCGGCGAGGACGCAGATCCATTCGGCCGGCACCTCGCGGACTCCCGCGGCGAGCGCGGCCGCCGGGCCTCCGAACGCCGGCTCCTCCCGCGCCCAGACCACCGGCAGTGCCTCATCGAGCATCGGTCCGACCGCCACGATCGGCGCGGCGCCGGCGGCCGCGAGCGCGTCGACGGCCCGCTCGAGCAGCGTGCGCCCGCCGAGCACCAGCAGCGGCTTCGCGAGGCCGCCCATCCGCCGTCCCTCGCCTCCGACGATGAGGACGGCACCGAGCGAGGCGGTGGCCGGCGAGGTCACTCCCCCGGGCGTCGCCATGATCCGCTGCGCCCGCCCTCCTTGGCGACGATCCGCACGTTCTCGATCGTGACGGAGCGGTCGACGCCCTTGATCATGTCGACGACGGCGAGGGCGGCGACCGAGACGGCGGTGAGCGCCTCCATCTCGACGCCGGTGCGGTCGGCGGTGCGGACGGTCGCCGAGATCGACACCCCTGCATCCTCGACCTCGAGGTCGACGACGGCCCCGTGCACGCCGATCACGTGCGCGAGCGGCAGCAGCTCCGGCGTGCGCTTGGCGGCCTGGATGCCGGCGATGCGGGCGACCGCGAGCACGTCGCCCTTGGGCACTGCGCCGTCTCGCAGCAGCGCGACGGTCTCCGGGGAGCAGCGCACGAAGCCCGCGGCCGTGGCCGCGCGGACGGTGGGCTGCTTGTCGGTCACGTCGACCATGCGGGCGCGACCGGCGGAATCGAGGTGGGTGAAGGTCATCACAGCTCCCAGACTTGGATGAGATCGCCGGCCGAGACCTGCTCGACGTCGGCGGGGACGATGGCGTACGCGGTGGCGGCGCCCAGGCCGACCGACAGGTGCGATCCGGAGCCGCCTCTGGTCGCCGGCCTCACCCGGCCCTCCGCGTCGATCACGGCGGGGAGGTACTGGCGCCGGCCGGGCGGCGTGCGCCAGTCGGCCCCGGCGGGAAGCCGGCGCACCGGGCGCTCGATCTCGGCGCGGCCCTGCATGCGCAGCAGCGCCGGGCGCACGAAGGCCTCGAACGACACGGCGGCGCTGACCGGATTGCCGGGGAGGCCGAAGAGCAGCATCCCCTCGGCGGTCGCGCCGAAGCCCTGCGGCTTTCCCGGCTGCATCGCGACCTTGACGAAGTCCATCACGTCGCCGAGGCTCTGCCGCACGGCCTCGTAGGCGCCGGCGCTGACCCCGCCGGAGAAGATCACGGCATCCGCGCCCAGCGCGGTCGCCCTCGCGACGGCCTCGGCCGGTCCGTCGCCCTCGTCGCCGACCACCTCGCGGAACACGACGTCGGCGCCCGCGTCGGCGGCGAGCCCGGCGAGCAGCAGGCCGTTCGACTCCGGGATCTGACCGCGCGACAGCGGCTGCCCCGGGGCCACGAGCTCGGATCCGGTCGACACGACGGCCACGACCGGGCGCCGCGCGACCTCGACCTCGGCGATGCCGACCGAGGCGAGCGCTGAGAGCTGCCGCGCACCGAGAAGCGTGCCCGCGCCCAGCACCGTCGCTCCCGCGTGGGCATCGGCGCCGGTGCGGCGCACGTGCGCCCCCTCGATTCGGGGGGCCTGCAGCACGACGATCTCGCCGAGTGAGTCGGCGAGGCCGCCCGCGGTGTCCTCGAACGGCACGATCGTGTCGGCATCCGCCGGCAGCGCCGCACCGGTCATGATGCGCGCGACGGTGCCGGGCTCGATCCGCGGGTCCTCGGCGCTGCCGGCGGGGACGTCTGCCACGACGCGCAGGGTCACCGGTGCGGATCCGGATGCCGTCGCCACGTCGGCGAAGCGCACCGCGAAGCCGTCCATGGCGGAGTTGTCGAACGCCGGCACCGGGTTGACCGCGGTCGCCGGGGCCGCCAGCGTGAACCCGGATGCCTCGGCGAGCGGGAGTGTGCGCGAGTCCAGCGCGCGCACCCGCGCGAGCACCGTCTCGAGCTGCTCCTCGACCGTTCTCAGCTCATTCATCGGGGTTCGCCCTTCGGGTTCGCACATCGGGGTTCGCTCATCGGGGCTCGCTCATCGGGGCTCGCTCATCGGCACTCCACGCGTCCATGCCACCGGTCAGCACCACGGCATCCGCCCCCGCTTCCCGCAGCGCGACGGCCGCGCGACGCGCACGTGCACCCACCTGGCAGACGACGACGATCCGCTCTTCGGCGGGCCGATCGGCGTCGGCCCGTGAGGGGTCGGCGGCTGCGTCGGGCCGGTCGACGTCGGCTCGCGCGGGCGCAGCGACCCAGTCGCCGTCGCCTCGCGGCGCCGCCGTGAGCGCGGACGGATCGCGGAGCACGTCGGCCAGCGGAACATGGCGGGCGCCTGGGATCATGCCGCGGGCGACCTCGGCGAGCTCGCGGACATCGAGGACGACCGCACCGGACGCGATCTCGGCCTCGAGTGCGGCGACAGTGATGTGCGGAGGCTCGGGGGCTGTGGTGGCCCGGGCCGGTGCGGAGGCCGATTGCCGGATCGATGCCGAGGCGGGATGCTGCGCCGGCCGCAGCGGCACCTCGCTCATCCGTCCGCGGAGCGCGTCGATCAGGAGAACCCGGCCGAGGAGCGGCTCGCCGATCCCGGCGATGAGCTTGATGGCCTCCATCGCCAGCACCGATCCGACCTGGAGGCAGAGCGCGCCGAGCACGCCGACGGCCGCGCAGCTCGGCAGCTCGCCGACCTCCCCCGGCGGGTAGAGGTCCGACAGCACGACCGGGGTGGCGCCGGCGGGCGGCGCCGACCAGAAGACGGTGACCTGCGCGGCGAACTCCTGCACGACGCCCCACACCAGCGGCACGCCGAGCTGCTCGCAGGCCGCCGCGACGGCCGCCCTCGTCTCGAACGAGTCCGAGCCGTCGAGCACCAGATCGGCACCCGCCAGCAAGGACGCGGCGTTACCGGGGGTGAGCCGTTCGCGCACCGGCCGCACGGTCGTCTCGGGCGAGAGGCCGGCCGCGGCGCGGACCGCGCTGTCGACCTTCGGCGCGCCGACATCGCTGAGGCTGTGCAGCACCTGGCGCTGCAGGTTCGAGAGCTCGACCACGTCGTCGTCGATGACGGTCAGAGTGCCGATCCCGGCTGCGGCGAGCGCGAGCACGGCGGGCGAGCCGAGGCCTCCCGCGCCGATGACGGCGACGTGCGCGGCCCGGAGGCGGCGCTGTCCGATCTCTCCGAGGTCCGCCAGCACGAGGTGCCGTGCCGCACGCGTCGCCTCGTCGGCGCTGAGCGCGGCGACGGGTTCGACCAGCGGTGGCAGGGGCATGCGCTCAGGCTATCCCGCCCCTGCGCAGCATGGCGTCGGATTACGCGGCACACTCCTCGCGATGCTCCTGTTTTCACCGTAGATGCGGAGATCAGACGCACAATTCCTTTGATCTGCGGATGCATGGCCGTAGTCTCGAACAATGAGCACCTTCCGCATCTCCGAGGCCGCACGGCTGCTGGGCGTCAGCGATGACACCGTCCGGCGCTGGATCGACCAGGGCGCTCTGCCGGTCACGGGCGACTCTCCCGCGCGGATCCCCGGAGAGGCCCTCGCGCAGCATGCAGTGATGCTGGCCGAAGCACCTCGCGATCCGGCGGACCGGCTCTCCAGCGCACGCAACCGCTTCACCGGGCTCGTGACCCGCGTGCAGATCGACGGCGTCATGGCGCAGGTCGACATCCAGTCGGGGCCGCATCGCCTGGTGTCGCTGATGTCAGCCGAGGCCGTGCGTGAGCTCGATCTCCGACCGGGCTCGCTCGCCGTCGCGCTCGTGAAGGCCACCACCGTGATCGTGGAGACCCCGGCATGAGGGCGTCCGCGAGCCGCCCCGGCGCTACTGCCGCCACCGCGGACCCCGGATGGTCGCCATCCGCGCTCGCGGGGTTGCGCACCGGGTCGCTGGCCGGGATGCTCGCGATCACGACGATCCTCTTCACGGGATGCTCCGCCGCCCCGGCATCCGCTCCTCCTCCTTCCGATGGCGATGCCCTGTCGGGCGAGGTCACGATCTTCGCCGCGGCCTCCCTCGGCTCGGCGTTCGATGAGATCGCGGCGGAGTTCACGGCCGAGCATCCCGGGGTCGATCTCACGCCGATCGTGTACGACGGCTCGAGCATCCTCGTCACCCAGCTGCTCGAGGGCGCGCACGCCGACGTGCTCGCCACCGCCGATGAGCGCACCATGGCGACGCTGACGGATGCCGGCCTCGCCGACGATCCGCACACGTTCGCGACCAACTCCCTCGTGGTGGCGGTGCCTGCCGGGAACCCGGGGCGCATCGAGTCGCTCGCCGACCTCGCCGAGGCCACCACTGTGCTGTGCGCGCCGGAGGTGCCTTGCGGCGCGGCATCGCAGAGACTGCTCGAAGCCGCCGGCATCACCGTGAAGCCGGCGAGCCTTGAGCAGAACGTCTCGGCGGTGCTGCAGAAGATCGCGGCGGGCGAGGCGGATGCCGGGCTCGTCTACGCCACCGACGTGCTCGACGACGACGCCGTGGAGAGCTTCGCACCGGAGGGTGCGGCTGACGTGGTGAACAGCTATCCGATCGTCGCCCTCGACGAGGCGACCGACGCCGGCCGCGCGTTCGTGGAGTTCGTGCTCGGTGTCGACGGTCAGCGGATCCTCGCCGCGCACGGATTCGGTGCGCCGTGAGCGGCTGGTCTCCGGGCGCAGTTCGTGCCGGGTCTCCGCGCTCCGGGCGCAGTTCGTGCCGCTTCCCGCACCAGCAGGCGGCACCAACTGCACCCGGAGGCCGGCTGATGCGTGCCCCTGCGGCGCTCGCAGGCACGGGAGACCCTGATGCGTCGCGCTGACACCGGGGCCGGGACCCCGTTCCTGCTCATCGCGCCCGCCGTGCTCGGAGTGGCGCTGCTGGTGCTGCCGCTGCTCGCGCTGCTCACCCGCGCGTCCTGGCCGACGCTCTGGCAGGACATCACCTCGCCCGCGGCGCTCGACGCGCTGCGGCTGTCCATCGTCACGGGCCTCGCCGCGACCGCGCTGTGCGTGCTGCTCGGCATCCCGCTCGCGCTGCTGATCGCGCGCTCCGGTCCACGCGCCTCGGCGCTGCTGCGCGCGCTCGTCGCGGTGCCGCTGGTGCTGCCGCCGATGGTCGGCGGCGTCGCGCTGCTGTTCCTGTTCGGGCGCACGAGCCCGCTCGGCGGCCTGATCGCCGAGTGGTTCGGCACCGGCATCCCGTTCACCCCCGTCGCCGTCGTGCTCGCGCAGGCCTTCGTCGCGCTGCCGTTCCTGGTGCTCGCGGTCGAGGGGACGATCCGCAGCACCGGCAGCCGGTACGAGCGCACGGCAGCGACCCTCGGTGCGCGACCGGCCGTCGTGCTCTGGCGGGTCACGCTGCCGCTGGCGGCACCGGGGATCGTGGCCGGCGTGATCCTCTGCTTCGCCCGCGCGATCGGCGAGTTCGGCGCCACGGCGCTGTTCGCCGGCAATGCACCCGGCGTCACGCAGACCATGCCCCTGGCGATCTACACCGCCTTCAACGGCGCGGGTGCCGGACGCGAGACCGCCGTCGCCCTGTCGATCCTGCTGCTGCTGACGGCCGTCGTCGTGCTGCTGGTGGTCCGCGCCTGGCGCCCGGGGGCGATCCGGTGAGCGGCGCCGATCGGAGCGGTACGGGAACAACCGCGGGCGCGCTCGATGCCCGAGTCGTCGTCGCGCACGCCGGCCTCGACGTCGCGCTGCGGCTCGCACCCGGCGAGGTGGTCGCCGTCATGGGGCCGAGCGGCGCGGGCAAGACCACGCTCGTCGAGGCCCTCGCCGGACTCCGCAGACTCGATCACGGGCACGTCGATCTCGACGGCACCCGGCTCGCCGGCGACGGACGGCACACGCCTCCGTCACGCCGCGCGATCGGGATGCTCGGCCAGGACGCGCTGCTCTTCCCGCACCTGTCGGCGGCCGAGAATATCGCGTTCGGGGCGCGCGCGAACGGCGTCGCCCGCGCCGACTCGCGCACGATCGGCGCGGAATGGATGACCCGCATCGGCCTGGACGGGCTCGGCGGGCGCCGGCCCGACGAGCTGTCCGGCGGGCAGCGGCAGCGCGTCGCGCTCGCCCGCGCGCTCGCCGCTCGTCCGCGGGTGCTGCTCCTGGACGAGCCGTTCACCTCGCTCGACGTCGAGGCCGCGGCGCAGCTGCGCGAAGTCGTGCGCGAGCAGCTGCACACGACCGCGATCGTCGTCTCGCACGGCATCCTCGACGCCCAGTCACTCGCCGAGCGCCTCGTCATCCTGGAGGGCGGACTCATCGTCCAGGATGCCGCGGTCGCCGATGTGCTCTCGTCGCCGGCGACCTCGTTCGCTGCCGCGGTCGCCGCCTCGGCACGCTGAGGGCGGGGTCACGCACGGACACTCCCGGCCGACCCCCATCAAGCGCGGGTAAACTTCGAGGATCGGTCAGACGCTCTGCCCGGGAAGGGATGAGTCGATGACGGCTGTCCCTGTGACGATCGGACGGCGGATGCCTGAGGCTCCTGTCTTCGCCCCCGGATCGCCTCTCGTCGACACGCACAGCCGTGTCCACCGCGATCTGCGCATCTCGCTCACGGACCGCTGTTCGCTGCGCTGCACGTACTGCATGCCCGAGCAGGGGAACGAGTGGCTGGCGCGTGAGTCGATCCTCACGGTCGACGAGATCGTCCGGGTCGCCACGGTCGCAGCGTCCGCCGGGATCACGACGTTCCGGCTCACGGGCGGCGAGCCGCTGCTGCGTCGCGACATCGTCGACGTCGTGCGCAGGCTCTCCGCGATCGAGACCGCGGACGGCCCGGTGCAGATCGCGATGACGACGAACGGCATCCGTCTGCCGGAGGTCCTCGACGAGCTGATCGACGCGGGCCTCGCCCGACTGAACATCTCGATCGACACGCTGCAGGCCGAGCGGTTCGCAGCTCTCACGCGAAGGGACCGGCTCGACGAGGTGCTGCTCGGGATCGCGGCGGCCGCGGCATCCGGCATCCGCCCCCTCAAGCTGAACGCGGTCGCGATGCGCGACGTGAACGAAGACGAGCTGTGCGACCTCGTGGAGTTCGCCGTCGGGTCCGGCGCGGAGCTGCGCTTCATCGAGCAGATGCCGCTGGATGCCGGGCACACCTGGGATCGCAACCGGATGATCACCCGCGAGGAGATCCTCGGGAAGCTCTCGGAGCGCTGGACGCTGACCGAGATCCCCGGGCGAGGCGGCGCTCCCGCCGAGCGGTGGAGCCTCGACGGGGGCGGCACGGTGGGCGTGATCGCCTCGGTCACCGCGCCGTTCTGCGGCGACTGCGACCGTCTCCGGCTCACGGCCGACGGCCAGCTGCGCAACTGCCTGTTCTCGACGGACGAGTTCGATCTGCTTCCCGTGCTGCGCGATGCACAGGCGACGGATGCCGAGATCGACGAGGTGCTCCGCCGCTGCATCTGGGCGAAGCTGCCGGGGCACGCGATCAACGACCCGTCGTTCCTCCAGCCCGCACGCGGCATGAACGCGATCGGCGGCTGACCGGAGTTCTGGTGGTTGAGCGGCGTTCCGGTCGTTGACCGGAGTTCCGGTCGTTGCGCGGCGTTCCGGTCGTTGCGCGGCGTTCCGGTCCTTGAGCGAGCGAAGCGAAGCGAGACGAAACGCCCCTCTCCGCCGCATGACACCAGGTCGCGGGCGCTCTTGCAGCTCAGCGCCCCGGGGCGGGCGCCGTCCGGCCGCCCTCGAGGCGGACCACCCGGTCGACCGTGCCCGCCGGCGGGTCGACGTGCGAGATCAGGAGCACCGACTGCTCCCCCGCCGCGCGCAGCAGATCGGCGAGCAGCGCATCGGATGCCTCGGGGTCGACGCCCGCCGTCGGCTCATCGAGCACGAGCACCGGGAACCCGCGAAGCAGCGCCCGGGCGAGGGCGATCCGCTGCGCCTGCCCGCCCGATACGAGGCCGCCGCGGTCGCCCACCCTGGCATCGAGTCCGCCACGCTCGCGCACCCACGCGCCGAGACCGACCCGGTCGAGCACGTCGAGCAGCTCGGCATCCGTCGCCGTGTCGCGCGCGAACAGCAGGTTCTGCCTGATGTCCTCATCGAACAGCTGCGGGTTCTGCTCGCACAGCCCGATCGTGCGTCGCAGCGTCTCTCCCGACAGCGACTGCGCTTCCATGCCGCCGACGGAATACTCGCCGTCGACCCGCAGGAATCCGACGAGAGCCGCGGCCAGCGAGCTCTTGCCCGCGCCGCTCGGTCCCGCCACCAGCACCCGCTCACCGGGTTGCAGGTCCAGGTCGACGCCCCGCAGCGCCGGAGCCCCGCCCGGCCAGTGCGCCCGCACCCCGCGCAGCCGCAGAGCCGGCGTCTCATCGAAGGTCACGTCGATGCCGTCGTCGTCGCGCAGCTCCTCCGGCATCCGCTCGGGCAGCACGTCGACGATGCGATCGGCGCTCGCGCGCACGCCGCGCCAGGATGCCGCGGCGACCGGTACCGCGCCGAACACCTCGAACACGACCATCGGCACGAGCACCACGACGGCAAGCCACGGGCCGTCGATCGCCCCGGACCCGAGCCCGGGAGCTGCCGCGGCGAGCGCCCAGACGGATGCTGCGCCTGCCACGACGGCGACGACTCCGGCCGCGACGGCCTGCGCGAGCGAAGCCCTGCTCACGGCCTGGCGGAGGTCGGCATCCGCGCGCCGCACCCGCTCGCGCGCATCGTTCTCGGCGCCGTACGCGATCAGCACATCGAGGCTGCCGAAGTAGTCGACGAGCGCCGCAGACAGCTCTCCTCGACGCACGGATACGGCGGCCTCGGCGCGCGATCCGAACAGCCAGCCGAGGCCGATCGCCGCCGAGGCCGCCAGGATCAGGCAGACGGCCAGCGTCGCCGCGGCCACCGGTGACACGAACGCCGTGAAGCCGATCGCGCCCACGGCGACGACCCCGGCCACGGCGAGCGGCTGCACCACCCGCAGCGGCAGGTTCTGCAGGTTCTCGACGTCGTCCACGAGCGCCGACAGCACCCGCCCGTGATCGGTGCGTCCGAGGCCGGCAGGCGAAAGCGGGATGAGGCGGCGGACCATGTCGGCCCTGGTCCGTGCGAGCTGACGCAGCGCCGCGTCGTGGCCGCTCAGCCGCTCGAGGTACCGGGTGACGGCGCGCGTCACCGCGAAGAAGCGCACTCCGACCACAGCGATCGACAGCGGCACGAGAGAGTCGACGATCGAGGCGCTCACGATCAGCCAGCCGCTCACCGCGAGGAGGCTCACCGCTGCGGCCGCGGACACAGCACCCCAGATGAGACCCGGCAGGAAGCGCCGCGGCGGCGGCTGGGCGAGACGGAGGAGGTCGGCACGGCGGGTCATGCGCGCACCCCCAGCCCGACGACCTGATCGGCGATCACCCGCGCCGAGCGGCGGTGCGAGACGAGCACGATCGTGGCACCGGCATCCGCCCGCGCGCGCAGCGACCGCCACAGCCGCGACTCGGTTTCGGCATCGAGGGCGCTGGACGGCTCATCGAGCGCCAGGATCCTCGCCGGGTCCGCAGCCTGCCGGTAGAGGGCTCGCGCCACGGCGACCCGCTGCGCCTGCCCGCCGGAGAGCCCGCTCCCCTGCACGCCCAGCTCTGCGGCCGGGTCGAGATCGGTCGCGCACGCGTCTTCCAGAGCGCGGCGGATGCTGTCGGCATCCGGCACTGCATCTCCGAGGGCGACGTTCTGCGCGATCGTGCCGCGGCTGAGCTGCGGACGCTGACCGGCCCAGGCGAGCCAGCGGGCGGGGCCGAGGTCGCGCACGTCCACTCCGCCGAGCTCCGCGGCGCCGTCGAACTCGACCGCACCGCGGAGAGCCGCGAGCAGGCTGGACTTGCCCGCCCCGCTCGGGCCCTCGATGAGCGTGATCGTGCCGGGCTCCGCAGCGAACGACACCGGCGGCAGGTCGCGCACGCGGAGATCGGAGACGACGAGACGGCCCCGGTGCTCCCCCGCCTGCTGCCACAACTCCGGTGATCCGCCCGGCTTCGGTCCTGTTCCGGCCCTTCCGGGCGATTCCGGCGCCGATTCTCCGGAGTTGTGGCGCGCGGCCGCCGGCCGGGAGTCCACGGCCGCCGCCCGGGAGTCCACGCGCGCCGCAACCGGAGCGGCGCCCACCGGCCCCAGGCCCGCGCCCGC
This sequence comes from Microbacterium sp. SD291, assembly GCF_017355365.1. GTDB lineage: Bacteria > Actinomycetota > Actinomycetes > Actinomycetales > Microbacteriaceae > Microbacterium. Next base: position 25,313 of record NZ_JADIJR010000013.1, on the reverse strand, counting down.
CGGCCCTCGACCCACGCCCGCCGGCACTGAGCGAGCCCCCGCCGCGTCCAGCACCTCGAACACGTCCTCCGTCGCGGCCACCCCCTCGGCAGCCGCGTGGAATTGCACGCCGACCTGGCGGATCGGCAGGAACGCCTCAGGGGCCAGCAGCAGCACGAACAGCCCGACTTCGAGCGACAGATCTCCCGCGAGCAGGCGGAAGCCGACCGAGACCGCGATCAGCGCGACCGCGAGCGACGCCAGCAGTTCCATCGCGAACCCGGAGAGGAACGAGAACCGCAGCACCTTCATGGTCTCGCGGCGATACTCGTCGGCGGTCTGCTCGATGCGGTCGGCCGCGCGGCGGTCGCGGCCGAACAGCCGCAGCGTGGAGAGCCCCTGCACGGTGTCGGCGAACCGCGCCGCGAGCCGCTGCAGCGTCTGCCACTGCCGCCGCTGCACGGTGCGGGTGGCCATGCCGATCAGGATCAGGAAGAGCGGGATCAGCGGCAGCGTGATCAGGGCGGTGAGGCCGCTCGGCCAGTCCTGCCACCACATCACCGCGAGCAGCACCGGAGTTGCGATCACGGTGAGCACCAGCTGCGGGATGTACCGGGCGAAATAGGCGTCCAGCGCCTCCAGCCCGTGCCCGGCCGTCACCGCGAGACCCGCCTGGCTCCGCTGCGCCAGCCAGCCCGGTCCGAGCTTCCCGACCGCGGAGATCAGGGCCGCGCGCAGCTGCATGCCGGTGCGCGCGGCGGCGCGGGTGCCCGCGGCATCCGATCCGGCGAGCAGGAGTCCGCGGAGAGCCGCCAGCCCCAGCAGCCACAGCAGTGATGCCGTGACGTCGCGCCCCGCGAGCGCGCCGGTCACGGCATCCGTCAGCATCCAGGCGAACGTGACCGTCACCGCCGTCTGCACCATGCCGATCAGAGCGGATGCCGCGAGGAACCCCCGCGCCGCTGCCGCGTACCTCAGCAACCGCGGGTCCACCGGCTTCATCGTGCACCACCCCTCGTTCCGGTCGCAGAAAGACCCGCTTCCACCGCTCCGAAGCGGGCGTTTTCGCGACGGGAACGGTGGTGATGCCGGCTGAATCTCACGTGTGCGCCGGGGCCGCCTCGATCGAGCTGCGGGTGACGCGCTTGCGGAACACCCAGTACGTCCACGCCTGGTATGCGAGCACCAGGGGAAGCGCGATCAATGCAGTCCAGCTCATGATCTGAAGCGTATACGGCGTGCTCGACGCGTTCTCGATTGTGAGGTGATGCCCGAGCGTCGACGGCATCACGTAGGGGAACAGCGCCGCGAACAGCATCACCACGGCGAGCGCGATCGTGACCGCGGCGGCGGCGAACGCCCGGCCGTCGAGTCCGCGCAGCGACAGGACGACCGCGGCGAGCAGCGCGACCGCAGCTCCCGCACCGCACGCGATCACGAACCACAGCAGCGGCGCTTCACGCCCGGCCGCGATGATGATCGTCCACACGACCGTCCCCGCTGCGACGGCGATCGCCGGCGCAGCCGCCGCCTTCACGAGCCGGCGCGCACCCTGCTGCACCTCGCCGTCGGTCTTCAGCGCCACGAACAGCGCCCCATGCAGGAAGAACAGCAGCAGCGTGGTGACGCCGGTGAGCAGCGCGTACGGGTTCAGCAGCGCGAGCACTCCCCCGACATAGACGTGAGAATCATCCAGCGCAACGCCCTGCACGATGTTGCCGAAGGCGACGCCCCACAGCAGCGCGGGGACGACGGAGCCGATCACGATCATCCGGTCGAAGCCGGCCTTCCAGCGGAGGCTGTCGCGCTGGTGACGGTACTCGAACGACACTCCGCGCAGGATCAGCGCGAGCAGGATCAGCAGCAGCGGCAGGTAGAAGCCGCTGAACAGCGTCGCGTACCACTCCGGGAACGAGGCGAACAGGCAGGCACCGGCGACGATGACCCAGGTCTCGTTCAGGTCCCACACCGGGCCGATCGTGTTGATGACCTGGCGCCTTGCCACGTCGTCGCGACCGAGGAACGGCAGCGACATGCCGACGCCGAAGTCGAACCCGTCGAGCACGAAGTAGCCCACGAAGAGGAAGGCGACGATCCAGAACCACATGTATTCCATGTCCGATTCCTCTCTCAGTACACGACCGACGACACTTGTGCCGTCTCCTCGTGGGGCTGCTCTTCGGTGTCGGGGCCCTTCTGCGCCGCGCGGATGATCAGCCGGATCTCGACGACGGCGAGGGCCGCGTAGATCGCGGTGAAGGCGATCAGCGAGATCAGCACCTCCACTCCGCTGACGCCGGGCGAGACGCCGTCACGGGTGGTCATCAGGCCGAACACCAGCCAGGGCTGGCGGCCCATCTCGGTGAAGACCCAGCCCATGATGTTGGCGGCGAGGCCGAGCGGGAACGACCAGATCGCGAGCTTCCACATCCACGGAGCCGGCGGCTTCTTGGCGCCCTTGCGGGTGATCCACAGGCCGACGACGGCGACGAGGCCGGCGAGGGTGCCGAGGCCGATCATCCAGCGGAACGCCCAGTAGGTGATCCACAGCACCGGTGCGAAATCGGTCATCCCGGTGTCGGCGAACGTCTGCGCGTACTCGGCGTTCAGATCGCGGATGCCGTGCACGCACTCGTCGAGCGAGTGGGTGGACAGCAGCGACAGCAGATAGGGCACGCGGATCGAGAACAGCTCGGAGCTGCCGTCGGGGGTGCCGAGCGTGAACAGGCTGAACGACGCGTCGTAGCCGCAGACCGTGTTGAAGGTCGCCTCCGCGGCCGCCATCTTCATGGGCTGCGCGGCGTACATCGCGAGGCCGAGCTGATCGCCGGTGAGGAAGACGCCGGCGGTGGAGAAGATCATCGCCCAGAGGCCGAACTTCAGCGAGATGCGCATGGTGTCGAGGTGCTGGCCGCGCGCCAGGTGCCAGGCCGACACCGAGATGACGACTCCGGCGGCGAACATGAAGGCGCCGAAGATCGTGTGCGGGAAGGCGGCGAGCGCGACCGGGTTGGTCAGCAGCGCCCAGATGTCGGTGAGCTCGGCGCGGTTCGTCTCGGGGTTGTAGACGTAGCCGACCGGGTTCTGCATGAACGCGTTGGCGGCGATGATGAAGTACGCCGACAGGATGCTGCCGACAGCGGTGCACCAGATCGTGGCGAGGTGCAGCTTCTGCGGGAGCTTGTCCCAGCCGAAGATCCACAGGCCGATGAACGTCGCCTCGAAGAAGAACGCGAGCAGGCCCTCGAAGGCGAGCGGGGCGCCGAACACATCGCCGACGAAGCGGGAGTAGTCCGACCAGTTCATGCCGAACTGGAACTCCTGGACGATGCCGGTGACGACGCCCATCGCGAAGTTGATGAGGAAGATCTTCCCGAAGAAGCGGGTCAGGTGCAGGTACTCGATCCTGCCGGTGCGCACCCACACGGTCTGGAAGATCGCGGCGACCGTGACCATGCCGATCGTGAGCGGCACGAACAGGTAGTGGTAGACGGTCGTCAGCCCGAACTGCCATCGGGAGAGGACCAGCGGGTCAAGCCATTCCATGAGCATCTCTCCTTCTTGATTCGATTATCCCGAGGGGGCATCCCCGGTATCCACTCCTGGTGATAGGGATGTCGGATGCCGGCGATAGCCTGAGTGCATGGCTGTCCGCAAACCCGCTCCCCCCGCGTTCGTCTGCACGGAATGCGGGTGGACGACGGCGAAGTGGGTCGGCCGATGCGGCGAGTGCCAGCAGTGGGGAACGGTCCAGGAGCAGGCGGCGCAGACCGGCATCCTGAGCCGGGTGACGGCGCTCGCGCCGACGGCGGATCGCGCCGCTCGCCCGATCACGCAGATCACCACGGAGGACGCCCCTCGCCGCACCAGCGGGGTGGGCGAGTTCGACCGCGTCCTGGGCGGCGGCATCGTGCCGGGGGCTGCGATCCTGCTCAGCGGCGAGCCGGGAGTCGGCAAGTCGACCCTGCTGCTCGAGGTGGCGGCGCAGGCCGCGCGAGCCGGACGACGCGTGCTCTACGCGAGCGCCGAGGAGTCGCCGGCGCAGGTGCGGCTGCGCGCCGAGCGCACCGGCGCCCTGCACGATGAGCTGTACCTGGCGAGCGAGACCGACCTCGCCACGATTCTCGGGCACATCGACGCGGTGCAGCCGCAGCTCGTGATCGTCGACTCGGTGCAGACGGTCTCGTCGTCGCTGATCGACGGCGCAGCCGGGCAGCCGAGTCAGGTGCGCGAGGTGGCGGCGACGCTGATCCGGGTGGCGAAAGAGCGGAGCCTGCCGATCATCATCGTCGGGCACGTCACGAAGGACGGCCAGGTCGCAGGCCCGCGGATGCTCGAGCACCTGGTCGACGTGGTGTGCCACTTCGAGGGTGACAGGCAGACGTCGCTGCGGTTCATCCGCGCGCTGAAGAACCGCTTCGGCCCGACGGACGAGGTCGGATGCTTCGAGATGACCGGAGACGGCATCAGCGAGGTCCCCGACCCGTCAGGGCTGTTCCTCTCACAGGGCACCACCGAGCCCGGAACGTGTGTCGCGATCGCGCTGGAGGGTCGGCGCGCGCTGCCCGTCGAGGTGCAGGCGCTCACGATCAACACGACCGCCCCGAATCCGCGGCGCGTGGTGCACGGGCTCGACTCTTCCCGGGTGGCGATGGTGCTGGCCGTGCTCGAGCGCCGCGCCGGGATCAAGACCAGCAACCTCGACGTCTACGTGTCCACGGTCGGCGGCGTGCGCTTCACCGAGCCGGCGGCAGACCTCGCGATCGCGATCGCCGTGGCCGGGTCGATCCAGAACAGCGCGGTGCCGCGCACCGTCGCCGCTGTCGGCGAGCTGAGCCTGGCCGGCGAGATCCGGCCGGTGACGCAGTCGGCGCAGCGCCGCTCGGAGGCGTCGCGCCTCGGCTACGAGCAGGTCGTCGACGACCGCTCCAAGACGCTGCGTGCGGCCCTCGGCGACGTGCGATCGCGCAGCACGTCCCGGCGCAGCGAGGACGACATCCCGCCGTTCTGAGATGCGCTGCCGGGCGGGCGGGGCGTCTGCGGGTACACGCCGCGCCTATTGCGTCCGCGCCCAGAGCATCCGCGCGCCCTTCGTCCGCGCGGACGTCGTGCGTGCTGGCGCGTTGCGCGGCGCGTCTGCGCCTCGTCCGTGCCGGTGCCGGTGCCCGTGCCGGTGCCGGTGCCCGCACGGTTCGGGGTCAAAAGAGCCTCTGCCAACGTGTTCGGCGAAGCTTTTCTGACCCCACAGGGCGACGGCGAAGCTTTTCTGACCCCGCACGGCGACGGCGATGCATTTCTGACCCCGCGACGCTGGTGTGCGAACCCGATCAGGCGTCGAGCGCCTTGAGCAGCTCCTCGGGGGACGCCTGCATCGGGTGTGGGCCGGCGATGTCGAGGAAGACGGTCGTGATCGGGTGCGCGGTGAGGAACGAGCGCAGCCAGTCCGCGGAGTAGATGCCGACGCCGGGTGGAAGGTTGTCCGGTTTGTTCCTCGCATCGCTGAACAGCAGCAGCGCGAGGTCGCCGGTGCTCGGATCGCGGTAGGTCCAGACCTCGCCGCTGTCGAGCGGGTTGTCCCGCGCGCCCGGCTTGATCAGCGGGACGACGGTCGTGCCGTGGCGCAGAGCCAGCGCGACGGCCGCGATGTCCTTCTTCTCAAGGGCCAGCGCCAGAGCATCCGATCGGAAATCCTCGGGTGCCGGCTTCTTCTTCGCCCTCTTCGCTGCCATGCCACCAGCTTAACGATTGGGGCCCTCTCGAGTCCTCCATTGGGGACTGGGGTACTCGAGAGGGCCCTCGTACTCTTGAACGGCGATTGTCGAAGCGCTGGGGACGCTGTAGTCGACGCCACTGGGGATGGCATGCCGCCGCGTAATCTCAAGAGTCGACTCAATGATATCGCACGTTTGACCGAGTGTCAGCCACAGAAGCCCTGTTCAATACTGTATTCGCGTTCAGTACAAGAAGATCTGCTTCGTGGCGACCGCCGTGAAACCGCCGATCTCGACGCCCACGTGATACGACGCTCCTCCACCGGGCGCACGCGGCCGATTCTCCTGCGCACAGGTCTCGACACTCGATCGCGTCCGATCCCAGGTCACGGGTACTTTGCTGACGACGGTCGCGCCGGCGGCGAGCGTCGCGATCATGCTGCTCGGGTTCTCCTGGCAGTCCGTCGAGCGCCACCAGACGTCCTCGCCGCTCGAGACGGTGAACGCCTGCGTGGTCGATCCGACGTCGATCGTGCAGTCGGTCTGGCTGCGATTGGTCAGCGAGATCGACAGCTGCGGGAGCACGCCGGCGGGATACGTCTCGGCGTCGGTGACGGCGGTGACCTCGACATCCTTCGCCTTGCACGCCACGATCGCCGGCGTCTGCTCCGTGCTCGACTCCGGCGACGGCGACGGCGACGGCGACGGCGATGCGGAGCCGTCTGCGCTCGGGGAGGGCGAAGGAGAATCCTCTTCCGACGGCGCCGACGGTGTCGGACCGGCTTCGGATGCCGCGCCCGCCCATGGCCGCGCGATCAGAAGCCACGCCGACACCCCGATCACCGCGACCGAGAGGATAAGCGCGACCAGAAGGACCAGGCGCCGGCGACGATACACGGCGGCGGAATGGCGGGGCATGCCTCCAGGCTAGTTGAGCCTCTTGAGCATCCTGGTGTTGCCGAGCGTGTTCGGCTTCACGTGCGCGAGGTCGAGGAACTCCTCGACGCCGGCGTCGCCGCTTCGCAGCAGCTGCGAGTAGACGTCGGGGTCGACGACCTGCTCGCCGATCGGGGCGTAGCCGCGACGGCCGAAGAACTCGACCTCGAAAGTGAGGCAGAACAGCCGGGTGAGCCCGAGGGCGGCGGCGTTGTCCTCCAGCCGGTCGACGATCGCGCGGCCGACGCCGTGGTGCAGCCAGTCGTCACGCACCAGCAGGGTGCGCACCTCGCCGAGGTCCTCCCAGATCACGTGCAGGGCGCCGCAGGCGATCAGCTCGCCGCCGGACTCCGCGACCACGAACTCCTGCACCGAGCCGTACAGCACCGCGAGGTCCTTGCCGAGCAGGATGCGCTGCTCCACCAGCGGCTGCAGGAGGTTCCGGATCCCGACGATGTCGGTGCTGCGCGCCGACCGGACGATGTACTCGCTCACAGGACAACACTAGGACCCCGCACCCGTGGCGGATTGCTGATCCCGGGCGCGCCGATCCCCTGAGAACGCCGAAAGGGCGGATGCCGCAGCATCCGCCCTTTCTGGTCCTGAGCCCTGTCGAAGGGCCGGGGTCACTCCCCGCTGGCGACCGCCAGGTCGGGGGTGCCGGAGATCGCGCCGCCGGTGTTGACGCCGACCGCGACCTTCTCGCCGCGCGGGCCGTGCTCGAACAGGAACTCGCCGTCCTTCGCATCGACCTTGACGTGGTCACCGGAGTTGAGCTCGCCGTGCAGGATCTTCTCGGAGAGACGGTCCTCGACCTCGTGCTGCATCGCGCGACGCAGCGGACGGGCGCCGAGCGCCGGGTCGAAGCCGATCTCGATGAGACGCTCCTTGGCGGCCAGCGACAGCTCGATCGTCATGTCGCGGTCCAGCAGCCGCTCGCCGAGACGCTTGGTGAACAGATCGACGATCTGCACCAGCTCCTCCTTGGTGAGCTGCGGGAAGACGATGATGTCGTCGACGCGGTTCAGGAACTCGGGCTTGAAGTTGCGCTTGAGCTCCTCGTTGACCTTGCCCTTCATCCGCTCGTAGGTCGACGACGTGCTGCCCTCGATCTGGAAGCCCACAGGACCACCGGCGATATCACGAGCACCGAGGTTGGTGGTCATGATGATGACGGTGTTCTTGAAGTCGATCACGCGCCCCTGACCGTCGGTGAGGCGACCCTCTTCGAGGATCTGCAGGAGCGAGTTGAAGATGTCAGGGTGCGCCTTCTCGATCTCGTCGAAGAGGACCACGCTGAACGGCTTGCGGCGCACCTTCTCGGTGAGCTGCCCGCCCTCTTCGAATCCGACGAATCCGGGAGGGGCACCGAACAGACGCGAGACCGTGTGCTTCTCGCCGAACTCGCTCATGTCGAGCGAGATGAGCGCAGCCTCGTCGTCGAAGAGGAACTCCGCGAGCGCCTTGGCCAGCTCGGTCTTTCCGACACCCGTGGGGCCGGCGAAGATGAACGAGCCGGAGGGGCGCTTCGGGTCCTTGAGGCCCGCACGCTGACGGCGGATCGTCTTGGAGAGGGCGGCGATCGCCTCCTCCTGTCCGATGACGCGCTGGTGCAGAGCCTTCTCCATGAAGACGAGCCGCGAGGACTCCTCCTCGGTGAGCTTGAACACCGGGATGCCGGTCGCCTGGGCGAGCACCTCGGCGATCAGGCCCTCGTCGACGACCGCGGCGGTCGCGACGTCACCCGAGCGCCACTGCTTCTCGAGGCGCAGGCGCTCCGCGAGGAGGCTCTTCTCCTCGTCGCGCAGCGAAGCCGCCTTCTCGAAGTCCTGCTCCTCGGAGGCGATCTCCTTCTGCTCGCGGACCGCGGCGATCTTCTCGTCGAACTCGCGCAGCTCCGGAGGCGAGGACAGGATGCTGAGGCGCAGGCGTGCGCCGGCCTCGTCGATCAGGTCGATCGCCTTGTCCGGAAGGAACCGGTCGGCGACGTAGCGGTCGGCGAGGTTCGCCGCCGCGACGATGGCGCCGTCGGTGATCTGCACCTTGTGGTGCGCCTCGTAGCGATCGCGCAGCCCCTTGAGGATGTTGATCGTGTGCGGCAGCGTCGGCTCGTTCACCTGCACCGGCTGGAAGCGGCGCTCGAGCGCGGCATCCTTCTCGAAGTGCTTGCGGTACTCGTCGAGCGTGGTCGCACCGATCGTCTGCAGCTCTCCGCGTGCGAGGAGCGGCTTCAGGATGCTGGCCGCATCGATCGCGCCCTCGGCGGCACCCGCACCCACGAGGGTGTGGATCTCGTCGATGAAGACGATGATGTCGCCGCGGGTGCGGATCTCCTTGGTGACCTTCTTCAGGCGCTCCTCGAAGTCTCCGCGGTAGCGGGAGCCGGCGATGAGGGATCCGAGATCGAGCGAGTAGAGCTGCTTGTCCTTCAGCGTCTCGGGCACATCGCCCTTGACGATGGCCTGCGCGAGGCCCTCGACGACAGCGGTCTTGCCGACGCCGGGCTCGCCGATCAGGACGGGGTTGTTCTTGGAGCGGCGGGAGAGGATCTGCATGACCCGCTCCGCCTCCTTCTCGCGCCCGATCACCGGGTCGAGCTTGTTGTCGCGGGCGGCCTGGGTGAGGTTGCGTCCGAACTGGTCGAGCACGGCGGATCCGCCCTGGGTGCCCTGCGACTCGTTGGTCTGCGCGCCGACCGCGGCGGGCTCGCGCCCTGGTGCGCCGGAGAGCAGCTGGATGACCTGCTGGCGGACCTTGTTCAGGTCGGCGCCGAGCTTGACGAGCACCTGGGCTGCGACGCCCTCGCCCTCGCGGATGAGGCCGAGCAGGATGTGCTCGGTGCCGATGTAGTTGTGGCCGAGCTGCAGGGCCTCGCGGAGGCTGAGCTCGAGCACCTTCTTGGCGCGCGGCGTGAAGGGGATGTGGCCGGTCGGCTGCTGCTGACCCTGGCCGATGATGTCCTGCACCTGCTCGCGGACGGCGTCAAGGGAGATGCCGAGGCTCTCGAGGGCCTTGGCTGCGACGCCCTCGCCCTCGTGGATCAGGCCGAGCAGGATGTGCTCGGTCCCGATGTAGTTGTGGTTGAGCATCTTCGCCTCTTCTTGGGCGAGGACGACCACTCGACGGGCTCGGTCCGTGAATCTCTCGAACATTGTTCACTCCTTGGTTCGTTCCCCGATGCACCGTGTCGGGATGCAGAGGGTCGAAGCGCTGATACATCGAGAGTAACCACCGGGCGGATGCTGCATGCCCGTGTTCGCCGTGGGCATACCGCCCCGCCGGGTCCCTGAGCCTGTCGAAGGGCCGGGGGTTGACGTTCTTATCGACAGTCGTTATGTTAACGAAAGTCGATAACAACGATATTCGATAAGGGGTAGTCATGAAGAACCAGCAGCGGGTCCTGAGCACCGGCGACATCGTCTCGCTCGCCCTGTTCGCGATCACGGGGGTCGGGATCGCCGTGACGTCGATCTGCATGGCCGTCGTGCGGATCGCGGAACTCGCCTCCGGCGGGCGGGTGCAGGTGCTCGCCGAGTTCATCGACGCCCCTGCGCAGGCGACAGCCGGAGACGAGACACTCCCCGTCCTCGTCGATCGGGGCGTGGTGACCGTCGACGGGCTGATGACCATGGGTGTCATCCCCGGCATCCTGGCTCAGATCGCCTTCGCCGTCACGATCACCGGCGTGGTGGCGTGCCTTCTCGCGCTCAGCCGCAACATCCTGCGCGGACGCGTGTTCAGCAAGGTCAACACGCGCCTCGTGATGGGCGGCGGCGTGATCGGCCTGCTCGGCGCCGCAGCGTCGCGGTTCTTCGACAACATGCTCGCGAACGCCGCGATCGCGCAGGTCACCGACGGCGCGTTCGACACCGCGGTCATCTCGGTGGAGCCGTTCCCGTTCCTCCTGGCCGCGTTCGCCCTCGCGATCATCGGCACCGTGTTCGTCGTGGGCGACCGCCTGCAGCGCGACACCGAGGGGCTGGTATGACCCCGGCCGAGAGCGACGACGAGTTCACCGGCATCCACTGCCGGCTCGACGAGCTGCTCGCCGAGCGCGGAATGACCCTCACCGAGCTGAGCGCCCAGGTCGGGGTGAGCATCGTGAACCTGTCGGTGCTCAAGAACGACAGGGCGCGGGCGATCCGCTATTCCACGCTGCGGGCGATCTGCGATGCGCTGAGCTGCGAGGTCGGCGAGCTGCTGGTGCTGGACGGGCGCTGACGCCGGTCAGCGGACGACGGACAGGGTCGCGAGCGTGGGGTCCACCGCTCCGCGCACGTAGCCACCGGGGGTCGCTGCCACGTGCCGGAGGAACCGCACGACCTCCTCGGTGATGACCTCCCCAGGCAGCACGTTCGGGATGCCGGGCGGGTACGCGGCGAGAGCATCCGCCGACACTCGTCCGATCGCATCCTCGATCGGCACCGCCTCCGCAGCGCGAAGGAACGCGTCGCGCGGCAGCATCGCGAGCGGACCCGGAGCGGGCAGAGCGCCCAGCGCGCCGACGGCGTCGACGTCGGCGGCGGCATCCGCATCGACCGGCAGTGCGTGCAGGGCGTCGATCACGCGGCCGATGTCGGGGACGACACCGGGCGCGATCACCGCGACGATGCAGGTCTCGGTGGCGATCTCGAAGTAGACGCCGTCGCGCTCCATCAGCAGCTCGCGTGCAGTCGGGCCGTGCACGCCTCCGCTCGCGACGTCGATCGAGACCCGGAGGGGGTCGACGGCGGCGATGTCCTCGAAGCGATCGAAGGTGTCGCTGACGATGCGGAACCGGCCGCCGCGGCGGATGCGATCACGCAGTTCGTCCGCCGCGGCGATGGACATCGCGATCCGGTCGCGCCCGTTCTGGAGGGAGTCGCGGGCGATGTCGAGTGAGGCGAGCAGCAGCGAGCTCTCGCTGGTCGACTGCGCCAGCTTGAAGGCCCGGTCGATCAGCGGCTCGAGCACGTCGGCGAACGTGCCGTGCCCGAGGTGCAGCATGGCCGACTGGGTGAGGCTGCCGCCGAGCTTGTGGATGCTGGACACCATGAGGTCCGCCCCGAGGCGCAGCGGGCTCTCCGGCAGGTCCTCGTGGAATCCGAAGTGACTGCCCCAGGCGGCGTCCACGACGAGCGGGGCGCCCGCCTCATGCGCGACCTCGGCGAGGCCGGCGACATCCGCGACGGCGCCGAAGTAGCTGGGCGAGATCAGGTATACGCCCTTGGGCTTCTCGTCGCCGAGCGCGGCGAGCGCGTCACGCAGGGCGGCCGGCGAGACGCCGTGGTTGATGCCGAACCAGCCGTCGATGGAGGGCTGCACGAAGCGCGGCGAGAGGCCGCCGAGGATGATGCCGTCGGAGAACGATGAATGGGCGCTGCGCTGCGCGACCACGGGCTGCGCGGCGTCGCCGAGCCCCGCGAGGGCGAGCGCCGCGATGCGGTTGGCCTGTGAGGCGCCGTTGGTGAGGAACCAGGTGCGGCGGGCGCCGAAGGCGTCGGCGGCGAGACGCAGAGACTCGGCGAGCGGGTTGCCCTCGCCCTTGTCGAGTCCCGCGAGCAGGGGCGGCACGTCCATGCGGAGCAGATCCTCCCCGAAGTACGCGGCCAGCCGAGGTGCCGCATCCGGGTCGGCCGCGTGGCCCGGCACGTTGAGTCGCACCGTGTCGCGCGCTGCGTACCGGGCGAGGGCATCGGCGTACGGCGTCGACGACACGGGGGCAGCGGCGTCGAGGAGCGGCGAGTCGGCGTGGAGGAGCGCGGTGGTCATGTCATCAATGCTCCGTTGCTGGCGTCGAATACGGAATAGCGAGTAATCTTCAGGGATCCATACCAGTTATAGAACGGATGCCGGATGCTCGATCTGCGCCAGCTTCTCGCCCTCCGGGCCGTCGCCGAGCACGGCTCGGTCCTTGCGGCCGCCGAGGCACTCGGGTGGAGCCAGCCGACGGTCTCGCACCACATCCGCGGCCTCGAGCGGGTGACCGGTGCGCCCGTGGTCGCGAGCTCCCGCTCCGGGACGCGGCTGACCGTCGCCGGCCGCCTGTGGCTCCCGCACGCGGTCGCGATCCTCGATCGCGCCGATCGGGCGACCGCCGACGTCGCCGCAGCCCTCGTCACCGGGAGCAGGCGGATGCGCCTCGGGATCTTCCCGACGGCCGCGGCGCGGCTGCTTCCGGGGCTCGTCGGGGCGCTCACCGAAACGGGGTACGAGCCTCGGATCACGGAGGGCGAGCTGCACGAGCTCACCGGCCTGCTCGATCGGCTCGCGCTCGACGCCGCAGTGATCTTCGAGCGTCCGGGCGAGCCGACCCGGACGACATCGGGCATCAGGCGCACGAGCCTCTTCCGGGAGCGGTTCTCGCTGATCGTGCCGGCACGGCATCCGCTGGCCGACGCCCGCGCGCACCGCATTGCGGACTTCCGCGGCGAGCCGTGGATCCTCGGCACCGATGAGGACGACCCCGGCGACGCCGCACTCCTCGCCGCCGCCCGGTCGGCCGGCTTCGAGCCGAGGCTCGGGCCCCGCAGCGACGACTACCGGGTCGTCGCCGCCTATGTCGCCGCAGGTCTCGGCGTGGCGCTGGTCCCCGAGCTGGCCCTCCCCGAGCAGGCGGACCTGCGTGACGTGGCGACCGTGGAGATCCGTGGAACCGCGCTGTCGCGAGAGATCGCTCTCCTGACGGCGCCCACCCTCGACGATGAGATCGTGCACCTCCTCACGCGGACCGCGATCGCCCACCAGGCGACGCAGGGGCGACTGAGCGCCGGTGTAACGTATGTTTCACCCACGAAGAGGTGAGATGTGACTGACGAGACGGAATCGGCGACCGATCGACCGCTGAGCGCGCTGGTGCGCGAATCGCTCGAATCTCTGAGCTCCGGCGAGCGGAAGGTGGGTCGCGCGATCCTCGCGAACTACCCGATCGCGGGTCTCGAGACTGTCGCCGAACTGGCCCAGCGGGCAAGCGTCAGCCCCCCGACCGTGGTCCGATTCGTCAGCCGGCTCGGCTTCAGCGGCTACCCCGCCTTCCAGAAACGACTCGTGCGGGAGGTGCACGAACGGCTCGGCTCCCCGCTCGAGCAGTACGGTCGCGCCGACCTGCGCTCCGGCGACGGCGATCTCGCCCGGTCGTCGCGGATCTTCTCGGCGAGCATCGCGGCGACCATCGACGACCTCCCGGAGAGCGAGTTCGAGCGCACCGTCGCCATGCTGTCCGACTCGCGCCGCCGCGTCCGCCTGATCGGCGGGCGGTTCAGCCAGCTCCTCGCCGAGTACCTGGGTGCCCACCTGATGCTCCTCCGGCCCGACGTCCAGGTGGTTCCGGCCGATGAGTTCACCCGCCTGGCGGCGATATCCGATACGCGCCGCGGCGACGTGCTCGTCGTGTTCGACTACCGGCGCTATGACCAGCAGATCGTCCGCTTCTCCCGGCGCATCGCCGAGCGTGGCGGCGATCTGGTGCTCTTCACGGATCGTTGGATGTCGCCTGCTGCGGATGCCGCCGGAACGGTTCTCCCCGCGAACGTCGACGCCCCGTCGCCCTTCGACTCGCTGGTTCCGGCGATGGCCGTCGTGGAGACCGTGATCGCCGGGGTGACCGACCGGCTCGGCGAGACGGGCAGGCAGCGCGTCGAGGCGATGGAGGAGCTTCGGGCGCGTCCCTCTGGGGACTGAAGTTCTCGCGCGGGGACCGGGCTCTCTGCGGTGGCCGAGTGCACCGGACCCTCTCGCGCGTCGGAGCCCACCCGGGCTGGCTGCTGCCCGCCGGTCTGCACCCGCCGAGTACGGCGGTCACCAGCCTTGGAAGGGCGCGATCTCCTCGTCGGACACGACGCCGCGCGCCGCGTCGTCCAGCGCGGCCATCAGCGTGCTCGCCGCCTGTTCGACGGCCTCGGCCGAAATGGTCAGCGGCGGCGTGAGCTCGATCACGTTGCCGCGCACCGGGTAGGCGACGACACCGAGCTGCCAGGCGCGGTAGACCGCCTTGGCCGTGAGGACGGGATCCGGCTCGGCTGACACGCGATCGATCACGAGTTCGAGGCCGATGGAGAGCCCGCGCCCGCGGACGTCGCCGATGCGCGCGGCACCGGGCCGGCCGCTGTCCGCGTACTCGACGAGCAGCCCCCTCAGCTGTGCTCCGCGCTCGCTCGCGTTCGCCGTGGCGGCGCCCGCGCGGACGATCTCCAGCACGGCGAGCGCGGCAGCGCAGGAGATCGGGTTGCCGGTGGTGGTCATGAGCGCCGAGGCGACCGGTGCGTCGAGCACCGCCGCCGGGCCGATCGTCGCCGACAGCGGCAGTCCGCCGCCGAGCGCCTTGCCCAGCGTGACGATGTCGGGAATCACCTCGTCATGCTCGAATCCGTGCACGCGGCCTGTGCGGCCGAGCCCCACCTTCACCTCGTCGATGATGAGGTAGGCGCCGTGCCGATCGCACAGCTCGCGCAGACCTGCGAGAAAGCCCTGCGGTGGCACGATGACGCCGCCGTCGGACTGCACCGGCTCGACGATCACTGCGGCTGTCGCCGCCTGAGCGAGTTCGGCGCCGGCGAGGCGGAGGACGTCCTCCACGACTGTCGCCGGGTCGCCGGTGTGCGGCCGGTACGGGTCGGGATAGGGCAGGAAGGTGACGGCGGGGTCGGCCGGCACTCCCGCCGACACGTGCACGCCGGAGACCCGCTGCGCCGTTCCGAGACCGCCGTGATAGCCGTTCTGGAACGCCAGGATGCCGGGGCGTCCGGTGGCCTGGCGGCATCCGCGGATCGCGACGTCGTTGGCGTCCGTCCCGGCATGACCGAGATAGACCCGGCGCCCGCGCGCAGGCAGATCGCTCGGGACGAGGGCGAGCAGCTCTTCGGCGAGAGTGACGGCGGCGGGGTGGCTGGCCGACAGGATCGACGATCCCGGCGCATCGATCGCGGCACGGGCGATGGCATCGGCGATCGCGGCGTTGCCGTGGCCGAACCCGGAAGCCGTCCAGCTCGCGCTGAGGTCGATGAGTTCCCGCCCTCCGGGTTCGAGCAGCGTCGCGCCCATGCCGGATTGCACCGCGAGCGGGAAGAACCGCAGCTTCTCCACGCCCGCGATCACGGCGTCGTCGCGCGCGATGAGCCGTTCAGCAGCCGTCACCCTTCGCCGTCCGGCCCCGCGCCGCTCGATCCGGCCTTTTCGCCCGATCCGACGGTGTCACCCGATCCGGCGATGTCGCCGCGGTGATGTGCGATTCCGAGCACACGCTCGGCGGCGGCGAGGTAGCCGGCCATCAGCGCGCGCGCGACGAGATCGACGGCGTCATCCTCCGGCAGGAATCGCGGGTGGTGCAGCGCGGGCTGCGGGTGCTCACCGGGGGTCTCCACTCCGGCGAACAGCATGAGCGAGGGAACCGCATCGCAGAAGTACGAGAAGTCGTCTGCACCGAGAGATCGCATCGGCTCTGCGCCGTCGACGCCGAGGCGCGCCAGCCAGTCATCCGCGCCGGCGGCCAGCGCCGCGTCGTTGATGAGCGCAGGCTCCCCCTCGATGCGCGTGGTCGTCGCGGTCGTGCCGTAGGCCGCGGCGGTGCGCTCCGCCATCGCGCGCACGGCGTCGAAGAGCGTCGAACGATCCGCGGGGTCGGTGGTGCGCATCGTCGCGAAGATGCGCGCCTCGGCGGGCAGGACGTTGGCCGCCCCCTCCCCCGCGGTGAGCGTGCCGACGCTGATCAGCGCCGGCCGCAGCGGGCTGACCGTACGTCGGACCACCTCGGGGATGCCGAGCGCGATGTGCGCGATCGCAGCGACGGTGTCGCTCGCGTCGTGCGGGTAGGCGCCGTGACCGCCTCGGCCTTCGACGCGGATCTCGATCTCGTCCGCCGCCGCGTTGATGAAGCCGCCGCCGGCGGCGACCGCGCCTCGCGCCACGCCCGGATGCACGTGGGCGCCGATGACGTGCGCGATCCCGTGCCGCTCGATCACCCCGGCCTCGACCATCTCCAGCGCCCCGGAGGGGTAGCTCTCCTCACGCGGCTGCAGCAGCCCGACGAGGCCGAGCGGCAGATCGAGGTGCTCGGCCGCCCGCAGCAGAGCGACGACCGCGGCCTGGTGCACATCGTGACCGCACGCGTGCATCACTCCGCCGACGGCTGCGAACGATGCGCCGGTCAGCTCCGTCACCGGAAGTGCGTCGAGCTCTGCTCTGACGGCGATGGCCGGCCCGTCTGCGGGGCCCGTACGGCCGACGGCTCCGGCATCCGCTGTCTGCTCGAACACGATGAGGTCGCTCAGCGCCTCGACGATACGCGTGCGCGCCGGATGCTCGTGACCGGACAGGCACGGCGCGGCATGCAGCTCGCGGCGCAGCCGCCGGGCGGCCGGCAGCTCATGCGCGAGTGCGATGTTCCAGCGCGTCGCCAGGTCGGTCAGTCGTGTGATGGTCGGGCTCACGAGGTCTCCTGCGCGAGGGACCCTGACCGGCCGTCGGGGATCGACCTGCCATCGGCGCCGATCGACCCGGTGGTCACGGCGAACAGCGCATCGTCCAGCCGGTACGCGCGACGCGCATTGCGCCACGCGATGAGTTCGGTGACTCGTGAACGTTCGCCGGCAGGCCAGCCGTCGCGTTCGGAGAAGGTGTCCAGCGCCCGCTGCAGCCCTCGCCGGAACAGCAGCGCACCGAGGTGGTACAGCTCTGCCGCGCCGAAGGCGTCGGAGGAGAACAGGATCTTGTGGAACGGGGCGAGCTCGAGGGTCTCGGCGATGATCTCGTCGGAACGCGAACCCGTGTAGTTGATCGCGAGTCCCACGTCGAAGTAGACGTGCGGGAACACCTGGGCGAGGTAGCCGGCTTCGCGGTGGAACGGGTAGCAGTGCAGCAGCATCACCCGCGCCCCGGATGCGCGCGTCTGACGCAGGAACTCGGTGAGAAGCAGCGGGTTGCAGCGGTGCAGGTCGACGTCGGCATCGCCGTAGCCGATATGGAACTGGATCGCGCACGCCCGGTCGACCGCAGCCCACAGCAGGTGCCGGATGATCACCGGATCGTCGAGGCGCACGTCGCCGTCGAGCGGCGAGGTGCCGTCGGCCCCGCGGACCCAGCGCGCGACGGCGACGTCGACCTCGTCCGTCGTCGGCCGTCCGGGCTCGAAATCGAGTCCGATCCGGTAGGCGGCGATCGACTTCACCCCGATCGCGCGGCGGAGCCGCTCGTCGAGGAGGCGTGCGTATGCGCTCCGGAACTCGTCGGGGCGGATGCCGTCGATCACGAGTTCCTCGGCGAGCCGCTCGAGTCGAACGATCTCGAACGCGCGGGCCGCACCGGCATCCGCCATCTCCGCGGGCTCGAGGATCTCGTCCGCCCGGTGGCCGATCTCGATGAAGTAGTCGCTGATCCCGGTCGCTCGCAGCAGTCTTCTGCTGACCTCGGCGCCGCCGAGCTCCCGGCGTCGCGCCAGATACTCCTCAGCGGTCGCGAACGGCTCGAGTCCGAGCACGGGCGCGCAGTGCCGGCGGATCGCGAAGCCGACCTGCGTGTCGAAGTGGGTCGTGCCTTCCGGAGCATCCCAGTCGGATTCCGTGATGAGCGATTCGAAGGCGGCGCGATCGAGTTCGCCCGTGGTCACGCCGTGGCAGTGATGGTCGAGCAGCGGGACCTCGGCAGGGGTCGCGTCAGTAGACACGGGCGTACACCTCGCACTGCTCGGCGAGCGAGCGCGCCTGCACCGAGGCGAACTCATCGCGTTTGATGGCTTCGAAAGTCGCGAGGAAGGCTGGCGAGAACCAGCCGGAGACGACCTCGTCGGCCTTGAGCATCTCGAGCGCCTGCTCGAGATCGCGGGGCAGCTTGGCAAGGTGGGCATGGCGGCCCTCGAGGTCGAGTTCGCCCTCCACGATCTCGGGTGTCTGGAGGCCGTCGCGCAGGCCCTGCATCCCGGCGCGCAGGATCATGCCGAGCAGGATCCACGGGTTGGCGCCGATGTCGCCGCCACGGAACTCGAAGTGCAGCTGCCGGCTGGGGTCGCGGCCGTCGATCTCGTTCGTCGGGCAGATGCGCAGCAGCGCCTCGCGGTTCTGCAGCCCGAGGAACGAGCGGGCGGTCGACCAGTTGTGCGGCGCCAGTCGGAGATAGCTGGTCGCGAGCGGAGCGAACAGGGCGGCCATCGCAGGGCCGTAGCGGACGATGCCGGCGGCGAAGCTGCCGGCAAGTTCCGACATCCGGCCGGGGCGTGACGGGTCGAACACGAGGGTGTTGCCCTCGAGGTCGTCGAGCCCGAAATGCACGTGCACGCCGTTCCCGGTCTCTCCGGGTGCGACGACAGGCGCGAAGGAGGCTTCGCGTCCGTGCGCTTCGAAGATGTCGTAGACGATGTCGCGGACGAGAATCGCCCGGTCCGCGGCAGCGACGGGGTCGGTCGGCGCGACGGTGATCTCGTACTGGTGACGGCCGTACTCGGGCAGCCAGGTCTCGGGCTCGAGGCCGGCGCGATGCAGCACCGCCATCAGCTCGGAGCCGATCGGCTCGGCACGCCGGAACGCCTGCAGGGAGAACGGGTGGTGGTCGCCCTTGGCGCTCACGTCCATGAACTCGTGCTCGAACGAGGAGCGGGTGGTGATGCCGAACTCGGTGCGCAGCTGCTCGACCGCCTCACGCAGGAAGGTGCGCGGGCAGCTCTCCCACGGTGATCCGTCGGTGTTCACCAGGTCTGCGAAGACGATGTTCAGCGGAGGGCGACCCGGGATGCCGTCGACGCGGGCGTGCGAAGTCGCATCGGGCTTGAGCCGCAGGTCGCCGGTGGAGCCGTAGGGGATGTCGTCGACGATGTGCCCGAGCGAGCCGATCCCGAGGTTCGCCGGAACCCATCCGAGCGAGGTGTTCTCGTCGAAGTCGGCGAGCCGCATCGAGCGGCCCTTGGTGCGGGCGGCGATGTCGGTGGTGGCGATGAAGATCAGTTCATCGCCGTCGTGCTGGGGGTGCATGTCATCCGCTCCGGCGCTCGATGCGTCGTCGTTGCTTCTGCTGTGGTCGTTCACGATCAGTCCAGGTCTTCCGTGCTCAGGCGCGAGCCGATCCGGTCGGCGAGAGAGGGCTTGATCAGGATGATGGCGAGCCCGATGAGGCACCAGGCGCCGGAGATCCACGGGAAGTAGGAGTAGGGAGCCACCTGACCGGCGATCTGGATGAAGTACACGTAGGCGAGGAACGCGATGCCCAGGACGGGGATGATGATCTCCCATTTCGGGATCTTCGAGCCGCGGGAGAACGTGTGCTTGATGACGCCCACTGACGTCATTCCGTATGCGACGACCATGCAGAGGGTCGCGATCGTCGCGAACCAGTAGTACACGTCGACCGAGGTGGCGCCGAAGAGTCCGAAGCCGACGGCGAAGATGACGGTGAGCACCACGACGAACACGGTGCTGTGCACGGGGACGCCGGTCTTCGGGCTGGTGGCCGCGAAGGCCTTGGGGCCGAAGCCGTCGCGGGCGAGGGCGAACAGCAGCCGGGCCGCCGCGGCGGTGGAGCTGAGCAGCGAGGCGAAGGCGACCAGGAACGCGAAGATGGCGATGAGCACTGCGAACCACTGGCCGACGTAGGTCGAGGCGAGAGCGGTGAGCGTCGAGGATGCTCCGGCGAAGGCCTCGACGCCCTTCTGATCGGTGCCGAACCCGATGGTCTGGGCGAACATGACGAGCACGTAGATGACGCCGGCGACGAGGACGGCGAGCAGCAGCGCGCGTGGCACGACGCGCTTCGGGTTGCGGGTCTCCTCGCCCAGGGAGGCGCCCGATTCGAACCCGGCCCAGGACAGGAAGCCGAAGACTGCGGCGGTCATGATGGCGCTGATCGGCGCGTCGCCGGGAAGGAGGACGGAGAGATCGACACCCGTTTCGACCGGGGCGTCTCCGCTGGCCACGCGAACGATGATGACGATGGAGAGGATCACCATCGCGGCGATGCCGACGAACCCGATGCCGAGCAGGGTGCGGGCGGTGACGGTCGACTCGCGGACGTTGAGGAGCAGGGCGAAGACGGCGACCACGACGGGGATGATCACCCAGGTCCAGGTCGGCAAGGTGACGCCGAATTCGGCCATCATCGCCTCGAAGAACACGCCGCAGGCTCCGGCGATGCAGACCGCGAAGAAGATGTAGGTGCCGAGAAGCGCGAAGCCGCCGAAGAATCCGGCACGCGGGCCGAGGGTGGAGCCGGCGAGGGCGTAGACGGATCCCGCGTGCGTGATGTAGCGCGTGAGGCGGATGAAGGCGTAGGCGACGAGCATCGTGCCGAGGAACGACACGATGAAGGTGAACGGAACGCCGGAGCCGACGAGTCCGGCGACGCCGATGCCGTTGAGCGACATGGCCATCACGGGTCCCATGAAGCCGACCGAGATCGCGACGACCTCCCAGAGGCGGAGTGTCTTGCGCGGGGTGAGTGCCGCAGTCGGCGCGCCTTCCGGCTGCGTTTTCGTCACTGAAGTCATTTCGGGCCTTTCATCCGGCGTCTGCTCTGACGCTCCGGGAACGTGAATCAAACCGTGCGGAAATCGTCAGTTCGGGTGACGATGTAACAGATATTACATGCGGGGCAGGTTCTTGCATAGCGTGTTTCGGATGATTCATCGGATGCTCCGGGTCTCGCCTGCCGTCGGGCGATCGCGCACGTGGAGACCTCGGGCGGTCGACGCGCGGCGGATTAGGGCGAAGGTGACGAACGCGGACGAAGGCGGACGAAGGCGGACGAAGGCGGACGAAGGCGGACGAAGGCGGACGAAGGCGGACGAAGGCGGACGAAGGCGGACGAAGGCGGACGAAGGCGGACGAAGGCGGACGAAGGCGGACGAAGGCGGCTCCGGTCGCGTGCCAGCGGAGCGAGATCGAGCGCGGCCGTGCCGGCGAGCCGGCAGAATGAGCCGAAGACCTCCGGCGGCGAACTGCTGAGGCGGCGACGCCTGTGCATGCCACCCATCGAGATGGCAACGAGTCGCTACCGCTGCAGGCTGTGTGCCAAGCAGCACAATCGGATCAAGCAGCGCAATCGGATCACGCTGCGGCCAGGGACGCGGACGGAGACCCCGATGCGGACCCCGTCTATGTCAGGCCGCCGGCCTGAATCTCTTCGGGGGCGGGTCGATTCCGGCCCACGCGTACGAGAGCGCGGCGCGGCGGTGCAGCACGAACTGCTCGCCGTCGCGGTGATGCAGGACGAAGTCGCCCTTCCCGTCACGGGTGATCCGCCATCGTCCGTGGTGCAGGTTCATATGGTGGAATCTGCACAGCAGGATGCCGCGGTCGACGTCGGTCCGCCCCGAATCCGCGTGCCATTCATCGATGTGATGCGCCTCGCAGTATGACGCGGGCCGGTCGCACCCTCGCCACCGGCATCCGCCGTCACGGATCGCGAGTGCGATCCGCTGCCGGGTGGTGAACAGCCGCTGTTCGCGGCCGACATCGAGCGGGTTGCCGCACGAGTCGACCATGACCGGCACGTATCCGCTCTCACACGCCCGCTGTTCGACCACTCCAACTGGGAGCGCGAGAAGCCCGTCTTCCGTGTGCGCGACCGGCGCGCGGGTGCCGTCCTCCGCCACGACCTGCACCAGCCGGACACCCGCCTGACGGGCGCCGAACACGCTCTCCGCATCGGCGAGTACTCCCGCCCTGACCAGATCCATGAACAGGTCGTAAGCGAGCTGATCGTTCGTGCGCGGGTCATCGACGAGAGCAGCCGCCCGCGCCTTCTCCTCGGAATCCACGAACCTCGGGCCACCCCGACGCGGCCGCATCGCCGCCTCGAACGCCGCGGTGAAGAACGCGCCGCCCTCATCCTCGAAGGCGATCGACGCATGCCGCACCCCGTCGGCATCCCGCCATATGCGGAGCGACCTCTTCTCGTACCGAGCCAGGAACCGCGCCTCCGCACCTTCGGGATCCAGCAGATCGCGGATCGTCCGCGCCGCGGCCCCGAGCTCCTCGACAGTCCGCTCGGACGCCTCTGCCACCAGTTGCTCCGCCGCCTGGAACCAGGCGTCGTGGATCGCGCGGGCGATCGCGGCCGACTCCTCGGCCGGGAGATCGATGGGAAGGCCGGCGGGCACAGGAGGCTCGCCCAGACCCCGCCGGATCGCGTCGTACTGCGCCGCCGTCAGCGCCCCTGACCGCAGCGCCGCACCCAGCGGCTCATGCCACAGAGGCTGACGCTCACGCCCCGCGGCCGCTTCAGACTCCGAATGGGAACCGGCCCCGGCATCCGCACCGCCACCGCCAGCGCCAGCACCAGCACCACCGTCATCGGGTGGCGCCTCCTCCGCCCCAGCATCCGCTTCCGACTCGCGCTCCCCCTCCAGCAGCGCCTGCCCGACGCGCACGTCCCGAGACGCCTCACCCTTCGTGGACCCGGTCAGCTGCTGCACGAAACTCGCAGGCGACCCATGTCCCCGCGACTGTGCCAACCCGGAATGACCCGACGCACGCGAAGAGCGGTCGGCGATGATCCCCGCCGCGACCACCCTGATCTGATCCGCAGGACGCGTCACTTCGACCGCCTCACGGAGGATCGCGACGACCTCGGCATCCGTCATCTCCACCATCAGCGCCGTCGCCTCGGTCAGCGATGCACCCTCGCCGAGCCGCTCCCCCAGCGTGGGGACGAGCGACGCGATGTCGGTGAAAACTGCCATAGTCCATCATGACTCTGGCCTCCGACATTCGCAGATAGTGCGCAGAGATCGTGCGTCAGTCGGCGACGTCGGATGCCTTCGGCTCGGACGACGACGCCTCTTCCTGTGTCGCCTTCGACTTGCCCTTGAACAGCGACGCCATCTTTCCGCGTGCGTTCTCTGCGGCAGCCGCCACGGCACTCCCTGCACCCTTCACCGCGGCGAGCGCCTGCGAGTCGTCCGGAATCCCGTCCCCGTCGACATCCACCGAGCGGAAGGCGTCCGCAGTCTTGCTCGCCGTACCCGCGACGGCACTCCCCGCACGCTTCACCGCCGTCAGCGCTCGCGCCTCGTCCGGGATGCCGTCGCCGTCGAGATCGACCGAACGGAACGCTTCGGTGGCCGCACCCACCATGCTCCAGACGCCCTCGCCGAAGTCCTTCACGTTGCCGGCCGCGGCTTCGAGAGCGACCGCTGCTCGCGAAGGCTCCGCCGGCTCGCGCTGCGGCTTCGCATAGTCCTCGAGCCATTCCGGGAAGGTGCTCGGCGTCTCGGGGAAGGCGAGGCGCGAGGCCTTCACGACGTCCCGGCCGAAGGTGAAGCTGCCCACTCCGCCGATGACCGCCCCGACCCCGAACGGGATCGCCTTTCCCAGCGTGCCGGCTCCGAGCTTCCCACCGAGTTTGAGTGCCTCACGTCCGATGACGATGGTCAGTGGCGCGAGAGCGGAATCGGGAAGCTGCTGCGCAAGCGCGTCTCCCCATCCGCCCGGCGCCGTCTTGCTGACGACGCTCGAGGCGGCGCTTCGGGCCTGCGCCGCCGCTCCTGCTCCGAGAGCGGTCAGCACCATCTTGCTCACCTCGCTCTGCGATTTCTGACCGAGGAGCATGCCGAGGACGAGCGGACGCGCACGGTCCGGATCCGTCACGGGGATGCCGTGAAGCTCAGCCACCGCGAGCACGTACAGCGCGCTCGTCTCGTAGAAGAACAAGAGGTCTGCTACACCGAGTCCGAGCGCGATCGGGATGCCGACACCGGGGATCGCGGCTGAGGCACCCACGCCACTGCTGGTGATCGTCACCGTCGCGACGTATCGGCTCTCGAGCTCCTTCAGGAGATCGGCAGGGGAGGCTTCGGGCTTATCCCGCCGAACGGCCCGCAGATACTCGAGGACCACCGGACGCTGAACGGCGATCGCCTTGAAGATCTGCGCCTGGAACCCCTCACCCTGCGCCATCTCCTTCGCCTTCTCAGCGACCAGTTCGGGCGGAATGCCGAGCGCCTTCGCCGCTTCGGCCGTGTTCCGCTTGTCATCACTCATGGCATCCCCATTCCGAAAGCCCCTGGCCTTCACACGCATCCGTTGCCGTGGAAACGGCGTCGCTCCATCCTCCCGTCATCTGCCGACATCAAGGCGTACTCGCCCGCGGTGTCGCATGTGATCGGCGTGAGCATCGGCCTGCTCGATGACTGACTGACCGATCTCGCCCTCAGATCCGCGCTTCGCACGCCCAGGGTTCCGGACTGGCACCGCAAGAAGTCGAGGGCCGTGGCATCCGATCTGATTCCGCTCGCACGAAAGGGCCGGTCGCTGCGGCGCTGATCGTGGCGCAGCGGGAGATCACATGGCTCTCGATGAGGCGGCAGAGCGGATGCTGTCCCGCAAGCGTGATGCGTCGCAGCCCCCAGCATCCGCCTTTTCGCCGGCCAACCTCGTCGAAGCGCACTCCGTCGAGGAGCCCATCCTCGGCGGGCGAGGAGTTCGCAGACCGACAGATGCTGCAGAACTTCGGTCTCTAGCTGAAGGCCACCTCTGACGAGGACGTCCGTGACGGCATGTTCGTGAACGAGCTAGTCAATCTCGGCGAGGGTGCGGGCCGGTACGAACTCATGAGCAGCGACGTCCTGCTGCGCGCCTTGATCGTCGCGATCGAGCCCGAGATCGCGGAGTCTTTCCAGGATGAGGACGAGTACGGGTTTCTGGAAGCTCTCATTCAAGGTCGGATGCTGAAGCTCGCCGAGCTCGGGATGGTTCAAGTCGATAAGGGGCTCTTCGGACATCCGGTGGGGGT
>NZ_JADIJR010000012.1 GCF_017355365.1 Microbacterium sp. SD291 | reverse complement strand
GGAGGACTGCGCTCGCCCGCGACCGGAGAACATCGCTCACCCCATCACCCAGGAAACACTCAGGAATCGATAGGGTGGCGTCATCCCCCGATACTGAGGAGCCAGCGATGCCCCTGTGGAACCTGCACGGAGACGGCCGCACCGTCGAACCCGGCGCCGTCGTCCGTCCGGACGAGCGCCTGAACTGGCCGGCGACGATCGCGATCGGCGCACAGCACGTCGTCGCGATGTTCGGCGCGACCTTCCTGGTCCCGATCCTCACCGGCTTCCCCGTCTCGACCACGCTGCTCTTCTCCGGGCTCGGCACCCTGCTGTTCCTGCTGCTCACCCGCAACCGCCTGCCCAGCTACCTCGGCTCGTCGTTCGCGTTCATCGCGCCGATCACAGCAGTGAACGCGGGGCGCGCGCTGGAGACGCCCGAGCAGATCACCCAGGCGCTCGTCGGAGTCGCAGCCGCCGGCATCCTGCTCGCAGCGATCGGCCTCCTCGTCCAGGCCGTCGGCACGACGTGGATCGACAAGCTCATGCCGCCCGTCGTGGCCGGCTCCATCGTGGCCCTGATCGGCTTCAACCTCGCCCCGGCCGCGTGGGGCAACTTCCAGCGTCAGCCGGAGCTCGCCACCGTGACGCTGGTCGCCGTCGTGCTGTTCAGCGTCCTGTTCCGAGGCTTCCTCGGCCGCATCTCGATCTTCCTCGGCGTGATCGTCGGCTACGTGGTCGCCGCCCTGACCGGTCAGGTGAACTTCGATGCGGTCGCCGACGCCGCGTGGGTGGGTCTCCCCGACTTCCATCTCGCCGCCGTCGCCGACCCCGCGGCCTGGGCGCTGGTTCCGATGTTCCTCCCGGTGGTGCTGGTCCTGATCGCAGAGAACGTCGGCCACGTGCGCGGCGTCGCCACGATGACCGAGGACCCCACGATCAACCGGCACACCGGTCGCGCCCTCGTCGCCGACGGCCTCGCGACCACCCTGGCCGGCGGCTTCGGCGGCTCCGGCACCACGACCTACGGCGAGAACATCGGCGTGATGGCCGCCACCCGCGTGTACTCGACCGCGGCCTACTGGGTCGCCGGCATCGTCGCGATCCTTCTTGCCTTCTCCCCGAAGGTCGGCGTCATCTTCAACACGATCCCGGCCGGCGTGCTCGGCGGCGTGACGACCGCCCTGTATGGCCTGATCGGCGTGATCGGCATCAAGATCTGGGTGGACAACCGCGTCGACTTCTCGCGCCCGGTCAACCAGTACACGGTCGCGGTGTCGTTCGTGATCGCGATCGCCGGCTTCGCCATGAGCTGGGGCAGCTTCCAGCTCGGCGCGATCGTGATCGGCACAGTCGCGGCGCTCCTGATCTACCACGTGGGCAACGCGATCGCCCGGCTGCGCAAGACCGGCGCCGACGACGGCGGGCCCATCCCCGCAGTCGGCCCGATGGGCGGCGATCACCTGGGCGAGCCCGTCTGAGTGCGAGATCCCGGATGCTGCGGCCGCGGCATCCGGGATCTCGGCGTCCTCGCAACTCAGGCTCGCGGCAGGTCGCGGACGGCCGCCAGCGCACGCAGCCGGATCTCGCCGGCGGGCCCAGGCGCGAGCGGCAGCGGCTCGGAGGGCTCTGGCAGCTCGAAGATGCGGTATGCCCAGCGTCGAGCCGCCTCCAGCGGGAACGTATCGCCGTACACGCCGTACTTCACGACGATGCCCTCGAGCGTCGTGCGCAGCATGATCTCCTCGAGATCCGGGCGGGCAGCCCCGCGCTCGGCGAACATCGCGCGCACGGTGTTCTCGGCCGTGATCACGGCCTCGCCGTGCCTCGCCTCCGATTCGGCGAAGATCCGATGCGTGTCCGGCTGCTGCTGCATCGCGACGATGGCGCGCTGCAGCGGCAGCGCGAACCCGGTGGCCAGCACCGCGGCGTCGATCACGCCCGCGAGCCGTTCATCCGCGGTGCCCTCAACCTGCGGAAGCCCCAGGAGCGTGTCGAACCAGCGGTCGATCACCGCGGCGATCAGGTGCTCCTTGCTGCCGAAGTGATAGTTCAGGAGTCCCTGCGAGACGCCCGCCCGATGCGTGATCTCGGCGATGCTCGCGCCGGCGACGCCGCGCTCGCTGAAGAGCTCGACCGCGGAGGCGAGGATGCTCTCTCGCGCTCGCTCTCGCGCGACGCGGTTCTGCTCTTCAGAACGTGCCACCGGTCTCCTCTCGGTGTCGCGGCCGATATGGACTCTGCATCTCCTGTCCTATAGGCTACTCATTGAATGCGTATTCAGCCTAAGGTCGGGTGCGCGCTGGGGTCATGACCGCAGCAGCCGAGGGGGCGAGGCTGCGGTCGACGATGGCCGGAGGCCAAGTCACGGGTGCGGACCCACGCCGAGGAGCGTCCGGTCCGCATCTGTGACACGACGCGGCCCGAGACCGACGGCCCGAGGTCGACATGCGGTCCGCCTCAGCCGATGCGGCCGATCACGGCATCCGCCGCCACCATCGAGCCGACCTCCGCCCCGTGCGCCAGCGCTCCGGCACGATGCGCGATCACCGGGGTCTCCATCTTCATCGCGTCCAGCACCGCGACCTGGGTGCCCTCCGCGACCTCGGTGCCGTCATCCACGAGCCACCGCACCAGGGTGCCCGGCACCGGGGCGTGCAGCGCGGCAGGATCCACGGCATCGGATGCCGGGACCGCGGCCGCGCCGCCGCCGGCGAAGCCCGCGAGCAGCGCCGTCGGCAGGCCGAGCATCACGCGCCGGCCGTCGATCTCCACCGGGAAGCGCTGCAGCCCGGCATCCTCGATCGGCGCCGGACGGAGCTGCACCTCGAGCCGCGGCAGCAGCGAGCTCTCGATCCACTGCGTGTGCACCGCGAAGGACCCGGTCGCGAACGCCGGATCGTCGATCGCGAGACGGTCGAACCCGATCACGGTCGCGGGGCCTTCGACCTCCAGCTCGCGAAGCGCGCGACGCGCCCGTGCGAGCGCATCGTCACGCGAGTCGGCATGCACGATGAGCTTCGCGATCAGGGAGTCGAACGCCGGCTGCACGGCATCCCCCGCCTCTATCCCGCTGTCCCAGCGGACGCCCGGCCCGCCGGGGATCCGCAGCGCCTCGACCCGCCCGGGGCTGGGCAGGAACCCTCGACCCGGATCCTCCGCGTTTATGCGGAACTCGATCGCGTGGCCGCGCGGACGCGGCGTCTCGGCGATCGACGGCCCGAGCCCCTCGGCGATCCGGAACTGCTCGCGCACGAGATCGACCCCGGCGACCTCCTCGGTGACCGGATGCTCGACCTGCAGCCGCGTGTTCACCTCGAGGAACGAGATCGTGCCGTCGGCGGCGAGCAGGAACTCGACGGTGCCCGCCCCGCGGTAGCCGACCTCGGCGCAGATGCTCCTGGCGGCGTCGTGGATGCGGGTGCGCTGGTCGTCGGTGAGACCAGGCGCCGGGGCCTCCTCGATGAGCTTCTGGTTGCGGCGCTGCATCGAGCAGTCGCGGTCGCCGACCGCGACCACCCCGCCCACGCCGTCGCCGAGCACCTGCACCTCGATGTGCCGCGGGCTCTCCAGGAACCGCTCGACGAAGCACTCCCCCCGCCCGAACGCGACGATCGCCTCACGCGTCGCGGCGTCGAACGCCTCGGCGACCTCGTCCAGCCGCCGGACCACCTTGAGCCCGCGACCGCCGCCGCCGAACGCCGCCTTGATCGCGATCGGCAGGCCGTGCTCCTCGGCGAAGGCCACCGCGTCGGCGGGACCCGCCAGGGGCTGGTCGGTGCCGGCGGCGAGCGGTGCCCCGACCCGCTGCGCGATGCGGCGCGCCGTCATCTTGTCGCCGAGCGCGTCGATGCTCTCGGGCGAGGGCCCGATCCAGACGAGCCCTGCGCCCTCCACCGCGCGCGCGAACGCCGCACTCTCGGAGAGGAACCCGTACCCGGGGTGCACCGCGTCCGCGCCGGCGGTCGCGGCCGCGCGCAGCAGCGCGTCGACGGAGAGGTAGGTGTCGGCGGCGGTCGTCCCGCCGAGCCCGACGGCTTCGTCTGCCAGTCGCACGTGCAGCGCGTCGGCATCCTGATCGGCGTACACCGCCACCGAGACGTACCCCGCCTCGGCGCACGCCCGGACGACGCGCACGGCGATCTCGCCTCGGTTGGCGATCAGGATCTTCTTCATGACGGGCTCTTCTCGGTGGGCGGTTCGGCGCCGGCTGCGCGGGCGCCAGTGTCGGAAAACGGCGACGGCTCACCCGCGCGGCGGCGTGTCGAGGCGCGACTCGCCGCGACGGGTTCGGATGGTCCGGGTTCTCCCCGTCCGACGGTCGACGGGTCGGCGATGCGGAAGCGGATGCGGCAGCCGGGCGGCAGCTGCCCGGCGAGGTCGAGGCAGCGATCGGTGAGCGCACCGATGATCGGGTACCCGCCGGTGAGCGGATGGTCGGGCAGGAACAGCACCGGCTGTCCGTCGGGCGGCACCTGGATCGCGCCGGTCACCGCCCCCTCGCTGGGGAGCTCGCCGGTGACCGCGCGCTCCAGCGGCGCCTCGCCGTGCAGGCGGATGCCGACCCGATCCGAGCGCGGCGTGACCTCCCAGTCCTGACCGGTCAGCATCTGCAGTGCGGCGGGAGTGAACCAGTCGTCGCGCGGCCCGAGGGTGATCTCCAGCTCGACCACGTCGCCGGATGCCGGCAGCGGGCGCGGCTGCGGATGCGGATCCACCGCGTGCGGGGCGTCAGCGCCGATGTCGACGGTGTCGCCGGCGCGCAGCGGCGCCGGTCCGAGGCCGGCGAGCGTGTCGGAGGCTCGGCTGCCCAGCGCGGACGAGGCGAGGATGCCGCCGCGCACCGCGATCGCGTATCGGAGGCCGTGGGTCGGGGAGCCGAGGTGCAGCTCGTCGCCGTCGACCGTGGCGAACGGCTCGCCGTGGGCGACGGCGCGCTCGAGGCCGGAGGTGTCGGCGAGGGTCAGGTCGCCGATCGCGCCGGTCACGGCGGCGACGCCGTCGCCGTGGAAGCGCAGCACGGCGCCGCCGACGCTCTCCAGCGCCGCGGCATCCGGTGCGTTGCCCACCGCGCGGTTGGCGTCACGCAGCGAGGTGCGGTCGGCCGCGCCCGAGGCGGAGACGCCGAGCGCCGCGTGCCCCGGACGCCCGAGGTCCTGCACGAGCAGCTGCAGCGCGGGGCGGACGACCTCGACAGCCGCGCGAAAACCGGGACCATCCGATCCGGCATCGGCGTGGCGGCGCCCGGCACGCCGTGAGGCGGCGTCTTCGTCCCGGTTTCCCGAGGCAGCGGCTCCGGCGAGTGCAGCACTCTCCCGCTCCGCGCGCTCGAACCGCACGAGCGTGCCGGGCGACAGCAGGGCGGGCGGATCGCGGTCGATGTCCCACATCACGGCATCCGTGCGTCCGATCAGCTGCCAGCCCCCCGGGCTCTCCCGCGGGTACACGCCCGTGAAGTGCCCGGCCAGAGCGACCGAGCCCGCCGGAACCCTGGTGCGCGGCGACGAGCGCCGCGGCACGTCGAACAGCGCGTCGTCGCTCACTGTGTACCCGAATCCGGGGGCGAAGCCCGAGAACGCGACCTGCCAGTCCGCCGCCAGATGCCGGTTCACGACCTCATCCGCCGAGACGCCGAGGAGCTCCGCGACCTCGTCGAGGTCCTCGCCGTCGTAGCGCACCGGGATCGTCACCTCGCGCGTGTGCGGCACGTGCTCGGCATCCGTCCGCGTCTCCCGCAGCGCCGCGGCCAGGTCCCGCGCCGACACCTGCAGCGGGTCGAACCGCACGAGCACCGTGCGGGCGCCCGGAATGCGCTCGACCACTCCATGCACGCCGTCCCACGCGAGGTTCAGCCGCATGGCCTCGTCGAGGTCGGCCGCCTCGACGAGCAGCGTGCGATCGGATGCCGTCAGAATGCGCATCAGACCACGTACTCCGCGTCGGGCACGTCGGTGATGAACATGTACCCGGGTGCGTGCGTGACCGCGAACGGCGGCTTGGACGCCATGATCGCCGCCTGCGGCGTGACTCCGCAGGCCCAGAACACCGGGATCTCACCGTCCCGCACCTCAGGGGCGTCGCCGAAGTCCGGCCGGGAGAGGTCGTGGATGCCGAGCGAGGCGGGGTCGCCGATGTGCACCGGCGCGCCGTGCACGGCGGGCGTTCGCCCCGAGATCCGCACGGCATCCGCGACCCTGCCGGCCGGGATCGGCCGCATCGAGACGACCATCTCCCCGCGCAGGCGGCCTGCGGGCGTGCAGTCGACGTTCGTGCGGTACATCGGCACGTTGCGTCCGAGCTCCTGGTGGCGGATCGGGATGCCGGCCTCGGCGAGGCCGGTCTCGAACGTGAAGCTGCAGCCGATCAGGAATGCCACGAGATCCGGATGCTCCGCCCACGCGTCGCGTGCGTCGGCCTGCTCGGACGCGAGCTCGCCGTCGCGCCAGATCCGGTAGCGGCCGATGTCGGTGCGGATGTCGCTGCCCGGAGCCAGCGCCGACTCCACCTGCCCCTGCTCGATGACCTCGAGGACAGGGCACGGCTTCGGGTTGCGCTGCGCGTACAGCAGGATCTCGAACGCCCAGTCCGCCGGTACCGCGATCAGGTTCGCCTGCGTCAGGCCGGCGGCCACGCCGCTGGTCGGCACGGCCAGGCCGTCGCGGTAGGACTGCCGCGCCGCGCGTGCGGCTGTGAGCTGCCCGGGGGTCGCGAGGACGGTCATCTCAGGCTCCGGCTCGGACGAACGGCGCGATCTCGACGCCGGCGCGCTGCAGCATCCGCTTCGTCTCCGCGGCCATCGCGACCGACCCGGGGCTGTCGCCGTGCACGCAGATGGACTGGGCCTCGACCCGCACGTCGGTGCCGTCGACGGCGCGGATGACGCCCTCCTCGGCGAGGCGGACCATGCGCTCGGCGACGGCAGCCGGGTCGTGCAGCACGGCGCCCTCCTGCGTGCGCGAGACGAGCTGGCCGTCCGGCTGGTAGGCGCGATCGGCGAACGCCTCGGCGGCGACCTGGAGTCCCGCGCGTTCCGCGACCTCGAGCACGACGCCGCCGGCGAGACCGAGGAGCACCAGGCGCGGGTCGATGGCCCTGATCGCCGCGACCACGTCGGCCGCCTGCCGCTCGTCGCGGGCGATCGTGTTGTACAGCGCACCGTGCGGCTTGACGTACGCGATCGAGCCGCCCACGGCGCCGGCGAGGCCCGCGAGCGCGCCGAGCTGGTACTCGACGTGGGCCTGCAGCGTCGCCGAGTCGATCTCGACGTTCGTGCGGCCGAAGTTCTCGTAGTCGCGGTAGCCCGGGTGCGCGCCGATCACGACACCGTTGCGAACAGCGGCTGCGAGTGTGTCCCTGATGCCCTCGGGGCTGCCCGCGTGGAACCCGCACGACACGTTGGCGCTGGTCACGATCTCGAGCATGGCCGCGTCGTCGCCGACGATGCGGTCCGGCACGTTCTCGCCGAGATCGGAGTTCAGGTCGATCGTCGCCATGTCAGGCTCCCGTCCCGAGGAAGGCGAAGATCGGAACCACCGAGACCGCACCCATGTACCAGGTCAGTGCGGTCACCACGGTGCCGGCGATGAGCAGCCACAGCGGGTACTTCTTCGTGCCGAGCAGGTCGCGGCGGAACCAGCCGATGTAAATGAACACGGTGAGGCCGATCGGCAGGATCAGGCCGTTGAAGCCGCCGACGAACACCAGGATCGCGGCCGGCGCCGTCCCGATCGACAGGTACACGATGAGCGAGACGACGATGAAGATCACTGTGGCCCACTGCAGCGACCAGCCTCCGAGGAAGCGCCTGTGGAATGTGGAGAGGAAGCTCGCCGAGGTGTAGGCGGCGCCGATGACCGAGCTGATCGCGGCGGCCCAGAAGATCGCGCCGAAGAGGCGGATGCCTGCCTCGCCGAGCACGGCTCCGAACGCCTGACCTGCGGGGTTGGCCGCGTTCGTGGTGAGGTCGAGCGTCACGCCGGAGGCGACGACGCCGAGGATCGCGAGGAACAGCACGTACCGCATGATGCCGGTGACGAAGATGCCGTTCGCGGCCGCCCGCATCACCGGAGCAGCGTACTCCGGGCCCACATGCCCCGAGGCGAGGTAGCGGTGCGCGCCCGAGTAGGTGATGTATCCGCCGACGGTGCCGCCCACGATCGTCGTGATCGTGGCGAAGTTCAGCTGATCGGGGAGGACCGTCTGGCGGAAGGCGTCGCCGACCGGCGGCTGGGCGATGAACGCGACCACGACCGTCATCACGATCATGCCGATGCCCAGGATCACGAGGACGACGTCCATCACGGGGCCCGCCTTCTTCACGAGGAAGATGATGATCGCGAGCGCCGCGGTGAGCAGCCCGCCGAGCTTCGTGTCGATGCCGAGAAGGGCGTTCAGGCCCAGCCCGCCGCCGGCGATGTTGCCGATGTTGAAGGCGAGCCCGCCGATGATGACGAGCACGGCGATGACATAGCCGGAGAACGGGATGGCGCTGTTGGCCAGCTCGCCGGCGCGCTTTCCGGATGAGGTGATCATGCGCCAGACGTTCAGCTGCACGGCGATGTCGATGAGCACCGAGACCAGGATGGCGAACGCGAACGCCGCCCCCATGGTCGCGGTGAACGTGGCGGTCTGGGTGATGAAACCCGGACCGATGGCGGAGGTGGCCATCAGGAAGATCGCGCCGATCACGGCGCTGCGGCCCGCGCGCTTCTTCGCGGTCGCGATGCGTGCCTCGTCCTCGGGACTGACGGCAGCGGGGGTCTGCTCGGACATAGGGGGTTCCCATCCTCGTTGGTGGGTGGCGGATTGTTGAGACTGAGTGTAGAACAGTATCGCCTGAATTGTTCAACAATTTTTCACGCATGGGCGCCGGAGGCCGCGGCATCCGGCCTAGCATGAAGGCATGAACCACCAGGGCGTGCTCGCCGACGTGCTGCGTCAGCGCATCATCGACGGCGACTTCGCGCCGGGATCGAGGCTGTCGGAATCCGCCCTGGCCGATCAGTTCGAGGTCTCCCGCAACACCCTCCGAGAGGCGTTCCGCGTGCTCGCGGAGCAGGGTCTCGTCGAGCACATCCCGCATCGCGGGGTGTCGGTGGCCTCGCCGACGATCGCCGACGTGATCGACATCTACCGGGCCCGCCGGGTGATCGAGTGCACCGCCCTGCGGCAGTCGGAGCCGGAGCATCCGGCGGTGCAGCTGATGCACGACGCGCTGGCCGAGGCGGAGGAGCAGGTGCCGCAAGAGGACTGGCGTCGCGTGGGCAGCGCGAACATGGCGTTCCACGGCGCGATCGTCGCCCTCGCGGACAGCCCTCGGCTCGCACGCACGTATCGCGACGTCGCCGCCGAGCTGCGCCTGGTGTTCCTCGAGATCGACGACCCTCGGTCACTGCACGAGCCGTTCGTGCGCAAGAACCGCGCCGTGCTCACCGCGCTGCTCGAACGGGGTCCCGCCGCCGCGGCGGACGAGCTGGAGCGCTATCTCACGGCATCCGAGCGCACCGTGCTGGGGGCCTTCTCCCGCATGGGCCGCTCCTGACCCCCGACCTCCGGCCAGACGCACCGCCACCTTCGGCCAGGCCCGCAGGTCGCATTTCTGACCTGAGTGCAGAAAGCGCCCGGCACGCCGCCGCGTCTCTTGACCCCGGGTAAACAGCGCGGTTACCGTGAGCGAGCTTCGGCACGATCGGTGGAGCAAAGACGCCCACCCCTCGCTCCGGAGTCCGCCCGCCGACTAGGCGAGCGGATCGCTCAGATCGAGAAGGATCACTGTTTTGCGACTCACGAGAACACTCGCGCTCGCCGCCACCGCGGCAGCCGCACTCTGCATGGGCACGGTCATCCCCGCTGCCGCCGCAGCCCCCGCTCCCGGCAACGGCGACGCGCCCTCCTACCAGGAGTTCGCGGCGTCCACCTACCGGGACGTCGACGGCAGCTACATCGTCAACGGAGACGAGGTGATCGCGACCCAGGGCGATCTGCGCGCCTTCTACGAGCAGCTCGTCGGCCCGGACACGCACACCGACGGCCTCATCGTCAACACCGTCAACGGCGCCGACGACAAGTGGTCGGCATCGCAGGTGGGCAACCTCACCTACTGCGTCAGCACGAAGTTCGGCACCCGTCACGCCGACGTCGTGAGCGCGATGGCCAGCGGCGCAGCGCTCTGGGAGTCCGCGTCCTCGAAGATCGACTTCGTCCACGTCAGCAGCGCCGACGGCAACTGCACGACGCGCAACAAGTCGGTCCTGTTCTCGGTCGAGCCCGTGCAGACCTCGCAGTACATCGCCAGGGCGTTCTTCCCGAGCTCCCCCGACCGCCAGCAGAACGTGCTGATCGACGACTCGATCTGGACCTCGGGCTCCTGGACGCCGACGAACATCATCGGCCACGAGCTCGGTCACGTCCTCGGCTTCCGTCACGAGCACACGCGCCCCGAATCGGGCACCTGCTTCGAGGACAGCAACTGGCGTCCGCTGACGCCGTACGACTCCTCGTCGATCATGCACTACCCGCAGTGCAACGGCTCGTCCGACGACCTGTCGATGACGAGCGCCGACCGCGCAGGCGTCGTCGCACTCTACGGGAACTGACACCCGCCATCAGGATCAGCGGGGCCCGGTCGCGAGCGATCGGGCCCCGTCCGCGTCCTCGACGCGGCCCTGGGCGTCGTCACGCGCTCGCGCGCACCACCAGCTCGGTCGGCAGGATCGTCACGCGCTCGGCATCCCGGCCGGCGAGCACGTCCAGCAGCACGGATGCCATCGCCTCTCCCTGCGCGTACATCGGCTGCCTGATCGTGGTGAGCGCCGGATCCACGGCCACCGCGACCTGCGAGTCGTCGAAGCCGATCATGGCGACGTCATCCGGCACCCGCACCCCGGCACCCCGGAGCACGCGGAGCACGCCCCTGGCCATCAGGTCGCTCGCGACGAAGATCGCGTCGGGAAGCTCGGCGCCGCCGGAGAGCAGCCGGCGCGCGGCCTCCGCTCCGCCCTCCTCCGTGAAGCCGCCGTCGATCTCGGCCGCCGGCTGGAGCCCCGCACCGGCGAGCGCCTCACGAAAGCCCTGCACGCGGTCGACGGCTGCCGGCATCGTGAGCGAGCCGGAGACGGTGGCGATCCTGCGGTGACCGCGGTCGATCAGGTGCTGCGCGGCCATCCGCCCGCCCAGCACGTTGTCCACGTCGACCACGTAGTCCCCCGGACGCGCCTGCACCGGCCGCCCGCCGAACACCACCGGCACCGCCTCGGCGATCCGGTCGACGAACGAGTCGCTGGTGTGGTGCGAGACGATGATCGCACCGTCGACGGCTCCGTTGCGCACGAACGACGTCATCTTCGCCCCCGGATCGTCACTGGCGATCAGCAGGTTGAGGACGTAGTCGGAGCGGGTGAGGCGTGCGCTGATTCCGGCCACGATCGCGGCGAAGAACGGGTCGCCGAAGAAGCGAGTGGTATCCTCTGGCACGACCAGCGCGATCGCGTTGGTCTGCCTGCTCGCGAGACTCCGGGCCGCCCGGTTCGGCACGTAGTTGAGACGGCTGATCGCGTCCTGCACCGCGGCGAGCGCCTCCGGGCTCACCGATGACGAGCCGTTCACGACTCTGGAGACCGTCGACCGGGAGACACCAGCGGCCGCCGCGACCTCTTCGATCGTCGGTCTCGTCATGCGTGCTCCCCATCGTCCTTCGAATCGCTCAGATGACTGGATTCAGGCCCAGGATACGGTCATTCGCGCGATTCGAAACCCGCGGATGACTCAGACGGCACGGGCTGCGATGATCCGAGCGTACTCGAGGCCCGAGTCCTTCACGATGCGCTCCTGAGTGTCGTACTCGACGCGCACGATCCCGAAGCGCTTCTCGTATCCCCACGCCCACTCGTAGTTGTCGAGCAGCGACCAGTAGAAGTAGCCGCGCACGTCGACGCCGGCATCGATCGCGTCGCGCACAGCGGCGACGTGGGAGACCAGGAACCCGGTGCGCTCGGCATCCGGCACCGTGTCGCCCTCACGGACGTCGTCGTAGGCCGCGCCGTTCTCGGTGACGTACAGCGGGACGTCACCGGCGTACTCGTCGGCGACGCGGCGGAGCAGGCGGGTGAGCCCCTCGGGCTGCACCTCCCACCCCATGCCGGTGCGTGGCAGTCCCCGCTCGACCCAGTGCACGCCCTCGGCCGCCGGCCACGGCGACCTCGTCGGCCTGTCCGTCGGGGCATCGCCTCCGGGCGGCTCCTCCTCCGGTGCCGTCCCCGAGAGCATCTCGCCGTGGTAGTAGTTCACGCCGAGTGCGTCGAGCGGGGCCGAGATCGCCTCGAGGTCGCCGGGGAGCACCGCCTGCTCCCAGCGGGCGACCGCCGCGGCATCCACCTTGCGGATGTCGCGGATGACGTCGTCGGGGTAGACGCCGCGGAAGATCGGGTCGAGGAACCAGCGGTTGAACTGGCCGTCGATGCGCCGCGCGGCGTCGAGGTCGGCCGGCGCCTCCGGATCGGCGGGGTCCGCCACCGTGAGGTTCAGCGTCACCCCGAGATCGAGCGACTCGTCACGGCGGCGCAGCTCCTGCACGGTCGTGCCGTGGGCGAGGAGCAGGTGGTGCGCCGCCAGCATCCCGTCGCCGACGTCCATCCGGCCGGGCGCGTGGATGCCCGCCGTGTAGGAGAGGAACGACGAGCACCACGGCTCGTTGAGCGTCGTCCAGTTGCGGACCCGGTCGCCGAGGGCGTCGTGCATCGTGCCGGCGTGCTCGAGGAAGCGGTCGACCGTGTCGCGATCGGTCCAGCCGCCCTTCTCCTCGAGCGCCTGCGGCATGTCCCAGTGATAGAGCGTGAGCCACGGCAGGATGCCGGCGCCGAGCAGCTCGTCCACCAGCCGCTCGTAGAAGTCGACGCCCGCGGGGTTCACCGCTGCGCCGTCCGGCCGCACCCGCGACCAGGAGGTGGAGAAGCGGTACGTCTGCAGACCGAGGTCCTTCATCAGCGCGACGTCCTGCGGGAAGCGGTGGTAGTGGTCGCACGCCACGTCGCCGTGGTCACCGTTGATCACGGCACCGGGCACGCGCGCGAACGCATCCCAGATCGACGCCGTCCTGCCGTCTTCGAAGGCCGCGCCCTCGATCTGATACGCGGCTGTGGCAGCACCGAACAGGAAATCCTGGGGGAAGGCGCGGGTCATACGGGTCATCCTTTCACCGCGCCCTGCATGATGCCACTGACCAGCTGCCTGCCGGCCACCGCGAACAGCAGCAGCAGCGGGATGGTCGAGAGCAGCACTCCTGCGAGCACGATCGAGTAGTCGACGAAGTGGTTCGACTGGAGCAGCGAGAGCGCCACCGGGAGGGTCGGGTCCTGGCGGTCGAGCACGATGAACGGCCAGAAGAAGTTGTTCCAGCTCGAGACGAACGTGAACAGCGCCAGCATGGCCGCTGCGGGGCGGGCGGCGGGGAGACCGATCGTCCAGAACGTGCGGAACGAGGATGCTCCGTCCATGCGGGCGGCCTCGATCAGCTCGTCCGGCACCGCCTGGGTGAGGTACTGCGTCATCCAGAACACGCCGAACGCGCTGGTGAGGGCGGGGATGATCACGGCGCCGGTGCTGCCGGTCCAGCCGAGCTCGCTGAACAGCACGTACAGCGGCACCACGCCGAGCTGGGTGGGCACGGCCATGGTTCCGACGACGAACGCCAGCAGCCAGCCGCGGCCCTTGAACTTCAGCTTCGCGAACGCCCAGCCGGCGAGCGTGGAGAAGAAGACGACGGATGCCGCGATCAGTGCCGACGTGTAGATCGAGTTCCACAGCGCCCGCCAGAAGTTCACCGCCGGGTCGTTCATGACGGCGATCGCGTTCGCCCAGAAGTTGCCGCCTGGGATCCACGACATGTTCGGGTCGCGGATCGTGTACGCGTCGCCGGAGCCGATCAGGAACGACCAGTAGAAGGGGAACACGCTGCCGAGCAGCACGATGCCGAGCAGCCCGTAGACGACCCAGCCGGGGCGGGTCCCGCGCACGCGGCGGGTGCGCGGCCGGCGCTCCCCTCGGGACGCCGATTCGTCGTCGGATGCCGGGGCCGCGGCATCCGTCCTGTCGATCACGGTCATGATCTCTTCCCTTCTCCGCGCACCAGCGCTCGGGTGACGAGCAGGTTGATCGCGCCGATCACGAGCACGATGACGAACAGGATCCAGGCGAGCGCAGAGGCTCGGCCGAAGTTCCACTCGCCCCAGCCGATGTTGTAGAGGTACAGCGTGATCGTCAGCCACTGACTGTTCGACCCGCCCGTGCCGTACTGGTCGTACATGCGCGGCTCGTCGAAGATCTGCAGACCGCCGATCGTCGAGGTGATGATCACGAAGATCAGGGTGGGGCGAAGGCTCGGCAGCGTGATGGCGAAGAACTGGCGCACCTTGCCTGCGCCGTCCACCGTCGCCGCCTCGTAGTAGTCACGCGGGATGGCCTGCATCGCGGCCAGCAGGATGAGTGTGTTGTAGCCGGTCCAGCGGAAGTTCACCATCGTCGCGATGGCCATGTGGCTGGCGAAGGCGTTCGAATGCCAGTTCACGGGGCCGGCGCCGACGTGCGCGAGGAGCGTGTTGATGAGTCCGTACTTGTCGCCGAACAGGTTCGAGAAGATGAGGGCGACGGCGACGGGGGCGACGACGTAGGGGATGAGCACGCCCATCCGCCAGAAGGTCTTGGCGCGGATGTTCTGGTCGAGCAGCGCCGCGATGACGACGGCCGCGATGAGCTGCGGGACGCTCGACAGCAGGAAGATGCTGAACGTGTTGCGCAGCGCGATCCAGAACTTCGGCTGGCTCAGCACGTACGCGTACTGGTCGAACCCGATGAAGGTGCCGGAGCCGCGCACCTGGTCCCAGTCCATGAACGAGATCACGGCGGTGTACGCGATCGGGAAGAGCCCGACGACCACGAACAGCAGGAAGAAGGGGGAGATGTAGAGGTAGGGCGAGAGCTTGAAGTCCCAGCGCGAGAGGCGCTGGCCGAAGCCGAGGCGCCTGGCGGGAGCTGCGGATGCTGTGGTCATGTCAGTCCTCGGGTCGGTCCGGCCCCTCCGCTGGCGGAGGGGCCGGACGGGTTCGCTACTTGATCGCGTCGACCTCGGAGACCCACTGCGTCCAGGAGGTGCCCGCATCCTGCGTGCCCTCCTCGACGCGGGTCAGCGCCTTCTGCATCGCGTCGTTGATCTGGAAGTAGAACTCGCCCTTGAACGGCGAGACCGTGACGGCCTGCGCGCGCTCGGAGAGGATCTGACCGGTGGGCGCGCCCGTGAAGAACTCGTTGGTGGCGCCGAGCAGCGTCTCGTCGGTGAGGGCGTCGTTCTGGCTCGGGAAGGTGCCGGCGTTCTCGAACGCCTTGACCTGCTGCGCGGGGTCGGTCAGCCAGTCGGCGAGCTCCTGCGCCGCGGCGACGTTCTCGCCGTTCGCGGGAACCGTCAGGTACGAGCCGCCCCAGTTGCCGCCGCCGTCGGGGAACGTGTTCGCGATGTCCCATCCGGTGACGCCCTCGGCGTTGCCCTCGATCACGCCGAGCATCCAGCCGGGGCAGAGCATCGTCGCGAAGGCGCCGTTGGAGAGCCCCGCGAACCAGTCGTCGGACCACTGGCCGAGGTGCGCGGACTGCGTGGCGGATGCCGTGAGCACCTGGTCGTAGATGTCCTTGACCTCGTCGTTGCCGGTGGCGATGATGTCGCCGGAGTCCGGGTCCTCGTATGCGGCCTCGACCTGGTTGATCATGCCCTGGTAGGTGCCGCCGGCGGAGTCGAAGAACGCCTTGCCGGTCGCGGCGGTGTACTCCGCGCCGAGGTCGAAGTAGGTGGCCCAGTCGCCCTCGAGGAGTGCGGCGACCTCTTCGCGGTCGGTGGGAAGGCCTGCGGCGGCGAACAGGTCGCTGCGGTAGCAGACGCCCTCGGGGCCGATGTCGGTGCCGTACCCGATCAGGTTGCCGTCCTTGTCGGTGGCGGCGCTCGTCTTCCAGTCGAGCCAGCGGTCCTTGAGCGCCTCGTCGACCGGGGCGAGCAGGTCGGCGTACTGCATGACCTCGGGCAGCCAGTCGACCTCGATCGCCTCGATGTCGGCGAGGCCGGTCTTGCCGAGCTTCTGGAAGTAGTTCTCGCGGGCCTCGTTGCTGGTGGCCGCGCGGTTGTGCACGATCGTCACGTTCGGGTGCTCGTCCATGTACTCCTGGAGGAGCTCGTCGGTGTAGCCGAAGTCGTTGAAGGTCGCGACGGTCAGCGTGATCTCGGCATCCGGATCGGCGGGGCCGGCGTCGGCGGACGCGCAGCCGGCGAGGGCGATGGCGGTGGCGGATGCCGCGGCGGCTGTCGCCAGGATCCGATTGCGGGCACGTGTGTTCACGGTTCACTCCTTTGTGCAGGTCGTGCTGTGGATGAAGGGTCTTGCGCAGTTCGTGGGAGCGCTCCCACGATTGATGAGTCACTCTATGGGAGCGCTCCCACGAAAGTCAAGCGCAGGTCGAGGCGACGATTCACGGAGGGGAGGACGATCAGCGGATTGATCGGCCGCAGAACTCCGCGATCCGTCATCGTGTCCGCAGATCGTCACGACCCGATTCGGATGCCGCGTCGGCGCGTAACCTTGACCAGTGCCCGAAGCCGCTCTCTCCCCTGCCCTCGCCCGCGCCGAATCACTGATCCGCTCCATCCCTGACTACCCGCAGCAGGGGATCGTCTTCCGCGACATCACGCCGCTGCTCGCCGACGCGGAGGCGATGAGGGTGACGACAGAGGCGATCATCGCGCCGTTCGAGGGGCGGTTCGACGTGGTCGCCGGCATCGAAGCGCGCGGGTTCCTCCTCGCCGGAGCAGCCGCGATCGCCGCCGGCGTCGGCCTGGTCCCGATCCGCAAGGCCGGCAAGCTGCCGCGGCCCACGGCATCCGTCGACTACGCCCTGGAGTACGGCACCGCGACGATCGAGATGCACGACGACCTGCCGGCGGGCTCTCGCGTGCTGCTGATCGACGACGTGCTCGCCACGGGAGGCACGCTCGCCGCCGGACGCGAGATCGTCGAGCACCTCGGCAGTCACGTGATCGGCATCTCGGTCCTGTTCGAGATCGACGGCCTCGGCGGCCGCGACGCCGTCGGCGACCTGCACACCGTCTTCCACGCCTGACCCAAGACCGTCTGTTTGCGTCAGACGCATGTTCCGCGGGGTCGTGAGCATGCGTTCGGCGCAAACAGACGGGCTTGTGACGGGGGGAAGGCGGGGCGCGGCGGGACGGTAGACTGGACGCGCCCGTCCGCCCGCGACTTCCGGAGCCGTTCATGCCCACCATCGTCGTCGACGTCATGCCCAAGCCCGAACTGCTCGACCCGCAGGGGAAGGCCGTCTCCGGCGCCTTCACCCGTCTGGGCGTCGAGGGCTTCACCGATGTCCGCATCGGCAAGCGCTTCGAGCTCACCGTCGAGGGCGAGGTCACCGACGAGGTTCTCGCCGAGGTCACGCGCATCGCCGATGAGGTGCTCTCCAACTCCGTGATCGAGGACGTCGTCGGCATCGAGGTCGTCGGATGACCGTCCGCATCGGGGTCATCACCTGGCCCGGCTCGCTCGACGATCGCGACGCGCAGCGCGCCGTCCGCCTCGCGGGCGCCGAGGCGGTCGCCCTGTGGCACGGCTCGCACGATCTCGAGGGAGTCGACGCGCTCGTGCTCCCCGGCGGGTTCAGTTACGGCGACTACCTGCGCGCCGGCGCGATCGCGGCACTCTCCCCGATCATGGCCGAGGTGAAGGACGCCGCAGCCTCGGGCATGCCGATCCTCGGCATCTGCAACGGATTCCAGATGCTCGTCGAGGCGCACCTGCTGCCCGGCGGCCTGATCCGCAACGACCATCAGCACTTCGTGCGGCGCGACCAGAAGCTCACGGTCGAGAACTCCGACACCGCGTGGACGAACGCGTTCCGCACCGGCCAGGAGATCGTGATCCCGCTGAAGAACGCCGACGGCGGCTACATCGCCGACGAGCAGACGCTCGACCGTCTCGAAGGAGAGGGCCTCGTCGCCTTCCGCTACTCCGGCGTGAACCCGAACGGGTCGCTGCGCGACATCGCGGGCATCACCAACGAGGCCGGCAACGTGGTGGGCCTGATGCCGCACCCCGAGCACGCCACCGAACCCGGCTTCGGCCCCGACACGGATGCCGCGATGCGCAGCGGTGTCGACGGACTCGGCTTCTTCGAGAGCGCGGTCGCCGCGGTCGTCCGCGTCGCCGCGTAGATCCCCGTTCCAGGCGGAGACCGGTATTCCGGCGCGCCATCTGCGGATTCGCGGATCGAGGTTTCCGCGCACCCCTGAATTGCGTTACGACCTGTTCACTCAGCTCCGCTCGCGTGCTATTTTTGCGTCGTCGTGCTCGGCGATCCCGAGCCAGCGCACAAAGGAGTGAACGTGAGACGACGTACCCGCGGCATCATTGCCGCAGCAGCATCCGGAGCGACAGTCATCGCCGGCGCCATGATGGTCCCGCCCGCGATGGCCGCCCCCTCAGGCGACGGCCCCACCGCCGACGGATCCTCGGCCCAGCGGTCCGACAACCGGCCGGGCCCGCTGACCGAACGCCAGAACGAACGGCGAAAGGCCGCGCAGCGGCTGATCCTCTCGGGCCAGGCCTCGCCGAACGAAGACGGCGTCGTCGCGCTGAACGCCGAGGGCGACAAGTACTATCAGGCCGCGGTCACCGGCACCGGCAGGCTGTTCACCATCCTCGCCGAGTTCGGCGAGCAGGGCAGCGGCAAGCTCGGCACGGTCCCCGGGCCTCTGCACAACGAGATCCCGCAGCCGGATCGCGCCGTGAACAACAGCACGCACTGGCAGAGCGACTTCAACCAGGCGTACTACACCGATCTGTTCTTCGGCGCAGGCGAGTCGTTCGCCGACTTCTACACGAAGCAGTCCGCGGGCGCCTACACGGTCGACGGCACCGTCAGCGACTGGGTGAAGGTGCCGGGCAACGCTTCGACCTACGGCGACAACACAGTCGAGGACTTCGGCGGCTCCTGGCAGTTCGTCGCGGACTCCGCCGATGCCTGGTATCAGGCGCAGGTCGACGCCGGCCGCTCGGCCGAGGAGATCCTCGCCGAGCTGCAGACGTTCGACGTGTGGGATCGCTACGACCACGACAACGACGGCGACTTCG
This sequence comes from Microbacterium sp. SD291, assembly GCF_017355365.1. Classification (GTDB taxonomy): domain Bacteria; phylum Actinomycetota; class Actinomycetes; order Actinomycetales; family Microbacteriaceae; genus Microbacterium. Next base: position 86,740 of record NZ_JADIJR010000012.1, on the reverse strand, counting down.
ACGAGGCCGACGGCTACATCGACCACTTCCAGGCCGTGCACGCCGGTGAGGGCGAGGACGCCGGCGGCGGGCTCCAGGGCGAGGACGCGATCTGGTCGCACCGGTGGTACGTGAACTCCACCGACTACGGCGTGACCGGCCCGTCCGGCGCGGAGTTCGGCGGCACCCAGATCGGCACGAGCGGCATCTGGATCGGCGACTACACGATCGAGCCGGAGAACGGCGGGCTGGGCGTGTTCGCCCACGAGTACGCCCACGACCTCGGCCTGCCCGATTTCTACGACACCAACGGCGGCGAGAACTCGAGCGCGTTCTGGACCCTGATGTCCAGCGGCTCGTGGCTCGGCGACGGCACCGAGGACATCGGCACGACCCCGAACTACATGGGGCCGTGGGAGAAGCTGCAGCTCGGCTGGCTCGACTACAGCGTCGTGAGCCCAGGCGAGGGCGGCGAGTACACGCTGAGCCCCGCCGCCCGCCAGGTGGACGGTCAGGAGCAGGCGCTCGTCGTCGACGTCCCCGACGTCACGACGACCTCCACGGTCGTCGACCTCGCCGGCGGACACGCCTGGTGGACGTCGAGTGCGGATGACCTGAACACGACGCTCACCCGCGAGCTCGACCTGAGCGGGGTGCGCAGCGCCACGGTCACGGCCAAGTCCTGGTACGACATCGAGGCAGGCTACGACTACCTGTACGCCGAGTACTCCACGAACGGCGGCGCCGACTGGACGCAGGCGGGCAAGCCGCTCAGCGACACCTCCAGCGGCCGCTGGACGACGCTGCGCTACTCGGTTCCGGGTGGCAGCGCCGACACGCTGTTCCGCTTCCGCTACCAGAGCGACGGCGGCGTGCACCTCGCCGGCGCGTTCCTCGACGACATCGTCGTGAAGAGCGGCGGCACCACGCTGCTCAGCGACGACGCCGAGGGCGGCGACAACGGCTGGACGGCCGCGGGCGGCTTCACGCTGAGCGACGGCACGTCGACCTCGTCGGGCGACCAGTACTACCTCGCCGAGAACCGCACGTACGTCGACTACGACGCCACCCTGCAGACCGGTCCGTACCAGTTCAGCGAGGGCATCACGCGCCCGGACTGGGTGGAGCACTTCCCGTTCCAGGACGGCATGGTGGTCTGGGCCGTCGACGAGTCATATGGCGACAACAACACGATCGACCACCTCGGCCACGGCCTGGCGCTGCCGGTCGATGCCAACCCGGTGCCGATCACCTACTCCGACGGGACGAAGCCGAGCAACCGGCGCCAGCCCTTCGACGCCGCGTTCGGCCTGAACCCGCTCGACTCGGTCTCCCTGCACAAGCAGGTGCTGGTCGGCAAGGGCAAGAGCCAGACCGTCGAGACGCTGGCGGCGACCTCGACGCCGGGCATGCAGAAGGCGACGTTCGACGACTCCGACACGCATGCGTTCTACGACGAGTCGAACCCGCTCGCGGGCGTCCTGGTCGCCGGGCACGGCGTGGTCATCACGGTGACCAGCCAGACCACCGGAGGGATCATGACGGTCGTGGTGAACAACCCGGCGGAGTGATCGCCTCACCCTGAGAAGCAGTTCGGGCCCGTCTCCCTCGAAGGGAGCGGGCCCGAATCGCGTGCGGCGACGTCAGATCCCGACCGGCGGCCAGACGCCGATCAGAACGGCCATCACGAGCACCGTGACCAGCTCGTGCGCGATGTTGAGCGTCGTGAGCTTCGTCGAGCGGCCCTCGAACGCGTCGTGCGTGATGAACCGTGCGGCGGTGAAACCGGCCCACAGGGTCACGGCGGTGACGATCGCGCCCCACAGGAACGATCCGCCGTAGAAGTGCCACGCGATGGCGGATGCTCCGGCGAGCACCCATGCCGTGACGAAGCTCACCAGGATGGTGGTGATGATCGCCATCGCCGGGTTGCCGGACGGATTGTCGAGGTCGACGTCCGCCAGCCTCGCCCAGCGCTTGCCGAACACGCCTCGCGCGTACCAGACCGAGCCGACGAGCATGCTCGATGCGGTCGCCAGCAGTACCGCCCAGTAGTTGATCTCAGGAACCATGACAGCCTCCACTCATCGGATGCGGTCAGGATACTCCCGGTTGCAACAGCGACGCCTGCACTGCTGCCGACACGCCAGCCGAACCGATTCGATCCTTACCCTGGCAGGAATGTAAGCGTTTACAGTAGCCTGTTCCCATGGCACAGCTTGAGCAGATCGCAGCCCCCGGTTCCGAGTGGTGGCGCAGCGCGGTCATCTACCAGATCTACCCCCGCTCGTTCGCCGACGCGTCCGGCGACGGCATCGGCGACCTGCCGGGCATCACCAGCCGGCTCGATTCGCTCCGAGATCTCGGCATCGACGCGATCTGGCTGAGTCCGTTCATGACCAGCCCGCAGAAGGATGCCGGCTACGACGTCGCCGACTACCGTGACGTCGACCCGCTCTTCGGCACCCTCGCCGACTTCGACGAGATGCTCGCCGAGGCGCACACCCGCGGCATCCGCGTCATCGTCGACCTCGTCCCCAACCACTCCTCCGACCAGCATGTCTGGTTCCAGGAGGCACTGAAGGCGGGACCTGGCAGCCCCGAGCGCGCCCGCTACGTCTTCCGCGACGGCAAGGGGAAGAACGGCGAGCTCCCGCCGAACAACTGGGAGTCCGTCTTCGGCGGCGGCATGTGGGAGCGCGTCGTCGAGGCCGACGGCGCTCCCGGCCAGTGGTACCTGCACATCTTCGACCCCACGCAGCCCGACTTCGACTGGACGAACGAGGAGGTCAAGGAGGAGTTCCGCTCGATCCTGCGCTTCTGGCTCGACCGCGGCGTCGACGGGTTCCGGGTCGACGTCGCGCACGGCATGGTCAAGGAGGCGGGTCTCCCCGACTACGCGCCGGTGGCTGACGCCGACTCGATGGGCGGCGGCGAGGAGAACGTGCCGTACTGGGGCCAGAACGACGTGCACGACATCTACCGCGACTGGCACGAGCTGCTCGCCGAGTACGACGGCGACCGCGCGCTGTGCGGCGAGGCGTGGCTTCCGACGCTCAAGAAGACGGCTCTCTGGGTGCGTCCAGACGAGATGCACCAGACCTTCAACTTCCCGTACCTGATGACCCCGTGGGACGCGAAGGCGCTCGGCGACGTCATCCGCGAGTCCCTCGACGAGTTCGGCAAGGTCGGGGCCCCGAGCACCTGGGTGCTCTCGAACCACGACGTCGTGCGCCACGCCTCGCGTCTCGCGCTCACCGCCGACAACCCCCAGGGCGAGGGCATCGGCCCGGAGACTCCCAGCAAGCCGGACACGAAGATCGGCCTCGCTCGCGCCCGCGCGGCTACCATGCTGATGCTCGCGCTTCCCGGCTCCGCGTACCTGTACCAGGGCGAGGAGCTCGGCCTCCCGGAGGCGATGGAGATCCCCGACGAGTTCCGTCAGGACCCGACCTGGTTCCGCACGAACGGCGAGCGCTACGGGCGCGACGGATGCCGCGTGCCGCTGCCGTGGGAGGCGGATGCTCCGGCGTTCGGCTTCAACGGCACCGGTCTGTCGTGGCTGCCGCAGCCGGCAGAGTGGGCGACGTACGCGCGCGACACCGAGACCGCCGACGAGTCGTCGACGCTGTCGCTCTACAAGCGGCTGCTGAGCGCACGTCGCGAGCGCGGTTTCGGCTCAGGCTCGCTGGTGTGGGAGGACGCGGGGAAGGATGCCGTGGCATTCCGCCGCGGCGACGTGCACGTGCTCGCGAACCTCGGCACGAAGCCCCTGCCGCTGCCGGCCGGCGCGACCGTGGTGCTCGCGAGCCAGTCGTTCACCGGCGCCGCGGTGCCGGTCGACACGGCCGTGTGGTACACGACGGCCTGAGCCGCTCATGACCACGAGCCGACACGCTCCGCATGAGACTTCACGCCGCACGTGGTGTCTCATGCGGGGCGTGACGGCTCAGACCCGAGAAGAGAGAAGTCATGGCGAGCATCGATGAGGTCGCCCGGCTCGCCGGAGTCTCCACCGCGACGGTCTCCCGCGCGCTGAGCGGGCGAGGGCAGGTCTCGGAGTCCGCACGCGAGCGCGTGAAGGCGGCGGCGCAGTCGCTCGGCTACGTGGTGTCGTCGCGCGCGTCGAGTCTCGCCTCCGGTCGCACCCGCAACATCGGCGTCGTCGTGCCGTTCCTCGACCGCTGGTTCTTCAGCACCGTGCTCTCCGGCGTCTCCGCGGCGCTGATGCGCGAGGGCTACGACATCACGCTGTACAACATCACCGCCGACAAGGACGTGCGCCGTCACGTGTTCGACACGTTCCTGCGCCGCCAGCGGGTGGATGCCGTGATCGCCGTGTCCATCGAGCTCGACGAGGACGAGACGCAGTACCTGCTCGACCTCGGGCTCCCGGTGATCGCGATCGGCGGTCCGAACCCGAAGCTCGACACCCTCACGGTCGACGACGTCGCGGTGGCCCAGCTCGCCACCGAGCACCTGATCGGACTCGGGCACCGCGACATCGCGCACATCGGCGCGAACCCCGAGTTCGACATCGACTTCCACATCCCGACGAACCGGCGACTCGGCTTCGAGAAGGCGCTCGCGAAGGCCGGAATCCCGCTGAACCCGGCGTTCCTCGAACCGGCCGACTTCACGGTCGAGGGCGGCTACCGCGCGGCCAAGCAGCTGCTCGGCCGACCGGGCCCCCGCCCGACGGCCGTGTTCGCGGCATCCGACGAGATGGCGATCGGCGCGCTCCTCGCCGCCCGCGACCTCGGCTTCGGCGTGCCGGAGGAACTCTCCATCGTCGGCATCGACGGTCACGAGCTCGGCGAGTTCTTCCGCCTCACCACCGTCGACCAGTTCCCGCTCGGTCAGGGCGAGCGGGCAGCGGATGCCGTGCTCGCGAAGCTCACGGAGGATGGGTCGACCCGCGCCCCTATCGCGCTGCCGTACGAGCTGAACGTCCGCGGGACGACCGCCAGGGTGTGATTCGGCCGGATCGGGCCCGCGTCACGGTTCTCCCTCGACAACGGCATCCGATGCGCCATACTGATCCGCATGGATTCGCTCAACGTCTTCGTGCTCTCAGCCGGCGACGGGCTCTGGACCTGGGCGGTGCTGCCGATCCTCGTGGTTCTCGGCCTGTACTTCACCGCCCGATCTGGCGTGGTGCAGTTCCGGCTGATCCCGGAGATGTTCCGCACGCTCACGAACAAGACGCCGCTGCGCGACGACGGCGAGCCGCAGTCGGTCTCGGCGTTCCAGGCGTTCACGATCTCGGCGGCATCCCGCGTCGGAGTCGGCAACATCGCCGGCGTCGGCACCGCGATCGCGATCGGCGGACCCGGTGCGGTGTTCTGGATGTGGACGATGGCCTTCATCGGCGGGGCCTCGAGTTTCATCGAGTCGACGCTGGGCCAGGCCTTCAAGGTCCGCGACAAGGACGGATTCCGCGGCGGTCCCGCCTACTACATGCAGTACGGCCTGAAGGCCCGCTGGATGGGCATCATCTTCGCCGTCGTGCTGATCCTCTGCTTCCCGCTGTCGTTCAACTCCCTGCAGGCGAACACCATCAGCGCCACGATCTCGTCCAGCTTCGGCGGTGAGGTCGGCTGGATCCCCTGGGTGGTCGGCGGCGTCCTCGCGGTGCTCACCTCGCTCGTGATCTTCGGCGGCGTCCGCCGGATCGCCTCGTTCTCGCAGGCGATCGTGCCCCTGATGGCGCTGCTGTACCTGATCGTCGGAATCGTGATCGTGGGCCTGCACATCGAGCGGCTGCCCGAGGTCTTCGCCTCGATCTACACGCAGGCGTGGGGCACGCAGGAGGTGGCCGGCGGCACGATCGGCGCGATCATCATGGTGGGTGCGAAGCGCGGCATGTTCTCCAACGAGGCGGGTCTCGGGTCCGCCCCGAACGCCGGCGCGACCGCCGCCGTGACCCACCCCGTCAAGCAGGGCCTCGTGCAGACCCTCGGCGTGTACTTCGACACCTTCCTGGTCTGCTCGATCACGGCGTTCATCGTGCTGGTGGCGACGCCGGACCTCGCGAACGCCGAGCGCGGCATCGCCCTCACGCAGAACGCCATGGTGGACTCGCTCGGCTCCTGGTCGAACGTGCTGCTGAGCGTGATCATCTTCCTGCTGGCGTTCAGCTCGATCCTCGGCAACTACTACTACGGCGAGTCCAACATCGAGTTCATCAACTCGAAGCCCGCGGTGCTCACCGCGTTCCGGGTCGTCGTCGTGGCCGTCGTGTTCCTGGGGTCCATCGCCTCGGCCGACCTGATCTGGAACACCGCTGACGGGATCATGGGGGTCATGGCGATCATCAACCTGATCGCGATCGCGCTCCTCTCCGGCATCGCGTTCAAGCTGCTGAAGGACTACTCCGATCAACGCCGCGCAGGACTCGACCCCGTCTTCACGAGGGCGCGGATGCCGGAGGTGACCGGCATCCAGTGCTGGGAGGACGAGCGCAGCGTGACGGGCGCGATCCCGCTCGCCGGGCGCGAGGGCGTGAAGCGCGGCTGACCTGCCACAGGCGGGAGCGGATCGATGAGCGGCGACGACCGGCGACTCGGCATCGTCCTGCGTGATATCGCGCTGGCCGAGCCTGTGCCGTCGCCGACGCTGCGCGAGCGCGGGCTGACAGACGATCTCCCCGAGCTCGCGGCGCTGGCGGGAACCCCGCAGGACCCTCGGTGGCATCCGGAGGGCGACGTGCTCGTGCACTCGCTGTGGGCGGCCGACCTCGCGGCCGCGCACGCCGTGCGGCACGAGCTCGATGAAGAGCGAAGAGAGCGGCTCGTGATCGCGGCGCTGTTCCACGATGTCGGCAAGCCGGACACCACACGCCGTCAGGGCGACCGCATCACCTCGCACGGCCACGCCGAGCGCGGCGCCGAGCTGTTCCGGGCGATGGGCCGCCGGCTCGGGCTGCCGCGTCCGCTCACCACGGCGGTGGCGGCCATCATCGAGACGCACATGACCCATCACTCGGTGCAGGGCGCGCCGAGCCCGCGAGCGGTGCGCCGGCTGCGGGAGCGGCTCGAGGCGTCAGGCACGTCCCTCGACGACTGGGCGATCGTGGTGCGCTGCGACGGCGAGGCGCGGGGGCCGGCCGCGCGTCCGGACGCATCGGAGCCGTGGCTGCGGGTGGCCCGCGGTCTCGACGGCTGACCGAGGCGCTGCAGACCCCCTTCCGCCGAGACTGAACACCTGTTTATACTTCTGAACATGCGTTCAGCATCGGAGGATCTCACGACCCGCGCGCGGATCCGCGACGCGGCGATCGGATGCTTCGCCCGGCGTGGGTTCGACGGCACGACGCTCCGGCAGATCGCCGGCGAGGCGCACGTGAGCGCCGCACTGATCGTGCACCACTTCGGCAGCAAGGACGCGCTCCGCGACGCCTGCGACGCGCACGTCGTCGCGACCTTCATGGGCGACAAGGCGGCCCTCGCCGGCACCGCCGCGGCCGACATGATGCGCGCCGCGCTCGACTCGCCCGCCCGCTACGCACCGCTGCTGGAGTACCTGACGCGGATGCTGGTGGACTCGTCCCCGGCATCCGATCACCTGTTCGACGCCTTCGTCGCCGGCACCAGGGACATGCTCGAGCAGCAGATCGCCGAAGGGATGATGCGCCCGCAGGACGATCTCGACGTCATCGCGGTGTACGTGACGCTCTACGGCCTCGGCCCGGTGCTCCTCCAGCGTCATCTGGCGAGGGCGTTCGGCGAGGAGGGCCTGACCACCGCCGTGATGGAGCGGTCCACCCTGCCGGTGCTCGAGATGTTCACCCACGGCCTCTACACCGACGACCGTCTGCTGGTAGCCGCCCGCGAAGCGCTGCGGCGCCGGAGCGGTCCCCGCTCGGACAAGGGCGAGAACGACCCGAATCAGGACCCGGATCCGCCGCGCTGACGCGTGCTCCGTGACCTGATCGTTCTCGACCTGAAAGGAGCAGGGACGATGAACCCTGCGATCGACCTCACCCGCCTGCACAAGAGATACGGACGCCGCACCGCCGTCGACTCATTGAGCCTCTCGGTCGAGCCGGGCTCCGTCTTCGGCCTGATCGGCCCGAACGGCGCAGGCAAGACCACCACCCTGCGGATGATCCTCGACATCATCCGCCCCACCTCCGGCGCGGTCCGCGTGCTCGGACAGGACCCGCGGTCCGCTGGCGCGGCGCTGCGCCGGCGCATCGGCTTCGTGCCGGGGGAGCTGCGCCTGGACGGACGGATGACCGGGAGGCGGATGCTGGACTTCTACTCCCAGGCGTCTGGCCCTGTGCCGGCCGGCCGGATCGATCTGCTCTCGGAGCGGCTCGGCCTCGACCTCAGCCGCCGGGTCGGCACGCTGTCGAAGGGCAACAAGCAGAAGCTCGGCATCGTGCAGGCGTTCATGCACGAGCCGGAGCTCCTCGTCCTCGACGAGCCGACGAGCGGGCTCGACCCGCTGGTGCAGCGCGAGTTCCTCCAGCTCGTGCGCGAGGCGCGCGGCCGAGGCCAGACGGTGCTGCTGAGCTCGCACGTGCTCAGCGAGATCCAGCAGGCGGCCGACTCCGTCGCCGTCCTGAGCGCCGGCCGCATCGTCGCCGAGGGGAACGTCGCGTCGCTCCGGCTGGGCGCCATCCGCCGCGTGCGCGCAGGGTTCGAGCACGTCTCCGAGGAGGAGCTGCGCCGCGAGCTGGCGCACCTCCCGCATCTCGCCGACCTCGAGATCGCCAGGGCCGACGGCTCGGTGCGCCTCTCGGCGACCGTCGAGGGCGACATCGACCCGTTCGTGAAGTCGATCGCCCGCCACCGGCTGCTGGATCTCTCCGTCGAGGAGCCGGATCTCGAGGAATCGGTGCTGCGGCTCTACGGCAGTCCGCAGCCGCCGGCGGAGGGGGCGGATCATGCGTAGGCCGCTTCCGGTGCTCCGTCGCGAGCTCCGCGAGACCTGGCGCGGACTCCTCGGGTGGACGATCGGCATCGCCGCGGTGCTGTTCATGTACCTGCCGCTGTTCCCGAGCATCGGCGGCGACGGGCAGATGCAGCAGATGATCGAGAGCCTTCCCCCGGAGCTCGTGAAGACGCTCGGCTACGACCAGATCGGCACCGGCGCGGGCTACGCGCAGGGCACGTTCTACGGGCTGATCGGCTTCCTGCTGCTCACGATCGCCGCGATCAGCTGGGGCGCAGGCGCGATCGGCGGGGCGGAGGAGTCGGGTCGACTCGAGCTGGATCTCGCCCACGGCATCGGACGGGTGCCGTACGCTCTCGAGATGGCCGCGGCCATGCTGATCCGCCTGCTCTGGCTCGGGGCCTTCGCCGGCGTCGTGGTGCTCGCACTGAACGAGTCCGCGTCGCTCGACATCGAGCCGGCGCGGATCGTCGATGCCACTGTCGCCCTCATCGGCCTCACGATGCTCGCGGGCAGCGTCGCGCTGTTCGTCGGCGCGCTCACGGGCCGCCGCTCCCGCGGGGTCGCCGCCGGGGCGGGGATCGCCGTCGCCGGGTACGCGTTCAACGCGATCGCGAATCAGGTGGCGGATGCCGAGTGGCTGCGCTTCCTGTCGCCGTACTCCTGGGCGTATCACCGGCCGCCCCTCACCGAGGGCTGCGATCCGGCCGGCTGCGCGGCACTGTGGGCCGGCGTCCTCGTGCTGGTGGCAGCGAGCGCATGGGTGCTGAGACGGAGGGATGTCGTGGGCTGACCGGGCCGGATGGCGGCGGAGGCCACGTCGAGGAGTAATGTCCTTCTTCGTGGCCTCACACACTTCCGCCCGCAGCAGGCTCTCCCGGAGCCTGCGTCTGGCACCGGCTCAGGCCATCGCCATCGGGTTCGGGACGGCGATCATCGTCGGGGCCCTCATCCTCATGCTCCCCGTGTCGTCGGCATCCGGCACATGGACCGGCGTGATCGATGCGCTGTTCACGTCGACGTCGGCTGTCTGCGTCACCGGACTGATCGTGGTGGACACCCCGGTGTACTGGAGTCCGTTCGGCAAGGTCGTGATCCTCGTGCTCATCCAGCTCGGCGGACTCGGGATCATGCTGTTCGCGGCGCTGATCGGGCTGGCGCTCGCGCGCAGGCTGTCGGTGCGCTCGCGGATGTTCACGGGCGCCGAGACCAAGGCGGACGGCGTCGGCGACCTGCGCGGCCTCGCGGTCGGCATCCTCGTCACGACGCTCACGATCGAGGCGGCGGTGGCCGTGGTGCTGTTCGTCCGGTTCCTGACCGGATACGGCTACGACGTGGGCCGCGCCGCGTGGCATGCCGTCTTCCACTCGGTCTCGTCGTTCAACAACGCCGGGTTCGCCCTGTACACCGACAGCCTGATGGGGTTCGTGTCCGACCCGTGGGTGTGCCTGCCGATCTCGGCGGCGATCATCCTCGGCGGTCTCGGCTTCCCGGTGCTCCGCCAGCTGCGCCGCGAGTTCCGCGTCCCGCTGCACTGGACGATGAACACGCGCATCGTGCTCGCGGCGACCGCCGTGCTCCTGGTCGGGGGCACCGTCTACACGGCGCTGATGGAGTGGGACAACGCGGGCACTCTCGGCCCCCTCGACCCGGCCTCGCGCGTCCTCGCCAGCTTCTTCCACTCCGTGCAGGCGCGCACGGCGGGGTTCAACTCCGTCGACGTCGCCCAGATGCATGACGAGACCTGGCTGGGCACTGACGTCCTGATGCTGATCGGCGGCGGACCGGCCGGCACCGCGGGCGGGATCAAGGTGACGACGTTCGCCGTGCTCTTCTTCATCATGTGGGCCGAGCTCCGCGGCAGCGGCACCGTGAACGTGTTCGGCAAGCGCCTCTCCCGCGCGGTGCACCGCGAGGCGATCACGGTGGTCCTCGTCGCCATCGCCGCCGTGATGGGCGCCGTGATCGCGATCCTCGCGATGACCGACCACGACCTCGACCGCGTGCTGTTCGAAGTCGTCTCGGCGTTCGGGACGGTGGGGATGTCGACCGGCATCACCGCGGCCCTGCCCGATGCCGCCCAGCTCATCCTCATCCTGCTCATGTTCCTGGGCAGGCTCGGCCCGCTCACACTCGGCTCGGCGCTGGCGTTCCGCGAACGCCAGGTCGCCTACGAACTGCCCAAGGAACGCCCGGCGATCGGGTGACCCCTCAGAAAGGACCGCACATGCCGAAGTTCCTCTCGTTCGGACAGGACGCACGCCGCATCGCGGAGGCCGACTCCGTCGCCGTCATCGGTCTCGGCCGCTTCGGCACGGCCCTCGCGCTCGAACTCATGGCCACCGGGACCGAGGTGCTCGGCATCGACGCCGACGAGCAGATCGTCCAGTCGCTGAACGGGGCGCTCACGCAGGTGGTGCGAGCGGACTCGACGCGGCTGGAGGTGCTGCAGCAGCTCGCGATCGGCGAGTTCGACCGCGTGGTCGTGGCGATCGGCTCCGACATCACGGCATCCATCCTCACCTCCTCGCTGCTGCTGCAGATGAAGGTCCCGGTGATCTGGGCGAAGGCGGTCGACAGCCGCCATGGCGCGGTTCTCGAGCAGCTCGGCGTGCACAGGGTGATCTCACCCGAGACCGACATGGGCCGCCGCGTCGCCCATCTCGTGAGGGGTGCCGCCGCGGACTACCTCGAGATCGACAAGGGCTACGCGATCGTGAAGACCGTCGCGCCGCAGCATCTGCACGGGATCACGCTGACGCAGGCGGCCGTCAGGGACGCGCACGGGGTGACGATCGCCGCGTACCGCCCCAGGAAGGGCACCTGGACCAACGCCCAGGCCGACACCGTGCTCGGTGACGGGGACGTCGTGCTGGTGGTCGGGCCCACGACGAGCGTGGAGCGGTTCGCCCAGCTGCGCTGACCCCCGCCCGGAGCGCGGCGGCTCACGCGGGAGGGAAGCCGCCGCTGAGGCGCCCGTGGAACGATCCGCTGTCGTCGTTCAGGCCGATCAGCTCGACGCGCTTGCCGTGCTGCGCGTACTTCGTCTCGATCGCGTCGAGCGCCGCCACCGTCGACGCGTCCCAGATGTGCGAGCCGGAGAGGTCGATCACGACGCGCTCCGGGTCGTCCGCGTACTCGAACAGCGTGGTGAGGTCGTTGCTCGAGGCGAAGAACAGCTCGCCGTCGACGACGTAGTGCGCGGCATCCGCCCTGATCGTCCTCGTGACGGTCACGAAGTGCGCGACCCTTCGCACGAACAGGACGGAGGCGACGAGCACCCCGCCGACGACGCCGACCGCGAGGTTGTGCGTGATCAGCACCAGGACGACCGTGGCGACCATCACGAACGTCTCGCTCTTCGGCATCCGCCGGAGGGTGGAAGGACGGATGCTGTGCCAGTCGAACGCGCCGATCGAGACCATGATCATCACCGCGACGAGCGCGGCCATCGGAATGGTCGCGACGAAGTCGCCGAACACGACGACGAGGAGGAACAGGAACACGCCGGCGCAGAAGGTCGAGATCCGGGTGCGCGCGCCCGATTCCTTCACGTTGATCATGGTCTGGCCGATCACGGCGCAGCCGCCCATGCCGCCGAAGAGCCCGGAGAGCACGTTCGCGACGCCCTGCCCCCAGGACTCGCGCGACTTGCGCGAGTGCGTGTCGGTGATCTCGTCGACCAGCTTCGCGGTGAGCAGCGACTCCATCAGCCCGACCAGCGCGACGCCGAGTGCGAACGGCGCGATGATCGTGAAGGTCTCCCAGGTGAGCGGCACGTCTGGGAGGAACAGCGAGGGGAGGCTGCGCGGCAGCTCGCCCTGGTCGCCGACCGTCGGCACGTTCAGGGCGAAGACCAGCACGACCGCGGTCACGATGATCACCGAGACGAGCGGCGCGGGGACCACGCGCGTGATGCGCGGCATCAGCAGCATGACCACGACGCCGAGCACGACCAGCGGGTAGACCAGCCACGGCACGTCGATCAGCTGCGGGAACTGCGAGCTGAGCACGAAGATCGCGAGCGCGTTGACGAAGCCGGTCATGACGCTGCGGGGGATGAACCGCATGAGCTTCGCGACGCCGAGCACGCCCATCAGGATCTGGAACGCACCGGCGAGGATGATCGTCGCGATCAGGTAGTCCAGCCCGTACTGCGGGGCGATCGGCGCGACCACGAGCGCGACGGCGCCGGTGGCCGCCGTGACCATCGCCGGACGTCCGCCGAGGAAGGCGATCGCGACCGCCATGATGAACGAGGAGAACAGTCCCACCCTCGGGTCGACGCCGGCGATCACCGAGAACGCGATCGCCTCCGGGATCAGCGCGAGGCCGACCACGAGGCCCGCGAGGACCTCGCGCGTCAGCAGGCGCGGGCTCTTCAGCGCCGCGAGCACCGTGGGGTTCGCCCGATAGCGGGAACGATCGTCGGACGACACGATGGTCATGGTGCTCCCGGGGTGATCGCCTCGAGTGAGGCGGTTCCAGCCTAGCCGCGGCGTCCGGCGCGCCTGATCTTCGTCACCGGCTGGCGCTCCCCTCCTGATCCGGCCCCGCATCAGTCCCGCACGAGCGTGCCGATCGTCGTGTGCGATTCGTCCAGGATCCGCAGCCGATCGTCCTCGGACACGGCGAACCTCCCCCGTGTGAGCCAATCGTCGACGCCGTCGCACATCATCAGCGACATCACCGTGTCGTCGAAGACGATGAGCCCACCGGCATCCGAACGCGACCAGGAGCCGCTGAAGCCGTTGCAGCCGTCGAACCCCTCCAGCCTGCCCACCGCTGTGACGAGGAGGTATGCCTCTCCCCCGTCCTCACTCACCCACCTGCCGGCTGGATCCGCCTGCGCTGACTGGCCGTGGGCGCCGGCGCCGGCGAGCGGAAATCCCGGAGACCAGGCGACGACGGGGTAGGCGATGAACAGCAGGATCGCCAGGAGGACGAGCCCGACCCGCACGCCGAGACGATGCCCCCGTCGGCGGAGGATCGACGCGGATGCCGTGGCAAGCCCGACCGCGACCACCACCACCGTGACGACCGCGCCCGTGCCTACGCGATTCTCGAAGATGCAATGGGGTGCAGGCGACGAGATCGCCGCGCAGACGATCGGCCCCCAAGGCACGGCGGCCAGCCAGATCACCAGGACGGTGGCGACCATGAGCAGCACGGCGGCGACCGTCGTCCACAGGACGAAGACCGCCTCCTGGGCCATCGGCGGGTGCACGTCATCGGGTGACCGTGACATGACGACCCCCTCCCGCGCAACGAACATCGTGCGACCGAGCGTACCTCCCCCTCCGCCCCGAAGGGTTTTCGCGTCCGCGGCTAAGCTCAGCGCATGGCCATCGACCTCGAAGCGCTCTACACCGACCTGCACCAGCACCCGGAGCTGTCGTTCCAGGAGACCCGCACCGCCGGCATCGCCGCCGGCCACCTGCGTGATCTGGGACTCGAGGTCGAGGAGGCCGTCGGCGTCACCGGAGTCGTCGGCGTGCTGCGCAACCCTTCGACAGGCTCAGGGACCGACGGCCCCGTCGTCTGGCTGCGGGCCGACATGGATGCGCTGCCGGTGGCCGAGCTGACCGGTCGCGCCTACGCGAGCACCGCCACCGGAGTGGACCCCGCGGGGAACATCGTGCCCGTGATGCACGCCTGCGGACACGACATGCACGTGACCGCCATGATCGGCGCCGTCGAGAGGCTCGTCGCCGAGCGCGATTCCTGGTCTGGCACGGTCGTCGTGCTCATCCAGCCCGCGGAGGAGTACGGCGCAGGCGCGAGGGCGATGCTGGATGCCGGCATCCTGGACCGCTACCCGAAGCCCGACATCGTGCTCGGCCAGCACGTCACCCCGCTCCCCGCGGGCACGATCGGCGTTCGCCCCGGTACGCAGATGGCGGCATCCGACGGCCTCACCGTCACCCTGCACGGGCGAGGCGGCCACGGATCCCGCCCGCACTCGACCATCGACCCCATCGTGATGGCCGCGGCGACCGTGATGCGCCTGCAGACCATCGCGTCGCGGGAGGTGGATCCCCGCGGCGTGGGCGTCGTGACGGTGGGCTCGATCCACGCCGGCCTCAAGAACAACATCATCCCGGCGGAGGCGAAGCTCGAGCTCAGCCTGCGCTACGCCGACGACGAGGGCCGTGCCAAGGTGCTCGCGAGCGTCGAGCGGATCGTGCGCGCCGAGGCTGCGGCATCCGGGGCCGAGCGCGAACCCGAGATCCGCACCGACCACACGCTGCCGCCGACGATCAACGACGCGGATGCCACGGCGCGGGTGACCACGGCTCTGCAGCGCGTCCTCGGCGAGGCATCCGTGATCGACCCGGGGATGTTCACCGGCAGCGAGGACGTCTCATGGTTCGCGCGGGACGCCGGCGTGCCGCTGGTGTTCTGGTTCTGGGGCGGCGTCGACCCCGAGAAGTTCGCTGCGGCGGCAGCAGCCGGCACGCTCGACAGCGACATCCCGACGAACCACTCGCCGTACTTCTCCCCCGAGATCCATCCGACGATCGAGGTCGGCGTCACAGCGCTGTCTGTGGCCGCGCGCGAGTTCCTGGCGTAGCGGCATCCCGCGCGCCGGCCCCGACCTGAGGTCGCGCGCTTGCGGGGCCAGAAGAGCATCCGAATCGGCTCGCGCGGATGCACTTTTGACCCCGCACGCAAGCCGCTCCTCGCACCTCGAGGCGTGCTACACCTGGACGATGTGCGGCGGCGGGGCGGGGGCGAGCTGCCGCTGCGGGACGCCGTGCGCCTCGCGGTGCAGGCGCTCCATCCGGCTGTCCAGTTCGGCGGCGGCCTCCGCGGCATCCGACAGGCTCTCGACGAGGTGCGAGGGCACCTGGTTCGAGAACTTGTAGTAGATCTTGTGCTCGAGGCTCGCCCAGAAGTCCATCGCGATGGTCCGGAACTGCACCTCGACAGGCACCGACAGCGCTCCGGTCGACAGGAACACCGGCACCTCGATGATCGCGTGCAGGCTCTTGTAGCCGTTGTCCTTCGGGTGCGCGATGTAGTCCTTGACGGTGCGCACGGTGACGTCGTCCTGCGCGGTGAGCAGATCGAAGAGGCGGTACACGTCGGCGACGAAGCTGCACGTGACGCGCACGCCGGCGATGTCGGTGATCTCCTCGCGGATCCGCTCGAAGTCCGGCTCCTCGATGCCCTTGCGGGCGATCTTCTCGACGATGCTGTCCGGTGACTTCAGCCGGCTCTTGACGTGCTCGATCGGGTTGTACGCGTGGTGATGCGTGAACTCGTCGCGGAGGATCGAGATCTTCGTCTCCACCTCGCGCATGCCGAACTCGTACTCACGGAGGAAGCGCTGGAACTCGTCGCGGAGCTCCTTCGCCTCGGTGATCGCGCGCTCGTAGACGGGAACCGTGGTCATGTCATCGACGTTACGCATCCGTGATCGGAAACGGCTGTGTGTCCGCCATGTGCGCGGACCCGGACGCGAGGGCCTTGCCTGATCGCTCATTCCGGTTTAGACCTGTGGTCATGACGAGCAGAGGCGAGCAGTGGGTCGAGGACTATGTGCAGGCGTGGCGATCCAACGACCCGGATCAGATCGGGGCGCTCTTCAGCGAGGACGCCCGCTATCTCACGAGTCCGGATGCCGAGCCCAGGGTCGGCCGCGAGGCGATCGTCGGCGGCTGGCTCGAGGACCTCGACGAGCCGGGATCCTGGACGTTCGAATGGGAGGTCGTGAAGGAGCACGAGGGGTTCGTCCTGGTGCAGGGCCGCACGGAGTACCCGGACGAGCGGGACTATCTGAACCTCTGGGTGATCCGGCTCGACGACACAGGGCGGGCTGCGGAGTTCACCGAGTGGTACATGCCGCGCCCGCACGGGAGCTGAGCTCCCGGAGCACTCGTAAGGATTTCGTCAGGGTCGTGAGGCAACCCGTAGGGAAACCGTGAGGATCGCGTCCGGATGCCGTTCTCCGGCGTAATGTCGCCGGACGTGCCAGACGAAACCACGAAGAGCGCGGACACCCCGCAGCTCGCGAAGCGGATCCTGATCGGCGACCCGCTCACGTCCGAACAGGTCGACGAGCAGCTGCTGCCGAAGCGCATGGCGCTGCCGATCTTCGCCTCGGACGCCCTGAGCTCTGTGGCGTACGCGCCGCAGGAGCTGGTGATGATCCTGCTGATCGGCGGGCTGACTTTCCTGTCGTTCACCCCGATCGTGGCCGTCGCGGTCGTGGTGCTGCTGACCGTGGTCGTGCTCAGCTACCGCCAGCTGATCAAGGCGTACCCGTCGGGCGGTGGCGACTACGAGGTCGCGTTCAAGAACCTGGGCGAGATCCCCGGCGTGGTCGTCGCCGCGGCCCTCCTGGTCGACTACGTGCTGACAGTCGCGGTGTCGGTGGCCTCCGGCGTGGACAACATCATCTCCGCCGTCCCCGCACTCGACCCGCTCCGCGTCGAGCTCGCCGTCGGCTTCGTGATCCTGATCATCATCGTGAACCTGCGCGGCGTGCGCGAGGCATCCCTCGTCTTCGCGATCCCCACGTACGTCTTCATCGGGTCGGTCGGGTTCATGATCGCCACCGGTCTCTTCCGCACCTTCCTCGGCGACGCCCCGGTCGCGTCCAGCGCGGAGTTCGCGGTGCACGCGGAGGACCTCAGCCAGGCCGCCGTCATCCTGCTCGTGCTGCGCGCGTTCTCGAGCGGATGCTCCGCCCTCACCGGCGTCGAGGCGGTCTCGAACGGCGTCCCCGCCTTCCGCACTCCGAAGGTCCGCAACGCCCAGGCCACCCTCGTGCTGATGGGGTCCATCGCGATCTGCCTGTTCGCCGGCCTCACCGCGCTCGCGCTGATCACCGGCGTCCACTACGCCGAGAACCCGTGCGACCTGATCGGCTTCGACTGCACGACCCCGCAGCCCAGCCTGATGGCGCAGATCGCCGCGGCGACGTTCGGCGGCGGCAGCATCCTGTTCTTCATCGTCCAGGCCGCGACCGCGTGCGTCCTGCTGCTCGCCGCGAACACGGCGTTCAACGGCTTCCCGCTCCTCGGCTCCGTGCTCGCCCGCGACGGCTACGCACCCAAGGCGCTGAACACCCGCGGCGACCGGCTGGTGTTCTCGAACGGCATGATCGCGCTCGGCATCGTCGCGATGGCCGTGCTGGTGATCTTCCGCGCGCAGCTGACCACGCTGATCCAGCTGTACATCATCGGCGTGTTCGTCTCGTTCTCGCTCGGCCAGATCGGCATGGTCAGGCACTGGCGGCGCCTCCTTCGCGGCACCGACGGGAAGGGTGCCGGCGTCACGGCATCCGACCGCCGCTCGGCCAGGGCGGGCCTGGTGATCAACTCGATGGGCGCGACATTCACCGTGCTGGTCCTGGTGATCGTGACCGTGACGAAGTTCACCCATGGCGCGTACCTGGTGTTCTTCGCGATCCCGATCCTCGCGTTCCTGATGATGGGCGTGAAGAGGTACTACCGCGACGTCGAGCACGAGATCGCGATCGACGACACGACGCACTTCGGTGCGAAGGGGGATGTCGCGGTCGTGCTGGTGAACCGGCTGCAGAAGCCGGTCGTCAAGGCGGTCGAATACGCGATCGCCGCGAAGCACGGGAAGACCCTGGCGGTGCACGTCGCCGTGTCCTCGCAGGAGGCCGCGGAGCTGCAGCAGGAGTGGGCCGACCACCTCATGCCGATCCCGCTCATCATCGTCGAGTCGCCGTACCGGTCGTTCGCGCAGCCCATCTCGGAGTTCATCAGGAAGTACCGCGAGAAGCACGGCTCCTCCGTCGTGACGGTCTACCTGCCGCAGTACATCGTCGGCCACTGGTGGGAATCGCTTCTGCACAACCGGCGCGCGAGGCGGATGGCGAACCAGCTCATGCTCGTGCACGGCGTCTCGATCACGCTGGTGCCGTGGCTGCTCGACTCGTCAGAGCTCATCTACGGCCGCCGATCGCGTCCGGTGCCGGGCCAGGAGCGCGCCGGGCGCCCCGTGGTGGTGTCGGGGCGCCGCGCGCACCGGCCGGAGGGACCGCCGTCGGAGTGACCTCATTCCTCCCAGGGCAGCTTGACGACCGGGAGGATGTACACCCGTCCGAGCAGAGCGGTCGGATGCTTGGCCATGTAGGCGGCGGCCTCGCCGATCGAGTCTGCGGTGATGAGGTCGTAGCCGGCGAACCACTCCTTGAACTCGGGGAACGGGCCGTCGGTGACGAGCACCTTCCCGTCTCGGACGGCGACCGACTTCGCCTCCTCGGGGCCCGCGACCGGAGCACCCTCGCCCAGTCTTCCCGCGGCATGCCCCTCCTCCGCCCACTCCCCGAGGATCCGCTGGTCCTCGGAACGCGGAAGGGGGATGCCGGTCGAGTCGGTCATGTGGATCACGAGGTACTGATTGCTCATCTGCTCTCTCCGTTCGCTGGGCCCCCGGGTTTCCGGGGCGCTGGTGGCACCGCGAGCTCATCGCGGCGCCGGGTCAGGTGGACGATCTCGCCGGCGTTGCCGGCCAGTGCGATCGCGTGGTCATAGGCCTCGACGGCCTGTGCCGGCCTGCCCGCTGCGCGCAGCAGCTCGGCCCGCGTCATGTGGAACGCGTGGAAGCCCTCCAGCGGGTCGCGCAGCGAGTCGACGAGCACGAGCGCGCTCTCCGGCGAGTCCCGCTCGGCGAGGGCGATCGCCCTGTTGAGGGTCACGACCGGGCTGGGGTCGATGCGCTCCAGGCGCTCGTAGAGCTCGACGATGCGCGCCCAGTCGGTGCGGTCGGCGACGGCCGCGGTCACGTGCACCGCGTTGATGCGGGCGAGCAGCTCGTAGCGGCCGGGGGACTCTCCGCGCAGCCCATCGAGGATCGCGAGCCCCTCGGCGATCAGCCCGCGATCCCACGCGCCGCGGTCCTGGTCGCCCAGCCGGATCAGCTCTCCGTCGTCCGTGAGCCGCACGCCCGAGCGCGCCTCGCTGAGCAGCATGAGCGCGAGCAGCCCTGCGGTCTCCGTGTCGCCGGGCAGCAGCTCCCCGACCAGCCGGGTGAGCCGGATCGCCTCCGCCGTCAGCTCGCCGCGCAGCGCCGGCAGCTCCGGCCCCGAAGCGAAGTACCCCTCGTTGAAGACGAGATACAGCACGGCGAGCACGCCGTCCACCCGGCTCCGGAGATCTTCGGCAGCCGGCACCTGGTACGGGATCCTCGCGGTCTTGATCTTCGCCTTCGCCCGCGTGATCCGCTGCCGCACGGCGGATTCCCGCATCAGGAAGGCCCGCGCGATCTCCTCGACCGTGAGGCCGCCGACGATCCGCAGGGTCAGCGCGACCCTGGCCTCGAGCGACAGCACCGGATGACAGCACGTGAACAGCAGGCGAAGGCGATCGTCCTCGATGGGTCCCGTCGGCTCGGGCGGTTCCGGATCATGCAGCATCAGAGCCTCCCTCTGCTTCGCGTCGCGGAACGACTCGCGACGGAGCCGATCGATGGCCTTCCGATAGGCGGTGGTCGTGATCCAGCCGCCCGGGTTGGGCGGCAGGCCTTCGCCCGGCCACCGCTCGACGGCGGACGCGAACGCCTCGGCCGCCATCTCCTCGGCGAGGTCGAGGTCGCCGCAGCGCCGGGTGAGACCCGCGACGATGCGCGCCCATTCCTCGCGGTAGACCTGCGCGATGCGCGCTTCGACGTCGTCGCGCGCCGGCTCACCGGCATCCGCGTTCATGGCGTCACCGTTCGACGATGCTCCTCGATCGGGCCTCGACGTCGCCTCACTCGCGCTGTCTCCCTCCGCTCGAACGACCCTGCTCCGCTCCGCGCCCGCCGTCAACACGATCATCGCGCTTCTGCGCTTCCCCGGAAAGGCACGCGCGTCCTGCTGCGGCGAGCGCGGCGCCAGATGAGGCGGGCCCGCATCCAGCTGCGGCGAGCGCGCGTCCGGAGCGACAGTGGCGCGATCCGCACACGACGCGCGTGCACCGCGCGCCGCCGCGCGATGTTCTCCTCAGCCTTCTGCGCGTCGAGCCGGTACAGAAGGATCGCCGTCGTCGGGTCGTCGTACATGCCATCACCGCGCCTCGCGTCCGTTGCTGGCGACCGGGATCCGTCGCCCTTCTACCTGCACCACGAACGCCCGAGGCCGGATGCGACAACCGCGAGACCATCCGCTGAGAATTCCTCGCCCGCTGCGCCGTCGTGAGCATCGCGTATGGGCCGCGGATGACGCCGTATGGATGTCGTGAGGATCACCCCCTCGCCCACCGGAAGCAGGTTGAATCGCAGTTCGGGCGGCCGCACGGCTGCACGTGCGCGCGCACACTGCGCAATAGGATGCGGAGAATGAGCGGAGATCGGATGCCGCGGCACACGGGGGCTCGCCCCCTCCCCACCGACACACTGGCGCTGCCCCGGATCGCCGGCGGCGCGCTCGGGTGGCGCCGCCAGCTGACCGGCTTCGTGGTCGCACTCGTCTGCGGGCCGCTGCTCACCTGGCTGCTGCTCTCGATGCGCAGCCCCGAGTCGATCACCGCCGAGGTGCTGTCGTATCAGCTGCTCGTGGTCGTCGTCGCCCTGATCGGCGGGCTGCCGCCGGCCGTGTTCGCCGCTGTGCTCTCGGGCATCACCCTCGATTTCCTCTTCGTCGCCCCGCAGTTCACGATCGCCGTCGAGCATCCGCTGCACGTCGTGGCGCTGCTGCTGTACGTCGCGAACGCCGTGCTGGTCAGCCTGATCGTCGACCAGGCCGCACGTCGTGCCCGCGCCGCGAACCGTGCGACAGCCGACGCCGAGCTGCTCGCGGCGGTGGCAGGCAACGTGCTGCGGGGCGAGAATGCGGCGCAGGCACTGGTGAGCCGGGCGCGGGAGTCGTTCCGGCTGAGCGGGGTTCGCCTGGTCACGGCTGACGGCGAGGTGCTCGCCCGCGACGGGGAGCCCCTTCGTGACGGCCGGATGACCAGCGTCCCCGTGGGTGCACCGGTCGACGGGAATCCGCGCGCGGTGCTCGAACTGCACGGGCATCCGCTCGACGCGCCGTCCCGGCGGCTCCTCGACGCGATCGTCGCGCAGCTGTCCGCGGCGATCGAGCACACCGATCTGCGCGCGACCGCGAGAGAGGCCGAGGCACTCGCCGAGACCGACCAGGTGCGCAGCGCACTGCTCTCGGCACTCAGCCACGATCTGCGCCGCCCGCTCTCCGCCGCCGTCGCCGCGATCGGCGGCCTGCGCGGCTCGGGCGAGCTCTCCGCGGGCGATCGCGACGAGCTGCTCGCGACGGCGGACGAGAGCCTCACGACGCTCACCGCGCTCGTCACCGACCTGCTCGATGTCAGCCGCGTGCAGGCGGGTGTGCTGGCGGTGTCCTCCTCGCGGATCGACGCGGCGGGCAGTATCCTCGCCGCCGTCGACGAGCTGGGACTCGGCCCGTCCGACGTCGAGCTGAGACTCGACCCGGACCTCCCGCCGCTGTTCGCCGATCCGGTGCTGCTGCAGCGCATCCTGGTGAACGTGCTGGCGAATGCCCACCGCTTCGCACCGGCCGGCACGCACGTCGTGGTCGCCACGTCCCGAGCGCACGACCGGGCCTCCGACCGGGCACCCGACCGGGCACCCGACCGGGCCTCCGACCAGGCAGAGATCCGGATCATCGACCACGGGGTCGGCGTCTCGGCCGACCGGCACGACGAGATCTTCCAGCCATTCCAGCGGCTCGGCGACACCGACAACACCACCGGCCTCGGCCTCGGCCTCGCACTCTCGCGAGGCTTCGCCGAGGGCATGGGCGGCAGCCTCTCCCCCGAGGACACCCCTGGCGGCGGCCTGACGATGGTCGTCGCGATGCCTCTCGCGGTCGAGGTTCAGGAGGACTCGAAGTGAAGCTTCTGATCGCCGATGACGACCCGCAGATGGTGCGCGCGCTGCGCATCACGCTCTCCGCCCACGGCTACGACGTCGTGTCCGCCGGCGACGGAGCGGCCGCCATCGCACTGGCCGCGCAGGGGCATCCCGACGTCATCATGCTCGATCTCGGGATGCCGCGTCTGGACGGCATCGAGGTGATCCACGCCCTGCGCGGATGGACGAATGCGCCGATCATCGTCGTGTCCGGTCGCACCGGCTCCGCCGACAAGGTGGAGGCGCTGGACGCCGGCGCCGACGACTTCGTGACCAAGCCGTTCCAGATCGACGAGCTGCTCGCTCGCCTGCGCGCGCTCTCCCGCCGAAGCCTCGCCACCGGCGGCGAGTCGACGGTCGGCTTCGGAGATGTCGTCGTCGATCTCGCCGACAAGACCGCGACGCGGGCGGGCACCCGGGTGCACCTGACTCCGACGGAGTGGCGGATGCTGGAGCATCTGGCCCGGCATCCGGGAGCCCTGGTCACCAGGCAGGACCTGCTGAAGGAGATCTGGGGCAGCGAGCAGGTCTCGGATTCCGGCTACCTGCGCCTGTACATGTCGCAGCTGCGCAAGAAGCTCGAGCGCGAGCCGAGTGCGCCCGTGCACCTGCTCACCGAGTCGGGCATGGGCTACCGGCTCGTGCTCTGAGCATCCGTTCCCTCCGGTCCCCTGCGTCCGGTGCCGGCTCCGCACCCCTCTCTCCTCACGCCGTGATCCGGTCAACCGCTCGAGATCCGGATGATCTTCCCTGCATCCTCCGCATCCGGGGCGGTTGACCGGATCTCGGGCGCACGTGCAGTCATCGTCGACGGCGCAGAACGGCGGCGACTCCGGCCACCACGAGCGCAACGGCGACGACGATCGCGGCGATCCCCGTTATCGTGCTCTCCGGCTCGCCCGCGAGGCGTCCGACCGCGAGCCACGTGAGGCCCCACGCCGTCGCGAGGGCGGGTGCGATGCGCCTGGTCACGAGCGCAGTGGCGACGCCGATCACGAGCACGACCGCCAGCACCGCGACGGCCCAGATCTCGGCCTGATCGGCCCAGCTCGCGGGGGCTGTCTGCGTGAGCCAGGCGGCCGTGTTCGCCACTGTGGCGATCGTGACCCAGCCGAAGTGCAGTCCGCTGGCACCGTCGACCAGGAGGCGCTCGGACCAGCTGCGCGCACGCCTGTGCCCGAGGATCACGATCACCCTGGCGAGCGTCGCGAGCAGCAGCGCGATCACGACGACCGTCATCACCAGCGACAAGAACTGCGCCGTCACGAGCCACAGCCCGTTCAGGACCATCGACGCGGCGATCCATCCGCCGACCGCGCGCTGACGCTCATCGGCTCGTCGCGCCGGCAGCGCCTGCCACACCGTGTATGCGATCAGGCCGAGATAGATCAGCGACCAGATCGAGAAGGCGGGGCCTGCCGGTGCGAGGTAGGAGCCCTGTGCCGACAGCGCGCCACCCTGCAGCTCGTTCACCGGAGTACCCCCGAACGCGCCGGATCCGACGGCCGCGGCCACCAGCATGAAGCAGGCCGAGGCGATGACGGCGATCTGGCGGGCGATGTCCTGCGTCCGGGATTCCATGCTCGCAACCTACGTCGGCGGGCGCCCGGGCGCACCCACCTTGACTCCCGCTGGCGGAAACGCTAGCCAGGCTAGCTAAACTCTCGGCTCCGAGCCCGAGTCGTCATCGCCGCTCGCGCCACAACTCCGGAGACTCACCCCTCGAACGGGGCCGCACACCCCGAAACCGGCCAAAACACCCCACTTCTCCGGAGTTGTGACGGGGATGCACGCGAAGAGGGGCCCTGGACGGCGAGCAGTCGATGCCGTTATCTAGATTGGGACATCGGGTGGGAACGATCGTTCTCACCCTCACCCGGAAGGATCAGGATCATGGGCCACGTCACCGTCGGCACCGAGAACAGCACCCCGATCGAGCTCTACTACGAAGACCAGGGAGCCGGCCGGCCCGTCGTCCTGATCCACGGATAACCGCTGAACGGACACAGCTGGGAGCGCCAGACCCACGAGCTGCTCGCCCAGGGCTACCGGGTCATCACCTACGACCGCCGCGGCTTCGGCCAGTCGTCCAAGGTCAACGCCGGCTACGACTACGACACCTTCGCCGCCGATCTGAACACCGTGCTCGAGACCCTCGATCTGCGCGACGTCGTGCTCGTCGGCTTCTCGATGGGCACCGGCGAGCTGGCCCGCTATGTGGCCCGTCACGGTCACGACCGCGTCGCGAAGCTCGCGTTCCTCGCCTCGCTCGAGCCGTTCCTCGTGCAGCGCGAAGACAACCCCGAGGGCGTCCCGCAGGAGGTGTTCGACGGCATCGAGGCAGCCGCCAAGGGCGACCGGTACGCCTGGTTCACCGAGTTCTACAAGAACTTCTACAACCTCGACGAGAATCTCGGCACCCGCATCAGCCAGCAGGTCGTCGACGCCAACTGGAACCTCTCGGTCACCAGCGCCCCGGTCGCGGCCTACGCGGTCGTCCCGACCTGGATCGAGGACTTCCGCGGTGACGTCGAGGCGGTGCGCGCGTCCGGCAAGCCGACCCTGATCCTGCACGGCACGAAGGACAACATCCTGCCGATCGACGTCACGGCCCGCCGCTTCCACCAGGCGGTGCCGGAGGCCGACTACGTCGAGATCGAGGGCGCCCCCCACGGCCTGCTCTGGACCCACGCCGACGAGGTCAACGCCGCGCTGACGGAGTTCCTCGCCAGGTGACGGCGCGCCCCCGGCATCCGCTCTGCACTCCCTGGAGCGGATGCCGGGGCCTCGACGTCATCCCGAGATCCGGTCGACCGCGCGAGAGCAGGATGGAATCCGCCGGATTCTCCGGATCTGGAGCGGTTGTCCGGATCTCGGCGACAGGATGCCGACGCGCTCAGGCGTCGCGCGACCGCCAGAGCAGCCACACGAAGTACGGGGCACCCAGCAGCGCGACGACGAGCCCGGCCGGGAGCTGCGCCGGCTGGATCACGGTGCGTCCGACGACGTCGGCGAGCGTCACGAGCACCGCGCCGAGCAGCACCGCCACGGGGATCACCCTGGTGTGCCTGGCGCCGACGAGGGCCCTGGCGGCATGCGGGGCGACCAGACCGACGAAGCCGATCACGCCGACAGCGGCCACGCTGAACGCGGCGAGCACGGCCGCGACCAGAAGCAGCACGAGCCTGGTCCGCTCCAGGCCTATGCCGACCAGGCGAGGGGTGTCCTCGTCGAGCGACATCACGTCGAGCTCCCGCCGAGCGGCGAACACCAGCGGCAGGGCGATCGCGAGCACGATCGCGACCGGGATGACCTGATCCCAGATCCGCCCGTAGGTCGTGCCGGAGAGCCAGGTGTAGATCTTCGGGGTGTCCCACGGGTTCGCGCGGACCAGGAAGAACGTGGTCAGCGCCGTGGTGCCGTACGAGACGCCGATGCCGATCAGGATGAAGCGGTCGGCGTTCAGGCCTCCCCGCCACGCGAGCCCGTAGACCAGGGCGAACGCCAGCAGCGCGCCCACGAGCGCCGCGGCGATCATGCCGGCCGTCGAGGCGACGGCGCTCGTCACGACGAGCACCGCGCCGAGACCCGCGCCGCCGGTGACGCCGAGGATGCCGGGGTCTGCGAGCGGGTTGCGGCTGACGCCCTGGAAGATGCTGCCGGACAGGGCGAGCGCGGCGCCGGCGACGAGCGCCGCGATCACGCGCGGGGCCCGCTCGTCGAGCGAGAACGAGATCAGCGGCGGAGCCTGCCCCTGCAGCCACAGCGCGATGTCGCCCGTGAGCAGCCAGGTGCTGCCGGCGAGGAGTCCGAGCACGAGGGCTCCGCCGAGGGCGGCGATGGACACGATCAGCACGACGAGGAAGCGGCGCCCGCTGCGCACGCCGAAGCGCACCCTCGGGGGCTCCTTGGTCGGGCCGGAGTCGCGGAGCCGACGGGCCATCAGGATCAGCACGACGGCGCCGAGAAGAGTCGTCGCGACGCCGGTCGGCACCGCGATCGCCGCCTCCGCGCCGATGATCGCGCGCAGCAGCGCATCCGAGAGGATGACCACGACCGCGCCGATCAGGCCGGACAGCGGCAGCAGCAGGGCGTGCCGGTTGAGGCTCGGAACGACGCGCGCGAGCAGGCGGGCGAGCACCGGGGCGCAGAGCCCGACGAACCCCATGGGACCTGCGAGCGTCACCGAGACGGCGATCAGGACGACCGCGAGCAGGATGCCGATGACCCTGGTCGAGCGGATCGGCACTCCGAGCGACGAGGCGGTGTCGTCGCCGAGGGCGAGCACGTCGAGGCGGCGGGACAGCAGGATCGCGGCGATCGTGACGACCACGACGACGGGTGCCGACTGCAGGAACGCGTCGAGTCCGAGCTGCGAGAGGCTGCCGCTCCCCCACGCGAGCAGGCCCTTGGTCTCCTCGTCGAAGAGCACCAGCAGCGTCGAGGTGCACGCCTGGAACGCCAGCGCGAGCGCCGACCCGGCGAGGATCAGCCGCGTGGTGGACGACCCGGCTCCTCCCGCGAGCCCGAGCGCGATGCCGGCGGCGACGATCCCGCCGGCGAAGGCGACGGCACCGGACGCCCACACCGGGATGGCGATGCCGAACGCCGAGACCGCGGTGACGGCGAGGTACGAACCCGCCGTGACGCCGAGCGTGTCGGGGGAGGCGAGCGCGTTGCGTGCGAGCGACTGCAGCAGCACGCCGGCCACGCCGAGCGCGATGCCGACGGCCGTTCCCGCGGCGAGCCTCGGGATCCGCGACCCGAACAGGATCACCTCGTCCTCGAAGCCGGCGCCGCTGGTGCCCTGCGAGAGGTGCCAGACGCTCACGCCGGCGAGCACGACCGCAAGGGTCAGGAGCACGCCGAGAGCGCGGACTCCCCCGGCGGTGCGCCCGGCTCCGTCCGTCGCCGTGGACCCCGTCGCGGGCCCGGCGGGGCCGGGCGCGGACGACGGTTCGGCGACGGACGGGAGCCGGGTGCCGGTCACTTGGCGAGGACCTCGAGGTAGGCGTCGATGATCAGCTCGGTCGAGCGCGGTCCGCCGAAGGTCCAGAGGCCGGCGGGGAACGCCTGCAGACGGTCGTCCTGCACTGCGGGGAGCGACTTCCAGACCGGGTTGGTCTCGACGGCATCCATGAAGCTGCTGCCGTCCTCCTCCTCGGTGCCGGTGTAGAACAGGCTGGCATCGCCGACGGCGGTCATGCCCTCGATGTCGGTCTGGCCGAGGCCGTACGCGGCATCCACCTCGCCGGTCCAGGCGTTGGTGAGGCCGAGCTCTTCGCCGACCTCGCCGACCAGCGAGCCCTGTCCGAACGGACGCAGCGACACGTTGCTGCCGTCGACCCAGCCGTCGAAGAACACGAAGCTGTCGACCTCGACGTCAAGGCCGGTGATCTCGGCCTTCGCCTCGGCCAGGTGCGCCTCGAACTCCTCGGTCACTGCGGCTGCCCGCTCCTCGCGGCCGGTGGCCTGGGCGATCAGGTCGAAGGTGCTCAGCATCTGCGCGATCGGGTCGGCGGCATCCGCGCCCAGCGTCGCGAGCACGGGCACGCCGTACTCCTCGAGCTGCGCGATGATCGCGTCATCGCGGGTGTACGCCTCGACGATCACGAGGTCGGGCTCCGCGGCGAACAGCGCGTCGAGGTTCGGCTCCTGGCGGGTGCCGACATCGACGACGTCCTTCGGCAGCTCCTCCGCCGAGACCCAGGTGCTGTAGCCCGAGGCATCCGCGACGGCGACCGGAGTGACGCAGAGCGTGAGCGCGTCCTCGATCTGCTGCCACTCGAGCACGGCGACCCGCTCGGCGGGCTTGTCGAGCTCGACCGTGCGGTCGAACGCGTCGGTGAGGGTCACCGGTCCGGTCGACGTCGCCGTGGAGTCGGCGGCGCAGTCGGCGCTCGCAGACTCCGCGGGCTTGCCGCCGTCGGCGGACGCGGTGGGCTGCGTGGTGCCGCAGGCGGTCAGGGCGAGCATCAGGGCGCCGCTCAGGGCGAGCGCGGACAGAGCTGTCTTCTTCATGGATTCCTCGGTCGTTTCGGGAGGGTGCGGGGATCAGGAGGTCGTTGCGAGCGCGCGGCGCGGCCGGTCGTGGTGACGGCCGTAGGGGAACACGCGCACTCGCCCGGTCTCGGCGTCGACGACCGTGTCGATGCGCAGGCCGTACACGTGCGAGAGGTTCTCGCCCGTGAGCACGTCGGCCGGCAGTCCGGTCGCGTGCACGCGACCCTGGTGCAGCAGCACGATCTCGTCGGCGACGGATGCGGCGTGGTCGAGGTCGTGCAGGACGACGCCGATCGCAGTGCCGTGGTCGTCGGCGAGGTCGCGGACGAGGTCGAGCGTCTCGATCTGATAGCGGAGGTCGAGGTGGTTGGTCGGCTCGTCGAGGAGCAGGATGCCGGTTTCCTGGGCGAGCGAGGTCGCGAGCCAGACCCGCTGCAGCTCGCCGCCGGAGAGCTGGTCGACGGCGCGGTGGGCCATGGCGCCGAGGCCGGTCAGGGCGAGCGCGTGGTCGATCGCCGCGCGGTCGGCGTCGCTGACGCCGGAGAACCGGCCGCGATGCGGGTGACGCCCGTAGGCGACGACGTCGCGCACCTCGATGCCGGACGGATGCGGACGCGACTGCGAGAGCATCGCCACGGTGCGCGCGAACTCCCTGGCGGAGAGCGCGGCGGCGTCACGCTGCGAGCCGTCGACGCCGACCGTCACTCGGCCCGCCTCGAAGCGCTGCAGGCGGGCGAGTGCGCGCAGGACCGTGGACTTGCCGCTGCCGTTGGGGCCGATCAGGGCGGTGACGCGACCGGGGGTGAGGCGGAGCGAGACGTCGTGCACCACGCGGGTGCGGCCGTAGCCGAGTGCGAGGGAGTCGCCCTGCAGGGCGCTGCCGAGGTGTTCCATGGAGGGCGTCCTTCCTCAGCCGCGCATCGCGACGCCACGGCGCCAGTAGCCCATGAAGGCGACCTGCGACCGGTCGACGCCGAGGTCCTTCACCAGGTGGCGGCGCAGCGTCGTGACCACTCCGCTCTCGCCCGCGATCCAGAAGTAGCGGTCGGCGGGAGCATCCGCGGTGTCGATCTCCTCGCCGAGGCGGGAGAAGCCCGGTGTCTCCCAGAGGAGCTCCTCCGTCTCGATGTCCTGCACCTCGACGGACGTATGCGCGTCGCCGAGATGGGCGAGCACCGCCGGGATGAGCTCCGCTCCATGCTGCTGGCCGGCTGCGCGCGGCAGCCAGTGCACCTCGACGCCCGCGGGGGCGTCGATCGGCAGCACGTCGGCCGAGACCGGCACCTCGATGTAGGCGACGCCGCGCAGATCGCGCGGGGCGTCCTCGAGGATGCGGGCGATCGCGGGAGCCGCGGTCTCGTCGCCGGCGAGCACGACCGAGCGTGCGGTGCCGGGCGCGTACTCGACGCCGCCGTGCGCGGTGACCCCGCGCCGAGGGCCGATCACGAAGAGCTCCTGCCCGACCACGGCGGCACTCGCCCAGCGCGAGGCCGGGCCGGTGAGTCCCGGTTCGAGGTGCAGCACGAAGTCGACGTCGAGCTCGGTGCCGGCATCCGTCACCCGCAGCTCCCTGACCGAGTAGGTGCGCATCGAGCCGCGCTCCTCCTCGGGGACGGCGAGGTAGGAGCCCCACCAGTCGTCGCCGCCGCGGTCGAGCTCCGGCAGGACTCCGGATGCCGGCGGGAAGATCAGCTTGATGCGCGAATCGAAGATCGCACCGGGGGTGCCGAAGTCCTCGAGGTCGGGACCGCCGAACGTGATCCGTGCGAAGTTCGGCGAGACCCGGTCGACGGCGCGCACCTCGGCGCGGGTGAGGACGTAGGCGGGGCGCTCCGTGGTGGTCACAGCGGACATGGTGCCTTCCGGTGGGGTGTGTGCGAGATGAGACCTCTTCGACGACCGGGCAACCGGCGCCGTGTTTGGTAAGCCTGGCCTAATCTAACAGAAGGTTAGGGCACCCTCAGCAACTCGCGTGACACTCGACCAAAGCGCGGCGCCTTGCGCCCGCGCACGCAAGAAGCCGGCCGGGCCCACGAGGGACCCGGCCGGCTTCCGGACGATCAGATCGCGCTCAGAGAGCGCGGATGTTCGCCGCCTGCATGCCCTTGGGGCCACGCTCAGCGTCGAATTCGACCTTCTGGTTCTCACGGAGCTCCTTGAAACCGGAGCCGGTGATAGCCGAGTAGTGGGCGAAGAGGTCGTCCGAGCCGTCATCGGGAGCGATGAAGCCGAAGCCCTTTTCCGCGTTGAACCATTTCACAGTGCCAGTGGCCATGTGTTTCTACTTTCTACTGTTGAACGGGCCGCTTACGCGACCTTGAGCACCGCACCGGAACCTCCGGCAGGTACGAGGAAAGTCGCGCTCCGGGTGGAGGCGACGAGATGATGAACGCGGATGCCGTGAGCGGCTGCGTGTGACAAGTGGGAAGTCTTTCGGTGGGATCCGTGCCGAATCGATCGAGGCACAGAACTCGGATCCTGGTGTAGGGCCACACACGTCGCATCAAGCGTTCGCGGGCCGGTGATGAATGTCACCTCCGGTAGGAGGGCTACGCTCACCGTACCACGCCAGGCGGGGAATGCGCCCGGAAGGATTCTCAACCCGATCTCCGTCATCGGCGCAGCACCAGATCCGCCGTGTCGGAGCGTCGCCCTGCGGCGAGCGCGGCCTCGGTGCGGGTGGTGACGGCGAGCTTGCGCAGCACCGCCGAGACGTGCACGCTCACGGTCTTCACGCTGATGAAGAGCCGCTCCCCGATCTGCCTGTTGCTGAGTCCCTCCGCGATCAGCGCGAGCACCTGCCGCTCGCGTGCCGTGAGCTGGTCGGCCTCCGCCCCGCCGTCGTGACCGGACGGCCGCAGGCCCGCGGCATCCGCGAAGCCGCCGACCGCCCGGATGAGCTCGGCGTGGCCGAGACTCTCGGCGAGGTCGGATGCCGTGGCGATGACGCTCGCCGCCTCGGTGCGGTCGCCGTCCTGGACGAGTGCACGTGCGAGCTCCAGCCGCGTCACGACGCGGAACGTCACCGGCACGTCGTCGCCGTCCGCGAGTTCGACCGCGGTCTGCAGCGCCGGGATCGACGGCGCGAGCAGCGCCGAGAGGATCGCCGACCAGGAGTCACCCGTCAGCTGCGGGGACTGCGCCTCCCACGCGGACCTGATCGCCTCGGTCCACCCGCTCACGTCCGCGCCGGTCGCGCGCAGCGCGGAGATGATCCAGCCGGCCTGGAAGAGCACGCGGCGCTGGTGCAGCAGCACGGGGCCGTCGTCGCGCAGCATCCCGAGGACCGCGTCGAGCGCACCGGGGTAGTCGCCGCGGCTCTCCGCCACGGCGACCGCCATCACGATCGTGTCGTACCAGATCTGCCGCTCCGCCTGACCGGTCTCGATGAATGCAGGGAGCCATTCCCGCATCACCTCGTCGGCCTCGTCGGAGCGCCCTCGCCAGGAGAGCGCGCGCACGCGCGTCATCGTCGTGTACATCCGGAACACCCGGAGCGTGGTCTGCGAGAGGTCGCGGGCGAGCATCTCCTCGACCCGCTCGATCTCGCCGAGCTCGAGCAGCGGCACCGCCATGTTCTGCGTCATCACCGAGCCGGACGTGCGCTCCACGCCGTACGACCGGGACCGCGCGAAGCCCTCCTCGGCCACCCGCACCGCCTCCCGGAAGCGGCCGAGGAGCGTGAGCAGATCGGAGTAGTTGACCCGGTATCGCAGCTCGGCCGTCGACCCCCTGGCCAGGGTGCGGGCGAGTTCATACTCGCGGATGCCCGTCTCCACATCACCCATGTGCGTGCGGGAGGCGGCGCGGATGTTGGCCGCGATCGACGCCTCGTCGTCGGATCCCGCCCGCTCGGCGAGCACGCCGGCCTCGGCGCTGAGCTCCAGCCCCGAGGCGAGATCGCCGGCGATCATGTAGCGGCTCGCGAGCGTGTTCAGGATGGTCGCGTGGAGCCGGTCGTCGTCGACCCTCCCGTCGAGCACGGCGAGCGCCTCGCGCAGCAGCGGGATGGATCCGAGGCGGCCCAGATTCATCGTGTAATAAGCCTTGTCGCGCAGCAGCCGCGCGTGCAGGCGCGGATCGGCAGATGCCGGATCGACCTCGTCGAGCGCCAGGTTCACGACGGCGAGCGCGCGCTCTCCGTCGCCGGCGTTGCGGAGGATCGACGCCAGCGTCTGCAGGAGTTCGAGCCGTTCGATGCCCGCCGCGTCGGCGGCATCCGTCACCTGGGGCCAGATCTCGAGGGCGAGCTCGCCGAAGCGCGCCGCGCTCGCGAACGCGAACCGCGCCTTGGCATGGCGCATCGCCTCGACCGCAGCTCCCAGGGCCCTGCGGTCGTCCTGCGCGAGCCGCCAGTGGTAGGCCAGTGCGGCGGCACTGTCGTCGTGGCAGCTCTCCTCCAGGGCCTCGGCATAGGCGCGGTGCAGCCGCGAGCGCTCTCCCGGAAGGAGGTCGCCGTGCACGGCCTCGCGCAGCAGCGCGTGGCGGAAGCGGTAGGTGTCGTCGCCGACGACGAGGATGCCGCTGAGCGACGCCTCGCGAACCGCCTCCTCGACTCTCTCCTCCGGCAGGTCGACCAGGCACGCGAACAGCTGGTGCGTGAGCGGCTGCTCGGAGCCGGAGACCACCTTGACGACCCGCCTGGCGTCGTCGCCCAGGCGGTCGAAGCGCGCCAGCAGCAGGTCTCTGAGCCCGTCGGGCAACGGGCCCGACGTGCAGCAGGCGAGCTCCTCGACGAAGAACGGAATGCCCTCCGCCCGCTCCTGCACGCGCTCCAGCGCACCTTCGGAGAGGGGCCGGCCGATGAGCTGCTGGGCGAGGTCGCGCACCGCGTCGGCGCCGAGCCGCTTCAGCTCGACCCGCTCGAGCAGTCGGGCACGCGTCGCCTCGGCGATGAACCGGCTCACGGCGTCGCCCCGGCGCACGTCGTCGGTGCGGCAGGTGATCAGAAGAAGGATGCGCCCGCGCTCGAGCGCGCGCAGCAGGAAGGAGAGGATCGCCAGGGTGGACTCGTCGGCCCAGTGCAGGTCTTCGACGATGAGCACCTGGGGCGCCTGCTCCGCCGCCGCGTCGATGAGGCTCGCGATCGCGTCGCGGAGACGGTCGGGGCTGGTGCGCTCGCGATCGGCGAGCGCGGAGGACAGCTCAGGCAGCAGCATCCCGAGGGCCTCGACGCCGACGCCGACCGCCTCGCGGACCCGCTCGATGCCGAGGCGGGCGAGGATCGATCGGAGGATGCCCGTGAGCGGGCCGTACGGGGTCCGTGCGGAGCCCAGGTCGAGGCACCAGCCCACGTGCACGTCTGCGCGGCTCTCGACCTCGGCTCCGAACTCGCGCAGCAGCCGCGACTTGCCGATCCCGGCCTCGCCCTCGACGAGCAGGGCGGCGGGCACGCCGCCGAGCGTCCGCTCGAAGGCCGCACGGACGTGATCGAGGTCGGCGTCCCGGCCGACCATCGCGGCGCTGAGGACGGGAGGTGGCATGAATTCATCGTGCCACCCCCTTCGGACATCCGGGGCCGGATCCGCGACGTCTTCCGGAGAGCCCGATCCGACGCCCTCGGCGAGGATCGTCGTCACCGGGCGGTCGCAGGCTCGCAGCCCGCCGGGACGCCGCGGCGTGCGGCATCCGTCGTCCCTGCGGACTCCGCGGACCGAGACGTCCGCGGGGCCCGCGCCTTCTGCGCCGCGCGCCCGCTGAGCAGGCGCAGGATCCGCAGGAGTGCACCCTCCGGACGGCGGACGACCTGGCCGGGGTGCTCGGCGATGAACCGGCGCAGCTCGGCCGCGCGCTCCAGCTGCTGCTGCTCGTACTCGTTGACCTTGGCGGTGAAGTAGGGGTGCTCGTACATGGTGTCTCCTCGGCGGTTCTCTGTACCCCTACATTCCGCTCTGAGGCACCCCTCCGACATCGGACAGATTCCCTATCTTCCGGATGCCGTGTCGCGGCATCCGTCTAAGGTGGCCTCATGCCAGTCAGCCGCAGCCGCCGCGCCCGGCTGGATCGACGTCGACGGCGTCGAGTCGCCGCCGCCGACAACGACCTGACGCCCGGGGAGTGGGCGGCGCTGCAGCAGGAGTGGAGCGGATGCGCCTACTGCGGTGCGTCGGCCGTGCCGCTGCAGCGCGACTGCGTGCAGCCGATCTCGCGCGGCGGCCGCTACACCCTGAGCAACGTCGTGCCGGCGTGCGGCTCCTGCAACGCCAGCAAGTCGAACGGCGAGGTGACCAGCTGGCTGCGCCGGCGCGGGCTCGACGAGGCCGCGTTCCTGCTCCGCCATCACGCGGTGCAGCGGGCCTTCGCAGACGACGGGGCCGGGGACGACGCTGCGGACGACGGACCCGCCGACTGAGCCGCCGCCGTCAGCCGGGAAGCAGCGAACGGCGGAGGGACGGGCGGGATGCCGGCGGCACGATGATCGCGAGCACCCGCACCAGCGTCGTCATCCAGACGAGGCCGAGCCCCACGACGATCGCCTCCAGCGCGGTGAGGCCGTAGAGGCCGAACGGGACCCACATCACGAGCGCCGCCGCGATCAGGATCACCACCCCGATCGTCGTGATGACCAGGGCGCGCGGCGGCCCTGGCACGCGCAGCGTCGTGCACACCGCCGCGGCGGCGAACAGCGCGAGGGCCGCGAACGCGGCGATATTGTGCGGGATCGGCACCCGGTGCAGCGGAAGAAGCCCCACCGCGGCGAGCGCCGCACCGGTGGCGGCCCACAGCAGCACGATCGCGCCGATGCGTCCGAGAGCGTCGTCTCCGAGCATCCGGTGCAGATCGCGTCCGACGTACGAGCCGACCGTCGCGATCAGGAGTCCTGCGACGATGAGGGTCCCGTTGAAGGCCCAGGAGCCCGCGCCGTTGCCGAGCTGCGAGAAGTTCACCTCCCACCAGCGCGGGTCGACCGCGGTGACCATCGCGAAGAGCGTGCCGATGACGAGGTAGCTCGCGAGGAGCCCGGAGAGGTCCGCCGTGCGGAGGCCGATGCCCGCCCCGAACGCGAAGCGCCCGCCGATCGCCGAGGCGACGCCGGCGAGCAGGCCGCCGCCGATCGCGGCGAGCTCCAGCCCCTGCAGGCCGGCGGCGAGGATCTCTGTGGCCAGGAGCACTCCCATGGCGGTGACCGCCCCGATCGCGACGGTCAGGGCGATCGCCGACAGGTCGGACACCACTGCCTGCCAGCGCGGCATCGGCGCGGTCTCGCCGCGGCGGTGCCGGACCGTGCTGAGCACGAAGGCCGCGGATGCGATGATCCCGGCGATCGCCGCCACCGGAAGGGCGAGCGATCCCTCGCCGGTCAGCGGACGAGAATCGCCGCCGAGGAGCAGGATGCCGGCGCCCGCGCCGAGCGCGAACGACACAACCGTCGCCCAGACCGCCTCGGTCTCGCCGCGCAGACGCTGCGCCCGGTCCTGCTGCTCCATGCCTCCATGCAACCACGTCGTCCCGGCGAAGACGTCGGCCAGGGCGGGCGCGTGGCGAAACGGCCTGCGTCCTGAGCATCCGCCCCCGTCGCGGACCCACCTGGCCGCCTCCGCACTCACCAGGCGACCATTCAAGGTCCGCGGCCACATCCAAGGCCGCACTACCGTGGGACCATGCGCATCCCCGCCGCGATCCGTGCCTCCAGGCGCTCTCCGCTGCTGCAGGTCGTGAAGTCGGCTGCGGCGACGATCGCCGCGTGGCTCCTCGCCGGCTTGGCGTTCCCCGGACAGCTGCCCGTGTTCGCGGCGATCGCCGCGCTTCTGGTCGTTCAGCCGAGCGTCAACCAGTCTCTGTCGAAGGCGCTCGAGCGCAGCATCGGCGTGATCGTCGGCGTGCTGGTCGCGGTCGCGCTCGGCCTGCTGCTCGGTTCCCCGAGCTGGATCGTGCTGCTCGCGATCGTCGTGGCGATGCTGGTCGCCTGGGTGTTCCGCGCTTCTCCCGGCACCGGCAATCAGGTGGCGATCTCGGCCATGCTCGTGCTCGCGCTCGGCTCGTCGAGCCCGGAGTACGCGTTCGCCCGCATCGCCGAGACGCTGATCGGCGTCGTGATCGGCATCGTCGTGAACGCGCTGATCGTGCCGCCCGTGCTGGTCGCGCCGGCACGCCGTGACCTCGGGCTCCTCGGCAGGGAGCTCGCGGCGAGCCTCGACCGTCTCGCGGCCGCCCTTCCGGAGTCGCAGACACCCGCGCTGCTGCAGGAGCTGATGCTGCAGGTGCGGCTGCTCCGGCCGATGAAGGATGCTGCCGAGGCATCCATCGCCGCCGGCGAGGAGTCACTCACCCTGAACCCGCGCCGCTCCGCGCACCGCGAGGATCTCCGCGAGATGCGGGCGCTGCTCGAACGGCTCTCCCCGATCGTGACCCAGACGATCGGGATGACCCGCGCCTACTTCGATCACTACGACGACGCGATCGGGCAGGAGCCCGCCGTCACCGCGATCGCCGAGCAGCTGCGCCGCGCGGGCCACGATGTGCGCCTCGCGGTGCAGATCGCCGATGTGACACCCGAGCCGGAGACCCTGACCTCCGCGATCCCCGCGCTGACGGCTCCGCTCGTGATCAGGCCCCCGGCATCCGGCCACTGGATCCTGATCGGATCGCTGATGGAGGACCTCCGCCGCATCCGCGGGGAGCTGCTCGACGAGGTCTGAGTCCGAGCACCGCCACAACTCCGGAGATCCGAGCCGATTCACCGTGCAGTGGGGCGAATCGGCGGATTCGCGTGCCGGTTCTCCGGAGTTGCGGCACCGACTTACCCTGGAACCATGGCAGACATGACCGTCCCCGAAGTCCTCGCCGAACTCGCCGCGCTCGAAGATCCGAAGATGCGCGCGGCCAACGAGAAGCGCGGCGACGACCACGGCATGAACCTCAGCCGCCTGCGCGCGCTCGCGAAGCGCGTCAAGACCGATCAGGAACTGGCGAAGGAACTCTGGGCGACCGGCGAGACCCCGGCCAGGCTGCTCGCGCTGCTCATCTGCAAGCCCCGCGAGTTCACGGCCGACGAGCTCGACGGCATGCTCCGCGAGACCGACCGCCCCAAGGTGAACGACTGGTTCGTGAACTACGTCGCGAAGAAGTCGCCGCGCGCGGAGGAGATGCGGCTGCGGTGGTTCGGCGACGCCGACCCGACGGTCGCGGCCGCGGCGTGGTCGCTGACGTCCGTGCGCGTGGCCAAGGACCCTGAGGGCCTCGACCTCGAGCATCTCCTCGATCTGATCGAGCGGGGCATGAAGGCTGCCCCCTCACGACTGCAGTGGGCGATGAACGAGACCCTCGCGCACATCGGCATCGCGCACCCGCACCTCCGCGACCGCGCCCTCGCGATCGGCGATGAGCTCCAGGTGCTGGCCGACTATCCGACCGCCCCCGGATGCGTCTCGCCGTTCGCTCCGATCTGGATCACGGAGATGGTGAAGCGCCAGGCCTGACCGCCCGGCCGGGTCGCCGGATGCCCTCTGCCGCCCTCGCGCGCAGGCCCGCGGCGGCCGCGACGCGCGCGCCAGCGGCGGCCGCGACGCGCGCGCCGAGTCCTCGAGGACAAGGGAGACGTGATGCTGGGCGCGCTGCTGGGCGTGCTCCCGCTGATCGCACTGTTCTTCACGCTGCAGCGCTATTGGCGGTCGGGGCTCGCGGCGGGTGCCGTCAAGGGCTGACACCACCTCGACGAGAAACCGCCCCGGAGCTTCGGCTCCGGGGCGGTTTCTCGTGTGCGGCGGCTCAGGAGCCGATGAACTCCTCGGTCTCCCCGAAGGTGGGCCGCTCCCGGATCTCGACGACGTATCCGAGTCGGTCGGTGTCGAGGATGCGGATCTCGTTGTGCCCGCTCCGCCACAGCGGCGCGGGTGCGTAGAGGGTCTCCTGCGGGCCGATCTCCCAGTAGCGACCGAGGAGGAAGCCGTTCAGCCAGACCATCCCCTTCGCCCCGCCGGGGAAGGCGAGCCAGGCGTCTGCCGGTGCCGCGATGTCGAACGTCGCGACGGCGACCCCGTCGTCGGCTGCTGTGCCGGCCGTCACCGGCGCGCTCTGAGGCAGGATGCGGTGGCTCCAGCCGTGCACGTAGCGGCGGCCGATCGTCACGCCTCGCATGATGCCCTTGCCCTCGCCGGTCAGAGGCCCGTAGTTGATGCGTCCGAGACTCTCGACGACGATCGTCAGCCGGCCGGCGCCGCCCGCAGCCGGCAGCGCCAGCTTGGCGAGACCGTCGCGTTCGAGGGTGCCCAGGCGCTCCCCGTCCATGAAGACGGTGGCCCGATCATGGAGTCCGAGGATCGAGAGGGTCGCCTCCTGCGGGAACGAGCAGTCGGCCTCGTACGCGACGAGGCCGTCTTCGGCACCGAGCTGCTCGAATGTGAGCGGAACGGCCGAGCCGGCGACGACGGGTGCGGCGCGCACGACGTCCATCAGCGACGCCTGCGCCACGAGCGCGGCGGAGGCGGCGGACTGCCGTAGCGGCGGAGCCGGGATCGCGGGGAGCTCGCCGGTGTGGAACGGCGCGAACGCGGCACGCAGCGCGTAGAACTTCGCGTTCAGGGTGCCGTCCTCGCCGATGGGCGCGTCGGAGTCGTAGCTGGTCACGGTCGGCTGGAGCACGGCGTCGTGGTTGGCGCCGTTCCACAGACCGAAGTTCGTGCCGCCGTGCGCCATGTACAGGCTCACGGAGCCTTCGGCATCCAGCAGCTCCTGCACGGTGCTGATCATGCTGTCGGCGGAGCGCACGTGATGCCGCTCCCCCCAGTGGTCGAACCATCCGCCCCAGAGCTCGCTGCACATCAGCGCGGCGTCGGCCGGTCGCAGCTCCCTGGCCTTGGCGACCCCGGTGCCGAAGGTGAAAGTGGGCATCGCACCGGACACGCTGCCGTGGCGGAGCATGTCGGCCGTGATCCCGTCAGCCGTCGTCAGCATCTCGACGATGCCGCGCGCTCGCAGCCCGTCACGGAGGTGCGCGAGGTAGGCGGGGTCGCTGCCGAACGAGCCGTTCTCGTTCTCGACCTGAACGGCCACGACGGGTCCGCCGCTGATCGCCTGCAGCGGCACGAGTCGAGGGATCAGCTCGTCGTACCAGGCGTCGACCGCCGCGAGGAACACCGGATCGCCGGTGCGCAGCGCACGCGTGCGGCCGCTGAGCCAGAACGGGATGCCGCCGTTCGACCACTCCGCGCAGATGTACGGGCTCGGTCGCACGAGCACGTCGAGACCGACCTCGCCGGCGAGGCGGATGAACCGCTCCACGTCGCGCCAGCCGTCGAACCGGACGTCTCCCTCGGCGCGGTCGTGGAAGTTCCAGGCGATGTACGTGTCGACCGTGTTCGCCCCCATCGCGGCGAGTCGGCGAAGACGGTCCTCCCACTGGTCCGGGTGCACGCGGAAGTAGTGGATGCTGCCGGCGAGGATGCGGTGCGGGCGCCCCTCGCGGACGATCTCGCCGTCGCGCCACGTCAGCGTCGACGTGGTCGGGGAATCCGCGCGATCGTCTCGCGCGAGGATGTCGGTCATGAAGCTCCAGATGCCAGTGTTTGCGTTCACATTATCGCATCGCGGCGACCCTGGCAGCCCGTATTCACGCGGAATGATCGCTATCATGAGCACATGTCGCCTCGTCGCTCCAAAGAGGACCGCGCCCCCAGCCAGGTCGATGTCGCCCGCCTGGCCGGAGTCTCGACCCAGACCGTCTCCCGCGTGATGTCGGGTGTGGACAACGTCCGCCCGGAGACCGCCCGCCGCGTGCACACCGCGGTCGAGGAGCTCGGCTACCGGGTGCATGCCGCCGCAGCCTCGCTCGCCTCCGGGCGCACCCGGATCCTCGGGGTCGTCGTCGTCTCGACGGACCGCTACTCCTCTGCCGCCCTGGGCGTCGGCATCGAGCAGGCCGCTGCCGCCAACGGCTACACGGTGACGACGGCCGCCGTCGCGGACCACGCGTCCACCGATGCCTTCCACGACGCCTTCGACCGCCTTCAGCGCCAGGGAGCCGAGGGCATCATCCTCGGCGTGCCGGTCGAACTGGACAGCCCGTCCATGCGAGCGCGAACACAGCGGACCCCTGCGACCCGCACGGATCGCGTCTCGCTGCAGGCGGATGCTCCGCTCGCGGTCGATCAGAACGAGATCACCCGTCTCGCGGTCGAGCACCTCCTCGACCTCGGGCATCGCACGGTCTGGCACGTCTCCGGCGACGAGTACTGGGCCGAGACCGTGCAGCGCCGCGAGACATGGGAGCGGGTGCTGGAGGAGCGCGGCATCACTCCGCCGCCGGTGATCCCCGGCGACTGGACGCCCGAGTCGGGCTACCGCGCGGGGCGCACGATCGCCGCGATCCCCGATGCGACCGCCGTGTTCGTGAGCAGCGATGAGATGGCGTTCGGCGTCATCCGCGCGCTGCACGAGGCGGGACGCAGCATCCCCGAGGACGTCTCCGTGGTCAGCGTCGACGACATCTCTCTGGCCGCCTACGCGTCGCCCGCGCTCACCACCGTGCGGCAGCCGTTCGAAGCGCTGGGGCGCGCGGCCGCGCTGCGCCTGATCGCGGAGATCGAGGGCGGAGAGCCCGTCGGCGGCGAACCGGAGATCACGCCGACGCTCGTGGTGCGCG
The DNA here is from genome assembly GCF_017355365.1 of Microbacterium sp. SD291. Lineage (GTDB taxonomy): Bacteria > Actinomycetota > Actinomycetes > Actinomycetales > Microbacteriaceae > Microbacterium. The sequence continues at coordinate 45,426 of NZ_JADIJR010000012.1, read as the reverse complement.
CCTCCACGGCGCCGCCGCGGGGCTGAGCGACGGCCCAGCCCCGCGGCGACTGCCGGTCAGGGTGTATCGCCGACCGCGTGCGGCCGCGGCACCGCGAGCATCGCGCCGGTGTCGGTGAACTCCTGCTGGATCTCCTCGTTGTGCCTGTAGGTCAGGAGGCTCACGAGCACCGCGGCGACGAAGGCGAACACGAACGCCGGGAGCAGCTCGTACAGCCCCGTGTTCAGCCCCTTCCAGATGAAGACCGTGGCGGCGCCGACGAACATGCCGGCGAGCGCACCCCAGTTGGTGAGCTTGCGCCAGAACAGGCTCAGCAGGATGATCGGCCCGAACGCCGCCCCGAAGCCGGCCCAGGCGAACGACACCAGACCGAGGATCGAGTCGTTCGGGGTGATCGCGAGGATGATCGCGATGATCGCGACCACGAGCACCGCCATCCGCCCCATCAGCACCAGTCTCTTCTGCGACGGCGGGGTCCTGCGCACCACGTTGTAGAGGTCCTCGACGAGGGCCGAGGAGCACACCACCAGCTGACTGGAGATCGTGCTCATGATCGCCGCGAGCACGGCGGCGAGCACGAGACCGGCGACGAACGGATGCAGCAGCGTCTGCGACATCAGGAGCACGACGGTCTCGGGGTTGTCCAGTGTGATGCCGCGCTGCGCCATGTACGCGATGCCGACGAGGCCCGAGATGATCGCGCCGAACATCGACAGGACCATCCAGGAGATCCCGATGCGCCTGGCGCTCTTCGCCTCCTGCGGCGAGCGCAGCGCCAGGAAGCGGACGACGATGTGCGGCTGCCCGAAGTAGCCGAGGCCCCACGCCAGCGCCGAGACGATCGCGAGGAACGTGCCTCCCGTGACCGCGCCGCCTCCGAGCATCGACAGGAAGCCCTCGCCGCCGTTCGCGGTGATCAGGGTGCTGGTCTCATCGAGCCCGCCGATCGCGATCACGGCCGCCACGGGCACGACGATCAGCGCGATCACCATCATGAGCCCCTGCACGACGTCGGTGAGGGAGGCCCCGAGGAATCCGCCGAAGAGCGTGTACAGCAGCGTGATGCCGCCGACCAGCAGCATCCCGAACATGTAGTCGCCGTTGAACGAGCTCTCGAAGAAGACACCGGCGGCGACCATCCCCGAGGAGATGTAGAGGGTGAAGAAGACCAGGATGATGAGGCCGGCGAGCACGCGCAGCGAGCGGCTCGAGTCGCGGAGGCGGTTCTCGAAGTAACTCGGGATCGTGATCGAGTTGCGCGACACCTCGGTGTAGGCGCGAAGGCGCGGCGCCACCAGCAGCCAGTTGAGGTAGGCGCCGATCGTGAGGCCGATCGCGATCCACGCCTCGATCAGGCCTGCGGCGTAGATGGCGCCGGGAAGGCCCATCACGAGCCAGCCGGACATGTCGGCGGCTCCCGCGCTGATCGCCGCGACCCACGGCGGGAGGTTGCGGCCGCCGAGCATGTAGTCCTCGTGGTCGGAGGTGCGCTTGTAGGCGAAATAGCCGATGAGGAGCATCCCGGCGAAATACACGCCGAGCGCCGCGTACATGAAGATCTGGTCGGACATCATCGTCCCTCCTGAGCGGTGCAGGTCACCGCATCCGTGCCTCGATGATCCCAACACGGATGCCGCAGCCGAACGCGCCACGCAGAGACTGCTGGTTACGCTGATGCCATGAGCACCCACATCGCTGCCGAGCAAGGCCAGATCGCCCCCATCGTCCTCTTCCCCGGTGACCCGCTGCGGGCGAAGTGGATCGCGGAGACCTTCCTCGAGGACGCAGAGCTGTACACGCAGACCCGGGGGATGCTCGGCTTCACGGGCACCTGGCAGGGGCACCGCGTCTCTGTGCAGGGGTCCGGCATGGGGCAGCCGTCCATGTCCATCTACGCGAACGAGCTGTTCGACTCGTACGGCGTCCAGACGATCGTCCGCGTCGGCTCGTGCGGGGCCCTGACCGAGAAGCTGAAGCTGCGCGACATCATCATCGCGAACGGCGCCTGCACGGACTCGGGCATCAATCGGGTGCGCTTCCATGGCCAGGACTACGCGCCTGTCGCCGACTTCGCGCTGCTGCGGGCAGCCGTCGAGGCGAGCAAGTCGGAGCCGCTGGATTCGGCCGTGCACGTCGGGCTGCTGTTCTCGAGCGACCAGTTCTACAGCACGCGTCCTGAGCTGACCGAGCCGCTCGTGAAGCACGGCGTGCTCGGCGTCGAGATGGAGACCAGCGGTCTCTACACCCTCGCCGCCTTCTACGACCGGCGGGCCCTCAGCATCTGCACGGTGTCCGACCACATCGTCACCGGTGAGGAGACCACCGCGCAGGAGCGGGAGCAGACCTTCGGCGACATGATCCGCATCGCGCTGCAGGCGGCGACCACGGTCTGACCGCTACGCCGCGGCCCGCGCGACATGGCTGCGGGCGTGCGAGGCGGCGGCGTCGATGTCGTCGAACAGATGGTTCTGGTGACGCAGCGAGGCGAGAACGCCGACGCGCTCGGCGAGCGGCAGATGCTGCGCGGGGATGCCCTTCACGAGCACCGTGATGCCCCGCCGCTCCAGTGAGGTGATCAGCTCGGTGATGACCTGTGCGCCGGTGGCGTCGAGGACCTGCAGCTGCGACATCCGCAGCACCACCACCTCGATGTCGCGGAGGGTGCCGACGCGCTCCATGGTCCGCTCCGCCGCGCCGAAGAAGAGCGCGCCCTCGAGCCGGAACACCGCGATGCGCTCGTCGCCCTGGCGCACGGGCCCCGGCAGCTCCTCACGGTGGACGCCGCTGGTGCGCGCCAGCTGACGCAGCGCGAAGAAGCCCGCCGCGAGGAACCCGATCAGCACGGCGTAGATGAGGTCGACGCTCACGGTGACGACCGCGGTGAGGCAGAAGACGACGGCATCCGCTCGCGTCGACCGCAGCACGGTGCGCACGGTCGCCGGCGCGATCATGCGGCAGGCGGTGACGATGAGCACGCCGGCGAGGGCGGCGAGCGGGATGTGCGAGACGACGGATGCTCCGACCAGGGCGACCACGAGCAGCAGCAGCGCGTGCGTGATCGCCGCGAGCCGGGTGCGGGCGCCGGCGCGGACGTTGACGGCGGTGCGGGCGATCGCGCCGGTGGCGGGCATCCCGCCGAACAGCCCCGCCGTCAGCGACGCGAGGCCCTGCCCCACGAGCTCGCGATCCGGGTCGTACGAGCCGGTGTCCGCGAGGGTCGACGCGACGCGGGCCGACAGCAGGGACTCGATGGCGGCGAGAGCGGCGACCGCCGCCGCGGGGCCCGCGAGGGCGAGCAGCGACGCCGGGTCGAGATGAGGCAGGGTCGGCGCGGGAAGCCCTGCCGGCAGCTCGCCGATCGTGTCGACGGGAAGGCCGGACGCGACCGCCAGCAGCGACGTCACGACGATCGCGAGAAGGGAACCGGGGAATCGCGGGTGGATTCTCGGCGACGCCAGCATGATCGCCACGACGATGCCGACGAGCAGCAGCGACCAGCCGAGCTTGGGCCATGACGCGCTCGCGAGCGACTGCCCTGCGGCGATCAGGGCGTTGGTGCTCTCGCCGGTCCGCGTGCCGGTGGCCGTGGGCACCTGCTGCAGGAAGATGATGACGGCGATGCCGAGGGTGAACCCCTCGATCACGGGCCACGGGATGTACCCGACCGTGCGGCCGAGTCTCAGGAGCCCCGCTGCCAGCACGAGGAGCCCGGCGAGGAGGCAGACCGCGGCCAGCGCCCCCGCACCGCGCTCGGCGAGGATGGGCGCGAGCACGACCACCATGGCGCCGGTCGGCCCGGACACCTGCACGTTCGAGCCGCCGAAGACCGCGGCGATGACGCCCGCGACGATGGCGGTGACAAGTCCGCTCGCAGCCCCGGCCCCCGAGCTGACGCCGAAGGCGAGTGCGAGCGGCAGAGCGACGATGCCGACCGTGACGCCCGCGAGCAGGTCAAGCCTCCAGGATCTGCGGAGACCCCGATAGTCGGATGCCGCCGGCAGCAGGCTCCGCGCGCTCCTGAGTCTCCAGGCACTCATGCCCGCACGGGGATCTCGGGCAGTCCTGCGGTCTCCACGAGCTGCTGCTGCGTGGTCTCCAGGATCTCGCCGAGCAGCGCCCTGGCGACGCGGAGGAGATCCGCCACCTGCGGGTAGGCGAGGCGGTAGTAGACGAGGCTGCCGCGGCGCTCGGACACGACGAGCCGGTTGCGCCGGAGCACGGCCAGGTGCTGCGAGACGTGCGAGGCCTCCAGCTCGACGACCTCGAGGAGATCCGACACGGAGACCTCGGCTGATGCCGACAGCACCTCGAGGATGCGGATGCGGATCGGGTGCGCGAGGCCCTTGAACAGCCCGGCCTTCACCTCGTAGAGCGGACGGCTCGGATCACTGAGCATCCTCGGCTCCTCCCGATGCGATCTGATGGATTCATCATATCGCGCTATCCTGGAGGCATGGCCGACAGCATCCCCCTCTGCCCCGAATGCTCGAGCGAGCACGCCTACGAGATGGGCGCCCTGCTCGTCTGCCCGATGTGCGGGCACGAGTGGTCGCCCGCCGATTCCTCCTCCTCGGGCGATCCGGCTTCCGCAGACGCCGAGCGGGTCGTGAAGGATGCGGTCGGCAACATCCTCGCCGATGGCGACACGGTCGTCGTCACCACGTCGATCAAGGTCAAGGGCTCCCCGCAGGGGATCAAGGCCGGCACGAAGGTGCGCGGCATCCGCCTGATCGATCCCGTCAACGGTCACGACATCGACTGCAAGGTCGACGGCTTCGGCGCGATGCTGCTGAAGTCGAGCCTCGTCAAGAAGGCCTGAGCCGCCGCTCCTCCCCGCATAGGGGATGATCGAAGGATGCTCCTCGACCCCGCCGCGCTTCCAGACGGATCCGATGCGGATGCCGTCTACACGGCGTTCGTCGAATGGGCGGAGTCGACCGGGATCACCCTCTACCCGGCGCAGGACGAAGCGGCGATCGAGATCGTCTCCGGCAACAACCTGATCCTGTCGACGCCGACCGGCACCGGGAAGTCGCTCGTGGCGATCGGCGCCCACTTCGCGGCCCTCGTCGCCGGACGGCGCACGTACTACACCGCGCCCATCAAGGCCCTGGTGAGCGAGAAGTTCTTCGCGCTGGTCGACGTGTTCGGCGCGTCGAACGTCGGCATGATCACGGGCGACTCCTCCGTGAACGCGGACGCCCCGATCATCTGCTGCACGGCGGAGATCCTTGCCAACCTCGCGCTGCGTCAGGGGACGGATGCCGACGTCGGCCAGGTCGTGATGGACGAGTTCCATTTCTACGCCGATCCCGACCGCGGCTGGGCCTGGCAGGTGCCGCTGCTCGAGCTGCCGCAGGCGCAGTTCATCCTGATGTCGGCGACCCTCGGCGACGTCACGGAGCTCGCGGCCGACCTCACGCGGCGGACGGGCCGGGAGACGGCATCCGTCTCCGGCGTCGAGCGCCCGGTGCCGCTGCACTTCTTCTACGAGCTGACGCCGATCCACGAGACGGTCGACGACCTGCTGAACACCGGGCAGGCGCCGGTCTACGTCGTGCACTTCTCGCAGGCCGCCGCGATGGAGCGGGCGCAGGCGCTGTCGAGCACGAAGGTCGCGACCAGAGAGCAGCGCGACGAGATCGCGGCGCTGATCGCGGAATTCCGCTTCACCACGGCCTTCGGCAAGACGCTCTCACGGTTCCTGCGCGCGGGCATCGGCGTGCATCATGCGGGGATGCTGCCGAAGTACCGGCGTCTCGTCGAACAGCTCGCGCAGCGCGGCCTGCTCCGGGTGATCTGCGGCACCGACACCCTCGGCGTCGGCATCAACGTGCCGATCCGCACGGTGCTGCTCACGGCCCTCACGAAGTTCGACGGCACGCGGATGCGGCAGCTGAACGCCCGCGAATTCCACCAGATCGCCGGTCGCGCGGGGCGTGCGGGGTACGACACGGCGGGCACGGTCACGGCCCAGGCCCCCGAGCACGAGACAGAGAACGCCGCCGCGATCAGGAAGGCCGGCGACGACCCGAAGAAGAAGCGCAAGCTCATCCGCAAGAAGGCGCCGGACGGCTTCGTGTCGTGGGGCGAGCCGTCATTCCGGAAGCTGATCGACGCCGTGCCGGAGACGCTGACCTCGCACATGCAGATCACGAGCGCGATGATGCTCAACGTGATCGCCCGCGGCGGCGACGTCTTCGGCAATATGCGCAGACTCGTATACGAGAACCACGAGTCTCGGCAGCGGCAGCGGGAGCTGGCGCTCCGCGCCATCGGGATCTACCGCACGCTGCTCGAATCGGGAGTCGTGGAGCGATACGACGCTTCGACAGGCTCAGCGAACCAGGATGCTGGGTCCCTGAGCTCGTCGACGGGCCCCGGCATCCGCCTCACCGTCGACCTGCAGCCGAACTTCGCGCTGAACCAGCCGCTGTCGCCGTTCGCTCTCGCCGCGTTCGACCTGCTCGACCCCGACCCTTCGGCGGGCTCAGGGACCGGCCAATATGCCCTCGACATGATCTCGATCGTCGAGTCGACCCTCGACGATCCGCGCGCGGTGCTCGGCCAGCAGGAGTTCCTCGCCCGCGGTGAGGCGGTGGCCGAGATGAAGCGCGAGGGCATCGAGTACGACGAGCGTATGGAGATGCTCGAGCAGGTCACCTACCCGAAGCCCCTCGACGAGCTGCTCAGCGCCGCCTTCGAGACCTTCAGCGCCGCCCAGCCGTGGATCCGCGACTTCGAGCTGCACCCCAAGTCGGTGGTCCGCGACATGTACGAGCGGGCCATGTCGTTCGGGGAATATGTCGCCCACTACAAGATCGCGCGCTCCGAGGGAGTCGTGCTCCGCTACCTCTCCGACGCCTACCGCGCAGCCTCCCAGACCATCCCCGAGGAGTTGAAGAACGACGACCTCCGCGACCTCATCGAGTGGCTCGGCGAGCTCGTGCGGCAGGTCGACTCGAGCCTGCTCGACGAATGGGAGGAGCTCGTGTCCGGCGTCATCCCGGCCCACGGTTCCGACGAGCCGATCGTGCCGCCAGCGCCGAAGCGCCTCACCTCGAACGTGCGCGCCTTCCGGATCCTGGTGCGCAACGAGCTGTTCCGCAGGGTGCAGCTCGCGGCGAGGGATGACGTGGACGCCCTCGCGGACCTGGATCCGTCGTTCGGCGCGGACGCCTGGTCCGACGCACTCGACGCCTACTTCGACGAGCATGGCGAGATCCTCACCGGAGCGGATGCCCGGAGCTCGAAGCTGCTGCTGATCACCGAGGGCGCTTCGGAGTGGTCGGTGCATCAGATCCTCGACGACCCGGCCGGCGACCACGACTGGCGCATCTCCGCGACCGTCGACCTCGCGGCATCCGACGAGGAGGGGGCGGCCGTCGTCACCGTGACCGGAGTCGCCCGCCTGTAACCCTCCCGCCAGCCGCCCCGCCGCGTCCGCGGCATCCTCCGCTCCATCCGTTTCGCCGTCGACTCCGAATCACCTGCAGACGTGACGACGACAGCGCATGACGAGGGAGACGCGATGAACGACCGCCGTGAGTGCCTGCGATTCATCTCGCTGGCGAGTCTCGCAGGACTTGTCAGCGGGGCGGTGTTCCTCGCGACCGCGGAGGTCGTCGCGCTCATCGGGGCGAGAGGGGCGAGTCCGATCCTCGCGGTCGGATCGTTCGTGATCGACGTCGTCCCGCAGCCCGTCAAGGAGTTCGCGATCGCGACCTTCGGGGAGTACGACAAGATCATCCTGCTCGCGAGCCTCGCCGCCGCCGTGCTCATCGCGTCGGCGATCGCCGGCGTTCTGCAGTACCTGCGTCCCCCGCTGGGGGCGGCGGCCTTCGTGGTCGCCGGTGCGCTGTCCGGGGCGGCGATCGTCACCCGTGCAGGGGCAGCGCCCTTCGCATTCGCCGCGCCGCTGCTGGCCACGGTGGCCGGCGTCATCGTCGTCATCATCCTCGCTCGACGGCTGCGCGAGAGGCGCCGCTCCGTGGGGACCCGACCGACAGCCGTCGAGGGCGAGACCGGGACCGCCCCGCAGCCCTCGACAGTGCTGGGCCGCCGTGGGTTCCTGCTGACGGCCGCGATCGCGGGAGTGTCCGCGGCGGTCGCGGGTGTCGCAGCCCGCACCGTCTCAGCCGCCACATCCTCGGTGGCCAGCATCCGCAAGGCGCTGCGCCTTCCCGACCCGCGAACGACCGTGACGGTTCCGGACGGAGCGGAGCTCGACGTTCCAGGGCTCTCTCCGCTCTACACCCCGAACGCCGACTTCTACCGCGTGGACACCGCGCTCACCGTGCCGACGATCGACCCCGCCGGCTGGCGACTCGTGATCGACGGGATGGTCGACCAGCGGGTCGAGATCGGCTTCGACGAACTCATCGCGATGGGCCTGGACGAGTACTCGATCACGCTGACCTGCGTCTCGAACGAGGTCGGCGGCGGACTCGTCGGCAGTGCGCGGTGGCTCGGCGTGCCGGTGCGCGACCTGCTCCGCCTCGCCGCGCCGCAGACGGATGCCGACATGGTGCTCTCGCGCAGCATCGACGGGTTCACCGCGAGCACGCCGCTGAGCACGCTGACCGACGACGGGACCGACGCGATCCTCGCGGTGGCGATGAACGGCGAGCCGTTGCCGCTGGAGCACGGGTTCCCGGTGCGGATGGTCGTGCCAGGACTGTACGGGTACGTCTCGGCGACCAAGTGGCTGACACAGCTCACGGTCACCACGTTCGAGAAGGACGAGGCGTACTGGACGCCGCGCGGATACAGCGCGCAGGCTCCGATCAAGCTCTCCTCGCGCGTCGACACCCCCCGCTCGGGAAAGCCCGTCTCGGCCGGTGTCGTGCCGATCGCGGGTGTCGCCTGGGCGCAGACCGTCGGCATCGACCGGGTCGAGGTGCAGATCGATGACGGCGACTGGCAGCAGGCGACGCTCTCGAACGCGGTCAACGAGGACACGTGGGTGCAGTGGCTCGTCGAGTGGGACGCGACGCCGGGAACGCACTACGTCTCGGTCAGGGCGACGGATCGCGAGGGGAAGATGCAGGTGCGCGAGCGCACCCGCATCGCCCCCGACGGCTCCACCGGCTGGCAGCGGGTCCTGATCACGGTCAGCTGAGCACGCCCAGCTGACCGGCTTCAGCCGACCAGGGCGCCCGCCGGCGCGCGGCGGCCCGGCACCTCCGCCGCCCGCACCAGGCGCGTCATCAGGTCGACGTGGTGCACGTCGGCCGCCGCGAACATCCGGGGAACCTGCGATGCCGCCGTCATCCCCGGCATCGTGTTCACCTCGTTCATGACCGGCCCCTCGTCCGTGAGGAAGAAGTCGATCCTGGCGACGCCCGCACAGCCGAGTGCGTCGAACATGGTCACCGCCGCGCGTCTCAGCGTCGCGCCCTCGGCCGCCGTCAGCGCCGCCGGCACCGTGAACCTCGCGGTGCCGTCGTACTTCGTCGCGGTGTCGAAGAGCCCCGCCGCGTGGATCTCCAGCGGCGGGGCCGCCCAGCGCACGCCCCCGGCTTCGCGGATCACCGCGACGTCGATCTCGCGCCCCTGCACGACCTCCTCGACGAGGATCCTGCTGTCGAACCCGGCCGCGGTGCGCAGCGCTCCGAGCAGTTCGTCCGCCGCGCGCACGAGCGTCACGCCGTGGCTCGACCCGGCCGAGACCGGCTTCACGACGACCGGTCCCGCGAACTCGACGTCGCCGATGTCGGCCGCGGCCACCAGGCGCCCCCGTGCGGTGCGGATGCCCGCGGCCCCCGCCACGAGCTTCGTCGCCCACTTGTCCATCCCGATCGCCCCGGCACGCAGGTCAGAGCCGACCACCCGCACGCCCGCCAGGGCGCACAGCGCCGCGAACGCACCGTCCTCCCCCAGCGCTCCATGCACTGCGGGGAATACGACGTCGGTGCGCGCCAGGAGCGGCATCGTGAGACGCAGGGATTCGGCCACCGTGACCCCCGCCGCTGCATCCGGGACCTCCCACACACCCTCCCGGGAGATCGTCACCGTGCTCACCTCGTGTCCCCCGGCGCGCAGCGCCTCCGCGACGGCCGCCGCCGACGCGAGCGACACCTCGTGCTCGGAGTTCTGCCCTCCGCCGATCACCAGCACCGCGGTCATGCCACGCTCCTCTGAACGCGCGGACCGACGCCCGTCACGATCGTGTGCGGGATGGTGGCCGCCCAGCGCGCCCAGTCCTGCACGGTCGGCACCGCACCCCCTTCCGGCCCGAACACCGTCGCCTCCGTCCCCCGCGGAAAGGCGACGTCGCCGGTGTCCACCACGATCTGGTCCATCGAGACCCGGCCGACGATCGGATGCCGGGTCCCGCCGATCTCGATGCCGGCCCCGGTCCCGGCTCCGATGCCGGCCTCTCCGGAGAGCTCGCGCGGGATGCCGTCGCCGTACCCGACGCCGATCACGCTGAGGTGCGTGTCGCGCTCGGTCACGTGGACGCCGTCGTAGCCGACAGACGTGCCAGCCCGCGCGACGCGAGTGTGCACGACGGATGCCGTCAGGCGCGCAGCTCCGTGCAGCGGCACGGTTCCCGACGGGTCGATGCCGACGAGACCTGCACCGATGCGCACCATGTCGAAGTGCGTGGCGGGGTCGGTGAGCGCGCCCGAGGTCGCGGCCAGATGGACCAGCAGAGAGCCGAACCCCGCCCGGAGCGCCGCGTCGCGGGCATGCCGCATCCGCAGCACGGCCGCGGAGTTGGCTCGGGGATCGGCCTCGTCCGCGCGGGGAAGATGTCCCATCACGCCCACCACGTCGATGCGTCCGGCTCCTGCGCGCGCGAGGCGCAGCAGGTCCGCCCAGTCGTCCAGCGGGCAGCCGCCCCTGGCCATGCCGGTGTCCATGCTCAGGTGCACGCGCACCGGGGCCGCGGCATCCGCGATCAGCTGGCGGAGCTCCTCGACCGAGCCGACCGCGATGTCGACGCGATCGGCTGCCGCCTGCGCGGCGTCGACCCCCGACGGATTCAGCCAGGCCAGGATCGGCGCCTCGATGCCGGCGTCGCGCAGTGCGACCGCCTCAGCGGCATCCGTCACTCCGAGCCATTCCGCTCCCGCCGCAAGCGCGGCCTGCGCGACCGTGACCGCACCCAGCCCGTAGCCGTCGGCCTTCACGACCGCCATGATCCGGGCGGTGGTCGCCGAGCGGATGCGCGCGACGTTCGCGGCGACGGCGTCGGGCAGGGTGCACAGCGTCGGCGCGTGCATCCTCGACAGCGTGACGCGCTCCGGCGCGAGCACGGCGGTCATCGCTGCGTCCTCGGATCTGCGGTGGGATCCTCGTACATCACCGGACATCCGTTCGCGACCGCCGCCGGCCGCAGCTCGAAGTGCCAGCGCTCGTTGGCGTAGATCTGGCAGAGTCCGAACTCGGCCCCGCGCTGCGACAGCCAGTCCTGCGCCGCGACCGGTCCGAGATCGACGGCGTCACCCGACACGTGCTCCGAGTTGTCGGCCGTGGTCACCCAGCGGGCGGCCTCCTCGGCGGAGCCGTACCTCTCGACGGCATCCGAGAGCAGCGCCTCCTGGTAGGCCGGCGAGCGCCATCCGCTGTTGACGTGCATCCGCACGCCCTCCTGCTCAGCGGTGGCCGCTGCCTCGCGCACGGCGGCGAGCAGCTCCGGGTCCAGGTTCGCCACGGCCGGGGTCTGATCGAAGACGGAGATCTGATCCTCCTGGTGGATGAGGCCATCGTCCTCGCCGACCGATCCGTCCATGAGCGGCGCGGTGATCGTGCGATCGGATGCCGCGGCCGGCGGCAGCTGCCCGATCACGATGACCGAGAGGACGACGACGATGGCGAGCAGCGTGACGCCGATCGTGGCGGTGACGCGTCGCTGTCTGAGAGAGCGGCTTGAGTTCATGTCTCCAGTGAAGAAGGGAGCCTGTTGCGACGACGTATGCGCTTTTCCATATGCTCGCGATATGCCCGGGTGCGTAAGCTCTGAGCACATGGGAGCTGTGTCGTGCGGGTGCTGATCGTCGAGGACGAGCCGTATCTCGCCGACGCCGTCCGCGACGGCCTGCGACTGGAGGCGATCGCTGCCGACATCGCCGGCGACGGCGACACCGCACTCGAGCTGCTCGGCATCAACTCCTACGACATCGCGGTGTTGGACCGTGACATCCCCGGCCCTTCCGGCGACGACGTGGCACGCTGGATCGTCGCCTCCGGCAGCGGCATCCCGATCCTGATGCTCACGGCCGCCGACCGCCTCGACGACAAGGAATCGGGCTTCGAGATCGGCGCCGACGACTACCTCACGAAGCCCTTCGAGCTCCGCGAGCTGGTGCTCCGGCTGCGGGCGCTCGACCGGCGGCGCCAGCGCTCTCGCCCGCCGGTGGTGGAGGTCGGAGGGCTGAGGCTCGACCCATTCCGCCGCGAGGTATACCGCGACGGCCGCTACGTCGCTCTCACCCGCAAGCAGTTCGCCGTGCTCGAGGTCCTGGTCGACGCCGAGGGCGGCGTGGTCAGTGCCGAGGAGCTGCTGGAGCGGGCGTGGGACGAGAACGCCGACCCGTTCACGAACGCCGTGCGGATCACGGTCTCGTCGCTGCGCAAGCGTCTGGGTGAGCCGTGGCTCATCCTCACGGTGCCGGGCGTCGGCTACCGGATCGGTGCGGAGTCGGCGGCTCCTCCGGCGGGTGGGGCCGATGCCGATGCGTAGGCGCCGCGGCATGAGCGCCCGCCTGAAGCTCACGCTCAGCTACGCGGCTGTCGTCGTGGTCTCCGGTGTGCTGATGCTGACGGCGGTGGCTGTATACCTGCTGCGGTATGTACCCGACACCGTCGAGTTCTTCCCCAACCGCTCCGACCTCACCAGGGCGTTCATCCCGGCGGTCGTCGTCGTGATGCTCGTGCTGCTGGCGATCGGGCTGGGCGGAGGGTGGCTTCTCGCCGGGCGGATGCTCGCGCCGCTGGACCGCATCGGCCGGGCGGCGCAGCTCGCCGCGCAGGGCTCGCTCTCGCACCGCGTCGCGCTCGAAGGGCCGAGAGACGAGTTCCGCGACCTCGCCGACGTCTTCGACTCGATGCTCGAGCAGCTCGAGGCCAATATGGCCGAGCAGAAGCGGTTCGCGGCGAACGCCTCGCATGAGCTGCGCACGCCTCTCGCGATCTCGCAGACCATGCTCGAGGTCGCGCGCACGGACCCGCACCGCGACGTCGACGCGCTCATCGACCGCCTGCAGCAGGTCAACGCGAGGGCGATCGAGCTCACCGAGGCGCTGCTGCTGCTGAGCCGCGCCGACCGCAGGGCGTTCACCCGCGAGATCGTCGACCTGTCGCTGCTCGCCGAAGAGTCCGTCGAGACGCTCGCGCCGCTCGCCGGCCGTCGCGCGGTGACCATCGACGTCGGTGGCGACGCCGCGCATGTTCTCGGATCGCCGGCGCTGCTGCAGCAGCTGATCACGAACCTCGTGCACAACGCGATCGTGCACAACCTGCCCGAAGGCGGTGCGGTCACGGTGCGGACGCACTCACGGCCCGAGGCCGTGGCTCTCGTCGTCGAGAACACCGGCGCCGACCTGCCGGCGCATCGGGTGGCGACGATCGCCGAGCCCTTCCAGCGCGGCGCGGAGCGCGCCCGCGACGTCGACCATGCCGGGGCCGGGCTCGGACTCGCGATCGTGCAGCGCATCGCGCAGGCGCACGAAGGCTCACTCGTGCTGACTCCACGCGCGGGCGGCGGTCTGAACGTCACGGTGTGGCTGCCGCATCCGTATCCCGGCGTGCACGGATTCGCGGCGCAGGCTTAGGCTGTCGCGGTGACGAATCCACTCGATGAGGGGCCGTTCTTCCACGGCACGAAAGCCGACCTCGCGGCCGGTGACCTGCTGACGGCGGGGTTCCGCTCGAACTACCGCCCCGAGATCGTGATGAACCACATCTACTTCACGGCGCTGCGCGACGGCGCGGGACTGGCTGCCGAGCTCGCGACCGGCGAGGGAGAGCCGCGGGTCTACCTCGTCGATCCGACCGGCGCGTTCGAGGACGACCCGAACGTGACCGACAAGAAGTTCCCCGGCAACCCGACGAGGTCGTACCGCAGCGCGGCGCCCCTTCGCGTCGTCGAAGAGGTGACCGACTGGACGCGGCTCACGCCGGAGGCGCTGCAGACCTGGCGGGATCGGCTCGCCGCCATCCGCGACGACGAGCACGGCGAGATCATCAACTGAACCCGCCTGCTCACCAGGGGCTGGGCTCGTAGTCCTTCAGGAAGACGCCGTGGATGTCCTCGCCCGCCTCGCCGCGCACGATCGGGTCGTACACGCGGGCAGCGCCGTCGACCAGGTCGAGCGGGGCGTGGAAGCCCTCCTCGGCCAGGCGCACCTTGGTGAAGTGCGGGCGCTCGTCGGTGATCCAGCCGGTGTCGACGGCGGTCATCAGGATGCCGTCGGTGTCGAGCATCTCGCCGGCGCTGGTGCGGGTGAGCATGTTCAGCGCGGCCTTCGCCATGTTCGTGTGCGGGTGCCCTGGGCCCTTGTACCGGCGGGAGAACTGCCCCTCCATGGCGGACACGTTGACCACGTACTTGCGGTTCGACTCGGACGCCGCCATCGCGGGCCGCAGCCTGCTGATCAGCAGGAACGGCGCCGTGGTGTTGCAGAGCTGCACCTCGAGCATCTCGAGCGGATCGACCTGATCGACCGACTGCACCCAGCTGTTCACGCGGTTCACGTCGGGCACGAGCCCGCCGGCGTCGATCGCGGTGCCGTCGGCGTGCTTCTCCAGCGACGACGACCCCGGGGCCATCGCGAGACGAGCGAGGTCTTCGGCGGTGAGCGCCTGCCCGCCCTGCTCTGCGACCGTGCCACCCAGGGCCGCGACCGAGAGCAGCGGGTGCGCGTCGACGGATGCCTGCAGCGCCTGCGGATGCTGATCGTTGGTGTGCCCGAAGGTCTCCATCTCGGGGAGGGGTCCGTCGGGAAGAGGCTGCAGCTCGGCATCCGCCAGCAGCGAGTACGAACCCGGCGAGCGCCGCACGGTCTGCGCGGCGTTGTTGATGAGGATGTCGAGCGGTCCCTGGGCGGCGACCGAATCGGCGAGGCCGATCACCTGGGCCGGGTCGCGCAGGTCGATGCCGACGACTCGCAGCCGGTGCAGCCAGTCGTCCGAGTCCGGCAGAGCCGAGAACCGGCGCACGGCATCCCGCGGGAAACGCGTGGTGATGGTGGTGTGCGCGCCGTCGCGGAGCAGCCGCAGCGCGATGTGCATCCCGATCTTCGCGCGGCCGCCGGTGAGCAGCGCACGCTTGCCGGAGAGGTCGGTGCGGGCGTTGCGCTTGCCGTGGCTGAAGCGGGCGCAGTCGGGGCAGAGCTGGTGGTAGAACGCGTCGACGACCGTGTACGGCTGCTTGCAGATGTAGCAGTTGCGTGGTTTCAGCAGCTCGCCGGCGATCGGAGCGTCGATGACGCTGGTCGCGAGATCGTGGCCGCGGGTCTCGTCGTCGATGCGGTCGGGGGCGCCGGTCGCGGTGCGGGCGACGACGGCCTTGTCGGCATCGGCGATCGCGTCGCGGATCTCCTTGCGGCGCACGCGCTTGACGGCCTTGAACATCGCGGCGGTCGCGTGGCGCACCGCGACGAAGTCCGGATGCTCGTTGTCGATCTCGTGCAGCTCCGCGAGGACGCGCAGCGTAGTGGCGAGATCGTCGGGGTCGATTCCGGCACCCAGGTCGGAGGTGGCGTCGGGGGTGTCGGTCATTAGGCCGATTTTACGCGAGAGACCTGGGGGTCGGCCCGGCACCCTCTCCCTCCCGTCGCGAAGAGGCTCGCCATTCGGCCGGAATGACGAGCCTTTTCGCGACGGGAACGGATGCCGTCACACATCGGCCGACTATCCGTGCCCGTTCGCCGGCTTCTGCCGCTCGGATGCCGTCAGGCGATGCCGCCGCCGTCCACGACGAGCGCGGAGCCCGTGACGTACGACGAGTCGTCGCTTGCGAGCCACACGACGGCCTGGGCGATCTCGCTGGGCTGGCCCATGCGGCGCAACGGCCGGTCGGCGGCCTCGGCGAGGAACGCCGCCGGGTCCTGTCCGAGCTGGCGGGCCTCTTCGCTGAGCATCCCGGTGTTCACATCTCCGGGGTTGACCGAGTTCACGCGGATGCCGGCGGGCCCGTGGTCGATCGCGAGGGCACGTGTCATGTTCACGACCGCGCCCTTCGAGGCGCAGTACGAGATCGCCTGACCGCCGCCCTTGAGCCCCCAGCCGGAGCCGGTGTTGATGATCGAGCCGCCGCCCGCGGCCTCCATGATCGGCACGATGTGCTTGCACATCAGGAAGATCGAGCGCACGTTCACGCCGAACACGCGGTCCCACTCCTCGACGGTCGTCTCGACCGCCGTTGTGCGGCGGATGATGCCGGCGTTGTTGAAGACGACGTTCACTCCGCCGAGCTCCGCGACGCTCGTGGCGACGACGCGCTCGATGTCGGCCTCGCTGGCCACGTCGGCGGCGATCGCGATCGCGGTGCCGCCTGCCTCGCGGATCTCCGCGGCGACGGCCTCGGCGGCCTCGGCGTTCAGGTCGACGACGGCGACGGACGCGCCCTCCGCGGCGAGCGCGATCGACGTGGCGCGGCCGATGCCGCCGGCGCCGCCGGTGACGATGGCCTTCTTGTTCTCGAGACGCATGGTGTTCCTTACTGTGTGGGTACGAGTTCGGGGGCGGCGACGGCGTAGAGACTGCTGGTGCCGACACCGGTGATGATGCGCACGTGTCCGGCCAGCTTCGCATCGAGCTCGGCGTCGCCGGTGTCGACGATCAGCGGACGGCCGTGCAGGTCGATGAGCTTCTGCTCCGGCGCCACGACCAGAAGCGGATCGTCGCCGAGGGCGCGGAGGACGGATGCCGAGAGCTGCTGGTTCCCTCGTCCGAGCAGGAACCCCTGCCCGCCGATGACGGTCACCACGGCCTTCGCGGGGCCCTGGGCGATGTCGTCGAGGAGCTCGTGCTCGCTCGCGCCCTTCCTGATGACGACACCGTCGAGGACGACGTCGACGCCGAGGGGCGAGCCCTCGACACCGAGCCGGCGGGCGACCTCGGCGGTCGTGCCACCGGGTCCGAGGAGGTAGCGGATGCCTGGCAGCATCCGCGCCACGACGCCGCGAGCGGCCGCTTCGACGGCGGCGGCCTCGGTGGTGGGAGTGGCGGCCTTCCGTGCCTGGGTGCGGCCGCTCCGGTACGGCACACGGAGGAATCCGTAGAGGGCGGGGTCGACGCGCGCCCGGCGCATCGCGGCCTCGTCGATGTCGAGGACCTCGCGTTCCTCGACGGGCAGGCCGCCCTGCGTGATCCACTCCGCAGCGACGGCTCCGGCCGCCGACGGGCTGACCGCGAACACCGGGGAGTACATCTTCACGCCCGCCGGGACTCCGAGCACCGCCGGTGCGCGTTCACAACTCCTCAGGTTCGGCCCGGATTCGCCGGATTCCGCGCCCGAGGGGGCTGCGGTCGGGGTCTCCTGAGGAGTTGTGCCGCCGCGCGCCCCGCCATGACTCCGGAGATCCGCACCGGTTTCCGCCGAAACCGCCCCGGAGCCGGCTGCGACGGCTCGGTTCTCCGGAGTTGTGGAGCCGGATCCGACGAGACCGAGCCCCGCGACCGCGTCGCGCAGCGTCCCGTCGCCGCCGACCACGAGGATGAGGTCGGCCCCGGCCGCGGCCACGGCGTCGACCGCTCGTGACGTGTCGGCTCCCTCGCTCGACGCCCGGGTCGTGTGAACCACCCGCGGTACCAGCCCGGCGGCGCGCACGGCATCCGCGCCCATCGCACCGGCGGCGGTCACCACGGAGACTCCCGGATGCTGCGCCGCGAGCACGCGCAGCGCGATGGCCGTCCGCTCCTGCACGCGCGAACGGGCGCCGCGCGCGAAGGCGAGGCGCTGCACGTCCGCGCCGTCGGAGCCGGCGAGCCCCGCGGGCCCGCCGACTCCGGCGACAGGGTTGACGACCAGTCCGATCACGACGCGACGGACTCCGAGAAGTACTTCCGCTGATAGGCGCGCCAGGTGATGGCCCAGCGCTCGGGGTCGTCGAGGTCGTCGTGGTGCGTATGGTGCACGGTCTGGTTGTGCGGAGCCGTGCGGACGACGTCGGGGGTCTCCCTCGCCTCGCGCGCCACCTCGGCCAGCGTCGCCGCGTACTCGTCGAGCTCGGCCATCGAGTACGACTCGGTGGGCTCGAGCGTGAACGGCTGCGGCACGACGTAGGGGTGGTGGCTGGTCCAGTAGTGCATGCCGAAATCGGTCATCCGGATGCCGATCTCCTCGGACGAGACACCGGTGTCCTGGAACAGCTCCTCCCACGAGTACCGCACCTGCTCGATGCGCCGGCGCCCCGTCGCGTACGGCGCCGAGGCACCGGGGATCGCGAGCACCCGCGCCATCAGGTAGTTGTTGTTCAGCACCGCGATCTCCGCCGCCGCCAGGAGCCCCTCGGCGCCGAGCGCCATGATCCACGAGTAGGCCCGCACGATGTTCGGGATCACGCCGTGGAACGGCGCGACCGCCCCGATCGACTGCGCGCCCTCGTCGGCGACGTCGAAGGTCCCGTCATCCTGACGGACCACGCGAGGCCCCGGGAGGAACGGAGCCAGCGCCGCCGAAACCGCGTTCGCGCCGGCGCCGGGGCCGCCGCACGCATGCGGGGTGGAGAACGTCTTGTGCAGGTTGAAGTGGCAGACGTCGAAGCCGGCGTCGCGGGCGCGCGTGATGCCCAGGATGCCGTTGGCGTTCGCCTGGTCGTACGAGGCGAGGGCGCCGACGGCGTGCGCGGCATCCACCCATTCCCTGATCGCCGGGTTGTAGATGCCGGTGTCCTCGGGGTTGGTGACCATGATCGCCGCGGTCCGCGGGGACAGCGCCGCCTTGAGCGCGGCCAGGTCGGGGTAGCCCTCGGCATCCGGGAACACCGTGATGACCTCATAGCCGGCCGCCTTCGCCGCCGCCGCGTTGGACGGGTGGCTGAAGATCGTGGTGATGACCTCGCGACGCTGCTCGCCCTCGCCGTTCGCCTCGTGGTACGCGCGGATCATCGCGATGTTCGACCAGATCGCCGCCGATCCGCCCTGGGTGTGCAGGGAGACCTCGTCCATGCCGGAGATCTCGGCCAGCATCCGCTCGAGGCTCCAGACGATCTCGAGCACGCCCTGCGCGTCGGCCGGATCCTGATGCGGGTGCATGTCGGTGAGCTGAGGGGTGCCGATCAGCTGGTCGTTGATCTTCGGCGAGTACTTCATGGTGCAGGTGCCCTGGCCGACGTCGACGTTGAAGTCGGCGCCGAGGTTCTCCTGCGACAGGCGCAGATAGTGCTTGAGCACCCGCATCTGCCCGATCTCGGGGAGCTTCGGCTTCGAGGCGCGACGCAGGGATGCCGGCAGCGAGCCGACCACGTCGCCGACGGCGTCGCGGACGCCCGGCTCGACCTGCGAGACGAGCACGCCGCGCTCACCGGGGGTGGACAGCTCGAAGATGATCGGCTCGTCCCAGCGAGCCTGCTGGAAGCGGCGGATGGCCGGCTTCGGGGCGACGGGAAGGCTCATCGCTTGTTCTCCTCAGCGAGTTCAGGGGTGATGACGGAGGCGAGCGCGCCCGCCAGGGTGTCGATGTCGGCCTGGGAGGTGAGTTCGGTGACGCACACCAGCAGGCGGTGCGAGTCCACGACGACGCCGGGTTCGATGCCCTGCTCGCGGAGCGCGGTGACGACATCGGATGCCGGGACGGCGAGGGTCACGGTGAACTCGCGCAGGTGCACGGCGTCGTCGTCCAGCTCGACGCCTGGCACCGCGGCGAGCGCCTGCTGCGCGTACCGGGTGCGCGCGAGGAGGGTCTCGCCGAGCTCGGCCATGCCCTCGGGCCCCATCAGGGAGAGGTATACGCCGGCGGCGATGCCCCAGAGGGCGGCGGCCGTGCCGACCCATTCCTTGCCCTCTTCGCGGTGGGCGAAGGAGGTGCGGTCGTAGGCGACGTCGCCGAAGCCGTATTCGCCGGGGACGTCGGTGGTCGCGAGACCGAAGAGGCGCGAGGGCATCTCCATGATGAACTTCGGATCGTCGTGCACCGCGATGAAGCCGCCGTGGGCGCCGCCGTACCACTGGTGAAGTCCCAGCGACTGGATGTCGCCGGTGACGATGTCGGCACCGCCCAGGGAGGGCGGGGTGAGGATGCCGTAGCCGATCGGGTCGGTGCCGACGACGAGCACTGCGCCGGCGGCGTGCGCGGCATCCGCGATCTGCTGCAGGGCGGCCTCGACGGCGCCGGTGGCGCTGGGGGTCTCCACCCAGACGGCCGCGACGTCGTCGCCGAGCGCGGCGGCGAGGGCCGCGATGTCGGCGGTGCCGTCTATCGTCGGCACATGCTCCAGCGTCAGGTGGGCCCGCACGTAGTCGGCCACCTTGGCGAGCTTCGCGGGCAGCACGTCGCTGGCGACGAGCACCCGAGGCCGGCCCGTGATCCGCCCTGACATGGTGAGGCCCGTGGCGGTGGCCTGGTAGCCGTCATAGGTGGGGACGTTCACGACGTCCATCTCGAGCAGCTCGGCCATCAGCGACTGGTACTGGAACAGCGCCTGGAAGCGGCCGTGGTCCTCGTAGGGCTCACCGGCGTAGGCGGTGAGGAACTCGCTGCGGCCGATGACCTCGTCGACGACGGCGGGCACGTAGTGGTTGTAGACGCCGGCGCCGAGGAAGCTCAGTCGCTCCTGCGTCGACCGGTTCTTCGCCAGGATGCCGCGGACGTGCCTGGCCAGGTCCTGCTCGGCGACGAGCGGGGCCGGGAGGTCGAGCGAGCGGTTCAGGCGCAGCGACTCGGGGATGTCGGCGTAGAACTCGTCGATGGATGCGGCGCCCACGGCCGCGAGCATCGCTGCGCGCGACTCGGGTGCCGTGTTGGGGATGTACGGATGCACGAAGGTCATGCTTCCTCCTTCACGTGGTTCACAGAGGGGGTCGGGTGATTCGGGATGATCGTGGAGAACGGGATGCTCTCGGAACAGGGAGCCGCCAGCACCGCGACGCCGTAGCGGCCGAGGTCGAGGCGCCCGGACTGGCGGATGCCGGTGAGCAGGTCGGTCGCGGGTCCCGCGAGCTCGAACGACACCGGGCTCTGCCCGTGGTTCAGGTAGAACGTGTAGTCGGTGGTGTCATCGGCACGGGTGACGACCTCGACGTCGACGTCGGTGTCGTCTCGCGCGGGGAGGCCGGCGGTGCGGAGCACGTCGCGGAAGACCGGGAGCATGCTGTCGTGGTCGAGCATCGCGCTGAGGTACCAGGCGGAGCCGGAGCCTCCCTTGCGACCAGCACCCTCTCCACCGGAGTCGCCCTCTTGACCCGCGCCCTCTCGGCCCGCGACCGCGCGACGCGTCACCGCGGGCAGCCCTGCCAGCTCGCCCGAGGCGTACGTGCCGCGGACCTCGACGTCGGCATCCGCCTCGATCCATTCGCTCCAGCTCGGCGCCGTAAGGACGTCATGACCGTAGTCGATCGACTCGGTGCGTCCGTCGGCGATGGGCCACTGCTCGTCGACCTCGATGCCGAGGAGGTCGCGCAGCGGTCCGGGGGCGCCGCCGTCGTGCACCTTCTCGGTGGCGTCGATGACACCCGAGAACGGGCCGACGACGAGGTGCCCGCCGCGCTCGACGAACTCCCGGAGCGCATCGGCCTGCGGCTGCTCGGTGATGTACAGGTTCGGCACCACGACCACGTCGTACGCGTCGAACGGGCCGGTGGCGCGCACGGCATCCGTCGGCTGGCCGAGCGTGTAGAGCGCGCGATGCCATTCCCTGGCCTGGCGCGCCCACTGCAGCCGCTGCGAGGGAAGCGACTCCAGCGCGCTCGATCCCCACCACGAGTCCCAGTCGACGACGAGGGCGACCCGCGAGCGCACCCGTGTGCCGCGCACCGGCTCGAGCTTGCGCAGCTCGAGTCCCAGCGCCTTGGTCTCCTGGAAGCTGCGCGAGCGCTCACCACGGTGCCCGAGCATCGACGAGTGGAACTTCTCCTGGCCGTACTTGGCCTGGCGCCACTGGAAGAACATCACGGCATCCGAGCCGTGCGCGACGGCCTGCAGGCTCTCGACCCGGATCTTTCCCGGCGCCTTCGGGACGTTGACGTCCCGCCAGCTGGTGGCACTGGCAGACGACTCCAGCAGCAGCCATGGCTGCCCGCCCTTGAGCGAGCGCATCAGCCCGTAGTTCAGCGCGGCGCCGACGTGCGAGGTGGGGTCTGCGGGCTCGGGGTAGGCGTCGTCGGTCACGACGTCCTCCACAGCGGCGAAGTCCCAGTAGTCGAGGTCGCGGAACATGCTCATGAAGTTCGTCGTCACCGCGATGTCGGGGGTGACCTCGCGCAGCACGTCGATCTCGACCTGAAACAGCTCGAGCAGCGCATCCGACGAGAACCGCTCGAAGTCGAGCAGTTTGGTCGGGTTGATCGGCCCCGGCGCCTTCTTCGGCGTCTCGATGTGGTCCCACGCCGTGTACCGCTGACCCCACACGTTCACGCCCCACGCCTCGTTGAGGCCGTCGAGGTCGCCGTATCGGTTCTCCAGCCAGCGGCGGAAGTGCTTGGCCGATTCGGGGCACCAGCAGCGAGAGGTGTGATCGCCGTACTCGTTCGAGATGTGCCACATCGCGAGCCCGGGGTGCTCGCCGTAGCGCTCGGCCATGGCCCGCGTCATCCGCTCGACGTTCTCGCGCCAGACCGGCGACGACGGGCAGTAGGTCTGGCGGGAGCCGAACTCGAGCCGGTGGCCGTCGGCATCCCACGGCGCCATCTCGGGGTGCGCGCGCAGCAGCCACGACGGCGGGGTGGCGGTTGCGGTGGCCAGATCGATGCGGATGCCGGCCTCATGCAGCAGGTCGATGATGCGGTCGAGCCACTCCCAGTCGTAGACCCCGGGCTCGGGCTCCAGCTGCGGCCAGCTGAAGATCGGCAGGCTCACCATGTTCACGCCGGCCTCGCGCATCAGGCGGATGTCCTCGTGCCAGACCTCCTCCGACCACTGGTCGGGGTTGTAGTCGCCACCGTAGGCGAGCGCGTCGATGCGGACACGTCGGATCGGCTGATCGCCGCCGTCTGCTGACGAGGGTGCGGACACGTGGGCTCCTCTCTGAGTCTGGCCGGGAGCGGTTTCCGTCTTGCTCTGGTGCATTCCCGAACACCGCTGTATTCTGTATACACCACAGTAGGTCGTCGTACCGGAGCCGTCAAGCCATAGGCTGACGGGCAGGGCGCGACGCAGAAGGGGGACGGCCGATGGCCATCGAACGCAAGAACCTGCGCTCTCAGGTACGCGAGGAGCTCCTCGCCCGGATGCGGGCCGGTCTCGTCCAGCCCGGAGAGGGGATCAACGAGGTCCAGCTCGCCGGCGAACTCGGAGTCAGCCGCACCCCGCTGCGTGAAGCGCTGATCGCGCTCGAGTCCGAGGGGCAGATCGAGAGCGAGAACGGCAAGGGCTTCCGCTTCGTGCCGCTCAGCGCCTCCGAGTTCCGTGACCTCGCCCCCGTCATGGCCGCTCTCGAGAGCCTGGCGCTCGAACTCAGCCCGCCCGACGAGCTGCGGTCGATCGGCGCACGCCTCAAGGAGATGGCGGATGCCTTCGCCGACGAGCTCGTCGAGCACCAGCTCGTCATCACCAAGGACGACGAGTGGCACTCCGTGATGCTCTCGACATGCCCGAACTCCCGGCTGCTCGCCGTGATCGAGAGCGTGCGGAGCTCGTTCCACCGCTACGAGTCGCTGCTCGTCCCCGAAGACGTCAAGGTCGAGCGCGTCGCCGCCGAGCACGCCGAGATCGCCACCCGTCTCGCGGCCGGCGACATCCCGGGCGCGATCGTGGCGCTGAAGGCCAACTGGATGCACGGCATGCAGCGCATCATCGACAACGCCACGAGCAGCTACTTCTCCGCGTAGCCCGCCGACCTCGTGGTCGCGCTCGTCTCGGCGGCCCTGTTCGCCGTGCTGCACGCCGGCAACCTGCTCACCGGGCAGGCGCTGATCCCGACTCTCCTCCGCTCCCGTCGCGAAAAAGCCCGCTGTTCCCGCCGAATAGCGAGCCTCTTCGCGACCGGCGCACCGAGGCGGGGGTCACCCCTTGACGGCTCCGCCCAGGAGCCCGGCGACGAACTGCTTCTGGAACACCAGGAACAGGATCATCAGGGGCAGCGTCGCGAGCAGCGAGCCGAGCATGAGGCCGGAGTAGTCGACGCGGCTCATGCCGATCATCGTGTTCAGCGCGACGGGCACGGTGTAGTTCGCCTCGGTGTTGAGCATGAGCAGCGGCCAGATGAACGAGTTCCACTGGCTGATGAACGTGTAGATCACGAGCGCCGCGATCTGCGGCTTCGCCACCGGCAGCACGATCCGGTAGAAGGTCCGCAGCTCGCTCGCCCCGTCGATCCGCGCGGCCTCGATCAGGCTGGGCGGGAAGTCGAGGAACCCCTGCCGCATCAGGAAGATCCCGAACGCGTTCGCGAGGAACGGCAGGATGACGGCCTGATAGGTGTCGATCCACCCCATCCCGGCCATGATCTGGAACAGCGGCACGAGCAGCACCTGCATCGGGATCATCATGGTCACCAGCACGAGCCCGAGCAGGATGCCGCGGCCGCGGAACCGGTAGGTGGCGAGGCCGTAACCCGCCATGATGCTGACGACCGAGCTGAACACCGTGTAGATCACCGCGATCAGAAGGCTGTTGAGCATCACCCGGCTGAAGCCGATGCTCTCCTCGAGCCGGGCGAGGTTCACCCACAGGTCGCCGCCCGGCAGCACCGGCAGAGGCGTGCCGAACAGCTCCGAGGTCGGATGCGTGGAAGCGATCACCATCCACAGGAACGGGATGATCGACACCACCGAGGCGGCGATCAGCAGCAGATACAGCGGCAGTCTGAGCATCCGCGATCGGATGCCGCGCTCCCCGGCTCCGCTGCTGCGCGTCTCCCGGCCTTCCGTGACGATGGTGCGGGTGGCGAGATCGGTCATGGCTTCTCCCTCATGAGCCGGAACTGCATGATCGCGATGATCGCGGTGAGCAGCACGAGCATCCAGGCGATGGCGGATGCGTAGCCGAAGTCGAACTGCCGGAACCCGACCTTGTAGAGGTAGAGCACCGGTGTGAGCGTGGCGTCGCTGGGGCCGCCGCCGGTGAGGATGAAGTTCTCGTCGAACAGCTGCAGCGCGCCGATCGTCGAGGTGATCCCCGTGAAGATGAGCACCGGGCGCAGCTGCGGCAGCACGATGTGCCAGAAGGTCTGCCAGCGGCCGGCGCCGTCGACCTTCGCCGCCTCGTACAGCTCCGGCGGGATCGACTGCAGCCCGGCGAGGATGATGACCATGTTGTAGCCGGTCCAGCGCCACGTGACCGCGGCGATGACCGCGACCCGCGCCCACCACTCGTTGTTGAGCCAGTCGATCGGGGCGATGCCGACGACGCCGAGCATCTGGTTCACGGCGCCGCCGTCGGTCGCGAGCAGCACCCGGAACACCACCGCGTAGGCGACGAGGGTCGTCACCGCGGGGAGGAAGGTGAGCAGCCGGAACCCCGACCGGAACCGCAGCCAGGACTGGTTCAGCAGGTAGGCGAGGCCCACGGCGAGCCCGATCATCAGCGGCACCTGGACGATCAGGATGAGGCCGGCGTTGAACAGGCTCTTCGCGATCAGCGGGTCGGCGAACAGTCGCGCGTACTGCCCGAGGCCGACGAACTGCGTGACGCCGGCCTCGGTGCGGAACAGGCTCTGCCAGAGCGACGCGAGCAGCGGGTATGCGAAGAAGAACACGAGCAGGGCGGCGGCCGGCAGCACGAACCAGCGCCCGGCCCTGCCCGGGTCCAGCCGGCGCGGCCGCCGTCCTGCCCCGGGCATCCTGGGCGCCGACGCGCCAGATGTCGGACCGACCGTGCCGAAACGTCCTTC
Source organism: Microbacterium sp. SD291 (assembly GCF_017355365.1). GTDB lineage: Bacteria > Actinomycetota > Actinomycetes > Actinomycetales > Microbacteriaceae > Microbacterium. The sequence continues at coordinate 19,486 of NZ_JADIJR010000012.1, read as the reverse complement.
ATCTGGCGTGTCGGCCCCCGGACCGACATCGGACACGGATGCCGGCACCGCACCGCGGCGGGGCATGCGCGAGCGGAGACGAGCCATGATCAGTCCGCGATCTCCCGGCCGGTCGACGTCGCGAGCTGCTTCGCGGCGTCCGCCAGCACGGTCGCCGGGTCCGCGCCGTTCAGCACCGCCGCGGAGACCGCGTTCGCCACGATGTCGGTCGCCTCGGCGCTGTCGGAGGTGAACACGATCGGCGGGATCTCGCCGGTGAGCTCGGCGAACGTCTCGTATACGGGGTCGCCGGCGAAGTAGTCCACCGGCTCTGCGAACTGCTCGTCCTCGAGCGCCGGCAGGTAGGAGGGGAACAGGCCCTCGTTCTTCATCATGGATGCCTGGCTGCCGGCATCCGCCAGCACGAAGTCCACGAAGGCGGCCGCGAGCTGCGGGTTCTTCGCCTGCGCGGGCACGGCGAGACCGGAGCCGCCGTTGTTCGAGGTGCGTGCGCCGCCCTCGTCGAACGCGGGCAGCGGCAGCACGCCGTACTTGCCTGCGTGCTCGGGGGCGTCGCCCTGCAGCGTGCCGATCCACCACACCGCCTCGGCAGTCACGGCGGAGTCGCCGTCCTTGGCGGAGGTGACCCTCCCGTCCCAGCCGGTCACGTTCTTGAGCAGGCCGGCCTCGTTCATCTCCTTGAGCATGGTGAGCACGCGTACAGCCTCTGGCGAATCGATCGTGATCTCGCCCTTCTCGTTGAAGAGGCCCTGCCCGAGCTGCTGCAGCCGCGCCTGGAAGCCGGCGCCGGCCGCGATGTCGGTCGACATCAGCGTGTGCCCGGTCGTCTCCTTGATGACCTTGCCGGCCGCGATGAGGTCATCCCAGGTCTGCACGGCCTCGATGTCGACGCCCGCCTCCTCGACGATGTCGGTGCGGTAGAACATCGCGACGGTGCCGGAGTCCCAGGGCGCGATGCGCAGCGTGCCCTCGGCATCCGACCCCGCCGACCACTTGAACGGGTCGAAGTCCGCCTCGTCGTCGCCGAGGATCGGGCTCAGGTCGAGCATCCCCTTCGGGAACTGCGTGATGTAGCCGGGCGCGGCATCCGTCTCGATCGTGACGACGTCGGGAAGGCCGGTGCCGGCCTGGAAGCCGACCGACATCTTGTCGTACGCGTTGTCGTAGCCGACGTCGACGACGTTGACGGTCGTGCCCTCGTGCTCCTTCTCGAAGTCGGCGGCGAGGCGCTCGAGGGCGACCGCGCCGACGTCCCACGACCAGACCGTGATCTCGCCGTCGAGCTTCGCGTCGGGGTCGAGGGCCGTCGATCCGGAGCCCCCGGTGGGGACTCCGCCGGTCGCGCAGCCCGCGAGTGCGAGGCCGGCCGCAGCGAGGGCCGCGAGGGCGATGGGCTTGGTGTTCATTCAGGACTCCTTCGTCTAGTGAATATTGAATACAAATCGTGTGTGCAGTTCCCCCCTTCGCTCCCGTCTCGAAAAAGCCCGGTTCGGAGGCCGTTTGGCGAGCTTTTTCGCGACGGGAGCGGCGGAGGGTCAGCCGCTGAGGCCCACGGCGAGGTCGATGAACAGCGCGGCGGACCAGCCGAAGGCGGTCGTGGCGCGGTCGGCCTTGCGGCCCGTGTGCGGGTTGAAGTACTCGTGCGGGCCGCCGCCGTGGATCACCAGCGCGACCGTCTGCTCACGCAGCTCTCGCGCGCGCTCCGGCCAGCCCGACGCCTCGAGCCCCTCGGCCACGAGCACGCTCGTGTTGACCCAGATCGGACCGCGCCACATGCGCTCGGGCGAGAAGTCGGGGTCGGATGCCGCGACGGTCGGCAGCCCGTACTCGAGGGCGAAGCGCGACGGGTCATCGACGGCGGCGCGCAGAGTGTCGGCGATCGGCGCGGGAAGCGTGCCGGTGAGCAGCGGCATCAGCCCGACGACGGTGTCGCTGAGCTGAGCCTCGCCCCCGCCGTAGGCGAGGAAGCGGCCGTGCTCGGGCGACCACATCCTCAACAGCAGCTCCTGCGTGACGGCGGCGCGCTCGCGGAAACGGGTCGGGTCGGCATCCGGCTCGTACCGTTCGAGGAGCGCGGCGATCTCGAGGTCCTGCCGCACGAGGTAGGCGCCGAGATCCGGAGCGGCGGTCGGCAGCGGACCGTCGAAGATCGGGCTGTCGTCGAGGCCGGAGGAGTACGGATGCCCGTACTCCGGCATCCCGTCATGATCGAGGTCGGAGCCGGCGAACCACCAGTCCTGTGAGGCGATGATCCGGGGCAGCTGCGCCCGCGCGAACTCCGGGTCGTCGGCCACCTCGAGCACCTTGCGCAGCGCCCAGGCCGCGAGCGGCGGCTTGGTCAGCGGCACCGGGGCGCTCGGGTCGGCGATCTGCGAGCCCGCGCGGCGGAGGTTCGCGCGGTCGCTCTCGGGGAGGTCGTCACTCGTCGCCAGCACGCCGAGCTCGTGCACCACGTCGGGCAGCTGCCCGTCGGGCTGCGGGAACCGGAACGCGATCGCCAGCTGCTCGCGCGCGAGTTCGGGGTCGCCATGGCGGAGGCCGACGGCGATGAAATACGCGTCCCACTGCCAGAGCCCGACGTAGCCGATCTTCGAAGGCACGATCGCGCGGGCGTCGCCCAGCGATGGCAGCTCGACGATGTTGGCGCCGAGCACCCACCAGCAGAACGCGGTCATCTCCTGCAGGTCGTCGCGGACGACAGGGCACTTCGCGAACCAGTCGTCCCAGATCGTCGCGGTCGCGGCGAGGGCCGCGCCGTGGTCGCCGGAGTCGACGGTCACGGTGCGATCGGCGGCGATGTGCAGGCGGATGCCGGCATCGAGCGGATGCTCCTCGATGCTGCCGTCCGGGCGCTCGAGGCGCACCCGCGTGCCGGGGGTTCCGCCGAGGCTCAGCGTCGACGGGTCGGCGAACGCGAGCGTGGCTTCGGCCGCTTCCCGGTCGTTGAGCGAGCGAAGCGAGACGAAACGCTCGTCTCCGACGCTCGACTGAAGGTCCGGAACGTCCTCACTCAACGACCGAGAAGGGAGGGCGAAGCGCACCCGCCCTGGGAGCGCATCCGCCACCGGGAGCATGTGCCCCTCGGCATCCGTCACCACGACCGAATCGAGCACCCGGCACTCCGAGAGCCGCTTCTCGTACTCGGAGGTGTGCACGAGCACCCCGTCTCCGGAGGAGGAGCGGAACACGAGCACGCGCGAGCGCGGCAGCGTGAACGGCGCCGAGACGAGGTCGAGGTGCCTTCCGGCAAGCAGAGCGAGAGTCATCGTCCTCCGAGCCCCGAGGCGGCCATGCTGTTCAGGATCTTCCGCTGCCCGATCACGAACACGATCAGCATCGGAATGGTCGAGATCGCCGACGCCGCCGTCACCAGACCGTAGTTGACGGAGCCGAACTGCCCCTGGAACGCGGTCAGCAGCAGCGGCACGGTGAAGAGGTCCGGCGTGTTCAGCAGCACGAGCGGGAACAGGAAGGCGTTCCACACGCTGAGCGACACGATGATGCTGAGCGCCGCGAGCCCCGGCTTGAGGTTCGGCAGGATGACGCTCCAGAAGATGCGCCACCGCCCGGCGCCGTCGATGATCGCGGCCTCCTCCAGCTCCCGTGGCAGCGACAGCACGAACTGGCGCATCAGGAACACGGCGAAGGGGTTGGCCAGGAGCCCCGGCACGATCAGGGCGAGGTGGGAGTCGACCCAGCCGAACTGCGACATCAGCAGATAGAACGGGATCAGCGTGACCTGCGCGGGGATCATCTGCGTCGCGAGGAACACGATGAAGATCACCCTGCTGCCCCGGAACGGGATGCGGGCGAAGGCGTAGCCGGCCATCGACGCCGTGATGAGCGTGCCGATCACGACGAGCACCGCGATGTAGGCGCTGTTCACGTACGCCTGCCCGAACGGCACCGAGGTCCACGCCTCGGTGTAGTTGTCGACGGTCCACGGGCTCGGGAGGATCGACAGCGGGTCCTTGAGCAGCTGGGGCAGCGTCTTGAACGACGTCAGCAGCATCCACACGAACGGGAAGACCATGCCGATCGCGCCCAGAACCAGCAGTACGTGCAGCACTGTGGAGTTGAGGCGCCGCTTGGCACGGTCGCGCACCGGCGTGCTGCGCTGACGGCGACCGGGCGCGACGAGGGCCACGGTCGACTCGGTGGGCGGCTGCTGGGTGCCGTCGGTGAGACGGACGACGGGAGCGGTCACGCGGCGTCCTCCTCGTAGTGCACGAACCTCTTCTGCGCGCCGAACTGGATCGCGGTGATGATCAGCGTGATCACGAGCAGCATGATCGATGCGGCGCTCGACGGCCCGAACTCGAACCGCCGGAACCCGAGATCGAAGATGTGGTAGACGATCGTGCGAGTGGCGTTGTCGGGTCCGGCGTCGGCGACGAGCACGTACACGGTGTCGAAGGTCTGCAGCGACGAGATGAACGCGACGACGCTGGAGAAGAAGATGATGGGCGACAGCAGCGGAAGGCGGATGCTCCAGAAGATCCGCCAGGCGCCGGCGCCGTCGATGCGGGCCGCCTCGATGACGCCGGGCGAGATGTTCTGCAGGCCGGCGAGGAAGATGACGACGTTGAGCCCGAGGGATGCCCAGATCGTCACGATGGACACGGCGATGAGCGCGAGCTTGGGATCGCCGAGCCAGTCCGGCGGGGCGATGCCGAGGACCTTCGCGATCGCGGCGGACATGATGCCGTCGGCGCGGAACATCTGCTGCCAGATCATCGCCACGGCGACGGTCGAGGTCATCACGGGGGCGAAGAACAGCACGAGGTACAGGGTGCGGGTCTTGAGCTTCTCCAGCGCCACCGCGATCACGACGGCGAGCCCGAGCCCGATCGGCACCGTGACGATCGCGATGAAGAGGGTGTTCGCGATGGAGCGCCAGAGCAGCTCGTCCTGGAACTGGTCGGCGAAGTTGTCGAAGCCGACCCATTCGAGCGCCGTGAGACCGTTCCAGGAGGCGAACGCGAGCACCATGCTCGCGAAGAACGGCAGGACCACGAACACGCCCATGCCGATGAGCTGGGGGCCGACGAACAGCCAGCCCCAGGCGCGATCGCGGCGCCGCCAGGCCGATTCCGTCCGCCGCGGCGGATCGGGGCGCGCACTCGTGAGGGCGGCCGCCTCGGCGACCGCCCCCTCGATGCCGGACGTCGTCATTCGCCCGTCTTCTCCGCGACCAGATCGGCGACCTCGTCGAGCGTGGCCTGGGCATCCTGCTTGCCCTCGTACAGCTTGAGGAAGATCGCGGCGATGTCGGTGGGGAGGTTCGGCACCTCCGCCTCGGCGGCGTAGTCGACGAAGCCGATGTCGCGCATGTCGAGCATGGTCTGCGCGTGCATCGGGTAGTCGTCCTCGAGCACGACCTCGTCGGCGCCCGCGATCGACGGAACGGCGTTGCCGTCGCCGGAGAGGCGCGAGAGCTGCCCCTCGGCGCTCAGGAACTCGGTCCAGAACGTGAACGCGGCATCCTTCACCTTCGTCCCGCTGTTGATCGCGAGGTATGACACGGCGACGCCGGTCGGCGCCTCGGCGCCGTCGGGCGTGGGCCAGCGCACGACGTCGACGTTGTCGGCGGTGCCTGCCTCCTTGACCGCGCTGATCGTGTAGCGGCCCTGGATGAAGAAGCCCGCCTTGCCGGTGACGAACACGCTGTCGGCGCCCGCGCCGTCGGGGAGGGTGTCGGCGACGATGAACTGGCCGTCCTGCACACGGTCACCCAGCTCCTGGATCAGCTCGACCGACTCCGCGTCCTCGTGTGCGACGAACGCGCCGGACTCGTCGTACGGCGCCGCAGCTCCCTGGGACGACAGCCAGCTCCAGTGCGTGGCCCAGTAGTTCCAGAACATCGTGCCGCCGATGCCGGCGGCAGCGAGCTTGTCGTTCATCTCCAGGAACTTCTCCGTCGTCCACTCGCCGTTCTCGGCCAGGGTCGCTGGGTCCTCGGTGATTCCCGCCGCCTCGAGCGTCGCCTTGTCGTACCAGAGTGCGTCGGGGTTGGAGTCGTTCGGGACGCCGTAGTACTCGCCGTCCTTCTCCGCCGCACCGAACAGTCCGGGGAAGAAGTCGTCTGTGGCGGTCTTGCTGTCGCCCGACTCCATGAGCTCCTTGACCGGCATCAGGCGGCCGGAGTCGATGAACTGGCCGATCTGGTCGTCGCCGATGTAGAAGACGTCGGGCGCCTTGTTGGCGGCCAGCTGCGCGAGCAGCTTGGGGTGGTAGTCGCCGTAGCCTGCGACCGGCTGCATCTTGACGGTGATCTCCGGGTGGCGCTCCATGAACTCCTTGTTGAACGCGTCGAAGCGCTTGAGCTCGTCGGCGGTGCCCCAGGTCGACCAGACGACCGTGGCACTGCCATCGTCCGCGACTCCTCCGCCTCCGCCGCCGCTGCACGCGGCGAGCCCCAGGACCAGGGCACCGGCGGCACCTGCTGCCAGATATCGCGTCGCCTTCACACGTGCCATCTCGCTACCTCTTTCATCATCGGAAGACTGCGTCGGGTACCCCTCGGGGCATAGTCGTATTCTGTATACAAAACGCAGAGGTGTCAAGGGGATGACGTCGTCGAGACCATCTCGTGACGTCGGGATCGCGCCTTTCGGCGTGACGCCCGGCCACCCCGGGGAGCAGAATGGGGCGCATGACCGACCCGCGCATCATCGGCCCAGGGCTGCTGCCGACGCCGTTCACCGCCGAGGAGATCCGCGACGCGACGGGCAAGGGCAAGACGATCAGGATCCGCATCGATCTCCCCGACGGGACCCACCAGTTCCGGATCAACCGCTTCAGGGAGACGGATGCCGAGGGCGCCACACTGGAGCGCTGGCCTGAGGCGTCACCGGAGGAGATGACAGCGAACCGCGTGACCTGGGCGGAGCTGCAGGGGCACGCCGCGTTCGATGCGGAGACGACGTCGGTGTCGACCGGCATCCTCTCCCTGGCGCTCGGCGACGTGAACTGCCTGCGCTACGACACCGAGGGCGGCACGTTCTGGTTCTCCCTCGCGCATCCGGGGATGCCGGTGCGGTACGAATCCGCCGGAACGCGGACGACCGTGGTGAGCGTCGATCACGCCTGATCCCGGCATCCGGGTCTGCGCGCTGCCGGGCCTCCGGCATCCGGGTCTGCGCGCTGCCAGGCCTCCGGCATCCGGGTCTGCGCGCTGCCAGGCCTCCGGCATCCGGGTCTGCGCGCTGCCGAGCCTCCGGCATCCGCGGACCCCGAATTGCCGCCCCCACGCGCCCCGGACGACCATCCGAGGTCCCCGATCACGCGAGGGGCCGGGCCTCCGGCATCCGGGTCTGCGCGCTGCCGAGCCTCCGGCATCCGCGTACCCCGAATGGCCGCCCCCACGCGCCCCGGACGACCATCCGAGGTCCCCGATCACGCGAGGGGCCGCACGAACAGACCACGCGCGAGCGGCCGCACGAACAGACAACGGGGCGGACCCGGCGCACCGGACCCGCCCCACCCGCGAAAAGAATCAGTGGCCGGCTGCGCCTGCCACCACGAACTCGCCCGGCACGACGTCGAGGGTCTGCGATGCGACGACCTCGCCGGTGTGCAGGTCGACCGCGAGCACCTTCTTCGCCGCGGGCTCGGTGACGTACGCGATGTCGCCGACGACGCGCAGGCCCGGGTGCGGATGCTGCCACTCCTCCGGGCTCTCCCACGGCTCGATGACGCTCCAGGAGTCCTGCACGGCGCCCTTCTCGTCGAGCGTGTAGAGCGAGCCGTCGGCGCTGAGCACCACGATGCCGTCGTGGGAGTCGCGGCCCACGCCGCGCCAGGTGTACTCGACGCCCTCGGGCAGGTCGACCACGTCGAGGGTCTGCGCGGCGGTGTCGATCAGGGTGAGCGCGGAGAGCAGGTAGCCCTCGGCATCCGGATCGGTCTTGTAGTCGCCGACCGCGATCGCGCTCGTCTCCGTCACGTACGCGTTGCCGACGCGTCCGAACTCGTCAGGCGCGTCGAGCTTCGTGAACGCGCCGTCGGCGAAGACCAGGACGCCGTCTTCGCAGCCGAACACCACGACCTCGTCCTTCAGCGCACCCTCGCCGTGCACGGCGGGGCACTGCTCGCTGCGCGCGAGCTCGCTGCCGTCTGCGGCGAGGTGGCGCACGCCGGAGCGCGATTCGGACGTGCCGATGGTCGACAGCATCGTGCCGTCGGAGAGCTCGATCGCGACGCCGTGGTGCGCGGCCTCGGACTTCACGGTGTCGAACTCGGGCAGGGAGCCGGTGCCGACGGCATCCGTCTCGAACACGCGCACGTCGCCGGTGGCGTCGTCGAACAGAGCGGTGCGGCCGGCGTGCGGGGTGACGTGGCCGGGGGCGTCGGCATCGAACACCTCGCCAGTGAACTCGACGGTTCCGGACGCGAGTCCGGTGTCGAGCAGGTGGAAGCCGCCGTCTGTGGTGACGAACACATGTCCAGCGGCGTCGCCGGCGTCGCTCACGCGGAGGTACCCGGCGAGCTCGGCGTCACCCACGGGCTCGAGGGTCTCCCCGTCGAGGACCAGGATGCCGCCGTCATGGGCGACGGCGACGCGGGTGCCGCTCTCGGTCGCCGCGGGCTTCTCCGGATCCGGAGTGGATGCCGGTGCGGTGCTGCCCGCGCATCCGGCGAGGGTCACCGCCGCGATGGCGGCGAGGGCGCCGAACGCGAGGCGGGGTCTGTGCAGACGTGGACTGGTGGGGCGGAACATGACGTTCTCTCTTTCTCTCTCGGTTCTTCTCTGAGCGCGGTTCTCAGCCGACCTGGACGATCGACCAGGGCTGCAGGCCGGTGAAGGAGCGGATGACGCGGGCGTCGTCGAGGTCGATCTCGTGCACGGCGCCGGCGGCGGCATCCGACACGTAGGCGTGCCCGGCGTCGACGAGCAGCTCCATGCGGTCGCGGAGCAGCGGATCGGAGACGGATGCCGCGAGCAGCGGCTCCGTGCGGGCGATGACGCTGCCGTCGGTTGCGAGGATGCGCACGGCGCCGTCCGCATCGACCCCGACCGTGCGAGCGTCGTCGTCGCCGACTGCGGCGGCGCGGATGAGCGGGACGTCCGAGGGCAGCGCGGTCCAGCTGCGGGCGCGCACGTCGAGGAGCCACGCGCTGCCGTCGCTCGTGACACCGGCGAGATCCGGACGGTCGGCGCGACCGGACAGTGCGATCGCCGGAGCATCCGCGCCGGACGGATGAGGGATCGTCTCCGCGGCGAGCGCGCCGCCGACTTCGCGGGTGATCAGGACTGCCCCGCCGGCGCAGGAGAGCACCAGGCCGACGCGGGTGATGTCGGCGCCGGCCGGCTCGGCGCAGAGCGTGACCGGCGCACCGGGCAGCTCGATGCCGGCCGGCGTCAACTCGACGATCTCCCCCGCGAACGGCAGCGAGGGCCCGGCGGCGGATCGCGTTGCGGCATCCGTTCCGCCTTCGGCGAGGGCCTCGTGATCGAGGACCACGCGCTCGCGGCCGCCGGCGAAGGCCACGGCGGTGCCGTCGGAGCCGATGCCGACGGTCACGGCGCCGTCGCCCTCGATCGAGCCGAGTGTCCGCGGCTCTCCGCGGAAGTAGTGCGAGTGGTCGCCGTGCGGCATGGTCCAGCGGCCGGAGTCGGTGACCGTCACCGTGCTGCCCTCTTCGGCCTCGCGGGTGACGAACAGGAAGCGCCCGTCGGTGTCGACGCCGGTGACCGCCCCGCCTTCCTCGGCACTGCTCGCGGCGATCACGGTGCGCTCCTCGGTCTCGAGGTCGAGGAGAGTCAGCTCCCCGCCCTCATCGGCGATCACCAGGGCGCGTGCGGGCTCGGCCACCTCGGCCGCGCCACCCCCGTCGACGATGTCCCCGGCCGGCGCGGCGGCGCCCGGCGCCGACGCGTCGGCGGGTGCGCAGCCGGTGGTTCCCGCCACGATGAGCGCGGTCGCGACGAGCAGGGCGGCGGAGGTGCGGGAGGTCGGAGTCACGGGATCCCACTGTATTGAGAACGATTCTCAATATCAACTTGGCGACGCCGACCACTCCGGCGAGACGCACCCCGAACGTCACACGCCCGGCGTAGGGTCGCACCATGAGCAGCCGCACAGAATCCCCCGGAATCGTCCCTTCCTACCTGCTCGCGCGCCTGGCCGAATCCGGCCGCTTCCCCGGCGCCGCAGCTGCCGCGCGTCAGACGCTGACTTCCGGGCGCCCGCCGTTCCGCGCCCGCCTCGACCTGTCCATCGACGAGAACGGCGACCTCGTCGCTTCACTGTCGGATGCCCCGAACCGCACCATCAGCGACGCGGGCAACACGCAGAAGCTCCCCGGCGCCGTCGTCCGGACCGAAGACGACGACCCGGTGGCCGATGTCTCGGTGAACGAGGCGTTCGACGGCCTCGGCGCGACGTTCGAGATGCTCCTCGCCTCGTTCGCCCGCAACTCCCTCGACGACGCCGGCGCCCCGCTGCACGCCAGCGTGCACTACGGCGTCGACTACGACAACGCCTTCTGGGACGGCGAGCGCATGGTGTTCGGCGACGGCGACGGCGAGGTGTTCCGCGGCTTCACCGGCTCGATCACCGTGATCGGCCACGAACTCGCGCACGGGGTGGTGCAGCACACCGCGAACCTCGAGTACCAGGGGCAGCCGGGTGCGCTGAACGAGTCGATCGCCGACGTCTTCGGTGCGCTCACCGAGCAGCATCTTCTGGGCCAGTCTGCGGCGGAGGCGAACTGGCTCATCGGCGCCGAAATCTTCACGGATGCGGTGCAGGGCAAGGCGCTGCGCTCGATGATCGAGCCGGGCACCGCGTACGACGACGACGAGCTCGGAAAGGATCCACAGCCCGCGCACATGAGCGGGTTCGTCCGCACGACCGAGGACAACGGCGGGGTGCACATCAACTCCGGCATCCCGAACCGTGCATTCGCGCTGTTCGCGACCGACCTCGGCGGCAACGCCTGGGAGACCGCGGGCAGCGTCTGGTACCGCACGCTGACCGGCGCGCTCACCAGCACCGCCACCTTCACGGAGTTCGCCGACGCGACCGTGGCCGCGGCCGCCGGCGTGGGCGACGATGTGGCGGATGCCGCTCGACGCGCGTGGACGACCGTGGGAGTCTATTCAGATGAGCGAGTCCCGGACGCCGGCTGAGGAGAACGAGCCGGCCGACCGCCCCGCACGCAACGGCGCGCGGGTCGTGATCGCGGTCGTGCGCACCGGCGGCATCGCCGGCATCCGGCGGCGATGGAAGGTCGAGCCGGAACCGGCCGAGGCCGGGGACTGGATCGCCCTGATCGAGCGGTGCCCGTGGGACGAATCACCCGAGGGCAGCGGGGCCGACCGCTTCGTATGGAGCATCCGCGTCCGCACCCCGTCGGAGCGACGTGAGCAGGAACTGCCGGACGACGCGCTCGACGGCCCATGGCGCGAGCTCGTCGACGCCGTCCGCGCCGCGTCGGCGGACCGGCGCACCTGACGCCGGTTCCGCGACTCGGGCGCACAATGGATGCATGGGACTTTTCCAGCACCGCCCGGAGGATGAAGAGAAGCAGTGGGCAGGGCTCCCCTCCGAGCCGCGAGAGCACGGCACGGCAGATCTGCTGGATGCCGCGCCCGCCATCGATCCGCTGAGCCTGGGTTTCGGCACAGCCGGGGATGTGAGCTCGATCGTGTTCCCGGTGGCGCCGCCCGCCCCGGAGGCCGAGACGATCGAGAGCAGCGAGCCGAAGGGCTGAGCGCGGCTGTCGCCGCGGTTCTCGTGCGGGCCGGGCGACGGACTGTGTGCGCACGGCCGTGTCGCCGCGCGCGGCTACGGTTGAGGGATGACGATCACCGCCGCCGCAGACGGCTCCGCCCTGGGCAATCCCGGCCCGAACGGCTGGGCCTGGTACATCGACGACGCGAACTGGGCGGCCGGCGGCTCGCCGCACGGCACGAACAACCAGGGCGAGCTGCGGGCGGTGCTCGAGCTGCTGCTGGCCACGGCCGGCACCGACGAGAAGCTGCTCATCGAGTGCGACAGCCGCTACGTGATCGACTCGGTGACCAAGTGGATGCCGGGGTGGAAGCGCAAGGGCTGGCGCAAGTCCGACGGCGGGCCTGTGCTCAACCGCGACCTGCTCGAGGGCATCGATGAGGCGATCCGCGGACGCGATGTCGAGTTCTCCTGGGTCAAGGGGCATGCGGGCCACCCTCTGAACGAGGCCGCCGACGAGCGCGCGAACGCCGCCGCGAGGGCCTACCAGCAGAAGCAGGAGCCGAGGCGGGGCCCCGGATTCACCAGGGCGACGGATGCCGGAGCAGCGGTCGCGGGTGCTGCGGCCGTCGCCGCGGGTGCGGACCGCTCCTCGGCATCCGAGCCCGCCGATGCGCCAGACGACTCCTGGATCGATGACGCCGAGGCGCGCGCCGAAGCTGACCGCGACGCCGCCCGGGCCTCCGGCTACGCCGCCGCCGCGGCATCCGCTCCCTCCCCTGCCGCAGCGGCGTCGCTCATCGAGCCGCTGTGGGCCGAGGCTTCCGACCTGCTCGACGGACTCGATGCGCCGGAGTCGGATCCGATCGAACTGCGGCTGACGCTCACCGCCGAGGAGCACGCCCGCCTGACCGACCGCGCCGAGGCGCAGGGCGTCTCCCTCGAAGAGGCGCTGCGCCGCCTGATCTGACCGGCCCGGGACAGCCCGCCCGCATTCCACCCCCAGAACTGGGTCTGTGCAGCGCTGAACTACAGGTCTAGTGTGTGCGACATGAGCGCCAGATCAACCCGATTCGGCCGCGCCCTTCGCTACGCGACTGACCACGCCCCTCGCACGATCCCGTCCGGGATCGACGCGGCATCCGCCGTACCATCGCCCGCACGACGGGCCCTCCGCCTTCTCGCCGTGATCGCCGTCGCCGCCGGCGTCGCAGTGGGTGCGGCGGCCCCTGCGTCCGCCGCACCCGGCGGCAACGGAGGAGGCGGCGGAGGCAAGCCGAGCTCCGTGACATATGCAGCCCTCGGCGACTCCTACGCGGCCGGCCAGGGTGCCGGCAGCTACCTCAGCACGACCTGCTACGTGAGCTCGAAGGGGTACCCCGCGCTCATCGATGCCGACCGGAAGATCGATCTGGTCGCGCGCCCCGCGTGCTCCGGCAGCTCCACGGTCGAGGTGGCGTCCTTGCAGATCCCGCAGGTGCCTGCGAACACGACGCGCGTCACGCTGACGGCCGGCGGCAACGACGTCGGATTCGGCACGGTGATGCAGAGCTGCTTCATCATCGTGAGCTCGTCGGCGTGCACGCAGGCGATCGCGGCGGGCGACGCGATGGTGCAGGACGGCACGGTGGCCACCCGGATCGCCGCGACCGTGAACGCGATCAGGGCCAAGGCGCCGACCGCGAAGATCATCGTGACCGGCTATCCGCGGCTGTTCGAGCCGACGGTCACGAGGGCCTACGCCCAGCAGGTGAACACCAGCACGACCGCCCTCAACGTGGCGATCCGGGCGGGCGCGCAGTCGGCCGGAGCGGTGTTCGTGGATGTCGAGGCGACCTTCGCCGGGCACGGGATCGGCAGTGCGAGCCCGTGGATCAACGACTGGAGCTGGTTCAACACGGCGGCCGGATTCCATCCGAATGCCAGCGGGTACGTGGCGTACACCGGGCAGATCAAGACGGTCTGGTGAGCGGATGCCGGGCCGCCGGGCGTCCATGGCCAGGCATCCGGCGCCACAACTCCGGAGATCCCGTCCGCCGACGCGTCAGAATCAGCTGATTCGCGACTGATCCGGCCACTTCTCCGGAGTTATGGCGCGGCGGCCGGGCATGACTCCTCAGATTCACCGTCCCTGCACGCGAGACCGGCCGATTCCCGAGGGAGCCGGCCGGTCTCTGAGGAGTTGTGAACCTCAGACCTTGAGCAGCGTGCTCTCCAGGCGGGCGTACGACGCCTCCATGCCCTCGGCCATGCCGGTGGCGAGGATCATGTCGCGGGTCTCCTTGTCGGGGTACTCGATGAGCAGCGTGACGAGCGTCGCGCCGTCCTCCTCGTACAGGTTGAGGTCGTTGAGCGTCTCGGGGCCGTCGGTGCCGATCATCCGCTCGGTGGTGACGGCGCGACGCGGTGCGTCGACGAGCAGCACCTCGCCTTCGAAGCCGAACGCCTCGCCCTCGGTGTCGCCGACCGGCGCCCATGACGTGCGGTGCGTGTCGCCGGGAGTGGTCGCGATGACGCACTCGGTCATCTCCCACCCGTCCGGGCCGAGCATCCACTGCCGCATCAGCTCCTCCTCGTTGTAGGCGCGCCAGACGAGGTCTCGCGGCCCGTCGACGAGGCGCGTGATGCGCACGTGGGTGTCGTCGAGCAGCTCGACCTCGGTGCCCTTGCCCTGTGCGAACTCGCGGAGGTCCTGCAGCACGATGTCGAGCTGGGCCATCGCCATCTTGAGGCCCTCGACCATGCCCATGCCGACGAGCTGCTCGAGCGCCTCGACCGAGGGGAAGTAGCTCTTCGTGACCATGCGGCTGCCGTCGGCGGTCGGCTCGAAGTCGAACGTCATGCGTGTCGCCGGGAAGTTCTCAAGCGGCTCGCCGTCTTCGTCGGCGAAGGCGTCGATGACCTCGAAGCGGCTCGGCGCCTCGATCGCGAGGAACTCCCACGAACCCGAGGAGCTCTCCCCGCGCGGCCCGTTCATGGTGTAGTTCGCGCGGCCTCCGACGGAGTGGTCCCAGCTGGTGAAGGTGGCGGGCCATCCGGGAGGGCCCCAGAAGCGCTCGAGCTGGCGCGGGTCGCTGTAGGCGGACCAGACCCGCTCGACGGGCGCCGCGAAGTCCGCGACGACGGTCATGGTGAGGTTCTCGGTATCGGTGATCACGTCGGTGACGGGCATGTCAGTCTCCCTGCTCATTCGGTTCGGTGTCGTGCTGCGTGGATGCCGGCTCGGCCAGCAGATCGTCGAGCCTGGCGATGCGCGACCGCCACAGCTCTTCGTAACGGGCGAGGAGCGCCCTGGCGCGGGCGATCATCTCGGGGTTCGCGCGGACGAGCCGCTCGCGTCCCTCGGCGCGCTTGATGATGAGGTTCGCGGCTTCGAGCACCGCCACGTGCTTCTGCACCGCTGCGAACGACATCTCGTATTCGGAGGCGAGGGTCGAGACGGACTGCTCACGCTCGATCGTCCGGCGCAGGATGTCGCGCCGGGTCGACGTCGCCAGTGCGTGGAACACACGGTCGACCTCCGCTTCGCTCAGTTCAATTTGTGCAACCATTTGGTTGTACGTTATGCCGAAGCGGATGCCGTGTCAAGAGTTGATTGCAAGGTGAGTTGGGCCGCAGTGCGAGATCTACGATGGCGCCGGGGGAAAGGAAGGGATCCGAGTCGGCCGAGCTTCTCGGTGTCCTGTCTCATCGGCACGCGACACGGCAGTTCTCACCGGCGAACCGAGAGTCGAGGGCGAAGATGTCGCTGACGCAGCCGACAATGCTTCCGGATTGCGGTGAAAGCGACGCCCCGTGACGATCTGAGCTGTCAACCTCACGACGTGAGGCTTGAAGCGCGGGCTCCATGTGGAGACACGGCGAACGCCCGAACGCTCGATCTCAACTTCGTCTCTGAGATGGGTCACAGGGCCTCGAACGACAACACTCCATCGTTCCTCTGTTGCGCCGCCGTCTATTTCGAAGGCACCGAGAACGTCGTTCCTGCCTTCGATGCTGGTGAGCTTCAGGTCCGAAGCCGTGCGGATGTAGATCGATCCCTCGTGGGCCACATAGTTGACGGGAAAGATCTGCGGTGATGCATCTCTGCCGGGGATCACCAGCCTGCCCACGTCCTGCCCTTCAAGCAATTGCCAGCACTCTGCCGTGCTCAGGTGCCCAGGGTGTGCACTGGGTGCGATCGCCATGTCTCGTCCTTTCGTCGTATCAGTGCAGCAGACCGCGGGAGAACGGGGAAGGGCCAAAGGTCCCGCAGAGATGGCGCCAGCCGCGCACCGGTCGTATCGTGGCTGGGACAAGAGAAAGCCGGGTGGCATGGAGGAACAGCAGCTGTCGTTCCCGGATGGCCCGCGCCTCGATCTCGACGAGGCGATCGCGAGTCTCCTCGCCCATGCAGAACGTGTCCGGACGACGCAGGAACGTCTGAGAGCCTTGCTGTCTGCCACACAGGCGGTGGTGGAGGAGAGCGAGCTCTCGGTGGTGCTGCGTCGGATCGTCGATGCGGCCGTAGCGCTGGTCGACGCCGAGTACGGCGCCCTGGGCGTGATATCACCTGAAGGCGACTCACTCGACGAGTTCATCTACGTGGGGCTGGATGAGTCGGCTGCCGCAGCCATCGGGAATCTTCCGACCGGGCACGGCCTTCTCGGAGCATTGATCGTCGAGCCCCACCCAATCCGCCTCTCACACATGCGCAGTGACCGACGCGCATCGGGGTTCCCCGCTCATCACCCTCCGATGGACTCCTTTCTCGGCGTCCCCGTTCGAGTTCGCGGCGAGGTGTTCGGGAACCTCTATCTCACGAATCGAAGAGAAGGTCAGTTCACATCGGAGGACGAGCAACTCATCGAGGCGCTGGCAACCACAGCCGGATTCGCGATCGAGAACGCTCGACTTCTTGATCAGGCACGGACTCGAGAAAGATGGATGAAGACTGCCGCCGAGCTCTCGTCATCAGTTCTCTCATCGCCGACCGAGACTTCCCTCGACCTCATCTCCGGCCGGATATTCGATCTTCCTGACATCGATCAGGTGACAATCGTCCTCACCGACGATGAGGGGAAGAACGTGAGAGTTGCCGCCGCACGCGGGCCAGGCGAGGCCACACTGCGCGGGAGCGTCCTCGAAACCGACGCTGTCTGCGCGGGCTCGGTACTGAGCGACGGCAAGCCGCGCTCGCTCCCCCGCGGCGAGCCCACCGACGACCCGCTGCGACTGACCCGAGACGGCGCCGAAGGACCGGTGCTCGTCGCACCGCTGAGGACCCGTGCACGGTTGTGGGGAGCGGTGTGCATCGCACGCAGCCCATCGGGTCGTCGATTCACGGCGACGGAGACGGAAAGCGCTGCGGACCTCGCCTCCCGTGCCAGCATCGCCTTGGAGCTCGCGCACGCTCGTGAGGAGGGTCAGCGATCGATGCTCGCTGATGACCGTCGACGCATAGCCCGGGATCTTCACGATCATGTGATCCAGCAGCTCTTCGGAACCGGGTTGACCCTGCAGGCTGTCGCCAGCGGCCTTCCCTCGGGTCCCGCAACAGAGCGGTTGAACGAATCCGTCGCGCAGCTCGACGACGCGATCACGCAGATCCGGAACGTCATCTTCGCGTTGTCCCACAGCGACAGCAGCTCGATCCGACACCACATCATCGACGCCGTCGCCGAGCTGACCGGGTCACTTACCCGACCGCCCGTCTTCCGCTTCATCGGTCCCGTGGATCACGCGATCACCGGACCACTGGCCGCCGACGTCCTCGGCGCGGCGCGTGAGCTCCTCAGCAACGCGGTTCGCCATTCCCAAGCCGACCGCATCTCCGTCGAAGTGGGAGTCGTCGACGGTCTCGCCGTCGTCAGCGTCGAGGATAACGGTGTCGGCATCCCGGCGACCGGACGCCGGAGCGGCCTCGACAACGTAGCCCACCGCGCGAACGCGCGTGGCGGTGAGTTCTCTCTCGACACCAGCGAGACAGGGACTGTGGCCAAGTGGTCGGTACCCCTCGCGGATGAGTAGATGAAAGGGAGCAGGATGATCAGAGTGTTCCTGGTCGACGACCATGAGATCGTCCGACGCGGACTCGCCGACCTCCTCGGCTCCTTCGACGACATCGAGGTCATCGGAGAGGCGGGCTCCGTGCAGCAAGCCACCGGACGCATACAGGCCACTCAGCCGGATGTGGCCGTGCTCGACGTTCGCCTTCCGGACGGCAGCGGCATCGACCTGTGCAGAGACATCCGCTCACGCATGTCTGGCGTGGCGTGTCTGATTCTGACCGCATACGATGACGACGCTGCTGTCAACGCGGCGGTCCTCGCAGGAGCCGCGGGCTATGTGCTCAAGGACATCGGCGGTCAACGACTGGTGGAGGCAGTCAGGGTCGTTGCTGCCGGGCGATCTCTGATGAACCCGCGAGTTGTCCATCAGGCGACCGCCATGATCCGCCAGCGCGCTGACGAGGAGGATCCGCGTCTGGGGTCCTTGGGTCTGCGCGAGCGTCAGATACTCCGGCTGATCGCCGACGGCCTGACGAACCGCCAGATCGGCGAGCGTCTCGGCATCGCAGAGAAGACCGTCAAGAACTACGTGTCCTCGCTCTTGAGCAAGCTGGGCCTCGAGCGGCGAACTCAGGCGGCGATATTGCAGTTGGGGCACGAGCCGGAGTGAGCCGGATCCGCGATGGCGGGGCACAGGCGCCGTCACGCCGAGCCGATCCGGGGGCGTCGAGGCCGCGATGAGGATGGCACGATCGCCACTGGGCATTCAGCACGCCAGAGAACCTCCTGCGTGACCGATCCGAACAGACTGCCGGCGAGCGGACCGAGGCGTCGGGTGCCCATCACCAGCATCGAGGACCGATCGGCATAGCTCAGCAGCGCACCAGACGCGACATCGCGGACCAGCTCGGTGCAGACGGCAGCCCTCGGGTAGTGACCGAGGACCCACACGGAAGCTCGGTCGAGCACTCTGCTGTGGCCCTCCGCGACGCTCTCCGGCGTAGGCTGCACCGCGTGAGGTTCAGCGAATCGCGGGGTCGGCATCAGCCACGAGTGCACCAGTCGGGTCGGCACGTCGAGGATCTCGGCTTCGGCCGCCGCGAATGCGAGCGCAGCATCAGAGGAGCCGTCTGCGGCGATGCCGACGGTGACGGGATCCCCCGTCTCTGTCCAGTCTGACGGAACCAGAACGACCGGAACGTCTGCGCGTGCACTCAGGCGAACGGGCAGCGCTCCCGCGAGCTTCGCGCGGACCGGGCGACCGAGATTGATCCCTGTCACGAGAATATCGGCGTCGTCGACAACCCCGGCCAGGCCATCGGCGACATCGCCTTCGAGACGATGCAATCCCACGCGCGTTCCCCGCGCCTGGTCACGGAGCCGGGCTTCTGCAGCCTCCAAGTGTTCGAGCGACGAGGATCGATCCACTGCGTGCGTCGGCACAACGCTGACGATGTCGATGCGCGCGACCCTTCTGTTGACGCGTCGGATCACCCAGGAAAGCGCGGCGACCGCCGCGGGTCCGCCGTCGTAGCCGAGGACGATGCGTTCCATCGCGGTCTCCCTCCTCATTCACCCGGGTCGACCGTACGTCTCAGGGGCACCGCTTCTGCGGGCCGAAAGTCCCGTCCACCCGGCCAGTGCTCCTGCACGGGACCTTCGACCCGTCCAGGAGCGCTGCCTGCCGCTGCAATGGGGAGATCAATCACGGAAGCCCCTCCGGGGCCGGACACGCACGTACGTGAGTCCGTCGACCGAAGTGGCGATCGAGCAAGGAGCCTGAAGCCGATGAACAGCGAAATCAGAGCCGCCCAG